>CAZNUN010000049.1:0-1652 GCA_964576275.1 uncultured bacterium | reverse complement strand
ACCACTAATTAGGGGGAGTGCCAGCCTTTTCTCAACTTTTACCGGACACTAATGACCTGATTTAGGTAATTCAAACCGATCAGACCGCCGATATATTCGCTGCCGGAAACACTGCCCGTGCTGAAACATTGTTCCACCGTCGTTCCCGAGGCGAAACCGATCAACCCACCGATCCGGTCTTTGCCCGTGATGGTGACGTTTGTAATGCCCAAATTGCGAATCGTATCGCCAAAAGTATATCCGAACAATCCCTGATAGCTGCCAGCTGACCGGGAAATATACAGACTATCGATTATGTGACCGTTACCGTTATATGAACCGGTAAAAGCCTTAGTGGCTTTCCCGATCGGCATCCAGCCGCCGAAAATCCATTTCGAATTATCGCGGGTTTCCGCGGCGCTGATATCAGCTGTTTGAATATAATGTTTGTCCCAGTTATTGGTATCGACTGCTGCCCAGGTCAGATTTTCAAATGAAGCGATCTCGAAAGGATTTTGTTCGCTGCCATTTCCGACTGACGGAATCATGCCGGCCGGCAGACTAAGTAATTTTTCAGAACCGTTCTGCCAGGCCAGGAACGGATAGCCGTTATTATAAGAACCGGAGGTATCCATGTCCCAATAGTTCTGTATGCCGTTGGCGTCTTCAATCTCGAAATCCCATCCGGAGTTCATGAACAAGGACAGGGCTTTCATTGCGGAGGTGCTTTTGGGCGTGCCCTTACCGGTGTCGTTTTGATTAGAGGTAGTGGAGTCGTAAAAACTTTGCCCGATCGAACGAGATGTACCGCCGGCAAGACCACCCACATTGGAAGAACCAAATACTTCGCCGGTCGAGTAACAATTTCCCACAGATCCGGCGTCATTATACCCAATCAATCCTCCAACATAATCATCTCCAAGTACAAATCCCCGGGCGTAACTGTCCGTAATATAGCCGTTGTAATTCGTACCAACCAGTCCGCCGGTATAGCGAACATAATATCCACCCGGAGGATTGGCGCATATCACACTATCAAATGCACAGCATTGCTGGATGTAAGCATTTCCGCTATTATATCCGACAAGTCCTCCAACTTCAAAAAGACCTTTGACTACGCCGTTAGCCTTGCAGGAATTAATAATCGCAGAATTATAGTTCGAGGCAGAATTTATTCCTACCAATCCACCGACTTGACGGTAATTTCCTGTTACAGAACAGGAACTAACGCAATTTTTTATTGTGCCGCCGCTATTCGTACCGACCAGTCCACCTACTCCATTTACATTTTGATTATCGTATGCAGTGACACTCCCTGAAACCGAACAATTAATGATTTCGGCCTTATTATCATAACTCCCTTCTAAAGTGCCAACCAGTCCGCCGACATTCATTAAACCGCTGATTGAACAGTCCGTAATTGAAAGATTTGTAACAGTGCCGCCGGAAATGTAGCCAAACAAGCCAATATTGCCAGACTCAGGACGGTTAATATATAGATTAATGACGCTGTATCCGTTTCCATCATAATATCCGGAAAAATAGTAACCAATCGGGAGCCAGCCCTCTTCGCCATAACTGCCGCCCGGCTTTGTATCAGAAGCATCGATGTTTTTTGTTTGGTTCATCACGTAAAAGTGTGGGTAGTCAAGAAATGAGTTGAAAAAGAGACA
>CAZNUN010000048.1:0-2064 GCA_964576275.1 uncultured bacterium | reverse complement strand
TATGCAAGTACTATATTAACAATATATTAAGTTGTTATTCAGGGGCGACTAATTATAGTCATTAGGTCATTGAGGCAATCAGTCAATGAGGCATTCATTCAATCAATCATTCATTCATTCATGCAATCAGTCAGTTATGCAATTTGCCCCGAAGGGGCTCCACGGAGAAATTTCCCCGCCTAACCGCTGACGCATTCAGTTATGGTATTTTCACTAAAAAGGGAAAATGTAAACCGTGTGTGACATTTTTGTCGGGGCGAGTCCCGATAAATATCGGGATGAACCTCCGACTTTCCCGATAAGATCGGGACGCGCTAACCGGGCTTAATGATTGACTCCAGGTATCTTCGGTTTTTCATCTTTTTAAGATGGCTCTCAAAAGACATCGCAGCCTTACGGGTATCGAATTCTTTTTGATAAGCGATTCTCCACGGAATTCCGGATTTAGTTGATTTCGATTCGCCGGAATTGTGTTCGATCAACCGGTTGTTTAAATCCTGAGTCTGACCAATATAATATTTATCTTTGACAGAACTGTAAAGAATATAAACTGTAAAAGACATTTTTGTCGGGGCGAGAGGATTTGAACCTCCGACTTCTTGGTCCCGAACCAAGCGCGCTAACCGGGCTGCGCTACGCCCCGTGTTTTGTTTTCCAAAAAGCGGACAAATTTATAACTCCGAACCAGAATATTCAAACAGAAAGATTATAAATTCTTAATAAAAATGTTGCTAACGCCGGCACCGGATATACAGATGATTGTAACAATCACGCCGGCAATTAATACACCGATAACATTGGCGACCATGAATTTTTTAAACTTCAACCCAATCAGGTATGAAGCCAACGCTCCGGTATAAACGCCGGAGCCGGGCAGAGGGATGCCGATAAAAACAGCCACTGCCCATTCGCCATATTTATCGACACCTTTCTGAATTTTGTGTTGGGTTTTATCGACGTAATTATTCCAAATACGTGAAATAAATGGAATTTTTGTCAAAATTTTAATAATAACATCCATGAAAAGATATATAAAAGTACCGATAATGATGTTAGCGATTACACAAACGCCGAAGACCAGCATCCAGTGTAATTCTGTGGCAAATATTCCATAAGGAATCGAAGCCCGCAGCTCAAGGGTCGGAATGAAGGTAATGGCAATCATTTTTAATATATCAGCAAGCATCAAGAGTCTCCCTAAAACGGCGCAAACTTACTATAATTTTCGCTTTTTAAAAACTATGATCATGTCCAAAGATAGCTTTTGAAAAAGAGGATGATAAACTTGAATGTGTCCCGGGTATTGCTGATTGAACTGCGGGCGTTATTATAAATAGTCGGAATGGGAATTTCTGAAAAGCTGGTTTTAGCGGAAAGTAATTTGATGAGAATTTCGCTCTCGAACTGAAATCCGTCTTCAGCAAAGCGGCGATGGGCGACTTTTTTCAAGTTCATCAAACGGTAACCGCACTGACTGTCATGAACCCGCCGACCAGTGCGAATCGAGATGAGAAAAGAGGTGATTGTATTGGATAAGATGCGGTGAAAAGGCATAGTTTTGAGATGAAAATCCCGTTTGCCGAGAACTAAATCCGTTTGATTGCGGCGCTGGGCAGCCACCATCTCAGGAATGTAAGCGGGATCATGCTGCAAATCGGCGTCGAGACAAACGGCATAGCGGAAACCGGATCGAACCGCTATTTGAATTCCGGTGAGTAATGCGGCTCCCTTGCCACGGTTTCGGTCATGGGTTATGAATCTGACCTGAGAATAGTGTCGGGCAATAGCTTTTGTGTTGTCTGTCGAACCATCATCGATAACGAATATTTGATTTCCATTGAAAATTTTCAGGATAGAATCGAGAAGAGTTGGTAAGGTCTCCATTGCCTGGTAAGCCGGAATCAGGATACAGTATTCCTGGTAATTCATAGGAAGAAATTAGATGAAAAATTAGGTTTGTTCAAGAATAAAAATTATTGCATATAGCGGACAGAGATTTTAAATTTACGCGCTTTTTGGATATGCGAGAGTAGCTCAGTTGGTAGAGCTCCACGTTGCCAACGT
>CAZNUN010000047.1:0-2165 GCA_964576275.1 uncultured bacterium | reverse complement strand
CAAATTTTGGCTCTTTCTTCAGGTAGTAATGCTCGCGATTCACGCGATCCCAGACGTAGTATAGATCCCCGACCTTGTAGGCTACGATCGCCGGCTCCGGGTAATAGTCTGGATATGGCAGAACCAGCGTATTACTGGCATTGAATTGCGATTCCAGGTAAATTTTATCCCGTCGGGCATGATAGCGCACATTGGCTAAGATCGTATTGTGTAATCGTGTCAGATTAAAATTATTTGGGAAAAAGTTATTAATTCGCACTTCAGACAGAAGGGTTAACAGTTTTTGCCGTTCATCTTCTGCCACTTTTTCCTCGAATTCAAATAGCGGCGGTTGATCGTACAACGTGCAAATCTTTTCAATAAATTCCGGAATGAAATGAATTAATACCGGTTTCATTCGGCTAAGATCTGCCGTATCGCAGTCGTACAGTTTCATGTCGCTCATTAGCACTTTCCGGATTTCCGCGCTTTTGCGGTAATAGAAAATATCGCGCAGATAAGCGCGCTGTTCAGGCGAGTTTCGCCCAACGTTGATTAACGCCGATTGTGTCAATTGATACCCTTCTTTTAAGTTTACTCCCATGTTAAACCTGCCTTATTTTTAAACGGTTAAATTCATTCGCATATAAAAGATTGATCAGATAATCGGCGGCGTCTGAGGCGTGAGTTAGCATCTGGTTTGTTTTGTCTTTTCCGCCCTTGCCGTCACCGACTACATTCTCATAATCGAGGATCAGAGACAGACAAGATTCATCGATCAATAGACGTTCTTTATGAATCAGCGTAGTAGTCAGGTTCACCCGGTTATTGACACTCGGATTATGCGTTGGTACTTTGAAAATGACCTGCCATTTGTTCAATTCCAGGACTTCCTTGATGATCTGATAATCGCTGGAATAATCCCGCGAACTCTCCCACTGGCCGGAAGCATCACCGGTCACGATGACTTTTTTAATGCCGTGATTCCGGAAAATCTGACAGAACATTTCGGCTGCCTGTTTGGTCTTGGCGTCGTATTTAATGCTGATCGGAGCAACGAACTTAATCTTATCGCCTTCACGTTGGGCAACCAGCCACTCCATCGGAGATTTATTGAAATCACAGGTCAGATATAATTCAGCCTGCGGATTAATTATTAGTTTCTTGGCCTGTTTTACACGCTCGAAATTGTAATAAAGATTGCCCTGTGTGAGATTCACGAATTCGCCGTTCAGATACGCTTCCAGGAGCCGGGGCGGGTAGTTGGCTTCAAGTGTCTTGATATACCCAGGATCGAGATACGGATTGTCTCTGGTCTTGGCTTTAACTAAAAGACGTTCACCCTTCGGATTATCGGTAACGAAAATCTTGTAGGTATAGTGCAATCCTTCGGGCGTGGTAACGATATACAACTCGACATTGCCGGAACCTCGTAAACGACCAAGGGCTTTCAGGAAAGCCGTTTCGCAATTCCGCCAGGACGCAATATCAAACTCGTCAAATCCGACATAGGTCAATTCTGATCCGACAATCATCTGCGGCTTGACCATCTGGTAGATTTTAATCTTACCATACTCTGATTCGAACCGGTGTTTAGAGACGTTGTAGATGTAAGGAATCTTCAGGCGATCCAGCATTTCACAGAACGGCGACACGAACAATTCTTCGGCCAAATCGAGCGTCGGATAAATGATCCACCCGTTTGAAAAGCCCCGTTTATTCTTCCGGAAAAGATGATTGAGTAGCGTCTCACGGATAAAGATGTAAGTCTTGCCGGATCCCATACCACCGACAAAACCTTTTATCTGTGCAGTACTACGCAGGAATTCCCATTGCTGGGGTGAATAGTCTGACTTACAAACGCGAATCTTCATTTCAGTTCTATCCAGTCAATACCAGTAATCTGATCGGTATCAGAGGTACTCAGACCCTGCTCTTTCTGGCCGAGGTACTGTTTCCCAAGCCAGATCGCCATCGCCGCGTTTTTCTCGGCTAACTTGAATTGCGAGCGCCGAAGCGATATTTTGCCACTCTCAGCCCCTTTTTTATAGGCGGTTCGAAAGTCCTTTCTCCGCTTCAATGTTCCCTCGGGAATGCTTAAGAAGGTGGCACATTCGGAATAAGTACATTGCAACTGGCCGAGTTTTTCTACCACTGTAAGATCAATCTGAGTACGCGGACGACCG
>CAZNUN010000046.1:0-2872 GCA_964576275.1 uncultured bacterium | reverse complement strand
ATTATTTCTCTCCGGCAATTACATAATATGAATTTTTCAGGAACGACTAAATAATAATAGAAAAATTCAATCCTCCAATTGCGGCTCCGGTTGAGGAAACTCCAAATTCGACCGATGGCTGAACGGCTAAATGTTTTCTCAACTGTCTGGTAAGATCCACCCCAGGAAGAAAACATGTTCCATCCCCTGTTTTATAATAAGTCTTCCAGTGAAGACTATAAGTAAGGATAACATCCGGCACCGCTAAATCCTCCTCCTCGTAGTAATCTTTAAAACGCATACCCGAATTTCAAAAACTCGAAATCGATGATGGTCTTTTCGTCATCATCAAGTGATAAAAAACTGCCGTAAAACTTATTATTCTCGCCATAGATATACTTGCCGAAGTTCAGACTCATGCCCCAGTATAATCCCTTGTAGGAAAACCTGCGGAATCCGACTCCGACGCCAATGCCGATCTTATTTTCAGTACTTTTTTTACCGATTTCGTCATCCCCAAACAGATTCAAACCGCTTTCTCCTAAATAGCCTTCCAGGTGGGCATACCTGGCAAAGCCGCTGATATAGAACCCGTTCTGGCTGTTGCCTAAGAAATAACGGCAATGGCAGTCGATCGTGAATTCATTCAAATCCTCCTTCTCATCCGGATTCGAGTAAAATACCGGGAAGGCGATTTCCATTTGCCGGTTAATCCCGAACAGAGAGAATCCGCCACTCAGACTGACCGACTCCTCCATCATGAGCAGGCGGTAAAGATTGAACTCAACTCCGAACTTCTTATCTGCCAACGGCTGATTCTTGACATCGGAATACATCTTTTTCTGCAGGACATAGATCGAATCTAATTTGGAAGAAACGGACAATGTATCGGATGACTTGTTCTGAGGATATAAATTCACGCCCCACAATCCGACTAAGATTATCAACAGCGATCTATACATGTTAATTCTTTTCATCGTGAACCTCATGTTTTATATTAGTTATTCAACATCCCGTAATAGAAAATATCTATAATTGCTAACAGATGTTTAACCATCACTTCACCGTTTCAATCCGCTCTATTAAGAAATCTAAAAATAACTTCATAAAAAGGCATCTCTCCCCATTTTAAAGCGATATTTTCATAACCGGTTCAATATAAGTACTATAAATCCTATAATCAAAACCCGGGATGTCTGTTGCGCGATATAGCGACTCCCGACGGTACTCCGATATATGAACCGGTGGAGTATGAAACCGGTTCGATCACTTGAGAGCACCTGGTTACCGCCGCCTTACCTCAAACCCGGAGTTCCAGACTGCAAATTATCAGTTTTGGATGTTTCCGTCAGGCTGGCGGAAGCGGCGGGTTGCATTAATTATGTCAAAGAGCGTTTTTGAAATTATTTTGTATCGGGATTTTGGAAATTGGTCATTCATTTAGTCTTGTTTTTTGGTGCATCAATCATTTGAGATACCAGTGTTAGTAAAATTCCAAAAACCAAACGCCAAATTCCAATTAATGTCCGAATGTCCGCCGCAGGCGTCCGGCTCCTGCCGGACAATGACCAATGAACGAAAGTCGGAATTGCGAATCTGTCTGAGTTTGGTATTTGGAAATTCGATGATTGGAAATTGTTTGTCCCGGCAGGGACTCCTCTCGGAGGAATTTGGTGTTTGCTCCGGAAGGAGCCTCTAAGAGGGAAATTGGTCATTCTTTTAGTCTTGCTTTTATTTCTGTCTTTTCTATTATTGAAGAAAATATCTTCTTCAGCTCTTCGACCTCGTTTATTAGGTTTATCATTTCGGTGGAGTTACCCAGGTGGTTGGATTGCTGAATAAGTTTTAACCAATAAGCACTCTCTTTGGCTTCCTTCCGGCAGATTTTCAATCTCATTAAGAAGTCTTTCTTACTGAGCGCCTCATTGGCTTCAATGTAATTAGCTCCCACAGAACCAGAAGACCTTACCAATTGTTTGCAATCTTCGTTATTAGTGATGGTGTGAGGTAAGGTTTTTATAAATGACCTGATTTTACCAGCAAATATTAGAGTACGTTCGTCTAAATCGAATATCGTTTTGTTTTTTGTTTTCTCAGTCATTCTTCGTTCTTTTAGTTACAAAATTAAAAAGATTCATAAAATTCCAAATACCAAATACAAATAACCAATTAATGTCCAACTTTTCAAGTACCAATGACCAAAAAAGGCAACCCTCCGATCATCACGGTTTGGAATTTGAATTTTTAGTAATTGGAACTTCATTGGAATTTGGATTTTGGAATTTGGAAATTGGTTCTTGTTTGTCCCGGCAGGGACTCCTCTCGGAGGAATTTGGTGTTTGCTCCGGAAGGAGCCTCTACGAGGGAATTTGGCACTTATGCTTGAAGGAGGTTGTACCTTCCCCCTCGCAACATTTGTGGCACTAATACAGACATTATTTACGACCGCATTGCGACCGGTTTCCCTGATCACATCCAAACTCCGCCGGAGTCCGGCTCCTGACGGATTTGGGGCTGTTATTCGATTCATTCCTTTCCTTGCTATAAAATCATTTATATCAAACTTCCGAATAAATCAATATCTCTGAGAAAAAGCGATTTTCCACCCACTATCGGAAAATCGTAATTCATTTGAAGAACCGGCAAACGGGGCGAATGCCAGCGCTTCCAAGCCCTATTTGAAATAACGGTTTGAGTTTAGGTAATCTATTCGGGAAATTCAATAAAAATCTAACCACGAATGGACACGAATAAACGTCAATAAGTGCTTTTAAGTGCTCATAAGTCCTTATAAGTCCTTATAAGTGCTCATAAGTGCTTTAAAGAAATTAGAAGTGGTGGTTCATCACGTAAAAGTGTGGGTAGTCAAGAAATGAGTTGAAAAAGAGACATC
>CAZNUN010000045.1:0-3010 GCA_964576275.1 uncultured bacterium | reverse complement strand
ACATTATGCAAGTACTATATTAACAATATATTAAGTTGTTATTCAGGGGCGACTATTTAAGACGACTGAGGATTGCTTTTAACGCGTCTTTGTGGACTGTGAATCCGAGCATTTTCAATTTAAGATAATCGTCCCGGTATAGGTAATAGCCCTCGTATTTGCCCCAGCGCGAACTGCGTCCGGAATCCTTTATCAGATACCAGTCGCGATTATCCATTTTTGTGTAGCCGACCAAATGCAAACCATGATCATCCGTCGTAGTTTCGTTATAGATGCGAAATTCCCTTGAATCCTGATTTATGTACTGATTCGGAATGTCGAAGTCGGGGATGAAAGCCACGTCATCAAAACCCAGATATCCGGGTTCGCTGACGTCGCCGCCGATTGCCAGACTGTAGCCATAGGCGATAGCCTTCTTCAAGGATTCATACCATTCATCGAGCGGTATATTGATATAGGAAGAATCATGCCACCAGTTGTCATCGGCCTTGAATTCACCACGGGAGTAGAACGGTAAGGATGTGGTGGACATTACATCGCAGTAGTCGTCTAAATTCAGTTTCAGCACCTGTGTCAAAAATTCCTGAGGTGTGTACTTTTTCCCCTCAAAAGTAAAGGACTGCGGCGGTGCGCCGATATGTTTATTGAGAATGGCTTTGATGGTATTAATGGCGACGGTTTCATCCCAGTAATTATTGGCTTTACAATAGGCGAGATAATTTTGAATTTCCTCGAAAAGCAGGGTATGATCGTGCTTATCGGTGTGGATTAGCCCGGTGTAAACTTCAGCTGGCACCGCGCCGTATTTTTTCATTATACGGAAAACTCCATTGACTTCGCCGCCCTGGCCGAAGAAGGAATCGCCATGTTCATGCAGATAGCGCGTACATTTTTCGATATATTCATAATAAATCGTATGCAGTTCGGAGAGTTTGATCTTACGACCGGTCAGACGGGTCACCTCCGATTCCAGCAGGGAAGTGCCGCAGAAACACCAACACATCCCGGATTGGTACTGGGCCACCGGCGGAAAATGGAAGACGGTTTTGAAAGATTCAAGAGAGGGGGGCATTTTGACACCGGCTAAATCTGAACGCAGAGATTTTTCGGCGACTTCGGCCTTTTTTTGGAGGGATTTTTGTTTTGCGAGGATCGCTGCGTTGATTGAATCCTGCCGGGCCAGGACTTTTTCGCGTTGTTCGTCCATCTGCTGGAGGACAGGATCGTGATATCTGATCTTATATTCAGCTTTATTTTGAGTCTGGGCGCTTAGATTAAACGACAGACCAAACAGAAGGCCGGTATAAATTATAAAACAGGCACGTTTTTCCATGAAAATCTCCGTTGTTGATTTCAATGCTATTCACCACAAGCGATTTTAAGAAATTTAGTCTACGATTTCAATTGAAATATTTATGTAACTCATTACGCGAAGGAATTCTCAAACGGTGAAATATTTTAAAAAGGAGCAGAAATGGAAATGATAATTGATTTCCCCAAAGGTTTGAGAGTGGATGCCACTTTCGGGAATTACAGAGTTCAAACCGACCAGCCGCTTACTGCCGGCGGAGAAGATTCGGCTCCGGCGCCGTTCGCCCTGTTTTTAGCTTCGCTTGGGACTTGCGCCGGTATCTATGTTCTCGGTTTCTGCAAACAACGCAATCTGCCGACCGAGGGCATTCGCCTGATTCAACGCATTGACCGTGACTTAATAACCGGATTGGTAAATAAAATTCAACTGGAAATCCAGGTTACGCACGATTTCCCGGAAAAATATTACGATGCATTAGTCCGCTCGGCTAACCAATGCGCCGTTAAAAAACATCTCGAACGTCCGCCGCAGTTTGAGATTTATACAAAGGTCGTAGAACCGCAGGACGCTTGAAAAAAAATGGTTGGCAAAATATTTTATCTGTTCTAAATTAATCCGCTTTTTGAGATTGCGCCCGTAGGCCAACTGGACAGACCGTCAGGCTACGGACCTGAATGTTGAGGGTTCGAATCCTTCCGGGCGTACCATCCTAAAACAGCCGGCGATGACCGGCTGTTTTATTTAACGGGAGCAAATCACGATGAATTCTCTGGAATTGGAATTCAGCTTTTTACCGCCGAAATCGCCAAGAATATTGACTCGTTTCAGACCGGAGAGTTCGATCAGGTGTTCGAGTTCAAAATGGAAAAAGAAACGCATCGTGAAATTCCAGGTTTGCGATTTCGGACCGGTTTTTGTCTCCCAGACGAATTTCATTTTACCGTAGGTAATCTGATCGACAATATTGGAATAAGCGGAAACGAAACGGCTGACTTTCAAACCGGGAGCATAATCACCGGAAAAATCCATGATTTCAGAGATTCCTTCGGCCAGAATTTTCGGATCAGGAACATACAGATCGAAAATCAGGAGACCTTTTTCTGACAAGTGCTTTTTAATATTGCGCAGAGCCAAAAGCTGATCTTCGACTTTTACCAAATGGGAAAAAACTCTGAATGGGGCAATAATCAGATCGAATCGTCGGTCGTAGCTGAAATCAACGGCACTTTGTTGGGAAAGCCGGTGGTATTCGTGCGTGGGCAGATATTTTTTCAGGTATTTGAGCATACTGGGACTGTTATCTAATCCATAAATATCGGCGCCAGCCGCCAAAGCGCGCCGGAAAATGCGACCGGTTCCGACGCCTACTTCCAATACCGGTCCTTTGGTTCGCCTGATCCTATTCAGGTAAAACTGAACATCGACCGCGTCGCGCACGTCGGCATAAACCAGATCGTAAAAACGAGCAACCACATCAGGATAATCGGAATGTTTCATAAATATCTCCTGTAATAACGGTGCATTATAAGCATCTTACTGAAAGTTTCAAATAATTTTCTGACAAATTTGAGGTGAGTAATTCAATAGTCATTCAATTGCTGAACGAAACGAAGTCCGGCCCTTGACGGATCATTTGTGCTTAATTAGTCGTTCCTGAAAAATTCATATTATGTAATTGCCGGAGAGAAATAATCTTCC
>CAZNUN010000044.1:0-3165 GCA_964576275.1 uncultured bacterium | reverse complement strand
CCAAAGCCCCCGTCATCGTGATCAGATCGTAGATTGCCCGGCCGCGGACAATATCGCCTTCCGCCAGCACATACACCAGCCGGTCAAGCCTCTCTGTTTCGGTTCCCGTTTCCGGCTCATCATCTTCCAACTGTTTGAAGAAATCATCATCCGCATCTGATTCACTTAACCCTTGAATTTCCCCAGCGAGCCGGATAGTTTCCTGATCCACCCGCCGTTGAATGCTAAAAAATCGCTGACTATCTCCTCCAGTTGACTGTTGCTCAGGTCGTCCCAGACAATCCCGTCTTTATCGCCAACGAGTATAATGTCAAGCGCCCTGTCAATTAATCCCCGCTTTAAAAGCCAGCTAATCGCGCTTTTAACGTCCTTTATCTTTGTAACATCTTCCGCGCCCTCCGCGATCTCGGCGGTCAATTCAAGCAGTTTCTTCGTTTGTCCCAGCGTCATTTCGCCCTGAGTAAGTGTTTTACCCTGAATCTTATAAGATTGATTTCCCATGTCGTTCTCCATATAGATTTTCATTAGTTATCGATTACCGTAACCGTGCCTTCAATGTCTATGTCCCCGCCAACAAAGACTTGCCCGTCGTAGGGACTGGTGATTGTGACATAGAACTGTGTCACGATCGGCGTTATCCGGATGTAGTAATTACCTTCCGATAGTTCGGCCAGTTCGGAAGACGCAAAGATGATTTCATGCTCCGATTCACCCGGAATTCCGTTTTCCGGAAATGCTCCTTCATCATACGTCCAACCGGTTTGATCCTCCCGGGTGTCAAAGGATTTAACAATGTTAGTGAAATTTTCATCGGTCGCCACTTTGAGCAAGAAATTCATTAAGGACGGCCGGCAGGTCTTTTTACTCACAAACATCAAATCGAAATACGGATCGTTCGAGTAAGGAAATACCATTCGCTTTATTTCTGTGACTGTAAAATCAATTAACGGAATTGTATATTCCTGCGTTTCCGAATCCACTCCGGCCAGTTCCGCACGATCATTCAGGGTTACCGCTACTTTCAGATTATTCCAGGACTGCATTACGCGCAGGTCACCGGCCGCGTCCCAGTTGAGTTTGTAACGCTTCATTCGCCCGCTTAGTGGGATTTCGTCAAAATCTACTTCCTGATCAGTGTAGATCGTAGCCGGAAACCATACGCCGTCTATTTCGAACTTAATATCCTTGACCGAGCAGGGATAATTATAGGGATTTTTAGCCTCAATCAAAATTCCAACGACGCCATTTTCAGTATCTATTTCAACGCCGATAATCGAATACTGGATTTCGCTTTTAGTCTTGGTAATCATTGCGTCACCTCAAAACTCACCACCTGCCGGGGCAATGGGTGAATGATATTTCCGAACCGGTCAAGCCCGACCGTGTAAATCTTATGGGCGCCTGCTGGTAAGGTCACCTGCAGGCTGTGTGCCGTCGTTTCCCAGATTCGCACGTCGCACTCTCCCAATCTCTCATCTGTTTCCGGATTCGGGGCGTCCCCGAGCATCCGGTAATATTTTACTTTAATTATATCAAACGGATACATCGATTTCTCCCAGATAAGTATTGTGTAATTCTCCAATCTGCCATTCCGCCGGTTCAGATACATACATTGGCACCGGCAACCTGGCGACATCGAATGCATCGCTGACTTGGCTGATATTACCGGCTAAATCCAAGGCAACTGAATAGATAATATGACGACCTACAGATAAATTCGCCGTAACACTCCATACACCATCAATAATAGTCGTATCAGTTGTTAAAAGCGTATCTGTTGCCGGATTTGGGCTTGCCCCCACTTGCTTATATATTTTGACTTTGCTTGAATCCATTAACCAACCTTCTGAAGCAGAATTACGATATTGTCGACCAGGGCTCCGGGAACCGTATCGATGTTGAGGCACTTATATTTTAATTTGATTCCGAATGACGCGCTTTTTGTTATTTGTACAATAGCAGATTCATTTCGTGAATAAGTATCAATCGCATCGCCGATCAGCTGAATTCCCAGATCGTTCCCCCCATCATCGGCAAGTAACAACACCGGACAGGAAAAACCGTTGCCATCATAGGAAGCCATCCGAGCTGATAAAAATACCAAATAGGTGCCCGCCGGAATATTACTTAATAAAGCGGCCGAAGTCGCCCACGATTCATATGCAATTTCCCATCCACCTGAATTGAAATATTTATAATATCCCTTCAGGTCGTTTAACTGAAAATTGGAAAAGTTGTTGTTTACAATCGAAAACGCATCGCGGACTTTATCACCGCTCTGCGTCCCGGCTGTTCCTATGCTGATTGTGGTTATGGCCATTATTGCTCTCCACGCTTAACCGGCTCATCAAGAGTCCGGCGTTTGACGGAAAAGGGGCGGCTGTTAAGACCGCCCCAATCACGAGTTCACAGATTAAAAGAGCATTCAGACTATTTAAAGTCCGGCTCTCGACGGATTACGAAGCCGTTCCACTGATGTCGATACTCGTTCCGATGAACACCTGACCGTCATAGATATTGGTTATCACCGGTGCACTCGGAGCGGTGGTATCAACCGTAATCGTCAATTCAGCACCTTTCGCGCTTTCGTTGTCTTTCTGGTCGACCCAGGCACCAACGAACACGTGGACACCTTCTGACAGCGCAGAAACGATCTGAAAGATATATGAGGTAATATCAGATGCCATATCTTCTTGCACGACCGTATGCGACAAAATCAGGTTGTAAGCAGGGCCAGCAACCTTTTCGTAAAGTTTCAAGGTCTTAACGGAGTGCCAATCAACGCTACTGGCGCCCGTGGGAATATCGGAGCCGAAATCCACCTGCACATTAATCCGCGGTGTGTTATCGTTCGTGATATTATCGCTTGAATTATCACCCGAATCATCCAGCAGAATACAGATCGGTGTTGTAGACACACCCGTTTTGACGTTTTTAATGCTTGAAAACGCTCCTACGTTTCCGGCTACGTCCTCGGCTTTCCCTTTAATCTTGTGTGATCCAGCCGCTAATGTTTGCCCGGTTTTCGACCAGTTTGATCCACTCACCGCCACGGTACCGAGTAGAGTGGCATCATCATAAATATGAACATATGTGGCATCTGCCATAAGTTACTCCTTTTGTTATGATTTTTTCTTCTTTTCGTTATTTACGGAGACTACCTTC
>CAZNUN010000043.1:0-3477 GCA_964576275.1 uncultured bacterium | reverse complement strand
CATCGGCGCCAAGTACTGGGTTTACCGGTGCGTCTCGGGGGGATTAGAGCATATCCGGACACACGGCTTTTTTCCATTACCGCCATTTTTTGACGGACCGCCTGATCTCGAAAGTCTTTACGGGAAGAAACATACCGCTAATTCATCGGACAACATCACCAATAAAAAGATTTCATCCTTTCTGAAAGAGGAAGGTTACGACGGGGACAACTGGAGCCTGCAGGCGATTAAGGATTTAGACGATTCCAATTCATACGTTTTACTACATACCTATAAAAAGTACGGTGATCTGTTTGGCCGGGACATGGTACTATCATTTGAAACGCCATTCGACCGGTATTACAACATGACGTACCGAGACGCCAGTGCAATGGATATACTTCACGATCTGACTGTCCTGACGAATTCCTATCTGTATATCGATGCCGATAAGAAGATTTACCTATTCCCGCGTGGATCTGCGTTAAGATCGATCACCCTCCCGCGGTCATGTATCCTGGAATTGGAAACCGAAACGACAAAGGTGGATGATATTTCGGTCGACATCCAGAGATACGAAGAAGACAGCGAAGGGCGGGTAACATCTTACGGTGTTAAGGTCCGTAAAAACGAGTGGGATGCAATCCAGAGTTATTACGAAGAAGTCATGGAAGGGGAGCAGACTGATACGACCGCGAAACTGTTTGATCCGGGCGACGTCCGGCTGGCCGATCAGGTTACTTTGGATGGTACTCTATGCGGGATAATTACCGGCCGGAAACAGGGATTACTGGAACCGGTGACTGAAATAATCTGCGAGAAAATCACGGAGAGCGAAGGATGAGTTACAGGGGTGTTGGTAATCCAGCAATCATTTACGAAGGAGAGAGGGTTGATCTGCCGAGTCCGAAAAAGGGGGGCCGGAAAGAAACCTATGAACCCGCCTGGAAGACTTACGAGAATATTGATGGTGAAATACTTTCGGGCACAAATCATAAATGGCGGTTTGTGGGTGAGTATGAATTCGGGAAGGTTGAACAAAGCGATCTGGATACGCTGATCTCGATTTACAACCAGTCGATTGTAGTGAAGTTAATACCGCATTCGGACGTTCCGGTTGTGGCTTATCAGGTAATCATTGAGGAAATTGATCCGAGTGTCATTGATGGCCGGATAAACATCGATACGGTCAAGATTAAGGTAAAAAGTAAGTCTCTGGTAAGCAAGATTCCGACCCTCGATAATATGGTTGGGTCGATTCAGTTTACAAAGGTTATAAGATTTAAGGAGTCATAAAATGGCAAGATTTAGTTTTGGAATATTTGGGCAGGATAGTAATGATTTACTTTCCGGTCAATTAGTGAAGATTAAAAACGTCACATCCGGCGTATTCGTAGCCAGCACCAGTCCGGAAGGAGCGCAGTTGCAATTAACTGACAATAACGACGGGACGTATTTCGTTGATGGCCTGCCGTCCGGCTTGTATTCGGTCTATGTCAATTCCGATACCAATGTTCAGGAGGAATTGCAGAATATTCCGTTTTTCAATGAGGACTTTCTGACTCACCTGAACAATTCCGCTATTCACCGATCGATTAATGACGCGGGAATAAGCGCGACAGATCTATGGAGTGCCGCGAAGATCATAGCGTCTCTGGCCTTAAAAGCGGACGCAACAGCCCTGGCTGCTCTAACCTCCACGGTTGCAGGAAAGGCCGACGCCGAGCATTCTCACAGTGGCTATCTGCCGGCTTCCGGTGTATCAGCTGATTTCCAGATTGAGTCAAACGAACTGAGTTTTAAACCGAATTTCACGTTACAGACGATTCTTTCCAACACGATGAACTTGAATCAGAATCTGGAACTATTGCAGGCGGCGATTGAATCTCTTTCCGGAAGCATCGGGAGCGGAGGAGGCGGTTATCGGGTAGTCTATTCGGATTCGGTGGGCGATCTGACGCCATCCGGGACACTGACTTTCGAGGAGTATGTCATTGATGTAATGACGAGCACGTTCAAAGATTTTAAACTGATCCCGCTTCACAAATTCACACCAGACAGCACGCTCTTAGTCGTTTTTGAAATGACGCAACTCGGAGAAACACCAATCGCGCCCCCACAGGTGAAAGTCTGGATAGATGATAGTATTAGCAAGGTTGTCGAATGTCAGATAGTCAACTTCGGCGGTAATTTTGGCGTTTATTCAGCAACAATCAGTATTGCCGGGCTAAACACTACCAGCATTCATTCAATCCGGTTACAGGGGTTAAACGTCGATGCCGATTACGTTGCGAAAGTCAGGAAGGTGCAGGTGCTGGCGTGGTAGCATAAGATTTATTTCTTTTTCCCGAATTCTGGATATAGTTTCTTATGACAATCCGGACAGATCCCATAGGTGAATTCTGCCTCAGAATGATTCTCTATATATTCATCAAAACGATGCCATCGGCCTTGATAGTCACGTATTTTTTTACAATTACCACCCCAGCCAATCCGTATGATTCTTAATTTCCTCAGGGGCCAGGTTCTTGTCGTTAAAATAGCTTTAGATGCGTGTACTTCTGAGTAGTTTTGATATTCCTATGTCCCATAAAAAGAGCCGTTTTGTAAATTCCGACCTGATCAACTAACCGAGTCCCAAAGGTGTGACGCAGAGTTTCGAAACAATATTTCTCTGATAAACCGGCATCCCGGAGATAACGCTTAAAATAATGAGTGACGGTTGAACGATTGTAGTTCCACTGCATACCCTTAAAACGGGAAAGATCATGCAAAGGATTCTGGTAGGGGATAGCCCGTTCGCCGGTTTTTCCGCAAACGATAATCCGGTCATTTTCCCAGATAATAGGATTCAGACATTCAGACTGCCGGCATCCGGATTCATAGGCAAACTCTACCAGATAAAGGAATGTTGGATTGGTAATTTTCGATTTAAGTGATTCATAATCTTTTTCTGGGAAAGTGCTGTCCCGGTTGCCGACTTTAAGTTTCGGGACCGGATTTGTTCTGATATATCCCTTTTCTATCAACCAATTGAAAAATACTCGGAGTTCTTGGAAATATGACGCCCGGGCTCCTTCTGATTTATCTTTAAAGGCCAGATCGATATTTGACCTGGTGATCCTGTTAACCGGCAGGGTATTAAGTTGAGAACAGGCTTGAAATAAAAAATAAATACCTTTCGGGTTGGCTCGGATTTGGGATTTATAGCGGTAATATTCTTTGGCGAGTTCCTGGAAGGTTTTAGAGGTGTATTTTGGTTGTTCGACCAGTCCGAGCCGTTTCGCCCAGATAAAACGTTTCAACTCACCTTCACGGTATTTGGCTTCAATCTTATCGCGCGTTCCGAGTGATTTTTTTCTGTAATAGTAATAACCGTTGGAATGTTTCCACACGTTGAAATACCCTTAAATAACCGTAGTGATTTTATTTTATCATCGACCGAGCGCTTGAATGGCATTCAAGAGGTCGCCGGTTCGATCCCGACCAGCTCCACAG
>CAZNUN010000042.1:0-4579 GCA_964576275.1 uncultured bacterium | reverse complement strand
GATGTCTCTTTTTCAACTCATTTCTTGACTACCCACACTTTTACGTGATGAACCATTTTCTCAAAAAACCAACAAATTTAATGTGTATTACTTTGCTTTTTGTCTTACTGTATTCAAGCGATTTATTCGGACAAATGACGAGATCGGAGACATTTTCAGACAGTAAATTAGAAATATCAGCATCTACTTTACAAGATGGCAGTGAATATTTTCGGATTACTTATGATAACCTTCAATTTCTGAATGAAATCGGAAAACCTGAACTTCCGGTCAAGTATGTTAAGTTGTTAATTCCAGCAACAGAATCTGTGTCAGGTATTACATTAACGAAGAAGTCTTTCGGTAAAATTGATTTGGTTAAAAAGGTTATCCCGGCCCAGCCATGCCTACCTATTTCTGACGATCAACCTTATCAGGAATTCAGCCAGCCTAATGAACTAATTTATAACTCTGAAAAACCTTTTCCCGAGGAAAATGTTCAACTGGTCAATGAGGGTTATTTTGATGGAAACCATATTATTACATTGGCGATTTATCCAGTCATTTATTATCCGAAATTGAATTATATTGAATTGATTTCAACTATTGAATTCGAGATAATATTCAAGCCAAATAGCAGAATTAATAAAGCCGTCAAATATCGATCAGAGAGAAACCAAAAGATTTATGATGGTATATTAAATGATTTGGTTGATAATCCTGAAGATATTTCGATCTACCAGGCGACCCCATCTCTTGGGAAAAAAGCTCAAATGCAAACTGGCCAGCCATCTTTTTATGAATATGTAATCATTACCAGTTCAGAATTAGCGCCTTATTTTGATACGTTTGTTACCTGGAAAAAGCGTAAAGGTCTGGACATAGGCGTCGTAACAACCAGTGATATATATTCGTACTATCCCGATGGAGATCAAATCATTGGATTAGGTATAGACGACAATGCTGGTAGTATCCGACAATATTTATCGGATGCCTATCAGAGCGGCACGGTCTGGGTATTACTATCCGGTGATGAAAATGTCGTCCCAGTCAGAACTGGTAACGCTTATATTGACGGGTATCCAGAACACTATGCTAATGATCCCGGTTATTGGCGAAATTTAGCGACTGATTTGTATTTTGCCGACTTCGATGGAGACTGGAATGTTGACGGTGATGCAATCTATGGAGAAAAAGATAGGGGAACTATCCAAGATGACGCCCCAGATTATTATCCGGAAGTCTGGGTTGGTCGATTACCCTGTAATTGTGAACAGGATATTTCTAACTGGACTGAGAAAATATTGGTGTACGAGCAAGATCCTGGAAAAGGAGATGCATCATATTTAATGAATTCCTTCTGGATTGAAGGAGCCGAAACATATAATTCTTTAGATGTCACAAAAACATATTACCCATCATCAATATCACATACTATTTGGTATAAATCAACTTTACATAACGGTTCTGAAGTCGTGGCAAAAATGGATGATAATTATGGTATTTTAAATTGGTACTGCCATGGCGCACCTAATTCATTTCGGACTAAGCCAGTTACCGAACCTTACAAGAGAGTTTTTAGTAACGACGAATATTGTACTTATGGTTATTGTAGCGAAGAATCTGGGGATGGTCTCGATAATATGAACAATAAAGATAAATATTCAATAGTTTATTCAACATGTTGCACAGTAGGAGCTTATGACTATTTCTTAAGCGATTGCCCGGGGCGATCAATGATCGAAGGATTTACAGTAATGTATGAGCAGAATTGTGGTCCGGCAATACTTGCAAACACAAGAGCGGGTTGGATGAGTACGGGAGGTGGTGGACCATCTGAAACTTTACATAGGGCTTGGTGTGGTCTAATCGAGCAAGGCACTAATGATCCTATTTATTCAGGAAATTTACATATCGGAGTTGCTGAAGCGACCTCAAAAGCGAACTATCATACCGGAGATTACTATCATTTTATTAATTACTCTCATAATCTATTTGGCTGTCCGGAGACCCGTATCTGGACGACAACACCTTCGACAATGACAAACGCTTCCATCACCGTTAACAGTAGCAATATCATCGTAAATGCCGGCGTGACCGGCTGTGACATTTGCGTCAGCAGTGGCAATAATGGAAGTAGTTATTACCTGGCGGTTTCAGATGTCCAGAGTTACACTTTCTCAACCTCCGTCCGACCGCTGTATATAACTATCACCAAGCCGAATTACATTCCCTACACCGCGGTTACCGGCGGCACCTTTACTACGGCCGAGACCTGGTTCGGGAATCTACACGTGCTCGGTACGGTAGCCGTAACCGGGAGCGGTTCGCTGACTATTTTACCGGGGACAAAAGTCCTGATGGACGGTTATTATGCGCTTGGATTCTACGACAGCGCCCGCCTGATTGCCGAAGGGACTGCCGACGACCCCATTGTCTTCACCTCCACCAGCGGTACTTCCCGTCAGTCCTGGAACCGGCTGTATATTCGGAGTAGCAATAATGTCCTGAAGAATTGTGAGGTTGAGTATGGCGATTGGGCGCTTGCTTATTACGGGTATCCTTCAACAGGTAATGTTATTGAGAATTGTAAGATACACGCTAATGACCAGGGTATTCGGATAGACCGTAGCGGATTCGATATCAAAAACTGCGAGATATATGATAATCGTCATAATGTAGTAACTATCAACAATCCGCAGGTAGATATTGAAGGTACAAAAATTTACGACGGCGGCAGGGATGGCATTTACAGCCTAAGCAACAATACCTTAAATTTATATGGCAGTGTTATCGAGAATAACGGCAATGGCGGCACCTCTTCCCGCAATGGCATTTACACAGGCTACAATGACGTGATTAATATTGGAGACCTGTACTACGAAATTTGGGAAGGATATAATACTATCCGAAATAATTACGCCAGTGAGGTCTATGCCTATTCAACTTCCCAGGTTCAGCTATTGTATAATTCTATCCATGACGATGATGGGTATGAAGTATATAATTCAACAAGTAATAATATTCTCGGTTTATTCAACTGGTGGGGAGAATCACCGCCGAACTCTTCGCAATTTTATGGCAGTGTGGTTTATCTGGATGAATTCGAATCCCAGCCTGAATGGGAAGGACAAACCAGATATGGCCAACTAAGTAAATCAAGAACAATGCTGGCCAATTATATAAGCCCGGAAGAAAATATCGCCAATCTAAAGAAACTGATAGTGTCCAATTCCAAAGATGATCAGGCCGATTCCGCTCTGCAAGCCCTTTTTGCGATTGTCAGGTCCGATTATGTCAAAGATCAGTATTGCGAAAAGGATGGTTTTTACAATTATCTGTCAGGTATTTTTAAGTCATACGGCGATTATCCACCTGGTAAACGGGCTTTGCAATATATGATCGCCTGGAAAATGCTGTCCGGTGAAGTGAAAACAGCCATTGAATTATCCGTGAAAGCCCTGGATTGTTTAGATGATCCTGATCGCATAGGCGTCATGGGCAATCTGGTCAATCTGTATTCCTATAATAGTCAGTTCAATGAGGCGTCTGAAATACTAACCCGGCTCGAAAAAGAATCCGGCTCAAACGAAGTCGACCTGGAATTTCTTGCAGCCTCACTGAAGGATAAGATCGCGATGTACGCCGAGGAAAAAGTCCTGGCGAAAGGCTCCACCCCGCATCAGGAGGAAGTGGCGTCTTTGATTCCTGAAAAATTCAAATTGTACAAGGCTTTTCCCAATCCTTTCAACCCGAAAACGACGATTTCTTTCGATCTGCCTGAAGAATCTAAAGTCGAAATCCTCGTTTACGACCTGATGGGACGTGAAGTCTGGAAGTCGGCGAAAACGCATTATGCCGCCGGAACCTATTCCATTGTCTGGAATGGCACGAATCATTCCGGCCAGCCGGTCGGAACCGGAATGTATCTCGTCCGGTTGAATTCCGCTAAGTATAATGCCACCCAAAAAGTGCTTTTGATAAAATAAGTGTTTGATAAATCCTCCCGGAGGTATTTACCGGCGGTGCCGGCCTCCGGTAGGTTATTAAGCTGCGACATAAAAAACCAATTTCTCTCGTAGAGAAGCCTGCGGCCCGACGCTGATGAACATTGGGGACTAAATTGGTTTCCGCACTGAACAACCGGAATCCAGTTTGATAGCGTTGAAAACTTGTCTCTTTCTATATGGCCATCGTTTGATTGTCAGGCAATAGCCATGACCTGTTCTTCGATCCGTTGGACTCTGGCTCTCCGACCGAATTTCACTGCGCCCAACGAGTTTCGGGTTACGAGTTTGCAGTTTGTCATCACGCTTTACGACTTACGCCTTACGAATTCTCCTTTTACCAGCCGCTCGTCACTTACAATGAATGACCATTGAATGATCCCGACAAGTCGGGGCTTCGCTTTGCTCAGCAATTGAATGACCACAATTGACTCCGGCAGCAGCCGGACAATGACCACATATGCTGACCGGCTGACAACCATCCTAATTTTTACCACGGCCCAAACTTCTGAAAAAAAAGACTTGCATCTGAAAAATAGGTTCATCACGTAAAAGTGTGGGTAGTCAAGAAATGAGTTGAAAAAGAGACATCC
>CAZNUN010000041.1:0-5189 GCA_964576275.1 uncultured bacterium | reverse complement strand
GCAAGTACTATATTAACAATATATTAAGTTGTTATTCAGGGGCGACTATTTAAGATTTACTTGTAGTTAAAAACCTTTTTAATATTAAAATATTCATTTTCATTGTGTGAAATGAAAACGCCCGGAAATATTACTTCCGGGCGTTCGGTATTAATGCTATTAAAACGATTTTATTCTTCCGCCATGAACGGATAACGGTAATCCTTTGGCGGAATGAAGAGCTCTTTCGTGGCGCGCGGCGAAACCCAGCGCATCAGATTGACCATGCTGCCAGCCTTGTCGTTCGTGCCGGAAGCGCGCCCGCCGCCGAATGGCTGTTGTCCGACCACCGCACCGGTCGGTTTGTCATTGATATAGAAATTACCGGCGGCATGCAACAGGATTTGGTCGGCTTGCATGACGGCCTGACGGTCGCGGGCAAAAATCGCGCCGGTCAGGGCATAAGGCGAGGTCGTATCGCAGAGATGCAGGGCCTCGGAGTATTGATTATCATCGTAAACAAAAATGGTCATTACCGGTCCGAAGATTTCCTCTTCGATGGTTTTGAAATGCGGATTGGTAGTTAAAATGACTGTCGGTTCAATGAAATATCCTTTGGTTGCATCGTATTTGCCACCGGCGATAATTTCCGCATCCGGAGAATTTTTGGCATAATCGATATAGCCGGTAATCGTCTCGAAAGCGCCTTTATCGATCACGGCATTCATCAAATTGCGGAAATCACGCACATCGCCCATTTTTATCGATTCAATCGTGGCGAGCATTTTTGCTTTTAAAGCCGGCCAGAGTGATTTGGGAATGTAAGACCGCGAAGCCGCCGAGCATTTCTGACCTTGATATTCGAAAGCTCCCCGTACGATGGCAGTATTGAGTTCGTCGAGTTCGGCACTGGCGTGCGCAAAGATAAAATCCTTGCCACCGGTTTCGCCGACGATGCGCGGGTAACCATGATAGGCGGCGATATTCTCGCCGATGGTTTTCCACATGCTCTGAAAGACGCTGGTCGAACCGGTGAAATGCACGCCGGCCAGTAACGGATTGGTCAGGACGTTCGGGCCGACCTCGCGTCCGGAACCGGGGATGAAATTGATGACTCCGTCCGGGAGTCCGGCCTCTTTAAATAATTTCATCAGGTAATAGGCGGACAGGACGGCGGAAGACGCCGGTTTCCATAATACAGTGTTACCCATCATGGCAGGCGAGGTCGGCAGATTACCGGCAATCGAAGTGAAATTAAAAGGCGTTACGGCAAAAATGAAACCTTCCAGCGGTCTTTGTTCAAGCCGGTTCCATTGTCCGGGTGATGAGAAGGGCTGCTGTTCATAAATCATTTCCATGTATTTGACATTGTAATTGAAAAAGTCGATCAGTTCGCAGGCCGAATCGATTTCCGCCTGGAAAACGTTTTTACTCTGGTTAAGCATCGTGGCGGCATTGAGCGTCATGCGCCAGGGACCGGCCAGCAAAGCCGCGGCTTTCTTGAAAATGGCCGCCCGCTCGTGCCAGGGCATAACCGACCATGTTTTCCAGGCTTCTTGAGATGCCGATACCGCCAGAGCGACTTCTTTTGCGGTAGCCTGATGATAAACCGCCAGAACATGTTGATGATCATGCGGCATGACACATTGAGCGGTTTGGCCAGTGCGGATTTCCTTACCGCCGATAATCAGCGGAATTTCAATTTGTTCGCCGGCCATTTTTTTCAGGGCGGCTTTCAGCGCCTGACGCTCGGGAGTTCCCGGGGAGTATGAAAGAATCGGTTCGTTGATGGGCTGAGGCAGGGTAAATTTGGCGTTGCTCATTGGTTATTCTCCTTTTAGCGTTACGTCTTCCAATTGAATGCTTGTGTCTGGCATAGACTTAAATTAATAAACAATTTTGTGAATTGGTAGAGGAATTCAGCCAATAAATGTATAAAAATACATTTATGCAAAGCAGTTTTATCTTCCAATCAATAAACAATATACCGTATATTTTACCCGGTGAAGATAATACAGGCAACAAGTTTGGTAATGCTTCTAGGCGGCCTGATACTGGCAGAATCGCTTGATTTCAGGAAACTTGAGATTGTATCGAATTTAAATCATTCGGAATACGCTCAGGGCGGGCACTGTATAGCGGAAGGCGATGACAAGATTCAACTGTCATTATCCCTGACAGTGAGGGTTGGGGATTTATTCTCAGAAATTTACATTACGCCGGTTGCCGGTCTGATCATCGGTGGTGATACCATACCAGTAGTCCGTCTCAAGCCCTGGAAATTTTTTGAGAATCGGCCGCCTCTGATTCGCTGGTATCTGATTCTGCCGGCGGAATTGGATACGGTTTATCGCAATTCGTTATTAAATCTGTCGCCCTGGGCACAGATTGAATACCGGGAAATACCGCTTCCGGCCTGGAACGATCAATGGTCAGTTACAGTCAATGATTTAGCGGAGTATGAAAAGCTTTTTCCGGGCACGGTGCGGTTAAAAGCCGAAGTCGCTTTCCGGGGTCAATTTGTATCGTCGCCGGGCATTGAGAGCCGCTATGAAATTCTTACAGGCGATTATGGCGGCCTTTCAGAAAATGTTTTTCGCCTGAGTATAAAAGGACAAACCGGCAACCTTTTCTTAGATAATTTACTGATGTTTCGCAACCTGCCGTACATCGCCAATTCCAATAGCTGGAACGGTTTCTGGAGCAATCATCAGGCCAAATGCTGGATCGGGGGTGATTTGCTGAATTTTGTCTATATGGCCTCGGAAATGGCCGGGCGGCCATTGCTTGAATATTACCACAAACTGCCGTTGCCGCCGGATAATACCTATGACCTCACGGATTATTACAGGCAGGAGGTGTATTACGCAGGTGGTAATTATTTGACGGAAAACGGGGAGCCGGTTGGATTAGATTCGCGCTATTTTGGACTGGGAGATTTTATCATTAGCCGTTACCGTCCGGCGACCTGGTTTCTGACGGGACGTACGGCCGTATTTGCAGCCGATTTAAATCCGAAAGCCGCAATTCCAAATCGCCAGTTGGATGCAGGCGATCTGGTTCTGATAAACCGTGGCTCGTCTTTACAATTCGTCTCTGTACGAGCGGCGTTAGGCGATACTCTTACTTTGATACGGTGGCGGAAGCGCTGGTAACGGCTTAAACCAGAATGTCAAATTCACAATGCCCGGCTCTGTTCAGAATCGATGAAATCAGTTGAATTTGCACCGGTCTGCCCGTGACTGTTGTGAACATTTCTTCCAGCCAACCGATGGAACACTGGCAATACTCCGGCGGGAGATTTAGTTCCTTGTTTTTCGCGATCGGGCAGAAACAGTGGTCATAACGAATGGTTATTCGGTTGCCTTTTTGAATAACGTTTTGAGCACCGATCCATTTTCTCAGGGTATTAATAAATGACTTCAGATCGCCGTTAGCAGCCTGGGCGGCGGTAATCGCTCCGCGTCGGGCGCAAGCTCGTCCGTTCTGTTTATAGATCATCTGCCGGGTCGAATCGGGAAGGTTTTGTTCAAGATTGGCCAGCAAATCCTTTATCCAGTCCGTTATAATTTTATCTTCATCTTCGTTAGTCTGGGCGACAGATTTGGAAAATATGGAATCACCAAGCGCCAAACCGAGACAGGCAAGACCAGTTTTACCAAGAAATGTACTACGGTCCATAAAGATTCCTTTCGTTAATTAGATTCAGAAATTAACAATACCTTGGCGCCGCGAATCTGACGCCTTTTCAGTTCCATCAAAGCGCGGTTGGCTTCTATGAATGGAAAGAGCTCGACCTCCGGTCTGATGGGAATATCCGCGGCTAATTCCAGGAATTCAGCCACGTCGCGCCGGGTGACATTCGCTACGGATTTGATTTCCTTTTCCAGCCAAAGATGTTCAGGGTAATCGATTGTGGTCAGAACCGCTTGGTCGATATTTTCTTTGCGGATGGCGTTTATGACCAAACGTCCGCCCGGTTTGAGATTTTTCAGGGCTGCTACGATAGGCGTCCAGACCGGTGTAGTGTCAATGATCGCATCTAGTAATTCAGGTGGTTGTTCGTTCGTATCACCTGACCAGACCGCGCCCAGTTCGCGAGCAAAAGCTTGTTCGCTTTGACTGCGGGCAAAAACGTAGACCGGCGATTGCGGAAAACGATGGCGAACCATTTTCAGCACCAGGTGCGCCGAAGCGCCGAAACCGGTCAAACCTAATTTCTGTCCATTTTGCAAACCGGTCAGCCGTATCGAACGATAGCCGATCGCTCCGGCGCATAGCAGCGGCGCGGCTTCGGCATCGCTGAATATTTCCGGAATCGGAAAAGCGAATTGTTCACTGATGGTCATGTATTCCGCATATCCTCCGTTGGCTTCCCGCCCAGTGGCGCGAAATTCCGGGCAGAGGTTCTCCTGGTCGGACAGACAATAATCGCAATGACCGCAGGCGGAAAATATCCAGGCCACTCCGATGCGCTCGCCGATTCGAAAACGTCCGGCATTCGGTCCGTTTTCAACGATGCGGCCGATAACCTGGTGTCCCGGAATCATCGGGAATTGCGAAGGTGGAGTTCGCCCTTCGATTTCGTCTAATTCAGTGTGGCAGACGCCGCAGACGCTGACTCTGATCAGGATTTCGCCCTGGCCGGGCTGGGGCGCCGGAACCTCAGCCATAACCAAGGGCTTATCTGTTTTATTCAGGTCGCGGATTTGAGTTAATAAGTGAGCTTTCATGGATGACCTCGATTTTGCTTTGAATTTAATAAATTAACGTTATAAAAACTGGTTCAAAATCTTCAAAAGGCGATTTTGGGCATTAATAATCACCTAAGTCAATTTTTCTCTTTGCGTGATTAATATCCTTTGGTTAAATTTGTTCTCGTTTTTTGACGAAGATGAATTGAGGGCGGTTAGCTCAGATGGTTAGAGTATCCCGATGAATCGGGAGGGTCGCTTGAACAGTAACAGATGAATGCGACATTAATCCAAAGACTAAAAGCCGATATTTTACAGATGAATTGAGGGCGGTTAGCTCAGATGGTTAGAGTATCCCGATGAATCGGGAGGGTCGCTTGAACAGTAACAGATGAATGCGACATTAATCCAAAGACTAAAAGCCGATATTTTACAGATGAATTGAGGGCGGTTAGCTCAGATGGTTAGAGTACTTGCTTGACATGCAAGGGGTCACAAGTTCGAGTCTTGTACCGC
>CAZNUN010000040.1:0-6212 GCA_964576275.1 uncultured bacterium | reverse complement strand
GGAGTAAAGATTATGACACGGAGTGACACAGAGAAAACACGAAGTACCACGGAGAATTTCTTAATTCTTAAAAGCACTTATAAGTACTTCAATAATCCTCCGTGCGCCTCAGTGATTCCTCCGTGTTCCTCTGTGTAACTAAAGCTATGTCCGAATCGGTTTTACATATTCGTCTCGCAGATTTCGAACTCCAGGTGGAGCGCATGCTGGATTCGGGATTGCGCACGCGGGCCATCGCCGTGATTTCCTCACATCACCAGAATGGCACGATTGTTTCGGCTTCGCCGGAAGCTCTTTGCGAAGGCATTTATCCCGGCTTGAAAGTCGCCATTGCCCGCAAAATGTCGCATAGCGTGACGCTCCTGCCCTACAATTCCACGCTTTACGCCAAAATCAATCAGTACATTTACCAAACCGTTGCGCGCTATTCGCCCATCATCGAGCCGACTGTTTACGGCCAATATTTCGCCGACCTGAGCGGCATGGACGGCATTTATCGCGACAATCTGCAGGCCGGCAATCTGATCGCCCGTGACATTCAGTTTAAAGTCAGCCTGCAGAGTCACATCGGCATCAGTGTCAATAAACTCGTCAGCCAGATCACCACCGCCGTCGTTCCGGAAACTATTTTCCGCGTCGCGCCGGGCAACGAGTCGGCTTTCCTGGCACCGCTGAACACCGAAGTCCTGCCGGTCACCGTTGAGCCGTCGGTAAGCAAACTCGTGCGCTTTCTGTTTCTCTCCAATATCCAGAACGTACAACAGGTAACCGCTGAAAGTGAAACCGGTGCCATTCTATTCGGCAAGTATTACCGCCGCCTTTTCAGGGAAGCCCGCGGGCAGGACGATTCCCCGGTCAGACCGCCGCAGAAAACCGACCGCATCACCGAGCAGACTGTGTTGACCGCCGACACCAACGACGAAGTTCAACTGCTGGCCGCCGTGCGTAATCTGTCCGAACAGGTCGCCTACCAATTGCGCCGGCGCCGTCAGGTTGCCAGAACGCTGAGCCTTGAAATTCACTACACCGACGGTTTCAAGAGCAACCGCAAAGGCGCCGTCACTGCAAATGACGATGCCAGCGTCATTGCAGAAGCCTGTCGCCTTTTCCGGCTGGCTAATTATCGCCGCAACCGCGTTCGGGCCCTTATCCTGGATGCGACAAATTTCCAACCGGTAATCAACCAGTTGGATTTATTCCAACCGCCGAAAGACGAGCACCTGTCACAGACCCTCGACCAAATCCGCCGGAAATACGGCTTCGCCAGCATCGGTAGTGCCGCAGGGCTAATTGCAACACGAAAAGACATCGAGAAGATTATGACACGGAGGTTCACAGAGAAAACACAGAGTACCACGGAGAATTTCTTAATTCTTAAAAGCACTTATAAGTACTTAAATAATCCTCCGCGCCCCTCCGTGACCTCTCCGTATTCCTCTGTGTCGCCTTTCTCTTCCATGAAATAAAAGGAGAGTCATATGAAGTATGCAAACTTAACTTCTCAAATCATTAAATCAGCCATGGAAGTCCATAATCAACTGGGACCCGGGTTACTCGAATCAGCCTATGAAGAATGTCTGACTTACGAACTGCGCCAAGCCGGGCTTAAAGTCAAAACTCAAATTCCGGTTCCTCTGGTTTACAAAGACATTCAACTCGATTGTGGTTACCGGATTGACATCTTGGTGGATGATACAATTATTGTCGAACTCAAATCTGTCGACACAATTCTGCCTGTGCATGAGGCTCAGATTCTAACCTACCTGAAACTGGCTCATAAAGAAGTCGGTTTACTTATCAACTTCAATGTCAAACACCTCAAAGATGGTATAAAACGTTTCGTAATGGGGTAAAGAATTCATGACACGGAGTTTAACGGAGAAGAAGCAGAGTACCACGGAGATTTTATTAAAATCTAAAATAAATCCTCTGTGTGCCTTAGTGATTCCTCCGTGTTCCTCTGTGTCGCCTTTCTCTAAGGAAGATTTAAGACGTTTCGTAATGGAGTAAAGATTATGACACGGAGTGACACAGAGAAAACACGAAGTACCACAGAGAATTTCTTAATTCTTAAAAGCACTTATAAGCACTTAAATAATCCTCCGTGCGCCTCCGTGATTCCTCTGTGTTCCTCTGTGTCGTTATAAAACTATGTTCGTTCACCTCAACACTCACTCCACTTATTCGAAGATGCGCGGGACAGCGTCGCCGCAGGTTCTGCTGGCACAGGCCAAAGCCGCTCACCAGACGCACCTGGCGCTAACGGAAGTCAACGGTCTGTGGGGCTTTATCCGCTTCGTACAATGGGCCCGCGAAAACGACATCAAACCAATTGCCGGAACAAATTTGCTCACGTCGAATTTCGACCTGATCCTGCTGGCCGAAAATCAATACGGCTACGAAAACCTCTGCCGCGCCATCTCGCGGGTGCATGACGACGAAAATCTGTCTGCCACCGAAATCCTGAAGCCGCATGCCAAAGGTTTATTCGTTCTGGCACATCAGGAAAAGGTTCTGGCCGAACTCGCCCGTTTCATTCCATCTACGCATCTTTTCGTGGAGTTGCGTCCCGGCGTGACCGAGCCGGACGCCCGACGGCTGGCGAAAACCTTTCACCTTGAAATCGTCACCACCGGCGATGTCTATTTCCTCAAGCCGGAAGATCAGAAAACCCATCGCATCCTGCGCGCCATTGACAAAAACGCCACGCTTGCGCAGCTGACGCCCGCCGATTATAAAAGCGAACAGCATTTTTTCCGTAGCGAAAAGGAAATGATTGACCTCTTTCCCAACAGTCTGCACGCCATCAATAATTCGCAGTATCTCGCCGAGCGCTGCAAAACCGACTGGACTTACACCAACACGATTTTTCCCGGTCTCTCGCTCAAGGAGACCAATCTCGCCAACCGGCAGCTGCGCCAATTGGTTTACGAAGGCGCCAAAATCCGTTACGGCGAAATCGATAAAACCGTCAAAGAGCGTATCGAGTACGAACTTGCCCTGATTACTCAGAAAGGCTACGCGCCCTATTTCCTGATCGTTTACGACATTGTCAAACAGACTCAAACCACCATCGGGCGCGGGAGCGGCGCGGCTTCCATCGTCAGCTATTGCCTTTTCATCACCCAGGTCGATCCGATTAAATACAACCTGCGCTTCGAGCGTTTCATTCATCCGGAGCGAGTGGATATGCCGGACATCGATGTCGATTTTGCCTGGGACGAACGTGACGCCATTCTGGATTACATTTTTAAAAAATACGGGCGCGAACGTACTGCCATGGTTTCCAATCAGGTCATGCTCCAGCCGCGTTCGGCGATTCGGGAAGTCGCCAAAGTTTACGGCCTGTCCAATGAGGAAATTAAAGCCGTCACCAAGCGCATCGGTTACTTCGCCAGAAAGGCTGAATTATTGGAGTGGATCAGCACCGATCCGCGCTTCCGCAATCTCGACCTCGACGACACTCTGCGCGACATTATCCTGCAAAGCGAAAAAATCGTCGGTGTTTTCCAGGTTTCCTCGGTGCATCCCGGCGGCGTCATAATCGTGCCGGACGAAATCCGCAAATATGTGCCGGTGTTGATGGCCACTAAAGGCGTTCAGATCGTCGAATGGGAAAAAGACCAGGTCGAGGATTCTGGCCTGTTGAAAATCGACATCCTCGGCAACCGTTCGCTGGCTGTCGTGCGTGACACATTGAAGCAAATCGGTCTGTACCGCAGCGAATTCATGAATTATCACAAAATTCAGCCGGTCGGCGACCCCGCCACGCAGGAACTGATGCAAAGCGGCCGCACGATGGGCATTTTTTACATCGAGAGCCCGGCCACGCGTCTGCTCCTGAAAAAGGCCGGGCGGGTCGACTTCGAGCATGTCGTGATCTACTCTTCAATCATTCGCCCGGCTGCCAACCGCTTTATCAATATCATGCTGGAGCGGATTCACGGACAGCCCTGGCAACTCCTGCATCCCGACCTGAAATGTCTGGAAGAAAGCTACGGCATCATGGTTTACGAGGAGCAGGTTTCGATGGTAGCGCGCGAGATTGCCGGCTTCGGTTACGCCGATTCGGATTATGTCCGCAAAGTTATTTCACGCCCGGCGCTGGCGCATCTGGTGCCGATCTGGAAGCACAAATTCATCAGCGGCGCTCTGGCGCGCGGCTATTCGCAAAAACTGGCCGAAACGCTCTGGGAAATGATCGAATCTTTCTCGGGTTATTCGTTCTGCAAACCGCATTCAGCCTCCTACGCCATGCTCTCATTCACCTGCGCTTACCTGAAAGCCCATTTCCCGGCCGAATTCCTGGCCGCGGTGGTTTCCAATCAGGGCGGCTACTACTCGGCTTACGCCTACCTGAGTGAAGCCCGCCGCTGGGGCATCCAAATCCTGCCGCCGCACATCAATCGCAGTTGGAAGGAATATCGCGGCCGGCGCGACAAAATCCGCATGGGATTCATGGCGATTCGCAACCTGCAGGACAAAGCCGTCGATGCGATTCTGAACGAACGCAAGGCCGGCGATTTCAAGGACCTCGACGATTTTCTGCAACGGGTCGACCTCGACCTGGCCGATGCCATGGCCTTGACCAATGCCAGCTGTTTCGCCGAGTTCGAACCGCAATTATCGCACCGCGAAATCGCCTTCAAAGTCGCCAGCTACTATTTGCAGAAAAGCGACCGGCGGCCCCTGCCGCCCCCGGCTGACCGCCAGCCTATCGCCCGGCTGGAAAAGCTGACCCTCGAAATCGAATCTTTCGGCTTCCCGATCTCGGAACATCCGCTGGAACGCTATCTGCCGGTTTTCAGCGGCAAGGTCAAAAAAGCCTGCGACCTGGAGCGGTATGTCGGGCAGACGGTCAATCTGCTGGGCGTTTACATTACCCGCAAAGTTGCCATCACCAAACAGCACGATCCGATGGAATTCGTCACTTTCGAGGACGAGACCGCCATTTTCGAATGCGTTATGTTCCCGGAGTCGTACAAGGAATTCGGCGACCTGCTGAACTGGGAAACACTTTTCGTCATCCGCGGCAAAGTCGAGGAAGCCTATCACACTTACACCATTACCGTCGATAAACTCGCCAGTTTGCAACGCACCGTCGAGAAGATGACGCCGGGCAAACGACCACGCACCCGGCCGACTTTCGCCGAGGTGCATTTCGCGAAGGAATATTAAGGAAATGGTGACACGGAGGCGCACAGAGTTTTACACGGAGAAGCACGGGAATACTAATGTACAAATATTACTATGATAGTCTTTTAAAAATAATTTCAGTGTTCCTTCGTGTTCCCTCTGTGAACCTCCGTGTAACTATCTTAAAAGGCATATTGCTCTTTACCAATCGATAGATTAAATTTCCTACGTTGACATTATCGATGGAGTATACGTATGGAAACAGTCACAATCTCACCAAAATTTCAAGTCGTTATTCCTCAAAACGTCCGCAGGCGTTTAAATCTCAAGGTCGGGCAAAAAATGGAAGTTATCGATTATAATGGTCGGATCGAATTTATTCCGGTTGTGGGAATTTCTGAATTACGAGGTATTTTGAAAAATTCAAATGTTAATATCGAACGTGAGGATGATCGACTGTGAACATCGTCGATTCCTGTGGTTGGCTGGAATATCTTAAAAACGGTGAGCATGCGGCTCGTTATGCGGAAGCTTTGGAAGATACCCGGAATTTACTAGTACCAGTGATTTGTCTTTACGAAGTCTTTAAAGTCATTTTGCGCGAAAAAGGCGAACAGCAGGCGCTCGCCGTGGCGGCTTCGATGAAACAAAGTAAGATTATTCCTGTCGATCAAACCATTGTGCTTCTTGCGGCTAAATTAAGTCTCATGCACCAACTTCCAATCGCGGATAGTATAATTCTGGCAACTTCCCGTTTAAATAATGCGAATATTTTAACTCAAGATGAGCATTTCCGCAATTTGGATGGCGTTATTTTTATCGAATAAAATGAGTGCGATCCGATATACTAATTGTTTTTAAGTGCTGATAAGTTTTATTAAGTGCTTTTAAGCGCTTTTAAGAAAAAGAAAAACTCCGTGCACCCTCCGTATTCCCTCAGTGAACCTCTGTGTAATTCTTCTTTGGCTTTACCGGTAATTTGTAATTAAATTAGCCGCGCTTTTTGGAGAGGTGGCAGAGTGGTTGAATGCGGCGGTCTTGAAAACCGTTTTTCGATTGCATCGGAACGGGGGTTC
>CAZNUN010000039.1:0-8661 GCA_964576275.1 uncultured bacterium | reverse complement strand
ATCCTTCGATTGCGATGGATGGCAGTGGCAACTTCGTCATCACCTGGGAAGATGAACGAAACGGAAATTCTGACATCTATGCCCAGTTTTATAAAATGGGTGAGAAAACAGGCGATAATTTTAAGCTCAGTAATGACGACAATGCTGGTACTGACGAATATTGGCCGGCATGTGTTTTTCAGAACGACCGATTGGTAACCTGTTGGGAGACGAACCGCATACCCGGACAAGGATGGGATATCTTTGCGAATATCCTGGGTTATTTAAACGTACAGGTAGTAACTAATAGTGCAAATGCAATTCCCAGCGTATTTGCATTGAAGCAGAACTACCCTAATCCGTTCAATATGAGTACTACGATTCAGTACCAGCTTCCAGAAAAGGCATTTGTTAAAATATCAATCTATAATTTAAACGGACAGATTATCGAAACATTGGTTTCTCAGGATAAGCCGGCAGGATATTATAATACGATCTGGGATGCTCGACAAATCACTTCCGGAGTTTATATCTATCGGATAGATGCTGGTAATTTTCATGATGTGAGGAAGTGTGTTATTGTGAAGTAAATGAGTATCGTTATTCCTTTTAAAGTAAAAGAGCCATCCTGAGCGGTGGCTCTTTTCGTTTTAAGGTTAATAACAAAAAGAAATTTAATTCAAGAAATCAATTCTATCCCTGATTTATCAGAGATAGAACTCGCCAGAGACGGGAAATCGCCTGAGACATAAAAAACTATAAGACTAACGCGATTTCTCGTCGTACCTCCTCGAAATGACTTACAAGAAGAAGATCTCCTATCATATGTCATTTCGAACGAAGTGAGAAATCGGCTGAGCCATTTTGAATACTGTATGGCCAATGCGATTTCTCGCAGTCCGGCGAGTCGTCCTGCTCGTGCCGAAGGCACTCCCCCGGAGGAATGACTTATGGATACAAATGCGATTCCTCGTCGGTTGGCAAGTTATAGATGAGTTCGCAACTCGCCCGCCTTTTCCGTAGTCACGTAAAATTCGGGCAGGCAATCCTGAACTCGTAAATGTAAATCGTAATCCATGATGAAGGCCTTAAAACTACAAACTGTAAACAATTAACTCGTAACCCGCAACCCGTAACTCGCGACTTATTTAAATATCGACAGAAATACCCCGGCGGCAATAGCCGAGCCGATCACACCGGCGACGTTCGGGCCCATGGCGTGAAATAGCAGGTGATTGTCTTTATCGTAACGCTGCGCGAAGGCATGTACGACCCGGGCTGAGTCTGGTACGGCCGAAACGCCGGCAGCGCCAATCAGCGGATTGATTTTCTCTTTCAGGAACAGATTCATTAGTTTAGCGAACAGCAGACCGCCCGAAGTGGCTATCACAAACGAGAAAAAGCCGAGGAAAAAAATGCTCAGGGCGCGCGGAGTGAGAAAACCAACGTTGACACCGTCCACGATGCGCGTAGCCTGAGTGCTGGCGCCAACCGTGAACGAGAGTAAAATCGTGCAGGTGTCCAGGATTGCTGTACCGGCGGTCTTTGCCAGTCGTTCAGTAACTCCGCTTTCCTTTAGCAGATTGCCGAGCATCAGCATGCCAACCAAGGGCACCGATCCGGGAACTATTAGAGCCGCCAGGAGAGCGACGATGATCGGAAACAGGATTTTCTCTTTCCGACTGACTTTTCGGGCGGGTTTCATGCGAATCAGGATTTCTTTACGGGTTGCCAGTAATTTCATTATCGGCGGTTGGATCAAAGGAACAAGGGCGATATAGGAATATCCGGCGATCGCGATCGGTCCGATTAATTCCGGCGCTAATTGAGAGGAGAGGAAGATCGAAGTCGGGCCGTCAGCGCCTCCGATTATCCCGATTGAGGCAGATTGATGTGGTGCAAATCCAAGCAGCAGCGCCCCGATGAAGGTTACGAAAATGCCTACCTGTGCTGCGGCGCCAAGCAGTAGCGATTTCGGATTGGAAATCAGTGATGAAAAATCAGTCAGGGCACCGATACCCAGGAAGATGAGCGGTGGGAAAAGACCCGAGGTCACGCACCAATAGATCATACTGAAAACACTGTTCGTGGACGATCCATTGGCAATCGTATCGAAAACTCCAATCGGAACCGTCGGAACGGATGGTATGTTACCGATAATGATACCAAAACCGATCGGCAGAAGCAGGAGAGGTTCATATTTCTTGGCAATGGCCATATAAATAGCCAGCAGGCCGACCACGATCATAATTAGGTTAAGCGGTTCGATATTGGCAAAACCGGTAGTATGTAAAATTTTCAGAAAATTATTCATCAGGAACTCCGTTTATTCCAAAATAATGAGGACATCGCCCTCATTGACCGAGTCGCCGGTTTTTACCCTGATTTCCTTGACGATTCCGTCCCGGCTGGTTTGAATTTCATTTTCCATTTTCATGGCTTCCATGATTAAAACTTGCTGACCGGCGCGAACACTGTCCCCGGGATTGACGAAGATTTTTTGAATCAGACCCGGTAACGGCGCCACGACTGCCGAACTATCGACCACCGATTTAGGGCGGTGCAATTGAGTTACCGGGACGCTGCCGGTCGGCATCACTGCCGGCGGAGCAGCCTCATGGTGAACCGCCATTTTGGGCTTGATATCAGAAACCTGGTCGATCCCGAGATCTTTGAGCCCGACTTCGTAAGTGCGGTTATTGACGCTGATGTTGGCTTTATAAGCGGTGATCTCGTTAATTACGACCGTATAGGGTTGTCCGTTTATTTCCAGTTCGACTTTTTTTTCTTTCATATTATTTCCTTGAGAATTGATTTGCTACGGAGCCGATTTTCCAGTTGTTTGGCTGGTTGCCATGCTGGAAGGTAATTTCACTCTGCAATTGTTCGAAGTGGATTTTACGATATAGTTCCAGAGTGGTGACAATAGCCACTAAATCTTCATCCGGGATGGGTATGGGTTTGGATTTTTTACTAAGTTCGGATATTTGGACGAAGGCTTTTTTCTGCTCTTTTTTCTCGAAGTAGCGATTGAAGAAATGGATGACGATTTCAATCAGTACCAGGCCGAGAAAAACGACAACCAACCCGCCAACCCCAACGATGATTCCGTTTGATAATTCCGCGTTGCTCATGTTGGCTCCTAAAGCGGTATGTTACCGTGTTTTTTAGGCGGATTGGATTCGCGTTTGTTGGATAACATTTCGAGTGTTTTAATCAGTTTATAGCGGGTGATCTTAGGCTCGATAACCTCGTCGATATAACCTTTAGAGGCGGCGATGTACGGATTGGCGAATTTTTCGCGGTATTCCTCAATCATTTCAGCGAAACGCTGTTCCGGATTTTCGGCTTCCTTGATTTCCCGGGCAAATATGATTTCGGCTGCGCCCTGCGGTCCCATGACGGCAATCTCGGCGCTCGGCCAGGCCAGGCTGTAATCACCGCGCAGTTGCCGCGAATTCATGACACAAAAAGCGCCGCCGTAGCCTTTACGGGTGATGACCGTGATTTTCGGGACAGTCGCCTCGGCGTAAGCATACAACAGTTTAGCACCGTGCTTGATGATGCCGTTGAATTCCTGAGCCGTGCCCGGCATGAATCCCGGAACATCCTCAAAGGTTATGATCGGTATATTGAAGCAGTCACAGAAACGTACGAAGCGCGCGGCCTTGTTGGAAGCGTTGCTGTCAATGACACCAGCCAGCGATTTGGGTTGGTTGGCGACAATACCGACGCTTTTTCCGTTCAGGCGGCCGAATCCGGTCAGCATATTGGATGCATATAAGGCCTGAATCTCGAAAAAGTGACCGTTGTCGAGCACTTTTGTTAAAATATCGTGCATGTCGTAGGGCTTATTGGCATTATCAGGCACGATATAGTTCAGGTCTTCGTCAATGCGGTCAACCGGATCGCCGGTGGCATTAACCGGCGGTTCTTCCATATTATTCTGTGGAATATAACCCAGTAATTCCCGGATTCCGGCGAATAGATTTTGTTCGTCGTCATAGGTGAAATGGGTAATACCGCTTTTGCTGGCATGCACATCGGCGCCGCCCAGCTCATCAGCGGAAACATCCTCGTGGGTTACGGTTTTGACGATTTTCGGGCCGGTCAGGAACATATAAGCCGATTTGCGCACCATGAAGATAAAATCGGTCAATGCGGGTGAATATACCGCGCCGCCGGCGCACGGTCCGACAATGGCGCTGATCTGCGGAATAACGCCGGAATAAAGCACGTTACGCAGGAAAATCTCGGTATATCCAGCCAGCGAGTCGACCCCTTCCTGAATGCGGGCGCCGCCGGAATCGTTGATCCCGACTAAGGGAGCGCCGACCTTGGTGGCCATTTCCATAATCTTGACGACCTTTTCGGCCACGACTTTGGAAAGCGATCCGCCGAAAACGGTAAAATCAAAGGAATAAACAAATACCAGTCGGCCGTTGACGGTGCCGTACCCGGTGACCATACCGTCGCCCAGAAACTTCTTGTCAGCCATTCCGAAATCGGTGCAGGAATGAGTGCGAAAGATGTCGATTTCTTCAAAACTGTTTGGATCGAGCAGCAGACCGATCCTTTCCCGCGCAGTCAGTTTGCCGCGTTGATGCTGTTTATCGATGGCTTCTACACCGCCTCCCAGCCGGGCGAGTTCAATTTTATCCTTAAGTTCAAGCAGTTTGCGTTGACGACTCATTTACGCTCCTTGGTTTTTTCAAGATTATCATTTTTAATTTAGACAGGATCAATATGATTTTCAGGATGTTTTCTTTCTTTATATTTCCGTTTTACTTCAACTTTTTCTTCGCCAAAATTAATAAGATTGTTAGCGGCCAGTTCGATTATCAAGGCTTTATCATAAACTGACTCAAGGTAGCCAAATCCGAAGTGATGATAGATTTTATAAGCACATCCGATGATTATTTCAGTCAAATCTTTATATATTCGTTTAGAATCGCTCGCAATATTTTCTTGACGAATAATCATGTAAATCCTAGTAATCCTGTCTAAGGTTCCTACTTTTCTTCGCAGATTTCGGTCAGAACTTTGCCGGAGGATTTGGGATGGATGAAGGCGATGCGGGTGTGATGGGCGCCGTTGCGGGGGAGATTGTCGATCATGGCGATTTCGCGTTCTTGGAGAAATTGCAGTTCCTGTTCGATATTGTCGGTCTGAAAAGCGAGATGGTGCAGACCTTCACCCCGTTTTTCGATGAATTTGGCGATGGGGCTGTCCGGCGAGGTCGGCTCGAGGAGTTCAATTTTGGTTTGGCCGGCTTTAAAGATGGCCGTGCGGACTTTCTGATCGGTCACTTCCTCGATTCCGCTGAATTCCAGTCGCAGGACGTCACGGTAAAAAGGAATATGAGCGTCGAGGGAAGTTACGGCGATGCCGATATGGTTAAGATTACTAATCATAAAAATTTGTTTCCTTTAATAATTTTTCGAGTTGAGAATGAATCAACGCGTAAGGTGTTTGACGTCGGTCGGCAATTTGGTGGGTCCATTGATCGATTTTTTTATCGATCTGAAAACGTTGGGCGGCAAACCGACGCAGCTTGTCGCGGACGATGCGCCGGACCTCATTTTCGATGCGCTGATGTCGCCGAACGGCCAGGCGTCCGTCATTAATTGCATCCTGGATAAAATTATCTGCTGTTTGAATCACTTCGGTGATGCCTTCATTTAAGGTGGCGGAGGTCAGCAGAACCGGGTTGATCGGCGCAGTTTCGCCATTGGTTTTAAGATGCAGAACGTATTCGACTTCGGTTTTTAATTTCAGAGCGCCGTCTAAATCTTTTTTATTGATAATGAAAATATCGCCGATCTCCATGATCCCGGCTTTCAAGGCCTGGATTTCATCGCCTAGGCCGGGCACCAATACCAACATAACCAAATCGGCCAATTCTACCACTTCGATCTCGGTCTGGCCGACACCGATTGTTTCAATAACGACCAGATCGAAGCCGGCCGCATCTAAAATTTTTATGGCGTCGGCCGTCGCAGTGGCAATTCCGCCAAGATGGCCACGCGATGCCATCGAACGAATGAAAACACCTGGATCGGTGGCATGACGCTGCATCCGCAGACGATCCCCCAGAATCGCTCCGCCGGAGAAAGGCGAACTCGGATCCACGGCGATCACGGCAATTTTTTTATTCTGAGTTCGCAATTTAGCGATCATATTATCGAGCAGAGAGCTTTTACCGCTACCGGGCGCTCCGGTCAATCCCCAAACGACTGTTCGGCCGGTGGCCGGGTAGAGCTCGTCAATCAATGCCTCACGAGATGAGTCATTATTTTCAATAATGGAAATGGCGCGGCCGATGCTGCGCGTATTACCCTTAAGGACTTGTTCAGCGAGTTCGGTCAACGCTCTATCCGGTTGCGTTGAGATTCGATAAACTCTGTGACCGCTTTAATCGGAGTGCCGGGTGTAAAGATTGTCGCCAGACCTTTTTCCTTTAAACCGGGGATATCGCTTTCCGGGATTACGCCGCCACCGAAAACGATAATATCACCGGCCTGGTTTTCACGCAGAAGATCGACGACCCGCGGGAAAAGCTCATTGTGTGCTCCGGACAGTAGGCTTAATCCAACAAAATCGACGTCTTCCTGAATAGCAGTTTTAGCGATGGCTTCCGGGGTCTGACGGATGCCGGTATAGATGACTTCGTAACCGGCATCTTTCAGGGCGCGGGCGATATATTTAGCGCCGCGGTCATGGCCATCCAGACCGGGCTTGGCAATTAATATTCTGATCTTTTTAGTCATGGATATTATCCTTATAGAACGATTGATTCCTGATATTCGCCGAATTCCTGGCGCAACACTCCACAGATTTCACCAAGAGTTGCATATTCGCGGACGGCCGCAATGATAGGCGGCATTAAATTCTGATCAGGGTGACCGGCAACCTGGCGCAGTTCGGAGAGCTTTTGGGCGACTTTTTGATTATCGCGAGCGGCTTTCACTGCATTGAGTTTTTCAATTTGCAGCTGGCGTAATTTAGGATCGACCTTCAGGAGGTCTTTCGGTGGTTCCTCCTGGATGGTAAATTTGTTTACTCCGACGATTATGCGGGTATTGTTTTCGATTTCTTTCTGATAGCGATAGGCTGAATCCTGGATTTCTTTTTGGACGAATCCGTTTTCGATGGCTCTGACCATACCGCCTATCGTTTCAATTTTATTCAGGTAGGTCCAGGCTTCATTTTCGATGCGGTCGGTCAGATTCTCGATCAGGTATGAACCACCCAGCGGATCGACTGAATTGGTCACTCCAGATTCGTAAGCAACGATCTGCTGGGTGCGCAGGGCGATCCGCACCGATTCTTCCGTCGGAAGCGCCAGCGCTTCGTCGCGGGAATTGGTATGCAGACTCTGGGTACCACCCAAAACGGCCGCTAAAGTTTGGATAGCAACGCGAATAATATTGTTATCAGGTTGCTGGGCGGTGAGGGTACTGCCGGCTGTCTGGGTATGGAAGCGCAGCATCATAGATTTAGGGTTCCTGGCGTGAAACTGATCGCGCATGATCTGAGCCCAGATGCGACGGGCGGCGCGAAATTTGGCGACCTCTTCCAGTAAATCGTTATGAGCATTGAAAAAGAAGGATAGCCGGTCGGCGAAACTATCGACATCCAGGCCGGCCCGGATGGCAGCCTTGACATATTCAATGCCATCTGCCAGGGTGAAAGCCACTTCCTGAACGGCAGTCGAGCCGGCTTCGCGGATATGATAACCGGAAATGCTGATGGTATTCCATTTCGGCACTTCGCGGGTGCAGAATTCAAAGATATTAGTAATCAGCCGCAGGGATGGCTGCGGTGGAAAAATATACGTGCCGCGTGCCATGTATTCTTTCAGGATGTCATTCTGGATAGTACCATTAAGTTGGTCATGGGTGACGCCTTGTTTTTCGCCGACGACCAGATACATCGCCAGCAGCACGGCGGCTGGAGCGTTGATCGTCATCGAAGTCGAGACCTTATCCAACGGGATGCCATCGAATAGGATTTCCATATCTTTTAGGGTATCAATAGCCACGCCGACCTTACCGACTTCGCCTTCGCTGTGCGAATCGTCTGAATCGTAGCCGATCTGGGTTGGCAGGTCGAAGGCGATCGATAGACCGGTCTGTCCCTGGCTGAGAAGGTATTTATAACGTTCGTTGGATTCCTCGGCGGTGCCGAATCCGGCGTATTGACGCATCGTCCAGAAGCGTCCGCGGTACATAGTAGGCTGAACGCCGCGTGTGAACGGAAATTCACCCGGAAAACCAAGTTTTTCCAGATATTCAGCGTCCGTTGAGATCTCCGGCAGAGCAACGCGGTCAGCCGGTAACCATGAGCCGGTAGTGAATTCCGGTTTGCTTTCGGGATTGCGGGAGATGACTTTTTTAAGAGTCGTCTCTTCCCAATTTTTACGCTGTTCGTTTAATTTATCTGATAATGGCATTGAATGCTCCGTCGTTTTTGGGATGATTTCTGCCGAATGTTTTTTAACGTATTACTATTTGTTTAAGCAACATACAACGATTTCACTTTGATAAATTGACTTAAAAAATTAAAGAGGATTAACAAGAAAAACAAGAATCTAATTGGAAATTGTCCTTATTATTCGGCGGGAAACATTAGTGTCCGGTAAAAGTTGAGAAAAGGCTGGCACTCCCCCTAATTAGTGGT
>CAZNUN010000038.1:0-9391 GCA_964576275.1 uncultured bacterium | reverse complement strand
TATGCAAGTACTATATTAACAATATATTAAGTTGTTATTCAGGGGCGACTAATTAAAGTATTTCACTTCCAGGTATGGAATCAGATTGCCTTCCTGGACGACCATCCGGCTTTCTTTTTTACCAACCGTAATCGGCGCTTTGACCGCCTGATATTGCATACTTGGCCAGTATGAAACCTCGACTTTCACGACGTATTCCCCAGCATTGACCGGTTTACCGGCGGCGTCCTTCATATCCCAAACATAAATATGATGACCGATATTTATACTCGCACCCGAGACGCCATCAACATCCTTGAACTGGGACGCTTTACTCCACTTCGGCAGATTGATTTGCTTTTCCTTAGCAAAGGCGCTGAATCCGGAAACGTAAACGGTTTTGACGAAATTCCCGGCTTGATCTTCAATCCAAACTACGGTCTGGGGTTCCAGTTCATCCTGAAATCCCAACACAAAATCAATTTTAAGAAACGGCTTCGGATATTTGTCCGGGTTAAAATGTTCAACGGGCGGCAGCATACTGGCGAAAGCCATTTTGCAGGCTTCTGTTTCCGAATAATTTTTGACCACGTCAATCCAGTTGGTCATGGCTTTTTTCTGGTAAGCGTAGCCCAGCCAGTAAACGGCTTCCGCCTTAATTTCATCAGAGGCCTGACTGTTTCTGACTTTTTCAAGGTCGGCGACCGCCTGATCCAGTTTATCCACAAAGAATGGCATCATCACTCCCGATCGGCCCCGAATTAACCACAATTCTGGGTCATCCGGAGAAATCTTCACCGCTTCATCCGCCAACCGGACAATCTCAAACGCCAGATTAGTCCGGAAATTCGTATCTTCATAAATTCGCTCGTCATAACCAACCGCCGCAATCTGACCGATCGTCCAGATGAGCAGTTTATATGTGTTCGCATTCAAAGAATCCAGTTTTATGCTCATTTTCAAGGCTTTAACCGCCTCGTCATATTCTTTAACACCAATATAAGCCTGCCCCAGTTTCAGGTAAAGCTGGGCATTATCGGGATTATTTTTAAGAGATTCCTGAATCTGTGTGACTTCCGCATTTATTACTTTTTTCGTTTTTACTGATTGCGGTTTTACCGGTTGTTTAGTCATGGCTGCCAAACTCTGACCGGCGCTTTCCGCCAACGGAGTCCCTGGTGCTAATTCTACGACTTTCTCCCAGGCAGCCCGGGCTTTCTGATTATCTTTGGAGTTAGAATAGCCTTCGCCCAGAAAATTGTAGGCATTGGCAACCAAATCGACCGGAATTCTATCCGGCGCTGCTTGATACATTTTCACAATGAATTCAAGGTCGGCGATACCCCCCTCCAGTTTACCCAGAAATGATGGCACTTTAACTCCCATCAAACCGCGGTTTAGGCGCGCAGTCAGATTATTGGCATCCAGCGCCACGGCTTTATCGAGAAATTCATAAGCCCTGCCGATCAATCTACCGGCTTCCATAAAATTACCTGTCTGCCCGGCCTGCATACCGACATAAAATCCCAGATATGAGTAAGCGACGGCATTATCCGGAAATTTTTGGATGGCTTCCTCCATGACTTTCGCCGCCTGCTCGACATTACCCGCCTGATCGAGAGCCTGCGCTTTGTTTAGATATTCTTCGAATTCCTGCCCAAAGAGCGATAGCCCAAAACAAAACACCAATCCCACAATCAATAACGGTTTACCTGTCTTCATATACTCCTCCTTAGTGAGATTTATCATAATGAAAAACCAAAATCAACGGGATTCGATCAGGGGAACAAGGTTTTGGTTGTCACAATTGAAGTTCTATGTTGTGTCTGATCATTTTTTTCTGATTCCGACATACAGATCAATATCATAGGCGCTTTTCCGCGCCATCTCCTCATTATTGTACTCATATTCAAAACCCGTGAACTCATACTCCGAGGCGGGCAGCCATTTGGTATATATATAGCGTTTCAATTTTCCTATCTTCCAGCCAAAAAAGAATTTGCTCTTACAGCGGATTTCGAAAACAGCGTAATCCCCTTTCGGAACTTTAAAATTCACCAGATGGTTCGCCTCGGGATCGAATTTCCCGACAACGTAGCCGGTATAATAATCCCAGGCTTGACTGCTATCAAAATTCATACTGAGAGAAACATACTCCCAGGGCTCTTTGATATATTTGACCTGGCCGCTTTCTTTCAGCGCCATGTAGCGCTTGTAGACTTTCGGCAGGTCTTTGTAAACTGTTTTCTGGGTTGTGCGAATCTTCAAACCGGCGCAACTGATTTCATCTTGAACGTTGACAAAGCGTGGTTGCATAGATTTCTCTCCTCCTGTCAGTGTGATAATCCCCAGGACAACTATGACTAAAAGGATTCCTTCGATAACTTTTTTCCGTTTCATCTTCTACTCATTATTTTTTCTTTGGTACCAATTTTCGGTTGTTCTGGTTAAATGCACTGCCCTTATTTTCACCAATTGTCCAGTAATTGTTCGGTGAGATCGTCCAGATAATCGGTTTTATAGTCATATAATCGGGAGCGTTATCTTTAATATCGTTCTTGTTTGCCCAGACCTTTTTTACTTCCACTATAAACAAGGTATGAGCGCGCGGATAGCCCTGATCGTATTCCACCAGATCGACTGAACGCACCACTTCACATTCAAATGAAACGATACTGCCATCGACCATCGGACATTTGTCATTATCACCGTAGAATACCTTGAATACCTGACTTTTATCGTACTCTTTTCCGGACACTAATCCAACGGCGTCGACTTGTTTTAACATTTCAAGAGTTGGGATATTGATACTCAAGCAGTTGTTTTCCATAATGGCTTTATGCGTAAAATGCTGTTTCTGGATTGAGACTCCAAACAGGTACGGGTTGACTTCCAGGCGGGTAAACCAGGCCGAAGTCATGAAATTCACCTGTGCGCCGGATCGCGTACCGATCACTGCCACTGGAAGCGGCGGATCGTAAGCCATAGTAACGATTTTTTCCATCTGAATTTCATTATCCATTTCCGGTTTTTCGGAAGCAATTACAACTGAAAATACAAACGCTAACGCCAGAAAAAGAATTGCGCTTTTCATTTTTCCTCCTTTTCCTTATTACAATGAAAATCGGCTATTTAATATACCGCGTCGTTCCAGCGAAGTTCTTTCTTGAATTCCGTGACCTTAGTGTCGGCGTTGATTTCCACCAGTTCGACGCCGGCAATTTCGGCGAAGTCGCGCAAATATTCAGGCGTAAGAGCCATGCTGAAACCGGTGTGATGTGCGCCGCCCGCCAGAATCCAGCATTGCGCGGCGACCGGCAGGTCGGGTTTTGGTTGCCAGACCACGCGCGCGACGGGCAGTTTTAGCAAATCCGCTTCCGGTTCGACACTTTCGACTTCATTGAGGATCATGCGGAAGCGATGTCCAAGATCTATTACCGAGACATTCAGCGCCGGTCCGGTCGGAGCATTGAAAACCAGGCGCGGCGGATCGGCTTTACCGCCGATCGCAAGCGGATGCACTTCGAGCCTGGGTTTTTGAGCGGCAACCGATTCACAAACCTCCAGCATATGCGCGCCTAATACTTTCATTCCAGCCGGATTAAGATGATAAGTATAATCTTCCATGAAAGAGGTTCCGCCGGGCAAACCGGTCGCCATGACTTTCATCGCCCGCACCAAGGCGGCGGTTTTCCAGTCACCTTCTGCTCCAAAGCCAAAACCACCCGCCATCAGACGTTGAACTGCCAAACCCGGCAATTGCTTCAAACCGTGCAAATCCTCGAAAGTCGTCGTGAACGCGGTAAAATCGCCCGCTTTTAGAAATTGTCGCATTCCCAGCTCGATCCGCGCGGCTTCCCGTAAATCTTCATATTTTTCCTGACCTTTAGCGGCTTCCCGGGCGACGATATATCTGGCATTGTACTCGTCAATCAGTTTATCAATATCAGACTCGCTGACACTTTGGACGACTTTCACCAGATCGCCGACGCCGTAGCCATTGACCGAATAGCCGAAACGCATCTGGGCTTCGACTTTATCGCCTTCGGTGACAGCGACCTCGCGCATATTATCTCCGAAGCGGGCGATTTTCCCAGTCTGACTATCCTGCCAGGCAGCCGCGGCGCGCATCCAGATCGCCAGTTCGTTCAATACTTTTTGCTCGCGCCAGTGTCCGACTACGACCTTGCGGTTGATTTTCATTCTTGAACAAATAAAACCGAATTCCCGGTCGCCATGTGCGGATTGGTTCAAATTCATAAAGTCCATATCAATTTCCGTCCACGGGAGATCACAGTTGTATTGGGTATGCAGGTGCAAAAATGGTTTTTGCAGGTTTTTCAATCCGGAGATCCACATTTTGGCCGGTGAGAAGGTATGCATCCAGACGATCAGTCCGATACAATTTTTCGTATTATTAGCGCTTTCCATTGTTTCGGCAATTATTTCCGGGCTGGTCAGCACCGGCTTAACAACGATCCGAACCGGAATAGCATCTGAATCTGATAAAAAGCCGCCGATTTCTTTAGAATGTTCTGCAACCTGGCGGAGGGTTTCGTTGCCATAAAGCAATTGACTACCGGTGACGAACCAAACTTCAAATTTGTCAAATGTTTTCATTTATTCTGCTCACTCTTTATTTTTTTTCTGACCATAATATGCACCAGAACCATGCTTCCGGTCATAATGTTTTTTCAAAATATGATCCGGAAGTTCAGGCACTCTTTGATTCAATAAAATCGTCCGAAACGCCATCGCGGCGACTCTTTCCAGGACGAGACTGTTCTTGACGGCTTCCGCAGGATCTTTGCCCCAGGTAAAAGGCGCATGGCCGGCGACCAGGACAGCCGGCATTTCTACCGGGTTTAATTGCTTAAACCTTTCGATAATTACTGCACCGGTATTTAATTCATAATCGTTTTCGACTTCTTTTTCGGATAAAAAGCGGGTCACCGGCACGGAACCACTGAAGTGATCAGCATGCGTCGTTCCCAGACATGGAATTTCCCGGCAAGCCTGCGCGAAAGCCGTCGCTGCTTCACTGTGAGTATGTGCGATCCCTCCTATTTCAGGAAAGTGGCGATAAAGCGCCAAATGCGTCGGCGTGTCGGTTGAAGGTTGCCATTTTCCGTTAATAATATTACCTTCGAGATCGACAGTCACCAGATCATCGACGGACAATTTTGTATAATCGATCCCACTGGGTTTAATGACGACAATTTTTTCAGCACGGTCAATGCCGCTGACATTGCCCCAAGTAAGAGTCACAAGTCCATATTTTACAAGCGCCAGATTAGCTTCCAGCACTATTGCTTTAAGATTCTCGAGCATTATTTATCCTTCCGTATTTTGTCACGAATGTCCAAAAGATCTTTCATCACGTTATACATGTTTCCGGACCATTCGCGTGTGCCGAAACCGTCGTGAATTTGTCTATAAAGAGTATATATCTGGCGATAAATCTGATGATTTTTTTCAATCGGCTGGTAAGTTTTCCCAAGGCTGGTCATGGCTTTTTGAGCCTCGGTTATCCGGTCGTGTCCCCCCTTAGATTTACCGGCAGCGACGGCGGCAAAAATCGCCGCGCCAAGCGCCGGAGTTTGCTCACTGCCGGATACTTTCATCGGTCGTCCGGTGACATCGGCATAGATTTGCATCAATAATGGATTTTTAATTGCCAGACCGCCGCAATTTACAATCTCGTCTATCTTTACCCCATAGCTCTCGATTCGATCAATTATTGCCAGTGCACCGAAGGCAGTCGCCTCAATCAATGCCCGGTAAATTTCGTGCGGTTGAGTACGCAGAGTCTGTCCAATTAATAAACCGGACAGACGAACATCCACCAGAATCGTGCGGTTGCCGTTATTCCAGTCCAAGGCCAGCAAACCGCTTTCTCCGGGTCTCAACTTTTCGGCTAACGTCTCCAGATTCTCGAATTTTTGCTCTACCGTTTTCCCATAAGTTTCCGGCACGAGATTGTTTACAAACCAGAGAAAAATATCGCCGACTCCCGATTGCCCGGCTTCGATACCGTAATATCCGCTCAGCACTGAACCATCCACGATTCCACAAACACCGGGAATATCATCAAGCTTTTTATCGTTCGGCCAGATCATAATGTCACAGGTGCTGGTCCCCAATATTTTCACAAGAGTTCCAACCGAAATTCCCGCGCCGACAGCTCCCATGTGAGCATCAAAGGCACCAACGGCAACAACGACTTCAGTAGAAAGGCCTAATTTTTGTGCCCATTTTTTTGACAAATTGCCGATTTTATTTTCGGCTGTATAGGCTTCTGCATACAATTTCGAGCGGACCACTGCCAGTTCAGGCGCCAAAACCCGCAAAAACTCTTCATCCGGCAGTCCGCCCCATTTTTCGTTGAACAGCGCTTTATGACCGGCGGCGCAAATACTGCGTTTGATTTTGCGTGGATTGATTTCTCCGGTCAGAACAGCCGGAATCCAATCGCAGATTTCCACGAAGTTGTCGGTTGCGTTAAAAACCTCCCGATCTTCTTTCAGCAGATGCCAGAGTTTACTCCAGAACCATTCGGACGAATAAATCCCGCCTATTTTCGCAAGATAATTCGGTCTTATTTTACGGGCAGTTTCGGTGATCAATTGAGCCTCGGCATGGCTGGTATGATCTTTCCAGAACCAGACCATGGCCGCCGGATTGTCTTTAAATATTTCGTTAAAACAGAGCGGATTACCATCAGCATCCACCGGCAGCGGACTACTGCCGGTCGTATCGACTCCGATCCCGATAATATTTCCGGCTGAAAAGTCCGGATCGGCTTCAATGGCTTTTTGAATCGCTTCGGTAATAGTGATCTCAATTCCAGCCAGATAATCGGCCGGATTCTGACGCGCCAGATTCGGATTAGCCGGATCTATGATGACTCCGGCATCTCCCGAAGGATAATTAAAAACATGTGTGGCCAATTCCTGACCATTGGAGACATCCACAATTAGCGAGCGACAGGAATTTGTGCCAAAATCCAAACCGATGGCGTACTTACTCAATATTGCTCCAAAATGTCTGTAATTTTTGTCTAAATTCAAGATTAAATGCCGAGCCGGTATCAGCAACGATCTTCTCATTTTTTTCTGATCTTTTACTGATTAATCGCTCGTTCACTCCGTTTATCCCTTAATTCGCTCAATTATAATAAGAAAAATGTTTAAATAAAAGACGTTTTACCTAGCAAAATCCGAGAAACGTGCTTAAAAGGATTAATCCCTGTTCACCTTGGCCGGTTCTAAGGCACTTAAGCGCTTTTTAGTAAGTCGTCTTTCAGATGGTTCCAAAACTTCTTCCCTGCTTAGCCGGCAGGCAGGCTTTCGAATTTTCTGCTGTTGGAACAGGACAAAGGCATAGTCTAAGTGGTGTTATTACATAAAATAATAACACCTTATCGCTTGAATCGGAAGTTACCAGTCTACCATTATCAAATTTCAATTTCAGGTAGTATTTGTCGAATATTTCGAACGCATTAAAGAATATTTGAAAATTGTATCACCGGAAGGTTAATCATTCAAATATCTTTCGCTGTTAGGTGCATGCAATTGTTATGCGAAATTTTCTTTCAATATCATCATTCTCATCAATCTTTCCCCAGAATTGTAGCCTATTAGACTCATAGGTGTTTCGTTTACATTATGGATTATTTCGTCAATATCGATATTTCTGATTCCACCTTTTGCTAAGATGGTATATTTATATTGATAAGCGTAATCATTCATAGAACCAAGTATCCTCTTATCATGAGTCGTTGAGTATATTATTTTTATAGGCTTTGGAATAAATCTTGTTAATATTTCTTCTTTTATTCCTATTTGAAGTAATGATCGAAATAACTGTTTATATAGTATCTCGCCAATATTTGTTATATCCGCTTTCTTAATATCCAGAAGAATTATACTATAAAGCGTTTTACTTTCCGTAAATAGTATGCTTTTTTTGCCGTCGATATATATCAAATTTGCATACCATTCTGAAAATATTTTTTTATCAGCAGTATCCTCAACTACTGATAAGCCATATACATTTATTAATTTTTTAGTGCAACGTAATATCATTTCTTATATACGCATAACGCTCCGGTTCAGCGGCGGGCCGCGAAGCGGACCGTCCGCTGCAACCGGTTGTTATGCGGCATTTCCGCGTCGTTACCGTGACGTTCTCCATCCCCGGTCGCAGCCGTCATGTCACTTCAGGTTCGTGCTGAAGAACTCTGTGATCTTGGCAAACGGGATCACGTCCACGCGGTCGTATAGATCGGTGTGGTTGGCACCTGGAATGATCAAGAGTTCCTTTGGCTCCGCCGCAGCCGCGTAGGCGGTTTCGCTGAAGTAGCGCGAGTGGGCCTTTTCGCCATGGATGAACAGGATCGGACGCGGCGAGATTTCCTTGATGTACGTCAACAGCGGCATGTTCATAAACGACAGCGGAGTTGTGAGCGTCCACGAACCGTTCGAGTTGATCGCACGCGGATGGAAGCCGCGCGGGGTCCTGTAGTAGTCGTGATAATCAACCAGGAACTGGGCTTCGCCGCCCTTCAGCTCATTCATGACCGGGCCATAGGTCGGAGTTCCGTTCTCCGCATCAACCCAACGCTGCCGGCTCAGGTGCTCCAGCGTCTGTGTGCGCTGTTCGAGGGTCACGCTGTCGTTGTAGCCCTTGGACATGACGCGGGTCATGTCATACATGGTGCTGGTCACGACGGCCTTGACGCGTTTGTCAACCGCGGCCGCGTTCAATGCCATGCCACCCCAACCGCAAATGCCAATAATGCCGATGCGCTCACGATCCACGGATGGTTGCAGGCCAAGAAAATCCACAGCAGCACTGAAATCCTCGGTGTTGATATCCGGCGAGGCGACATTGCGCGGCTCACCACCGCTTTCCCCTGTATAGGACGGATCAAAAGCCAACGTGACGAATCCGCGTTCAGTCATGGTCTGCGCATACAGGCCGGACGACTGCTCCTTCACCGCGCCGAAGGGGCCGCCGACGGCGAGCGCCGCCAGCTTGCCGTTGGCATCTTTCGGCTGGTACAGGTCAGCAGCCAATGTGATGCCATAGCGGTTTGTGAACGTTACTTTCTGGTGGACCACCTTCTCGCTCTTGGGAAAGGTTTTGTCCCACTCTTGGGTCAGTTGCATGGCGTTCTCCTTCTTCGCTGCATGATTCGCTCTCCCTGAACTCGACTGGCAGCCCACCAGTACTATTGCGTAAGCGATAGCCACGCTCAGGAAAAATCTGCTGTTCAACAAGTTCCCTGAAGAGGTCTCCATTTGCCCTCCTTCGGTAAGGATGACGTCGAAATCCGTTGTACGTTCATGCCGCATAACGGTAAGGCTCACCTACGGCGGGACTGAACTTGAAAGTTCTCAAACATCTC
>CAZNUN010000037.1:0-14145 GCA_964576275.1 uncultured bacterium | reverse complement strand
CGCTTTTTTTCAGCCCCAATAGCTCAACTGGTAGAGCAGCGGACTCTTAATCCGTTGGTTTAAGGTTCAAATCCTTATTGGGGTACAATCCCACTTCCCGACGACAAAACCTAACTTCAAAGCAGAGTTAAGGCGTGTGTTTTTACCGGCAAAAGGTATTAAAAACGCACAAATTTATTCAATTTTTACGGTAAGAAACCGGATGCCAAACTGGATACCGATTTTGTTAATCTATACCGAAATAAGTGTCGCATGTTGCGTTACATCAGCGTAATATTGACATGGAAAAAATGATTATGAATGACGCAACTGTAAACGTGAGAATTTCAAAGGAAGTCAAATCCAAAGCCGAATCAATTTTAAAGGCGTTGAATATCTCAATGTCGGGAGCTATCGATCTCTATTTGCGTGAGATTGTGTTACATCGTGGCTTGCCCTTTGCCGTTCGGATACCGAATGAAGTGACCTTAAAGGCCATGCAGGAAGTCGAACAAGACGCGGACTTGTTCGGTTACTCCGATCCCGACGAAATGTTTCAGGAACTCGGCCTGTCTCAATTCGCAAAATAATCTTGAAAACTCTTAGGCCGACCAATCAATTCAAAAAGGATTTGAAACGCTTAGCGCGGCGCGGACTTGACCTTAAGGTTCTATACGATTTTCTGAAATTGTTATGCGATGAAAAGATTATTCCGCCGGAATATAAAGCCCTTTACCTGCAGGGGAACATGGAAGGTTATTGGGAATGTCATTTGAAACCGGATTGGTTACTGATCTGGAAACAGGATCAGAAAAATCTGTATCTTGTCCGAACCGGATCACATTCAGATTTATACTGACCTTCCCAATTTACAATTGGACGGGAGATTGTCCCTTATGCATGCGCGCAAATAAGGGATTATTACAAATATATTTATCAATAAGCGATCCGAATCAGGGGTAAAAAATTTAAAAAAAGGTTGATTGGCCGGAAATATTTGTTGACAAATAAAAATGGATTGAATATATTTGAAACGGTTCAATAATGTTTTAACCAGTAAAATTGTCATTGTGGGCTAAGGATTAGGGGAAAATGGGGAATGCATCCACCTGCCGCCAAAAATGAAACTTCTGTCGTCGGTATTCTTAATTCCGAAGGGATTCTCATCTGGCATTACCTTTCCGTGATTTTTTCAGATTCCTTTCAGCAAAAGCAGACTTGAACAAAATGACGTTCTATACCTATTCTATGGATGTGTAAAATGGCTGAAATTCTAATTCAAAATAAAAAAACAGACACTATCAGATATAAGAATCCGCATTTACCAGTCGAAGAAAGAGTTGCCGATCTGCTTGAACGTATGACGCTGGAGGAGAAAGCGGCACAGATGCTGTGTATCTGGGAGCAGAAGAAAACGCTGATGCTTGACGTTCATGGTCAAGTCGATTGGGTAAAATTTAGACAGAATTTTAAGAACGGACTGGGACAGATCGCTCGCCTGAATGACACCAACGGTGGCCTGAATGCTGCTGAAATGGTGCGGATGGCCAATGAACTTCAGAGGTTTTTTATCGAAGAAACCCGACTCGGTATCCCGGTGATTATTCATGTTGAGTGTTTGCATGGTTTGGTGGCTCAGAATGCGACCAGTTATCCGCAGCCGATCGGACTGGCCGCGACTTTCAATCCGGTATTAGCAGAAAAGATCTACACGGCCATTGCCGCCGATACACGGGCGCGGGGGGCGCACCAGGTGTTGGCGCCGGTTGTGGATGTTGCCCGTGATCCGCGCTGGGGGAGGGTGGAAGAGACTTACGGTGAAGATCCGTATCTTATATCCCGAATGGGGATTGCGGCTGTTAGAGGTTTACAGGGTGACGGCCTTTTTCGGGATAAAAATCACGTGATTGCGACCTTGAAGCATTTTGCGGCTCACGGGCAACCGGAATCAGGCTCTAACTGCGGGCCGGGCAATTTCTCGGAACGCCTCTTGCGGGACGTATTTTTGTACCCGTTTAAAACGGTACTCCAGGAAGCCGATCCGGTCAGTATTATGCCGTCATATAATGAAATTGACGGTATTCCTTCACATGCCAACACCTGGTTGTTAAGGGATGTCTTACGAGGCGAGTGGGGATTTAGCGGCTATGTCGTCTCGGATTATTTTGCCATAACCGAACTCAACCACAAGGAAGATTCTGTCAGTCATGCCGTTGCACAGGATAAGAAGGAAGCCGCTGCTCTGGCATTGAAAGCCGGGGTCAATATCGAATTACCTGACATAAGTTGCTACCCATATATCCCGGATTTAGTAAGGGAAGGCACTATCAGCGAAAAGATTATCGACGATCTGGTTAGTGCGTTGTTGAAATATAAATTCAAGTTGGGTCTGTTCGACAATCCGTATATTGAATTCGACGCTCAGGCTCACCATGATAGAATCGAATATGAACGTCCCATTGCCCTGCAAGCTGCCGAAGAAGTTATCACTCTGCTGAAGAATGAAGGTGGACTTTTACCGTTTGATTTGAATCATAAGGGAAAAATTGCCGTCATCGGTCCAAACGCCGATCGCCGACTACTGGGCGGTTACAGCGGAGAACCGAAATATTACACCACTGTGCTGGAAGGCATCCGCGCCAAAGCCGGCAATAATTGCGAGATACTCTACAGTGAAGGTTGTAAAATAACTGTCAATGGCTCCTGGAATGAAGATACTGTCACTCCGCCCAACCCGGAAGAAGATGAAATATTGATAGCCTCAGCGGTCCAAACAGCCAACCTCGCGGATAAAGTTGTGCTGGTTCTAGGCGGTAATGAACAGACTTCCCGGGAAGCCTGGAGCAAGGTTCATCTTGGTGATCGCACCAATCTGGATTTGGTCGGCCGGCAAAACGATTTGGTCAAAGCCGTGCTGGCAACCGGTAAGCCGGTCGTTGTAATCCTATTTAACGGCCGGCCTAACTCGATCAATTACATTCAGCAAAACGTGCCGGCAATTCTCGAATGCTGGTATCTGGGGCAGGAATCCGGCCGGGCGGTAGCCAATGTCCTTTTTGGAGATGTGAATCCGTCGGGGAAATTACCGATTACTATTCCGCGTTCAGTTGGACATTTGCCCTGTTTTTATAATCATAAACCCTCGGCTCGGCGGGGCTATTTATTCGATGACATCAGTCCGCTTTATCCTTTCGGATTCGGTTTAAGTTATACGACTTTTCTCTTTGATAACCTCAGAATTGAATCTCCGGTGATTCGTCGCTATGAATCGACCAAAGTACTGGTAGATGTAACTAATGTCGGACAGCGCAGCGGTTCGGAAGTGGTCCAGATGTATATACGGGATGTGGTCAGTTCGGTAACCCGTCCGGTGAAAGAACTGAAAGGTTTCCGGAAAATTAACCTGACTCCTGGTGAGAAAAAAACAGTAACCTTTGAGGTTTCGCAGGAACAGCTTTCTTTTACCAATGTGGATAAGAAATTGGTAGTGGAGCCCGGAAATTTTGAAATAATGGTTGGAAATTCTTCGCGGGACGAAGATTTACAAAAGATCAATTTGGATGTGATTTAATTAAATGACGTATTTGATAGAAAATTTGTAATAAATAGAAAAGATATTTTTCAGGTGAATGATGCAGGATAATTCGGTAAAACTCTCGATAAAAGAAAAAGTCGGATTTAGTCTGGGTGATACAGCTTCGAATCTGTTCTTTCAAACGTTCATTTTCTTTTTAATGTTTTTCTATACGGATGTTTTCGGTATTCCGGCTTCAGCGGTTGCGACGATATTTCTGGTTGGTCGGATTTGGGATGCGATCAATGATCCGATCATGGGAGCAATCGCGGATCGCACCAATACCAGGATGGGGAAATTTCGTCCCTACCTGCTTTTTACGGCTCTGCCTTTCGGAATCCTGGGCTTTGTCATGTTCATCACACCGGATTTCAGTGTGCACGGCAAAGTGATTTATGCCTTTATCACTTATAACCTTATGATGATGGTTTATACGGTCATTAATGTGCCATATTCAGCCCTGATGGGAGTAATTACACCGGATTCCCAGGAACGCACCGTGGTTTCGAGTTACCGCTTTGTGGGAGCCTTTGTCGGACAGATGATTGTGCAGTTTGCGGTCTTGAAATTGGTCGCTGTATTCGGCAAAAGCAATGAAAATGCCGGCTGGCAGTGGGCGATGGCTGTGATGGCCGGACTTTCGGTGTTACTTTGGATTACGACCTTTGCGACTACCAAAGAACGCGTTAAACCGGCTAAGGAACAAAGAAATCCGCTAAAACAGGACATCGCTGATCTGCTGAAGAATACCCCCTGGCTGTTAATCGGTGGCGCGACGATCTTTCAGCTGCTGTTCAATGTGATCAAGGGCGGTAGTATAATGTATTATTTTAAATATTTCGTCCAGGATCAACAACTGACGATTTTTAGCAAAACTCAAATATTTTCATATCAATCCCTGACCACAACCTTTATGCTGGTAGGGACATTCGTGACTATTTTGGGAGCCGTTCTGACGAGTGTGTTCAGTAAGCGCTTTGGGAAAGCCAGATGTTATTATGGATTTCTTGGAATCGCCACGATTTCGACGGCTTTGTTTTTTATTTTAAAACCGCAGGATATTATCTGGATGTTTCTCCTGCAAATTATCTCGTCATTCGCAGTGGGACCTTTTTCAGTTTTACAATGGGCAATATATACCGATACGGCGGATTATTCCGAATGGAAGACCGGCCGGCGGGCGACAGCCCTGATCATGGCAGTTTCGTTGTTTGCCTTGAAGCTCGGTATCGCCTTAGGCGGGGCCATCCTGGCCTGGATTCTGGACGCTTATGGATTCGTGGCCAATGTTGCTCAATCAGCCGCCACCCTAACCGGTATAAGAATGATTATGAGCATTTATCCAGCTATTTTCGGTTTAATAGGTGTTATCCTGATGGCTTTCTATCCGATTGATAATAAAATGATGAAACGGATTGAAGAAGATTTAGCCATGAGACGTCAAAAGAGCAATGTTTAAAGAAAGAAATTATTTGGGGAATTGATGAAAGGTAAGATGGGTATGAAAAAAATAAGTGGTCGTTTGAATTGGTCTTTATTTTTTTCTGTAGGGCTGGTAGTTGGGTTGATAGCTCAGCCAATATTCGGAAAAGGTGTGCTCAAGGGACGGGTGTACGATAAGAACTCTAAGGATGGTTTATCTTATGCTAATATTGTGATAAAAGGCACGGCCATAGGCACAGCCGCCGATGCTGACGGTATGTTTACCATCAACAATGTTCCGGATGGCATGCAGACCGTAGTAGTTTCATATATAGGTTACGTGTCATTGGAAACCGAGGTGAATGTTCCGGCAAATGGCACTCTAAAAAAAGATTTCGGTTTGGAGCCGGAAGTGCTGCAGGGAAAAGAAGTCATCGTGACGGCTCAAGCCATGGGACAGATCCAGGCCATCAACCAGCAGCTGGCTTCGGATAAAATTTCCAGCATTGTCTCCGAAGCCCGTATCCAGGAACTGCCGGACTTCAACGCCGCGCAGGCTCTCAGTCGTCTGCCGGGCGTATCTACTCTTGAAAGTTCCGGCGAAGCCAATAAGATCGTCATCCGTGGATTAGCTCCGCAGTATAACACTGTATCAGTTGAAGGAGTCAAACTTGCCTCGACGGGAAGCACGCAGATGGGAGTATCCGTTCTTGGTAATACTTCGGGTAGCATCTCCAATGACCGCAGTGTTGATCTCTCGATGGTCTCACCCTATATGATAAAGACCATATCGGTATATAAATCTCTGACGCCCGACATGAATGCCAACTCGATCGGCGGGTCGGTTGATATGCAATTGAGGGAAGCCCCGTCGGAATTACATTATGATCTGATGTGGCAATCCGGCTACACCGCCAAAACCAATAATTACGGAAATTACCGGGCGGTCGGCTCTCTCAGTCAGCGCTTTTTCCAGGATAATCTCGGAGCTTATCTGCTTATTAATGCTGAAAAATATGACCGCGATGCCGATAATATGGATGCGAACTATGATATAGTCGAAAGTAGACCTGATTCAACCGGTTTCCGGCCGGTCACTGTTAGAGATGTTACCATGAACAGACATATCGAAACTCGTCAGAGATATGGCGGAAACCTCATCCTTGATTATAAATTACCCAATGGTTCAATCAAATCCGTTAATATGCTCACCAGACTCGTTTCGGATTTTTCAGAATATCGAACAGTTTTGAATTATAGAGACGGAATATTGAACTTTAATTACCAGGAAGGAATTAATACTACCGATTTAATGGTTAATACCCTTAATCTCGATTATGATTTTCGCTGGATAAAAATGGATTTGAAATATGCGAAGACGTCATCAAGAAATAATTTGCCGGAATCGCCTTACTTACAATTCAAGTCACCCGGAAACGCTATAGACGTAGGCTCGGTGGACGAAAATACTATTCCAGAATCGTTATTAACCGTAATTAAATATCCAGATTTTACTACGATTGAGTTTGACAATGTCAACTTGTTCAGCTCTTTATATAAAGAAGATAAGAACGTATTATCTTTTGATTTTAAAGTTCCGTATAGCATGGGCAAGCACCTTTTAGGGTATATCAAGTTTGGCGGCCAATATTACGATCAGAGTAATAGTAATGACCAGGAAACTCCTTATGCTACTCTTTATGGGGGAAATAATTATTCTGATTCACTTATGTCGGATTTGGAGAATCAATTTAGTCTGGAAACAAATTCACAAGGTAATTTTGTCGGATCGTATTTTATCGGGGATTCATATTATACACGTTCTTTCCTCGGCAATGATTTCGGGCAAATCTGGTATGCCTGTGATCCGACTATACCAATCGCCATGGCAGATTATTTATCTACTTCGCAATGGACCGGAGTGTCAATCGGCCAAAGAACCGGCGGCTGGTTTAAGGGACCCTTCCAAACTCTGGCTAATTCCTATAGCTATGCCGAGAAATATTACGCTGGTTATATAATGTCGGAAATTACATACCGGGATTTTATGGTGGTGGGCGGCGCCCGCTATGAAAAAGTCGAGTCAAGATATACGGCCTATAACATGTACGATCAACGCGAGCCCACCAAGCAAGAGATTGACACTGTGACCACAAAACCCTCTAACGAGTTCATTTTGCCCATGGTGCAGGCGAAGTACAGTCCTTTTGAGTGGGTTGATGTTCGTTACGCATATACTCAAACTCTGGCGCGTCCTGACTATCATCAACTGTCGCCGAAAGTTAATTATGACAATCCCAAAAAGAATATCAGAGCCGGTAATCCGGATTTAGTGCCAGCCCATGCCTATAACCAGGATATTAATCTGACTCTTCATGGCAATAAACTTGGTCTTCTGTCTATAGGAGCTTTTTATAAAAAAGTGGTGGATTTTACATATTATACAAGTTATAAGTTATATGATTCTGCCAAAGTAGATTATATAAAATCACGGCATGACGATGATCTGAATATCTTAAATTACAAACCGGAATCAGGCGCAATACTGTACACCTATGTAAACAGTCCTTATCCGGCTTATGTAAAGGGAATTGAGTTGGATTTTCAAACCCGGCTGTGGTATCTTCCGAAATTGCTGGATGGCATTGTGCTGGGAATAAACTATACAATGATAGAATCCGAAGCAACTTATCCTATATATGACGATACAACGATCTATTATCCAAGACCAAAGCCAGCCGAGACCTATGTAAAATATTCCACTCGCAAAGGGCGTCTGATCTATCAACCTAATGATGTATTGAATGCCTATATTGGTTACGAAGTTGGTGGCTTTTCAGCGCGACTCAGTTTTCTGTTCCAAGGCAATTCGGTCAGCCGCATCGGCGCATTCCCGGAACAGGATGGCTACACTAAAGATTATTTCAGGATAGATGCTTCCGTCAGACAGAAATTGCCGTGGTTTGGGGCCGAGGTCTATCTTGATGCCAGCAATCTGAATAATGAGATCAATTCATCGGCGCAGACCTCAATTGATGGTTTTACGAATATAAAAAACTATGGCACGACTGCAAATCTCGGAATCAGATTCAGGCTGTAAGCAATGATTATGATGATGATGAATAAAAGTAATATAAAAATCAGGAGGTAGTCTATATGAAAAGATTGAAATTAGTGTCATTTATGGTGTCAATTATGGTTGTATCACTTTTGGCAGATACAACTTATGTCAACGGAGTCTATTCAGGTGGCGCCGAAGGTAGTCTGAACGACGCTATTCAGGCCAAAATAGACGCCGGCACTCTTTCAAACACTGTATTTAAACTTAATTCGTACGACTGGTATGTGCTGACGGGTACTATTAAAGTTCCCGCCGGTCAGACGCTTGAGATCGTCGCGCCTGATCCAGGTGATGATTCTTTGACCGCTCCCCCGCAAATTCTTTGGACCGCCAGTAGCAGCGTCACAAAGAATTTTATGATTTCGGTCTATGGCGACCTGAAAATGAAAAATATCTGGGTCCGGTATGCTGATGTATCTGGAGCTCAGACCGGGACGCCGATTGTTTTTGATGGGGATACCCTGGGAGTGACGGGAGATAACGTTGATTATGGTATATTCGAAAATTGTATTTTTGAATGGATGCCCTGTCCCACTGTCACCGCTTCCGGGGCAATCTGTGTCAGAAGCCATCACTTCAATGGTACCTTTAAGAATTGTTTTTTCCGCAACTGTACCGACCGGCATTTTATGTACTATGGAAGAGCGGTCTCTTTCCCATTTGACGTATCCGGCTATCATACCGATTACTGTTCATTTGAAAATTGCACTTTTACAAACATGGGTTATGTTTATATGCAGGAAGGGACCAATTACAGCGACAATGTGCATTTTAATCACTGTACTTTCTATAACATCGTCATGTTCCCGCTGGAAAGCGGATGGTGGCACAATCTCAGCGTAACCAATTGCCTTTTTGTAAATCCGTGGATGATGGGCTATATCCCAGCCCAGGGAGTGTCGGGCGCGACGGTTACGATTCAGCCGGTAGATTCGATGTCGTTTGAAGTTCCTTTTACCGATGTTGAGAGGCATATTCTCTTCGCCCATAGCGCTTACTATCTGGATAACTGGCTGGTGGATTGGATGCGGGGCGGCTGGACTAAAGATTACAATGGAACCGCCTGGCGTCCGGACCCCCGGATCAAAGATGTCGGTTGTGGATATAGTAAGGAGCAATATAATCAGCGTCTGTTTGATATGATTCCCTATCCCAGACCGATGTTGGACAGCACTACCCTGGTATTTTTTGACTCAACCAGCACAAGCGGTGAAAAGCTCTATCCATATATCAACCGGGCAGCGCTTTATGATGTCTATACTGCCGAAGATAAAGATGCGCTCGATCCGGGTTTTGTTACCCCGGCGCTTAATCTTGGTCCTTTAAAATGGTTTCTGAATGAAAAATGGGGTACGAGTCAGGACACCATGTGGGCTTACGATGTAGAAGCTGGTTTTTTGCAAAAATGGCCTTTACCTGAAAATTTTATCTATACAAATGAAACCTACAAAGCAGCCGGTATGGGCGGATTTCCGCTGGGCGACCTTTATCACTGGTGGAATCCGGCCATTCGGGAAGGAGCCACCGATTACTATTCGACATGGTTAGCTCAGGCCGATCAGGAAAGAGCCAAAATTGCACAGTGGCTGGAAACCGGTCATCATCCTGATAGTGTGGGGATTAAAAATGAGCCTAATTCCACCACGCCTTCTGAATTTGCGCTTAGTCAAAACTATCCGAATCCATTTAATCCGACCACCCAGATCCAGTATTCCGTTCCGCAAGCGGCGCATGTTTCACTGAAAGTCTACAATACTCTCGGTCAGGAGGTGATGACTCTGGTGGATGGTTCCAGACCGGCTGGTGATTATATGGTGACTTTGAACGGTAAGGGATTATCCGGTGGTATCTATTTCTATGTATTGAAATCGGAAAATATTGCAATCACGAAAAAGCTCGTGCTGATTAAATAATTGAATGTCTGTAAATCTGAAATACATAAGGTCAAAAAGGAGGTGCGATTGGATGTAAATAAAGGAATGAAAGAAACATGTATAGTTAGTTTTAAAATTTTACTAATTAAAAGGAGAGCAAGAGTATGAAGAAGTTAGTTAATGCATGGTTTGCGATTGGAGTTGCTCTACTCCTTTTCGGAGGGGTGGTAGTCCAGGCGCAGATCTATGATTTCGAGGACAACAATATCGGCGACCCGATCGATGCGATTGGCTGGGGGACCCAAGTCGCAGAGGTTGCCGATGATCCGGTCAGCTCCGGAAACAATGTCCTGAAATTCACCCCCAATAATTACAACGCTGCACCGGTACTGGCCTTTACCCTGCCGGCGGGTAAAACCCTAGCTGATTATCCGACCTTTAAATTCAAAGGTTATTTTCAGCAGGGCGACGTCGGCTGGAAGGATATCAAGGTGGAAGCCTATCAGACAAAGCCTACCGCTCAGTTTGCCAATGTCGCTGAGAATACAATCGGCACCTTGACTCGCTCCAGCGGCGCCTCAACAGCCTGGGAAGACATCACGATTGATATCGCCGGAAGCGCCACTATGACGGGAACCGTCTATATTGCTTTCGGGATTAATTGTGCCGGCACAGGCGATCAGGGCGGCTCAGGGCTGACTACTATCTGGTATGCCGATAGTGTTGACCTGGGGATTGAACCACCGCCTGATGCCGATACGGTTTCGACCTGGGCTTTTATAACCAATTATAATGGTTGGGATTTCGTTCCGGGTGCAGAAAAAGGTAGCGCCGGTATTAGTGGTACTAAGCAACCGACAGGCTGGACAGGTATTACCGGTGTTTTTGGCCCGGTAACTGCGACGTATGAAAAAGCCGTAGTCGTCAGCGGATTGATCGAATTTGTCGGCGCTGGCCCGACTACCTGGAGTCCTTTCCGCTATGGTTTGTACCAGAATGACAGCACAAAAACCTTGCTTTACGCCGGAACTGATTCAGCAAAATTCAGCGGTAATGCCAGTCTGGTCTATGGTTATGAAATCACGCCCCGCAGTGGAACTACCGATCGGATCAGCGGCAATGGCGGACTCGGCAATTTGTGGTCGGTCAATGGCGGCGGATTCAACAGCACCTGGAGCGGTGGCAAGAATATCACGATGGGAGTATTTGATAACGCCCCGGCGCGTGCGGAAATGACTGCCGGCGTTTATGAATGGGCTATATCAGTTCAGCCTGTTACGGACAGCACTAATGAAGTCCGCTTCTACATTCAGAAGCAGCTTGGCGCTGGTGAAACCCAGCCTTCTTTCTGGGTTGGAGGCACTGCTATTGACACAGCCGGAGTGACCACGAAATTTAATTCCGTGGCATTTTCAATTAACAACAATGTTCCGGAGGGAATGACCGGCATGTATCTATCCTCGGTGAAATTCGCCCTTGGGGATCCAATTGCGGTAACGCCAAAACCCTGGGCGGCTTACTATATTGATGACTGGGGTACAATGGGGGGCCGCTGGGGCAACTGGCGACTCCAGAAAGGCGATTTCGTCGGTGATGTTTCCATGTCCGGTGGCGTACCAGTCAGCGGCTGGGCTTCTGTTCGTGGCGCATTCCTGGAACCCTTAGAAATAACGACCGAAAAAGCGGTCATCGTGCGTGGTTCGGTTGAATTTGTCGGCGACGACTTAGATACCTGGGGCCCGATCCGCTATGGATTCTTTTATCATGACAGTGCCGGAGCGTTAAAAATTGATTCCACTCAGGCGACTGCTGGCGTTGATACGACCTACTACAATTTGGCCTGGAGCGGTAAAGAAAACTATGCCTATGGTTATATGTTCAGTCCCAACAGCGGCACGAACCAGAGTCAAAGCGGTCAGGGTGGCAACGGCACTCAATGGGCGGTCAAAGGCGGCAGCTGTTTAAGCACGTGGAGCGGCGGCACCATGACGATGGGCGAAGTGAAACCCCAGCCGGCGCGTGCTAAAATCACCGAAGGCACTTACGACTTTGCCATGTCGGTCAAAGACCTCGGAGATGGCACTAATGAAGTCCGCTGGTATTTTCAGAAAAAATATACCGGTGAACAGACCAGTTATTGGTTCGGCGGTACCGTAATAGATACTGGTAAAGTGACGGATAAAATCAATGGCTTCTACTTTGCTAAGAACCATGGCAATGGCGCCGAAGCGACTACTCTAACCGGCTTCAATCTGATGGAAGTGCAGGTTGATTATGGCGCTCCGATTAACGTTACTCCGAAACCGTGGCAGGCCTATTATATCAGTGATTGGGGAACTGCTCCGGGACGCTGGGGCGGCTGGAGAATGCAGGTTGGAGATTTCGTCGGTGACGTTTCTATGTCCGGCACGCCTGCCCGCACCAACTGGGCTGCTGTTCGTGGCGGATTCCTGGAACCGGTAGAATTTACCACTGAAAAAGCGGTTATTGTGCGCGGCAAACTGGAAATCGTCGGCGATGATCTCAATGTCTGGGGGCCGGTCCGTTATGGTTTCTTCTATCATGACAGTATCGGTGTGCTGAAAGTAGACTCGACTCAAGCTATTGCCGGAACGGATACGACTTACTATAACACCACCTGGAGCGGTAAAGAAAATTACGCTTATGGCTATATGTTCAGCCCCAACAGCGGGGTCAACACCGGCCAGAGCGGCCAGGGTGGCAATGGTACTCAGTGGGCCGTCAATGGTGGCAGCTGGATCAGCACCTGGAGTAGCGGAACCAAGACCATGGGCGATGTACTACACGCTCCCGCCCGCGCGATAATCACTGAAGGTATTTACGACTTCGAAATGTCCGTACATAGATTAGCGAATGGCAGTAACGAAGTCCGCTATTATTTCCAGAAACAATATACGGGCGAACAGACCACTTACTGGATAGGCGCCACTTTCGTTGATCCTACTCCGGTTACCGATAAGATCAATGGATTCTGTCTTGGTTTTGACAACAATATGTCCGAAACCACCGTCACCGGTTATAATTTGATGGAAGTACAGGTTGATCTGGGCGATCCGATCACTATTCCTCCGAAACCCTGGGTGGCTTACTATATTGATAAGTGGGGATTCAGCGGCGGTCATCTCGGTGGCTGGGATCTGACTCTTGGCGATTTCGTAGGCGACGTAACCATTGGTGGAGATGCTGCCCCGACAGCCATGTCAGCCGTTCGCGGCCAGTTCCTGGAACCCTTTGTGCCGACTACAATATACGCGATGAGAATAACCGGAAAGGTTAATTTCACCGGCGGCGGCTTTGAAGATCCGGGTAGTTTCAGATTTGGTTTGTTCAACAGTAAAGCGGCCGGCTCGATTGCGATTGATCCGGCATTGGATTCGAACCAGGTCTGGACGGGTACCGACGCTGAACACAGCGGCTATCTCTGTGTACCGCCCAGTGGCTCCGAAGTCACGATGTGGACTGGATACGGATATGGCGGCACCTCTGGTTCTGTGAATAATAGCAGATGGTGGGATGTTGACACAGCGGCGGCTATGCCGATCAGTCCGGAGCTTCAGGAACCTGCGGGCGCTATCGCCGGGCCAGGTGAATATAATTTTGCCATGTCAGTCCGGCCGCTGCCCAGTGGCGCAAATGAAGTTTGCTTTAAACTTACCGGTTCTAATTACAGTTACGAGACCGGTTATGTGACTTTAAAAGTTGCGGATGAATTTAATAGTATCGGTTTTGCGATCAATAACTCCACCACCACCAAGATGGAGCTCCTCGAGGTCCAGATTGACCGTGGCGATCCGATCTTGACCGGTATTAAAGATATCGAAGCAGCCAAAATTCCGACCGAGTATGCCCTGCGGCAGAACTTCCCGAACCCGTTCAACCCGACGACTACCATTCGGTTCGATTTGCCGAAGAGCAGCGACGTCAATCTGGTCGTCTATGACCTGATGGGGCGTGAAGTTGCTCATCTGGTAAAAAGTCACATGAATCCCGGTTACCATGCGGTTAATTTCAATGCCGCGAATCTGCCTTCCGGAGTTTATATTTACAGACTCCAGGCTGGCAATTTCGTTAGTGTCAAAAAACTCATGCTTCTTAAATAAGCAAGCAGTTATTTGAATGTTTTGTGAAGAATCAGCCTGCCCGTTTTGCGGGCA
>CAZNUN010000036.1:0-14498 GCA_964576275.1 uncultured bacterium | reverse complement strand
CGATGGAGAAGGAGCTGCGTTTCGCGATTCGTGAAGGCGGTCGTACCGTCGGCGCTGGTGTCGTTACGGAAATCATTGAATAGTTCACAGGAAAAACTATGCGTGAATTAATAACCCTGGAATGTACGGTTTGCAAACGGAGAAATTATTCTTCCGATAAGAATAAAAAACTCCATCCAAACCGGGTTGAATATAAGAAGTACTGTCGTTGGTGCAAAAAACATACAGTGCATAAAGAGACGCGTTAATATGCGAACACAGGTGAGTAGCTCAACTGGCAGAGCACCGGTCTCCAAAACCGGGGGTTGCGGGTTCAATTCCTGCCTCACCTGCGAATTAACTCAGTATTCTCACCGGTTTTCCAAGCGGAGGAAAGAAAATCATGATTAAGCGCATCCGTGAATTTTTAGAGGGGGTGACTTTCGAAATGAAGAAAGTCTCCTGGCCGACCTGGCAGGAACTGAAGGGCTCGACCTTGGTCGTAATCCTGTTATCCGTGATTTTATCGGTTTTTCTGTTCGTCGTCGATATAGTATTATCAAGAATCGTTCATTTAGTCTTATAGTGCTGCTATGGAATGGTACGTATTAAGAACATACTCCGGTAAGGAGAAAAAAGTCAGGGAAGCGATTCTGATCGAGGCTGAACATGCCGGTATGAAAGAAATCATCCGGGACGTGCTGGTGCCTTCCGAAAACATAATGGAAATGCGCGAGGGCAAAAAACGTGTCCGTAACAAGGTCTTTTTTCCCGGTTACGTGCTGGTTAATATGGAAGTTACCAGAGAATCTCAATATCTGGTCGAAAATATTCCCGGTGTCATGAGTTTCGTGGGGGCTGCCGGTCATCCGCAACCGCTAAAGTCCGACGAAGTCAAACGCGTGATGGGCGAAGTCGAAAAGAAAGACGGCCGCGAGATACTGGCGGTACCGTTTAAGATGGGCGACCCGGTCAAGGTCATTGACGGCCCGTTCATCGATTTTCACGGCGTTGTCCAGGAAGTCAATGAAGACAAACGCAAATTAAAAGTATCCGTAAGCATTTTTGGTCGTCCAACACCAGTCGAGTTGGACTTTTTACAGGTAGAATTGGAGAAGTAGGTGTACTATGGCGAAGAAAATTCTAGCTACCGTTAAATTACAAATCGAGGCTGGCAAAGCCAATCCATCGCCACCGGTTGGTCCGGCGCTCGGTCAGCACAGCGTGAATATCGTTGAATTCTGCAAAGCGTTCAACGCGCGCACTCAGGATCAGGCCGGCCTGATCATCCCGGTTGTAATCACGGTTTACTCAGATCGCTCGTTCACTTTTATAACCAAGACCCCGCCGGCGGCCGTATTACTCTTAAAAGCCGCTAAATTGGAAAAAGGCTCGGGCGAACCCAATAAGAGCAAAGTCGGAACGGTGACAATGGAGCAGGTCATGGAAATTGCCAAACTGAAATTGCCTGATCTGAATGCCCACACGGTCGAGCAGGCCGCCGCAATGGTTAAAGGAACCGCCCGCAGCATGGGTATCATAATTAAGGAGTAAAAGGATTCAACGTTATGAAATACTCAAAGCGAGTTGAACAGAACAATAAAAAAATTGATCGTAAAAAAGAATATGCCTTGCATGAAGCCCTCGAATTGCTCAAAAGTTGCAATTCCGTGAAGTTTGACGAAACCGTCGAGGCGCATGTCAACCTGGGCGTTGATCCGCGGCATGCCGATCAGAATATCAGAGGTACCGTGTCCTATCCGCACGGCACCGGCCGCAAGGTGCGGGTCCTGGTGATGACCAAGAGTAAAATTGACGAAGCCCAGCAAGCCGGAGCCGATTTCGCCGGTCTGGAAGAATACATTGAAAAAATCCAGGGCGGATGGGCTGACGTTGACGTTATCATTGCTACCCCGGATGTCATGGGGCAGGTCGGCAAACTCGGAAAAGTGCTCGGTCCCCGGGGACTGATGCCCAATCCTAAAAGCGGAACCGTTACCAATGACGTGACCGCCGCGGTCAAAGAAGTAAAAGCCGGTCGTATTGAAGTGCGGGTCGACAAGACCGGCATTATCCATACGGTCGTCGGGAAAAAGTCATTTCCGATTGAGAATCTGGAGGAAAATGTCAAGACTCTGATGACGACTCTGATGCGTCTGCGCCCCGCGTCGGCCAAAGGGATCTACATTCAGAAAGTGACCCTCACGACTACCATGGGCCCCGGCGTACGTATCGATAAATCCACGGTCATAGCATAGTCAGGAGTTAAAATGCCGAATCAGAAAAATATCCAGAATCTGGAAAACGTCAATGAAAAATTTCCTAAAGCCCGGGGAATTTATTTTACCAACTACAAGGGTTTGAACGTTCAGCAGATTACCGATTTGCGCAAGGAACTATACGCGGCCAATATCGAATATAAAATCTTCAAGAAAACCCTGATTAAAATTGCCGCCAAGAACGCCGGTCTGGATTCCATCGACGATTTACTCGATGGACAAACCGCTCTGGCAATTTCCTATACCGATCCGGCTCAACCCGGAAAAGTGCTCAATGCCTTTATAAAAAAGAACAAAATAGAGAACCTGGCCGTTACCGGCTGTGTCTTTGATGGCGTCATATTCAAGGCCAACCAGATCGATGCCATCATCAACCTGCCATCGAAGCAGGAATTGTTGGCCTCATTGATGGGAACCCTGAACGCTCCGATGAGCAACTTGGCTGGTGTCCTGCGCGCCACCATGAACAAACTGGTCGGAACTTTAAATTCACTTAACAACCAAAAGCAACAAGTATAAGTATCGCAGTAAAAGGAGGTTTTTTAACAATGGCGAACGTAACAAGAGCAGACGTCCTGGAGTACCTGGAAAAAGCAAACATGCTGGAAATCTCGGAACTGATTAAAGAGATCGAGCAAAAATTCGATGTAAAAGCCGCCGCTCCCGTAGCCGTGGCCGCGGTCGCGGCTCAGCCGGGCGCCGCTGCCGAAGCCGAAGCTGCCGAAGAACAAACCGAATTCAACGTCGTCCTCAAAGAAGTTGGCGCCAACAAGATCAATGTGATCAAGGTTGTGCGTGCCGCTACCAATCTGGGTCTGAAAGAAGCCAAAGACCTGGTCGACGGCGCTCCCAGTACGGTTAAAGAAGGCGTTTCCAAAGACGAAGCTGCCGAATTGAAGAAACAACTCGAAGAAGCCGGAGCCAAAGTCGAAGTCAAATAAACTGTCGCATTATTCCAGCCTTCGACATATCATGATAGCCTTTGTTTTTCAGATAAACAATGTCCCCTTTGTTTGGGGGGAAAATCAAATTAATAGGAGGGATACTTTTGAGTAATACTCTCCCCTACACAGAAGCGCGGAAGTCTTTTGCTAAGATCAAATTGGTTCAAAAGATGCCCAATTTGCTGGAAGTGCAATCGAAATCATTCGATGAGTTTCTCCAAAAAGATGTCCTGCCCACCGAGCGTCAGAATATCGGCTTGGAATCGGCGTTCAAAAACGTCTTTCCCGTCGAAGATGCGCACGGTAATTATCTTCTCGAGTATAAATATTACACTATCGGCGAACCGCGCTACACCATCAAGGAATGTCTCGAAAGAGGCGTCAGCTACACGGTTCCGCTAAAGGTCCGGCTGGTGCTGCATATCAGCGAAGAAGGCATCTCCAAAGGTGACTATCAGGCCGGTATCGAGCAGGATATTTTCTTCGGTAATGTTCCGTACATGACCGAAAAAGGCACCTTCATCATCAACGGCGCCGAACGTGCAATTGTTAGTCAGCTGCAGCGTTCGCCGGGGGTCTTCTTTGACGAAGCCGAACACACCAACGGTATGAAAATCTACTCCGCGCGGGTCATTCCTTTCCGCGGATCGTGGGTGGATTTTGTAATCGATACGCGCGACATCCTGAGCGCTATCGTCGATCGGCGGCGTAAATTTCCCGCCACGATTCTGCTGCGGGCTTTCGGCTATCCGACCAATGAGGATATCGTCGGTCTGTTCGGAATTGGCAAGCGCTACCCTGTCACCGAGTCTTCCAAGGATTTGATCGGCAAGGTTTTAGCCGAAAATGTCGTCGATCCGGAAACCGGTGAGGTTATTTCCGAGATCAAAGAAGCCATCGTCGTTGACAAGGATTTTCTCAAGAAGTGCAAACATCACAATGTCAAATCCCTGTTGGTTTTTACGACCAATGACGAGATCGAACGGAACATTTTCATGAACACGTTCCGTAAGGACACCCAGACTTTTGACGAAGAATCAGCGCTCTACTTTTTGTATCGCGCTTTGCGCACCGGCGAACCACCAAACCTGGACACCGCTAAAAAATTCGTCGAACGCCTGTTCTTCAGCCCCAAGAAATACGATCTCGGACAGGTCGGACGTTACCGCATCAACAAGAAATTCAATCTGAAAGTGCCGTTGGAAGAGTGCGTTCTGACCCGCGATGACATTGTTGAGATCATGCGCCGGATCGTCGATATGAAAAAAGGCAATCTTGGCCCGGACGACATCGATCATCTCGGCAATCGGCGGGTACGTACCGTCGGTGAACAGCTGACCAACCAGTTTAATCTGGCTTTTACACGAATGGCGCGCACGATCAAGGAAAGAATGAATCTGCGCGAATCCGAGAATCTGACTCCGCAGGATCTGATCAACTCGCGGATCGTCACTTCCGTGATTAATTCATTCTATGGTACCAGCCAACTCTCCCAATTTATGGACCAGACCAATCCGCTGGCCGAGGTCACCCATAAACGCCGGGTGTCATCACTCGGACCGGGCGGCCTTTCACGGGAACGCGCCGGATTTGAAGTCCGCGACGTGCATTATACCCATTACGGCCGGCTCTGCCCGATCGAGACTCCGGAAGGTCCGAATATCGGTCTGATTGCCTCGCTTTCGACTCACGCTTATGTCAACAGCCTCGGTTTTATCGAGACTCCGTACCGCAAGGTCGAAATGATCGACGGCGTACCAACCGTTACCGAAAAGGTCGAGTATCTATCAGCTGATGACGAAGACCGCGAACTGATTGCGCAGGCCAATGCTCCGCTCGATGCGCAGGGACATTTCGTCAATCCACGCGTCCGGGCGCGTATCCGGGGTGAATTCCCTATTGTAACGCCCGAGCAAATTAAATATATGGACGTTTCACCGGAACAGATTGTCTCGATTTCGGCCGCCTTGGTTCCCTTCCTGGAACATGACGACGCCAACCGCGCTCTGATGGGTTCTAACATGCAGAGACAATCGGTGCCGCTGCTCAATCCGATGCGCCCGATCGTCGGAACCGGTCTGGAAGGCACAGTCGCCTGCGATTCGCGCTCGGCAGTTCTGGCGCCGGTCAATGGCGTTGCCGAAGAAGTTACCGCCGATCATATCATAATCCGCACCGACACCGAAAACGAACTCTATCTGGACGAAAACCAGGGAAAAGTCCGTATCGAACTGGCTAAATTTCTACGTACCAACCAGGATACCTGTATCAATCAAAAGCCGTTGGTGAAAGAAGGTGATCGCGTTAAAACCGGCGATGTCATCGCCGACGGATGCGCCACCGAAAAGGGCGAGCTCGCCCTCGGACGGAACGTCCTGGTAGCCTTCATGCCCTGGCGCGGATATAATTTCGAAGACGCCATTATCCTGAGCGAACGCTTGGTTTATGATGACGTTTTTACCTCAATTCACATTAAGGAATTCGAGCTGGAAGTCCGGGACACCAAACGCGGCAATGAAGAATTGACCCGTGAAATCCCAAATGTCAGCGAGGAAACCACAAAAAATTTGGACGCCAATGGTATTATCCGCATCGGCGCCGAAGTCGAACCGAACGATATTTTAATCGGTAAAGTCACCCCGAAAGGCGAAACCGATCCGACTCCCGAAGAAAAATTGCTCAGAGCAATATTCGGTGAAAAAGCCAGCGATGTCAAAGACGCTTCTAAACGAGCCGACCCCGGTATCCGCGGAGTTGCCGTCGACACCAAACTTTTCACCCGTAAAAGCAAGGTCAGTCGTCTGGAAGAAAAACGTCAGATTGACGAAGAAACCAGAAAAAGCGTTCAAAAGCATATCTATCTTAAAGAAAGACGCGATCTGCTTCTGCGTAATATCCTAAAAGGTGCCACGAGTGCCGGTATCAAAGACCTAACTAACGGGAAAACCGCGCTCAAGTCCGGCATAATCTTTAACGATGACGTCATCGCGCAATTGAATTTTGACACCCTCAGTCTGGAAACCCCTTGGACGAACGATCCCAAACTGAACGAAAAAATCGAAAAAATCGTTAAGAGCTATTTTATCCTCAGCCAGCGCATCGATGAAGAACTCGAACAGAGTATCTACAAAATCAAGGTTGGCGACGATCTCCAACCTGGCGTTCTGCAATTAGCCAAAGTATATGTGGCCAATAAGCGCAAAGTTCAGGTCGGCGACAAAATGGCTGGTCGTCACGGCAACAAAGGCGTTGTTTCCATCATTGTTCCAAAGGAAGATATGCCTTTCCTCGAGGATGGAACTCCGGTTGACATCGTCCTGAATCCGTTAGGCGTGCCTTCGCGTATGAACCTCGGTCAACTTTACGAGACCATGCTTGGTTGGGCCGGCAGTAAACTGGGATTGTATTACGAGACCCCGGTTTTTAACGGCGCCACCGAAAAAGAGGTCTGCGAGGAATTGAAAAAAGCCGGCCTGCCGGAAACCGGCAAGGTTACTTTAATTGACGGCCAGACCGGAGAACCCTTCGATAATCCAGTTACCGTTGGTCAGATCTATATGATGAAGCTGGGCCACTTAGTCGAAGACAAGATGCACGCCCGTTCGACCGGACCGTATTCTCTGGTCACTCAGCAACCTTTGGGTGGAAAAGCCCAGTTCGGCGGTCAGCGTTTCGGTGAAATGGAAGTCTGGGCGCTGGAAGCTTATGGAGCGGCCTATACCTTGCAGGAAATCCTGACAGTCAAATCCGATGATGTCGATGGACGTTCGAAAGTCTATAACGCCATTGTCAAAGGCGAAAACTTCTCCGATTTCGGTGTACCGGAATCCTTCAATGTCTTGCTGAAAGAATTACAGGGTCTGTGCATCGAGATGGATATCAATTAATCCAAGGACGGAGGTGTAATAACCGATATGAATTATACAAAACCATATACCTTCCGCAGTGAATTCGAAAGTATCACGATTCACCTGTCTTCCCCGGAAACGATCCTGACCCGCTCGCATGGCGAGGTCTTGAAACCGGAAACGATCAATTATCGTTCCTATAAACCGGAAAAAGATGGCCTGTTCTGTGAAAAAATCTTCGGCCCGGTCAAGGACTGGGAATGCCATTGCGGAAAGTACAAACGTATTCGTTACAAAGGCATCATCTGCGACCGTTGCGGCGTGGAAGTCGCCCGTAAAAAAGTCCGCCGCGAACGTCTTGGTCATATTACCCTGGCAGTTCCGGTCGTGCACATCTGGTTTCTTAAGTCGATCCCAAGCAAATTGTACTATCTGCTCAATATCCCGACCAAGAGTCTGGAAGAGATCGTCTATTATGAAAAATACGTCGTCCTGAATCAGGGAAACTCCAGTCTGCCTTTCAAATCGGTCATCACCGAAGAAGAATATTTTGAAAACATGCAGGCGTTCGGACCGAAAACCGAGCTGTTTGACGAAGAAGAGGCCAAGAACTATTTCATCGCCAAAACCGGCGGCGAGGCCATTCGGGAATTATTACAAAAGGTCGATGTCGAAATCCTGATCCAGAGTTTAAAAGATGAACTCAAGAGTAAGAAATCACCGACCCAGAAGGCTGAGACCCTGAAACGTCTGAAAGTGGTCAAAGCATTCCTGAATCAGGAAGGTAAACCGATCAACAAACCGGAGTGGATGGTTGTTACGGTACTGCCGGTGATACCGCCCGATCTGCGTCCGCTCGTACCGCTCGAGGGCGGTCGCTTTGCAGCCAGCGATCTGAACGATCTCTACCGCCGCGTCATTATTCGCAATAACCGTCTGAAACAATTGATCGAAATCAAGGCTCCGGATGTCATTTTACGTAATGAAAAACGTATGCTTCAGGAGGCGGTCGATTCGCTATTCGATAACAGCCGGCGCCGCACGGAAGTACGCAGTGGCACCCGCCGCCCGCTAAAGAGCCTGAGTGACATGCTCAAAGGCAAAGAAGGGCGATTCCGTCAGAACCTGCTCGGCAAACGCGTCGATTACAGCGGACGTTCGGTGATCGTCGTCGGTCCCAATTTGCGCCTGAACGAGTGCGGACTGCCCAAAGACATGGCGATTGAACTTTTCAAACCGCATATTATTCATGCTCTGCTGCGCCGTCGCCTGGCCAAGACCCCTAAATCCGCCAAGACCATGGTCGAGCGCAAGGATGCTGAGGTTTACCGCGTACTGGAATACGTAGTTAAAGACTACCCGGTTCTGCTGAACCGCGCTCCGACCCTGCACCGGCTGGGCATTCAGGCCTTTCAGCCAAAACTGATCGATGGCAAAGCCATTCAGATTCACCCGTTGGTCTGCGCGGCTTTTAACGCCGACTTCGACGGCGACCAAATGGCCGTGCACGTTCCGCTTTCTTTCGAAGCCCAGATCGAATGCCGCCTGCTGGCACTCTCAAGCCATAACATTTTACATCCGGCTCACGGCCATCCGATCGCGATACCTTCGCAGGATATGGTGCTGGGGGTCTATTACATCACCCGCCAGAAAGAAGGCGCCCGCGGAGCCGGAAAGATCTTTTCATCGCCGGAAGAAGCGATTTACGCCTATGAGATCGGCGAAGTCGAACTGCACGCCAAGGTGAAAATCCGGATCAATGGTAAAATCATTGACACCACTGTCGGCCGGGCGCTGTTTAACAGCCTTTTGCCGGCCGGGATGGAATATTATAACGAATTGATTAGTAAGAAACGTCTTGAGAAAATCGTCGGTTTCGTTTTTCAGGAAGCCGGCAATTACGAGACGGTCAAGTTTCTTGATAACCTGAAAAATATCGGCTTCAAATACGCCACAAAGTCCGGGATTTCCATCTCGATTTCCGATGTACTCATCCCCGCCGAAAAGGATGAAATTCTGGCAGAATCCTTTGACCGCGTGGAAGATATTCAGCGCAAATTCCAAAAAGGAATTCTGACGGAAGGCGAACGTTATAACAAGGTAATCGACAACTGGACGCATACCACTAACCGTCTCTCCGAAGTCATGCTTGAACACATGGCCAACGACCGGCAGGGATTCAATCCCGTTTACATGCTGGCGGATTCCGGAGCGCGCGGCAGCGGCGAACAGATTAAACAGCTGGCCGGTATGCGCGGTCTGATGGCGAAACCTCAAAAATCCATGACCGGTCAGGTCGGTGAAATTATTGAAACCCCGATCACATCCAACTTCAAGGAAGGGCTGACCGTACACGAGTACTTCATTTCGACGCACGGCGCCCGCAAAGGTCTGGCCGATACGGCTTTGAAAACCGCTGATGCCGGTTACCTGACCCGCCGGCTGGTCGACGTCGCTCACGACGTCGTCATTACGGAAGAAGATTGTCAGACGATCAACGGCATCGAAATCACTGCCCTCCGAAAGGAAGAGAACGTCATCGAATCCCTCGCCGATCGTATCGTCGGCAGAGTGGCTCAGGAAGATGTTTACAATCCTGATGATGAAAACGAAATTTTCGTAGAGGTCGGGCAGGAAATTACCGAAAAGATCGCCCACAAAATTCAGAATTCCGGGATCGAAAAAGTCCGCATCCGTTCCGTACTTACCTGCGAATCGCTGCGCGGCGTTTGTGCCAAATGTTATGGCCGCAACCTCGCAACCGGTAAACTCGTTAAGGTCGGTGAAGCGGTCGGTATCATGGCCGCCCAATCCATCGGCGAGCCGGGCACGCAGCTTACCCTGCGGACCTTCCATTACGGCGGTACGGCGGCGCGTATTGTAGAAGAATCCGAGACGGTCTCAAAGTCCAAAGGCTATGTTCAACTGGTGGGCTGCAAAGCCGAAAAATATAAAGATACCGAGTATTCGGTGGTTCTGTCGCGCAACGCTGTCGTGAATATCGTTGACGATAATAACCGCACGACTTCTACCTATAATATCCCTTACGGCGCTCATGTTTACGTCAACGATGGCGATCTGGTCAAAATCGGACAGACTCTGTTCCGCTGGGATATTTATATGGACCAGATTCTGGCACTCTACTCCGGCCAGGTGCGTTTTGTGGATTTAATTGAAAACCTGACGTACAATATTGAATTTGACGAATCCGGTCATAAAACGGTTACCGTGATCGAAGCCAAGGATCGTACTCTTCAGCCGCGCATTGACATTGTCCGCAAGGAAAAAGGCAAAGAGGTCGTTTTCCCGGGATTCATTCTGCCGGTGCGCGCGATGTTGGTTGTCCAGGACGGTGAAGAAGTTGTCGTCGGAGATGTATTAGCCAAGAAACCGAAAGAAACCGGAAAAACCAGCGACATCACCGGCGGTCTGCCGCGTGTGGCGGAATTATTTGAAGCCCGCCGCCCGAAGGACCCGGCCGTGATCAGTGAAATCGACGGTAAGATTTCCTTTGGAAAGACCGAGAAAGGTATCCGCGAAGTGATTGTGACTGGTATGGACGGAACGACTAAAAAGTACAAAATGCCCTATGGCCGATACGTACTCGTAAATCAAGGCGATGAAATCCGCGCCGGCGAAAGACTCTGTGAAGGTCCGGTCGCCCCGCAGGACATTCTGGCTGTGCAGGATCCACGCAAGGTTCAGGAATACCTGGTCAACGAAATCCAGGAAGTTTATCGCCTCCAGGGAGTGCGTATCAATGATAAACACATCGAAGTGATCGTGCGTCAGATGATGCAGAAGGTCCGCATCGAAGATTCCGGCGATACCAACCTGCTCGAAAAGGATCGCGTCAACCGTCACGAACTCATCGAGGAAAATAATCGTATCAAGGACTATGTCGTGATCGTCAACCCCGGCGATTCGGACTGGGACGAAGGCGACGTGGTTTCCAAGAAAGAGTTCGCTAAGTTCAACCGCTTGCTGAAAGAAGAAGGCAAGAATCCGGCCAAAGCCCGCCCGGCTCATCCGGCTCAATTCACTGAAATGCTGCTCGGTATCACCCGCGCTTCCCTGAATACGGAATCGTTCATTTCCGCCGCTTCCTTCCAGGAAACCACCCGGGTACTTACCGATGCCGCTGTTGCCGGCAAGGTAGACTATCTACGCGGTTTGAAAGAAAATGTCATCATGGGACGGCTGATTCCGGCCGGTACCGGTTTGCGCAAGTATAATGATTTGGTTGTCGTCGAGCCGGAAGCCGAGATCGAAGAATGGAAACAACTTGAAGAACAGAAAAAAGAGAAAGAAGATGAATTGGCAGCCTTGCAAAAATAAGCGCCGGATTAATAAAATCTGTTGCTTAAAATCTTTCTCTATCGTATTTTTACAGGCTTTTATTATGGAGAGATTATGCCAACAATTAACCAACTAATTCGCAAAGGTCGCGAAGTAGTCAGTAAGAAAGAAAAAGCACCCGCATTACGCGGTTCCCCACAGAAACGCGGAGTCTGCACGCGCGTTTATACTACGACTCCCAAGAAGCCGAACTCGGCCTTACGGAAAGTCGCCCGCGTGCGTTTGACCAACGGAATCGAAGTGACGGCTTACATTCCCGGGGAAGGGCATAATCTTCAGGAACACTCGATGGTACTGGTTCAGGGCGGACGTGTCAAGGATTTACCAGGCGTCCGTTATCATATCATCCGCGGAACTTTGGATACCAGCGGAGTTTCCGATCGCCGCAACAGCCGTTCCAGATACGGCGCCAAGCGACCGTCCTAACAGGGAGAATATTGTATGTCACGCAGAAGAAAAATCATATCCCGCGAAATAATACCCGATCCGAAATATGGCGACATTATGGTAGCCCGCTTTATTAATTATCTCTTAAAGCAGGGGAAAAAGTCTGTCGCCGAAGCCTCGTTCTATGACGCCATTGCTCAGATCGAAGCCAAACGCAAAGGCAACGGTCTCGACGTATTCAGAAAAGCGATCAATAATGTTTCGCCAATCATGGAAGTAAAATCCCGCCGTATCGGAGGAGCCACCTATCAGGTCCCGATCGAAGTGAAACCCGAGCGACGTTTTGCTCTGGCTTCCCGCTGGCTGATTAATTATGCCAAGTCTCGTTCGGGCAAATCGATGGCCGAAAAATTGGCTTCCGAGATGATGGCCGCGGCCGACGGTGAAGGTGGTGCGATAAAGAAACGTGAAGACACCCATAAAATGGCTGATGCCAATAAGGCCTTTGCTCATTTCAGATGAGATAATCAGGTAGATAAAAGTGAAAGCGGAAAACCTCAGTAAAGTAAGAAATATCGGCATCATGGCTCACATCGATGCCGGTAAGACCACTACTACTGAGCGGATTCTGTTTTACACCGGAAAAGTCCACAAAATCGGCGAGGTTGATGACGGAGCCGCTACCATGGACTGGATGGTGCAGGAGCGTGAACGCGGCATTACGATCACTTCGGCCGCCACGACCTGCTACTGGAATCAGCATCGTATCAATATCATAGATACTCCCGGGCACGTCGATTTTACGGCTGAAGTCGAACGTTCACTGCGGGTCTTAGATGGTGCCGTCGCAATTTTTTGTGCCGTCGGCGGCGTCGAACCCCAAAGTGAAACCGTCTGGCGGCAGGCTGATAAATATCACATCCCGCGTATCGCATTCGTGAATAAAATGGATCGCGCCGGAGCTAATTTTTTCAACGTCCTGGCGATGATCGAAAACCGGTTGAAAGCCCGTCCCGTGCCAGTCGAATTACCAATGGGCGCCGGCGAACTCTTTACTGGCGTTATCGATTTAATTACTCAACAGGCAGTCATATACGACGAATCCACTCTCGGCAATCAGTATTTCTTTGCGACGATTCCCAGTGATCTGAAAGAAGTCGCCGCCGAATACCGCCAAAAATTAATCGAAGAGGCCGCTAATTACGATGACGTGATCTTCGCCAAATATTTGAATGGTGAGGAAATCAGCGCGGAAGAACTACGCGATGGCATCCGTAAAGGAACGCTCGAGAATAAGATCATTCCGGTTCTCTGTGGTTCGGCTTTTCGTAATAAAGGGGTGCAGCCGCTCCTGGATGCAATCGTCAATTACTTACCCTCGCCTTTCGATGTACCGCCGATTGAAGGCATTAATCTGAAGGGCACTCCGATCAAGCGCCATCCGCGTCCGGAAGACCCGCTTAGTGCGCTGATTTTCAAAATCATGACCGATCAGCATGTCGGTCGGCTTTGTTTTATCAGAATTTACAGCGGCACCGTTAACAAGGGCGAGATGGTTTATAATCCGAGTATCGATAAAAAAGAACGCGTTCAACGATTGCTCCTGATGCATGCCAATAAACGGGAAGACCGCGATATACTGAGCGCCGGCGAAATCGGAGCCGTGGTCGGACTGAAATACAGCTATACCGGTCATACGCTATGCGATTTTAAAAATCCGATTATTCTCGAATCAATGGATTTTCCCGAGCCGGTTATTAAAATTTCCATTGAACCCAAAAGCAAGGCCGACTCGGAAAACCTGATGATTTCCCTGAACAAACTGGCCGATGAAGATCCGACCTTCCAGATCACCAGCGATGAAGAAACCGGACAAATTTTAGTAGCCGGTATGGGCGAATTGCATCTTGACATTTTGGTCGATCGTTTGATCCGCGAATTCAATGTCAAAGCCCACATCGGGAAACCCCAGGTGTCCTATCGGGAAACTATCATGAGTACCGCCGACGGCGAAGGTCGTTTCCTGCGACAAACCGGTAATAAAAATCAATTCGCCGTAGTGACCCTGAAAGTCGAGCCGGACAGCGGTATCAGCGATGTAATCATCGAAAATAAGATCTTGCCGGGAACACTGCCGAAAGAATTTATTCCGGCTATTGAAAGAGGCGTCCGTAATAGCGTCAGGAGCGGCGTTCTGGCCGGCTATCCTTTGCAGAAAATGCGCTTTGTAATCACCGGCGGTGAATATCGCGAGGAAGAATCAACCGAACTGGCTTTTGAAGTCGCAGCCGCCATGGCCGTTGAAAATGCTTTGAGCAAAGCCGAACCGGCGCTCCTCGAACCGATCATGACGCTGGAAGTCGTCGTACCGGATGAATATCTCGGAGACGTGCTCAATGATCTGAACATGCGGCGCGCCAGCATTGTCGGTATGAATAAAAGAAACGACGCCAATGTGATCGATGCCAATGTGCCGATGCGCGAAATGTTCGGCTACGCGACCGACCTGCGTTCGATTTCACAAGGACGCGCGGTTTTTACGATGAAATTTTCTGAATTCAGTTATTGTGATAAAAAAGTACAAAGAGAAATAATAGAGAAAACCAGAGGTTTCATTCCTGAGTTTTTAAAAAATTAAGGAGCTCTTATGGCGAAGCAACAATTTAAGCGGACGAAGCCGCATGTTAACGTAGGGACGATCG
>CAZNUN010000035.1:0-14869 GCA_964576275.1 uncultured bacterium | reverse complement strand
GGATTGTACATATTGGAACTAAAATCAGGTTCCGACCACGTGATGAAAAAGTTAATTTTTGCAAAATAGCGCATCAAGTTTCATCATGTCACTTGAACTTACATTACATCTTAAAAATAAAAGCCCCGCCGGCAACAACCACCCGGCGGGGCTTTTCAATTATCTCAAATAATTTTACTGAACTACTTTCAGGGCTTCGCGGGCGGCAGAGATCATCGGTTCAGCCGAGATTTCCGCACCGACGGCCCCTTTCATCCAATAGATCGGATTGATCCGTCCCTGGACGCACATGCGTTCCATTTCCTTTGCGAGATTCTTGCCTTTGATGTACTGCTCGATCTGGAAGGAAATCAAATGACCCAGCGGATAATCCGGCAGATAAAGACCATTATCGATCATGTGCGAGTAAATCGCCAGGATTTCGCTATCTTTTTTCCCGATCACCGGATAATAATATTCGTTCCAGGTTTTTTTGGCAATCTCGATCACGGCCTTTTTAAACTCAGTCGGATTAGCCTCCGGATGTTCATAGAGCCAATGCCAGGCTTCCATATCGACCAAAGCAACCGCCGCTATCTCGCAGGTTTGCCAGAGTTCGTTTAAGGCGTCCAATTGTTCGGCTTGTGGATCTTTCTCGGTTAAACCAAGTACATCCAGATCGCGCTTCTGAAAAATAAATGCGAAGGCTTCCGTAAAGGCCGTGTTCGGAACACCCTGTAATAATGTATGATCGACCTTATTCAACGTAAAAACCTGCTCGACATTATGACCGAGTTCATGGAGTGCGATGTTGTAGCCTTTATAATTCATACCGCCTTCCGCGACGCGGGTGCGCAGATGGGCGTTATCGGAACGCATGGCGGCTCCCATGGCGTGCCCGGAACCGCGGGCCGGATCGACGTCGATCTTGGATTGCAGGAAATTGGCGGTAACACGGTCGAAACCGAGTTTCATCAGGATTTCCGGTAATTGCATTTTAAAAGATTCGGCTGTCGGGAATTTCACCTGGGTAATTTTATCGAGATCAGCCTCGGTATATTTGGACTTGGCGCGAAATTGATTGTACCAAATATCAAACGGTTCCAGGTCGCGGCCCAGCCGTTTGGAAATCAGCTGCGCGGTTTGTTTTAATTCCGGCGACGACAATAAATCGACGAACAGTTGCCGGACGATGTCCTCCGGAATTTCGCGTTCTTCATTGAAACGGCGGTCAATCTGCGATTTTGATACTAAGTAATACGGATCACAGGCCTTTTCACCCTGAAAAACACCCAGCCATTTGGCAAAGCGCGTATCCGGTTCGCGGGAATTATCCGCACCGGCGCCACTTACGGTATTTTCGGCAACCTTCCAGTCAACTTTACAATTATCGATCACGACCTGCGGAATTTCCTGGTTAATGATCTTCAACATGACATCGTAAATCATCTTCTGACGCGGTAAACCGTCCGCAAGCTGATATTGGGCTTTTAATTCATCGCGCAACCCCCAGTGCGAAATTAATTTCATACCTTCCGGAAAGAGCCGCTCGCCGTCTTCCGTCAGCAGGTTATGCATGCAAATATTGTAATTCGAGATATAATTTTCAGCCGCGTTATAGGCTTCGTAGCGTTTCTGACTGTAAGCCGACTGCACCCGCGAATTGAATCTCTGCGCCAGGCGCACTTCCGCCCATTTCTGGCGATCCCAGCCGGCGCCTTCTTCCATGACTTCCGCCAGCGTATAGACTTTGTAATTCAGCAGAACGTAAAAGGCAATCTTGGTGTTGTAAAGATCGTCCTCAACGTGACTGCCGAGATTGAAATTCGATAGCAGGAGATCGACTGGCAGGACCGGGCCGGTTGGAACGTCGATGTCCCATTTCAGGTCACGGTTCAGTTGTACGATCACTCCGCCCATGGTCTCGAAGGTTCTTTCGATATGCTGGAAAGCAATCAGCAATTCGGCCGGATCGGCAACGAAATTCTCTAAGCAGAATTGTTTCAGGGCTTCCGCATCGCCGTCTTCCGCCCGCCAGAAATCGCCAACCTGTTTAATCCCGGTTTCGATGCGGCTTTGATTTTCGGCGCCTAATTTCTCGACTAATGCCGCCGTCACTTCGGATTTCAGTTTTTCATCGACCATTTTCACCTCCGCTTTCTTCTCGCCGCAGTTGTGCAACAATCCGAGTGCGAACAAACCACAGATACTTAAAAAAGTCAGAACTCCCCGTTTGTAAATGTTCATTTCTCAGCCCTCTTCTTATGAATTTTCAGGCGACATGCACGTCATCGGCCAGTTCGTTGGTGTCGTCGGCCTTGCGCGGGAACCAGCCGGCCAGGACTTCGCCGATACTCATTACAGCCGTCACGACACCTGACAGATATTCGCCATTTTTGAATTTATTAACTAATTGCCCGGCAATTTCATCCCAGACTTTTTGCTCGACTTTGGCACTAATGCCGACATCCGCCAGAATCTGAAACTGACGTTCGGAAAGCAAAATAAAGAGTAAAACTCCGGTGCGATCGCGGGTTTTTTCCAGACCCAGATTCCTGAATTCAGCATAAGCCAGTTCAGACAAACTCATTTGACTGGTTCCCTTCGGTCTTTTTTCAAAAATACTGACCTTGACTTCGCCGGATGTATTCTCCTCGGCACATTCGCAAGCCTGCTTGATGGCATTAAGATCGCTCGCCGAAAAATATGATTTACTCAGTTTCATAGATTCCTCGTTAAAAAAATCATTCCAAATCTGGCTCTTACCAGCCGCCGGATGAACCGCCGCCGCCAAAACCGCCGCCCCCGCCGGAAAACCCGCCAAATCCACCGAAACCACCGCCACCGGAACGCCAGCCGCCCCCTCCCCGGCCGCCAAACATATTGGAAAAGAGCAACGCCCACAACAAACTCCGTCTCCCACGGCGGCCTCCACCGATAAAAAATAAAATGAATATTATAAAAAAGATCAGGGAAGCCAGAGATTTGCCACTTTCTTCCCGGTATTTCTTCTGTTGGCGCGGATCGGCTTTGTATTCGTTTTTGGTGGCCAGCATTATAGCCCGGGTACCCTGATCGATGCCCGCATAGTAATTGCCATTGCGGAATTCTGGAGCAATTACATTCCGAATGATTTGAAAACTGATTAAATCGGTCAGCGCGCCTTCCAGCCCGTAGCCGACTTCAATCCGCATGGCGCGATCCTGAACGGCAATTAGCAGTAAAACGCCGTTATCACGCTCTTTTGTCCCGAGTTTCCACTGATCAACGACCCTGATCGAATATTGCTCAATGGCTTCACCTTCCAGACTGTTAATAATCAGAACGGCGATCTGGTTGGAGGTCTCATTCTCAAAAGCCATGAGATTCTCTTCCAACCGGGCTTGTTCGGAAGGGCTCAGGATTCCCGCCAGATCGGTGACCCGCCGGTTTAATGTCGGAACATCCAGCGCGAAAGCCGTCAGATGAAAAAGCAACACTCCGACGAAAACTAACGTCCGCCAGAATTTTAGATTAGGCATGATCTTTCACTAAAACTGGACTTTGGGAGCGACTTCGGCGCCTTCCTGGGCCTCGAAGTACAGTTTCTTCTCGAATCCGAACATTCCGGCGAAAATATTGGTCGGGAAATGACGAATGCGCGTATTGTAGCCTTGAACAGTTTCGTTGAAACGCTGTCTTTCAACGGTAATGCGGTTTTCGGTGCCTTCCAGCTGCGACTGCAGCGACAGGAAATTCTCGTTGGCTTTCAGGTTCGGATAATTCTCGACGACGGCCATCAAACGCGATAAGGCCGAGCTGATTTCGCCCTGAACTTTCTGGAATTTGGAGAATGCTTCGGGATCGTTCAGCACTTCCGGGGTAACATTCAGACTGGTGGCATTGGCGCGCGCCTGAATAACGCCTTCCAGAGTTTCGCGTTCATGACTGGCATAACCCTTGACGGTCTCAACTAAATTCGGAATGAGATCGGCGCGGCGCTGGTATTGGTTGCTGACCTGTGCCCAAGCATTATTCACACCTTCTTCTTGAGTCACTAAACTATTGTAAATACCTACGACTCTACCGATAATCAGTAAAAGAATTACAACGACTGCAATTAAGATAACCCAACCTTTTTTCATTTTTTCAACTCCTTATACAATTCTTAGGATAATCTAATAAATTTTTAACCATTCAACAATTTTAGACATGAATTGTTCTGGTTAATATTTTTAACACAGATTACGCATATTATCCGGAGTTGCTAGAATTCGTAGTGGTTCCACATCCGGATAATCTTTACAGTTTTCTGTTCTTCGATGATCTGATAGACAATGCGATGCCGGATGTTGATTCTTCGTAAATAAGCGCCGGATAAATCTCCAACTAGTTTTTCGAATGGTGGAGGTGATTGAAACGGATTTTCTTGCAGGATTTCTAAAATAACCAGCGCCCTGTCTTTCAATCCGGCTTGTTTTAATTTCAGAGCGTCCTTCTGCGCCGGCTTAGTGAAAACCAATTTCCATTTCACCAGTCAAGTTCCTCAGAGCACTCCTTGACAGGTGTGTTAAGCCCATCCAAAACCGATTCCCGCATTCCCGGAACAGTCGTAAGAAAAAGAGTCTCCTGAATCGCCCGCCAGTCTTCCTCGGAGATTAAAATGGCATTTTGAGTTTTACCGGTGATTTGAATCGGTTCGTGAACTTCAGCGGTTTCACTGATAAGTTTGTACAGATTCTTGCGGGCATTGGTAGCGTTGATCGTTTTCATAAAAGCCTCATAATACCTGACAAACGTACGCAATCGCAAGAAAAAACTTTTTACTATTCCTAAGCGGAATCCGGATAAACTAAATGGATACTCAGACCTTTAGTTTATTCAAGAAATCCGCGGCTGATTCATACGTCTCAAGTTTTCCGATTGCCTTGCGAATTTCCGCTTGTCGGTCAGATGATAAAACTGCCGCTGACAGGGCGTTGAATTTCACCGCGATGTCCTCGTCAGTCATCGGTTCGCGCGGATCGCCTTTTGGATATTCGAGATACTGGCTGACGGTTTTACCGTCTTTGGTGCGAATGACAACCTTCGATGGTTGCTTGGCAGGAAACATTTTCTCGAACTCCAGGCTGGCTTCGCCTTTGATTTTACGAATGACTGCGCGAATCCGTTTATCATGCAATTTTTCGTCCGAGAACGAATTTACGGTCACCTGACGATCAACAATAGCAGCCGCAATGCAATACGGCAGACTGTGGTCGGCGGTTTCGCGCGAATCCGGCTCATATTTGTGCGGATCGAACAGAATGTCACAGGCTCGCGCGATGGTCGTGATGATAACTTCCTCTATGTCTTCCGGTTGAATATCATTTTCTTTGACGAGTTTAATAGTTGCCGTCAGGTGAGTGTGCGTCAGGGCTTCGGTCGGAAAGGCTTTCATCGAACAATTCAAAATGCGATACGATTCGCCCAGTCCGGCGATCATTTTTTCCTCATCCCAGTTCGGTCCGAAGACATCCATGAGACCTTCCTTGCCTTCGAAAATCGCTTCCGTGCCGGAATATCCTTCTTTCGCCATCAGAGCTGCAAAAACACCAGCCTGGACTGCCATCGGATCGACGGTATTTTTCATCATGGTCAGTTTGCCGGCAGTCGGACAGCCGATCGTATAATTATGGCAGGCGCCGATGCCGATGGCATTTACCATCTGTTCTTCGGTCAGATCGAGCAATTTCCCGGCGACAATCGGCGACACGAATTGCGTCAGCGTCGCATGATGCCACTTACGTTCGCGCACGCCCGGCAGACCGAATTCGCAAATGCGCTGTTCGAATTCATACGCCAGAACGATGGCCACGATAGCTTCGCGCATGCTTTTCCCCTGCCGTTCGGCCATGGCCAGCGCGGCTGGAATCAGGTCGCTGGGATGCGACGGATCCTGTTTCCAGTAAATGTCGTTGAAATCCAGCGAACGGATCATCAGGGAATTGATCAGCGCGGCATTGGCGGCCGGTAAGCGGTCGCCAAAACCAATTACGGTCGCTTCCGGTTTGCCGCCCATATCAAGCAAAATCCGGTACATTGCGCTAACGTCTTTGGTATTCATCGCGCCAAAGGCGCAACCAAGCGAATCGAAGAGATAACGTTTGACTTCGTTCACGACGGCCGCCGGTAAATCTTCATATTTCAACTGCACCGCAAAGCGGGCGATTTTTCGGGAAATTGTCTCCATTTATACCTCTATAAATATTGCTAAAGTTTGTCGGCAACGGCCTGCGCGACTTCCAACGATGTATTCGTTCCGCCCATGTCGTATGTCTTGACTTTACCTTCTTTCACCACAGCGGCGACGGCGTTTTCGATGCGGTTGGCGCCGTCGGTTTCACCGAGCCAGTCGAGCATCAGTTTGGCGGTCAGAATGGTAGCCAGCGGATTGACCTTGTACATTCCGGCATATTTCGGCGCCGAGCCGTGCGTCGGTTCGAAAACCGCATAATTGTCGCCGATATTGCCGCTACTGGCAAAACCCAGTCCACCGACTAACTGCGCCGCCAGATCGGATAAAATATCACCGAACATATTTTCTGCGACAAGAATTTCATACTTCTCCGGATTCTTGATCAGCCACATGCATTGCGCATCGATATTGGTCTCATCGAGATAAATATCCGGATAATCTTGGGCGACTTCACGAGCCGTGCGAATCATCAGTCCGCCGGTTTCGCGCAGAACATTCGGTTTATCGACAACCGTTACGCTTTTCTTGCCGTACTTTTTGGCAAATTCAAAGGCATTCCGCACGATGCGGGCACAGGCCTGTTTGGTCATGATGCGGGTCGACATGGCGATATTTTCAAGCCCGGCATCTTTAAATTTTTTCATCTTCGGGTGAGCGGCATCCAGCGCGTCATAAACGCTTTGCGGCAGCGGATAAAACTCAACTCCGCCGTACATGCCTTCGGTGTTTTCGCGGAAAATGGTAATATCGATGCCTTCCTTGTAATTCAGGGGATTGCCGGGATAGGCTTTACATGGCCGTAGATTGGTATGCAAATTAAATTTCTGGCGCAGGTTGACAATCGGGCTGAAGTAAACGTGCCCTTTGCCCTGCAGTTCCGGAACCAGTTCCCTGGCGGCTTCTTCTTTGGGCTTCGAGGTAATGGCTCCGAACAGCGCGCAGTCGGTCGTTTTCATCATTTCGATGGTGCGGTCGGGCAGCGGGTTGGCTTCGTTCTTCCAGAATTCCCAGCCAATATCGCCATGAATATATTCCGCGTCCAATTGCAGTTTATCGAGAACGATTTTCGTTGCCACCAATACATCTTTACCGACGCCGTCGCCCGGTAGCCATGCAATCCGATATTTTGCCATAAAAACTCCTTAATTATTTGCGTTAATTGATTGTTCTTTCGGCTCGATGCCCAGTTTGCGCTGCGTATAGGGAATCAAGCCGCCGGCATCGAATATGCCGACGATTTCCTTCGGCAACGGTGGAAATGTATACACGCCGTTTGCTGTCTTGATTTCACCCTTTTCCATATCAATTTCGATCTGTTCGCCGTGTTTGAGATTGGCGACCGCTTCAGCGGAAGTCAATGCCGGCAGCCCGAAATTGATGCAGTTGCGGAAATATATCCGCGCAAAAGATTTGGCGATGACTGCTCCGACCCCGGCATACAGCAAACAGGACGCCGCCTGTTCGCGCGAACTGCCGCAGCCAAAATTTTTACCGCCCACGATGACATCGCCTTTTTGGACATTTTTCGCAAAACTGGCGTCTAAGTCCTCGAGTGCGATTTTGGCCATTTCCTGCGGATCAGTCACGGTGTAGGTATATTTGCCGGGAAAAATGACGTCGGTGTTGACGTCATCCCCGTATTTCCAAACTCGTCCGGTGATTTTCATATTGTCCTCATTTTAATTGTATGTTGTAGATTGAAGATTGTAGGTTGTTTGTTGAATATTCGATTATCTCATTCATCTTTAGAATGTCTTTTCTCTCTCGCAGTTATTAGAGATTTTGCAATGATATTGGTAAGGCTGGTGGATTCGGACATTAATGGGTCAATTTCCGAGGCAGGTAGTAGTTCGGATTTTTTAATTAACGTAAGCCAGTAATTAGTTTCATTCAGTTCCTTTAGAACGATGGACAATTTGTGAATAAAATCTGAACGACTTTCAGCCGCACAGGCTTCGCCATAATTGGCACCGGCTGACGTAACCGACCGGAAAAGTTGTCCGCTAATGTGGCGACCAATAAAAGTACGGCTTAACCGCTCCGCGATCCAGACGATTATAACGGCCAAATCAAGTAATTTATCAGTTAATTCACCAGGAGTCAACTGGCCTTCCCCAAATTAATTCTTCCCGATTTACTTAATTTACAATCTCCAACATTCTATCTACAATCTACAATTTAATTTCCCGAAAGTCTTCTATCTTCCCTGTCAGAGCCGACACTGCCGCGGTGCGCGGGCTGCAAAGATAGACTTCGGCGTCCTTGTTGCCCATGCGGCCCTTGAAATTGCGATTGGAGGTTGAGAGTGTCACCTCGCCTTTGGCAGGAACACCTTCGTGATTGCCCATACATGGTCCGCAACCGGGATTCATAATGACCGCTCCGGCTTCCACCAGATCGGTAATCCAGCCGCGCTTCAGAACCTCGAGATAGATTTCACGGGAGGCCGGGAAAACCAGCATGCGTACACTGGAGTGGATTTTTTTTCCTTTCAGAATACTGACGACCACCTCGAAATCCTCAACGCGCGTGTTCGTGCAGCTGCCGAAGAAGACCTGGTCGATTTTCGTACCTTTGACGGCCGCGACCGGAGCGACATTATCGACGGTATGCGGTTTAGCGACCATCGGCTCGATGTCAGCCAGATTATAATGCAGCACTTCGTCGAAAACCGCATCCGGATCGGATTCGATGACCTCGAAAGAACGATTCGTACGCGATTTGACATAAGCCAGAACTTCGGCATTGGGAATCATGTAGCCGTTCTTGGCGCCAATTTCCACCGCCATATTCGTCATCACAAAGCGGCTGGCCAACGTCATCCGGTCAATGCCCGGTCCGCAGAATTCGATGGCGCGATACAAGCCGCCATCCGCACCAATGTCACCGGCGATTTTCAGCATTAAATCTTTAGAAGTAACTCCCGGCTGAAATTCGCCATCACAGACGATTTTGAGCGTTTCCGGCACTCTCAGCCAGATTTTCCCGCAGGCCATGATGGCCGCCATTTCACTGCGCCCGATACCGGTCGAAAACGCCCCGAATGCACCGTAGGAAGTCGTATGCGAATCGGCGCCAACGATCAACGCGCCCGGCCAGATATGCCCTTTTTCATGGATCACCTGATGGCAGATTCCCTGATTAATGTCATAAAACTTTTTGATCCCCTGCTTCGCCACAAACTCGCGAATGTCCTTATGATTCTGAGCGAATTTTTCATTGGCGGCCGGAGTACAATGATCGAGAATCACGACATGCTTTTCCGGATCATAAACCTGGTCCACTCCGATTTTGTAGAAGGTCGAAGCAATCGCCGCCGTATTGTCGTGCGACATCGCTATATCCGGTTCGATCTCGACGATCTCACCTGGCACGACCGGCTTCCCGGCCTTTTTCCCTAATATTTTCTCACTAAATGTCTTTCCCATATTGAATCCTTTTTTCACCGCGGAGAACACAGAGAACGCGGAGTATTTTATGATAAATTTCTCTGTGCTCTCTGCGTCCTCTGCGGTTTCAATTTCTTATTTCACCAACTCGAAATCAATGAAGTCCGCGTGATGGAAAATGATCGTTTCGGGTAAGCGTTTTTCGCCATCGCCTTCTTTGGAATGGCAGGCGATGACGTGTAAAACTTCCGGTGGAACGCCATGCTTGAATGCCAGGCCGACGCCGCTGAACGGATGCCGCAGTTTTTTCCCGAAATCGGATTTCACGGCTTTGCCGTCCACAATTTCGTATTCCAGCAGTTTCCCGACGTCGGCCAGCAGTGCGCCGGCAATCAGATTATCGCGGTTGACTTTGGTCTTGCGGTCGCCATAGGCTTCCGTCAGAACCTTGTCGCAGGCAATACACATTTTACAAACCGTGCGCACATGTTCGATAAAAGTGATTTTGACATTTTCGGCCAGCAGCGTAAATGGAATCGATTGTAAAATCTCCGGCGTCCAGCCGCGAAAAGCCATCGCCTCTTCCCAGACGGCAATCACTTTGGATTTCAGTTCGCCGTCTTTGATCTCATTGATTTCCGGCAATATTTCCAGGATCATATAACCTCGCTTTAATTATTTAACAAAAAGTGCTTCAAATTTATTGCGCGCCGACTGATTTCGCAAAGGGGTTGCGATTCGCGTGTCTCGGATTAGGGATAAAATATGCCGATAAAAACATACTCCTTTCGTCACAAACTCAACGCCGTTCTTGCATTTTTGGCCGGAAAAGCCGAAAATTACCGCCGTGAAAGTTCAATAATTTAATCGGCATTCAACAGGAGGTACGGTTGAATAAAATCGGAAGCGCCGGAAATTGCGGCAAAGAAGATCGCAGCGACTGCCAGGTCACACTGGAGCTGACCGACAGCGGCGACATTCAGATCGAATTGACCAGCAAGGTCAAAACGCTGTACGGCAAAGCGATTGATGCGGATTGCCGGAAGGTGCTGGATTTCTTCGGCATCGCCAACGCATTGGTAAAAATCAAGGACAACGGCGCCCTGCCTTACACTCTGGCCGCCCGCATAGAAGCCGCCGTTAGCCAGGTCGTAGAAACCGACAAGGAATTTCTGCCGCCTTTCCTGCCGCAGAATAATTACAGCACGGCGCGCGATTGCTGGCGGCGGGCGCGGCTCTACCTGCCCGGCAACAGCCCAAAACTGACTATTAACGCCGGACTGCATATAGCTGACGGACTGATTCTCGATCTCGAAGACTCCGTCCCGCCAGCCAAAAAATCGGAAGCGCGCTTTCTGGTTCGCAACACTCTGCGACAGGTTGATTTCTATGGAGCGGAACGCATGGTACGCATCAATCAGGCACCGCGCGGACTGGAAGATTTGCGCTACGTGATTCCCCATAATGTCAACCTGATCCTGATCCCGAAATGCGAATCCGCCGACCAGGTTCAGCAGGTCGATAAAGAAATTAAACGGATCGCGAATGAATATAAACTGACCAACCCGGTCTGGCTGATGCCGATCATCGAAAGCGCCTTGGGCGTGCTGAAAGCTTATGAAATCGCCACCGCTTCGCCGCAGGTCGTCGCCCTTGCGATCGGCCTGGAAGACTACACCGCCGATCTCGGCACCCAACGCACCGCCGAAGGTCGCGAAACATTTTACGCCCGGCAGGCACTGCTGAACGCCGCCCGCGCCGCCGGTGTACAGGCGATTGATTCGGTCTTTTCCGACGTCGCCGACATGGAAGCTCTACAAAAAGCCGTGCAGGAATCCAAAGCCCTCGGCTTCGATGGAATGGGTTGCATTCACCCGCGCCAGATTAAAGTCATTCAGGATAATTATGCCCCCGATGCGGCGGCCATTGACAAAGCCCGGAAAATCGTCAAAGCTTTCGAGGAAGCCGAACGAAAAGGTCAGGGCGTCGTGGCGCTTGGCTCCAAAATGATCGATCCGCCGGTTGTCAAACGCGCCCTGCGCACGATTGATATGGCGGAAAAACTGGGATTGCTCAATGCCAACTGGCGGGAGGAAAACGTATGAAGCCGGAATTAGTTAAAAACGCCGTCGGACGTCTCGTTCCCCGGATCATCAACGGTCAGGAGCATGTGCCATTTCAGGGAATCGGCAAATTCCGTCCGAATGGTCGCAAAGCCGCTCCGCTCATTCCAACATGCATTGATTACCCGGATGATGGTCGCAAAATCGTTCCCGATCTGAAAACCGCTTTGCAAAAATGCGGCTTGCGCGACGGTATGACGATCAGCACGCATCATCACCTGCGCGACGGCGACCTGGTTAGCAATTTACTGTTCGATACGATTCACGACATGGGCGTGAAAGACTTGGTGTGGTTTCCATCGGCTTCCTTCCCCTGTAACGAGCCGCTCATTCCCTACCTGGAAGACGGTACCATCAATCGCATCGAGGGCAGCATGAACGGCCCGCTCGGCCGCTTCGTAACCGAAGGTGGCATGCGCGGCACGGCGGTTTTGCGTTCACACGGCGGACGGGTGCAGGCGCTCCAGGATGGCGAAGTCAAACTCGATATTGCCGTAATTGCAGCACCTTCGTCAGATGCCTTTGGCAATGCCAACGGTCAGTCCGGTCCGTCGGCCTGCGGCGTACTCGGCTATGCCAAAGCCGACTACCTCTACGCCGACAAAGTCATCGTCGTCACCGATAATCTGGTTGATTTTCCCAATCTGCCGATGGAAATCGAGGGCAATTATGTGGATTGCGTCGTGGTCGTCGATAAGATTGGCATTCCTGAAAAAATCGTCTCCGGAACGACCAAAATCACGCGCAGTCCGGATCGCCTGATGATCGCCGAACTGACCGCCGCCTTCTTGGAACAATCCGGCATTTTGCACGACGGTTGTTATATGCAGGCCGGCGCCGGCGGAACGTCTCTGGCGATTGGCTATTATACCCACCAAATTTTAAAGCAACGTGGCTGGAAAGCTCACCTCGGATTCGGCGGCAGCACCCAGTACATGGTCGCCATGCTGGAAGATGGCAGCCTCGAACATATTCTCGACGCTCAGGCTTTTGACCTGGAAGCCGTTCGCAGCATTGCTAAGAATGCCAATCATCATCCGTATCCGGTATTCAACGCCTATAATTATCATTCCAAGGGCAACCTGACCAGTATGATGGACATCATGATCCTGGGCGCCACGGAAGTCGATGTCAATTTCAATGGCAATGTCGTCACGCATTCCGACGGCTATCTCCTGCACGGCATTGGCGGCTGGCAGAATTGTCTGTTCGCCAAATGCACGATCCTGCCGATTCCCTCATTCCGCGACCGCATCCCGGTCATCGTGGACAATGTCACCACCCTGTGCGGTCCCGGCGAATTGATCGACGTCATCGTCACCGAACGCGGCATCGCCATTAATCCGCGGCGCACCGATCTGCTCGATAAATTGAAGGGCTCTGCCCTGCCATTAGTCGACATCCGCGACCTGCAAGCCGAAGTCGAACACATCTGCGGCGGCAAACCGGAGAAACCCGATTTCGGCGAGCGCGTCGTCGCCGCCATCAAATGGGTGGACGGCACCGTCATCGACGTCGTGCGGGAAGTCAAGGTCTGACGGTTTTTCTGACACGGAGTGACACAGAGTGGACACGGAGAACACGGATAATTGTGATTACTTATAGAATCGTTTATTCTTCACTCAAATATTAATAATAAAGTCATTCCGAGTCCCCGGCAATTGCCGGGATGAGGAATCGGCTAAGACTACTGGAAACGTTCTGAAATTTGCAATCCGGGTCTATCTAAAAAAAATGTCAGATTGATCAGGACAATTCAATATAACATAATTAAAAAACCTCCGCGGCTTATAGCTCTCCGTGACAGGCGGCACAATCTGACCGCCTATCCAGCAAGACGACCATTTTTTATATTGCCGGATTTGGAATTTCGTCTCAAATTGTTTTTGTGAAAATTCCTTTTGAAAATTTTAGAATTATTGAAACGTTTTAACACGGTCATAATCATTATTGTAATAACATTTATGAAGAGATTGGTTAAAAATGTGGGTTATACTCTGATTATCACGATGGCGTGTCTGACGCTGCTTATGGGCAGGACCTCGGCACAAACCGCTACTCAGCCTTCCGGAAGCGGCACAGTGACCGATCCGTATCAGATCGCTACACTGGAAAACCTTTACTGGCTTTCGCAGAATTCCAGCGCCTGGAATAAATATTACATTTAGACGGCTGATATTAATGCCTCAGCCACCTCGGGCTGGAATAGCGGCGCCGGCTTTTCGCCGATCGGCAATTCTTCAACCTATTTTACCGGAACTTACGACGGGCAGAATCATACTATCACCGGCCTTTTTATCGATTTAGGTTATTATGATTTCGCCGGACTTTTTGGCAATGCCACTTATGGGACGATCCTGAACTTAGGTGTAGTTAATTGCTCTGTTAGAGGAAATTACTATGTCGGTGGTTTAGTTGGCTATGGTGGTCAGGTGATAAAAAACTGCTACACCACGGGTATCGTTACCGGAATTAATAATTATACCGGCGGATTGGTGGGGCGTACTTACGTTTCGACTATCAGCCAGTGCTATTCCTCCGCCAACGTGTCGGGTGTCGACGATGTTGGTGGTTTGATTGGTCGTACCGCCTATACCTATCAATTAACTAACTGTTATGCTACCGGTGATGTTAGTGGCACAAATAAAATCGGAGGTCTGGTGGGTAATAATAAGCCTGATTATTGTACCATTGACAGTTGTTACTCAATAGGGAAAGTAACCGGCATCACGGAGGTCGGCGGTCTGGTAGGAGCTACCGAGGCCACGATCGCCCATTCTTTTTACGACTCCGCAACTGCCAAACAAAGCGATACCGGAAAAGGCACACCCAAGAGCACAGCCGAGATGAAAACGCAGGCGACTTTCGGCTGGGACTTTACGAAAATTTGGGCACTGAATGAATCGGTCAATAGCGGTTATCCATATTTGCAATGGCAGTCTACTGAGCCGGCTGGTCCGGTCGCCACCGCCCCGGCACAGGGCGACGGATCATCCGGTAATCCCTATCAAATTTCATCACTGGAAAACCTGCGCTGGCTGGCCGAGCAGGTCAATTCGACGACCTCACCCAACTACTTCGACGGTGTGTATTTTATTCAAACAAAAGGTTCATCACGGATTTGTATGGGTGATTAGTTGATACTTTTGATTTTGTTGAAG
>CAZNUN010000034.1:0-15051 GCA_964576275.1 uncultured bacterium | reverse complement strand
TTAATTACATCCCCATTGAAAAAAGTGAGTTGTTTTTTGTTATTTCCATCTACATCCATAGTCCAAAGAGTTCCGTGATTTCTAAGAAAATCATCGATATCCGATCCTCTTGGTTTAAACCCGATATATACGACAGTGCTATTGTCTATCCAATCCGGATTGATTCCGCCATCGGTTGTGAGCTGTTTTAGATTATTCCCGGTCGAATCTATGATACATATTTGACCATTCGATTCAAATACTATCTTTGTTCCATCCGGCGAGCATTTTGGATTACGGTTATCGGCAGAATAAATATTAGTTTCATTCAAATGGGTTACTTTAACAACTTCTGAAGTACTATCTATATTTACTTTATATATTTCAGCATATAATCCTATATAGTATATCCATTTTTGATTATTTGACCAACATGGCATTCTTCCACCAACAATGAGAGAATTATCAGTTCCATTATCTGTCATTATCCAGATTCTATAGCCGCCATCGGGACTTTCGTTGTTTGAATCATACACAATCCAATTCCCGTCAGGACTAATCGCGGGGAAGAAGTTACTTCCTTCTGAGGTGAGCTGTTGGGTTTGATTAACAACGATACTATCTCCAATCGTTGGAACCCTATAGATTTGCCCGCCATCCTCAAATCCAATCCAATCTCCATCCGGACTTATATCGTACCAATTTCCCAGTCCACCTTTTAATATTAAACGGGGATTTGTCCCGTCAATATTGATTATCCATAATCCAGCCGAATCTTCATTAACCTCTACAGAACCACTCGTATATATCGTTTTAATCCCGGCGTGATAATACATGATTTTCTCTCCACCGGGTAAACTCACAGGAAGCCCGTCAATATTGAAATATACGGGACTATCCCAATAATCGTCGTCATCGTCGTCATTTTCATCTTGGCAGGAGGTAAAAAAGATTAAAAGGATTATTAAAGCAATCAGAATATTCTTTAAGCGCTTATTCATACCATTTCCTTATTTAAAGCGAAACACATGAAACCGGTTTTTCAAATGGGGCGCATTTGGCGCACGATTCCAAACTGGTTGCCTGCAAATTACTTTTGTAATCAGTTTTAACAATTGCATCGCTGTCTGTGGCTGTTTCTGACGTTTGGTTTTCATTAATTTGAATCCATTTTCTTGAAAATTGTGCATGTTTTCCATTTCAGACGGAAAATTTCCTACGATTCCTAGAACATTTTCTGCATCAGGCCAAAATTTTTCTGTTAGACACAGAAAATGTTCTTTTCTGAACCGCAGTTTTTCTGTTTTGTACCTCATCATTTCGGTTCCGTATAGAAAATTTCCGGTAAAAAGACCCGATGTTCCGGCGTTTTGACGAAATTTTTCGCTTGCACAACCCATCTCAATGTGTTGCCGATCTGAAATGCACCTGCCAGGTTTACCGTAATAACCGGTAAAAACAGGATCAGGACAGGTAAACCTGACAGGCGCCGGATTCATCTAATTCACTCGCTGGCGTGAGTGTCGCCGGATTTTTTACTGCGGGCAAAGAAAGGCTTCAGGTCGTCTAAGATGGCCTGCATCCCCGGAACGTTGGCCTTGGCCAGTTCCTTGATGTGACCGTAGATCTTCAGGCAAGCCTGATAAGCCTCGCTGGAGCACAGTGTGATTGTGTCGGCCAGCGGTTCCATCGTCTGAGTCATGATATTGAGGATTTCTGTCAGGGAATTGCTTGCCGTAACATCTATTTTCAATTCATCCAGCGACACAAAGGACGGAACAATCTCCGGATTCGTTTCAGTATGAGTGAGCATCTTGTTCACAAACGCCATAAACCGGGTATTGGCCTTGGGTAAGGCTTTCTTCTGTTCGGCGGATAATGCAACGACTATGGCTTCCAGCTTCGACCCCAGCTGGGCGGCCAGATCGCGCATCTCAGTCCAGGTTTCAGCCGGGACATTGATCGAGACAAGGTTTTCTCCTGCCATATTGGCTCCCTTCTGTTAAGATGTTAAACAACGTTTTTATTCCTATCGGGTTGTACTTTTCCCTTCACAATCGTTGCGTTGATTAGTAAAATATTTTCCCCGACTATAAACAAATCGCGGGCGCAGCCTCGATTCATAGCGTACCGTCTATTTTAGTCGTTTCCGATGAAATCACAAACTTAACGAAACCGATTCTGAGAAAAAGCTACTACCCCATAAGTTGCCTGCTCAGTCGAAGAAATGATAAACGGAGAGAATACCAATTCTTCGCAGCCCGATTTGAAATAACGGTTTGAGTCTAGGTAATCTATTCGGAAAAGTCAACAGAAATTTTACCGCGAATGGACACGAATAGACGCGAAAAATAATCAGGGTCAGACCGGTTTGGGTGACGGTATTTAGTGTCAGGGAGCGTCATTGTCACGGCTGCTGTCGGATCATTCAAATTAAAATACATTAGATTTGTCAGGGAACCCAATTTGAAATGTTCGATATGAATTTTGAAATTTATTACAATTCGATACCGAGTTCATCGATCTTGCGGTAGAGCGACGAGAGACCAATGCCGAGCAGGTCGGCGGCTTTGTTTTTATCGAAATCGACCCGGCGCAGGATCGCCAGGATATGTTGACGTTCGAAATTGTGCACCGAGGATTTAAGATCGTCCGGAATATCGGATAAATGTAAATCGCCGGTATTAATATACGGCGGCAGGTCGCGCGGCGTGATGTAATCGCCTTCGCAGAGCAGGACCGCCCGTTCGATGACATTTTCCAATTCGCGGACTTCGCCTTTCCATTTATAATTTGTGAGAATTTTCAGAGTATCTTTATCGACGCCGAGGACTTTGCGTCTGAGTTCGGTGTTGTATATTTTGATAAAGTGGCTGACGAGTAACGGAATGTCTTCTTTGCGCTCGGCCAGTGACGGCAGGTGAATCTCGATGATGTTCAGCCGATAGTATAAATCTTCCCGGAAGTTGCCTTCTTCGATTTCCTTCGCGAGATCTTTATTGGTAGCTGACAAAATGCGCACATCCATGACCAGCGCATTGGTACTGCCGATTGGTTTGATTTCCTTCGATTCGATGGCGCGTAGTAATTTGACCTGGGTATGCACCGGTATTTCGCCGACTTCATCCAGAAAGAGCGTTCCGCCATTAGCTGCCCGGAAGACGCCGTCTTTGTCCATGGTTGCTCCGGTGAAGGAACCCTTTTTCAGACCAAAGAGCTCACTTTCGAAAAGAGTGTCCGGGATCGCGCCGCAGTTGATCGCGACGAACGGCTTATCCGCTCGCGGACTGTTTTGATGAATGGCCCGGGCGACTAATTCCTTACCGGTACCACTGCGTCCGGTGATCAGGATATTGGAGGATGAGTTGGCCACCTTGCCGATCAGGTTATAAATATTTTTCATTATCGGACTTTCACCAATGATCTGATCGGGATGGTCCTTGGCGTGAATTTCCTGACGCAGGTAACGGTTCTCGAGCAGCACTTCTTTAAGCTGACAGGCTTTTCTGAGGTGGTGCAGAACGGTACGGAAATCAAGCGGTTTGACGAGGTAATCGATAGCACTTCTACGTAAAGCGTCAATGGCGGTCTCGGCAGTCGCAGAATCTGTCGTGAGCAGCGTTAGGGTATTCGGACTGATAGCGGCAATCCTTTCCAGGATTTCGATGCCGGAGCGTTTCGGCAACTTAAGGTCTGCAATCAGGATGTCGTAAGATTCATTTGTAAGCGCCCGGATTGCGTTTTCCCCGTCAGCCGCCGTCTGGCAGAAAAAGCCGTTTTCCGACAGAAAATTGCTGAGAGAAGTCCGTATTTCCGGATCGCGGTCGGCAACCAGAATCCGTTTCTGGCATGAGGTTATTTTGTGGTTGAGTGTCTTTCCCATGGATATATTAACTCTGGCAGTCAATATAGAACGACGCAGTTATTTATCCAAAAAAAAATTTTCAAAATCGATAAATCCGGTTGATAGAATTACTACCGAATGAAAAAAGGTCATTTTACTCGGAACAATCTACCCAGACTGCCGTAAAAAGACGCGACACAAGGGTTCGGAATATAGATTGATAACATGAAAATGGAATAATTCTCTTAATTGAGAAGCAAGAGTGACAGACTCCGAATTGAACTCAACTAATCCTGAATATCTACTTCCCGTTAGGAATTTTACATGGTTTTCATTGACTTTATATGTAAATGAATAATAATTTCCACAGTTTATTTTAAATTGGTAATAATGTCGCAAGAAGAACAGGAAATAACAACCTTACGTGAATTGGTGCTGAAAGGCGGTCAATTGCCACAGCATATCGCGATCATCATGGATGGTAACGGGCGCTGGGCGAAAAAACGCGGTTTACCGCGCGTCGCCGGTCATAATGAAGGCATCAATTCCGTGCGGGAGGTGACCCGCGAGTGCGGAGAAATCGGAATCAAGGCTCTGACTCTTTATACATTTTCGATCGAGAACTGGTCGCGTCCGAAGTCGGAAGTCTCTTATCTGATGACCCTGCTGCTGCGCACCATTCGTAATGAAGTTGATGATCTCCATAAAAATAACGTACGGCTGACTCTGATGGGACACCTGGAAGATTTACCCGCAGATCCGCTCAGTGGTTTAATGGAAGGGGTCGAAAAAACGAGCCGCAATACCGGCCTGAATCTCAACCTGGCTCTGAGTTATGGCGGCCGGGCTGAAATACTGGACGCCACCCGGGCGATTGCGCAGGATGTGCGCGAAGGCAAGATCACCTCGGGCGATATTAACGAACAACTATTTTCCAAATATCTGTATACGCGTGATATGCCCGATCCGGATCTGCTGATCCGAACCAGCGGCGAATTGCGTCTCAGCAATTTTCTGCTCTGGCAGATGGCTTATACAGAGATTTATGTCACCAACACCTACTGGCCTGATTTTCGCAAGCGGGAGCTCCTCTTGGCGATCCAGGATTTTCAGAAAAGAGAGCGGCGTTTCGGGAAAACCAGCGAACAAATCACCCATCCATCAGGAACTTGATAATGTCCAAATTCAGATCTGTAATATTCTTATTGATAATAATGATTTCAGCGGTTGTTTCTTCTGCTCAGGAGGATGGATTAACCGTCTTGGGACTGGCCGTTCAGGGTAATAAGACCATTTCTGAATCCAGCGTAAAAGTCCAATCCGGATTGATGGAAGGTAAGCAAATCACCCAGGAAAACATTTCCGAAGCCATTCAGCGCCTATGGAAGCTCAATATGTTTTCCGATATAAAGATTCTGCTCGACAAGGAATCAGAGGCCGGAATTTTTCTGATTATTAAGGTTGAGGAATATCCCCGCCTGGAAAAATTCGAGGTGAAAGGTAATAAGAAAATTAAAAAGAGTAAGTTTGATGAAGAACTTAATCTGATCTCCGGTAAAGTCCTAACTGCCAGCTTGATCGCCGATATCAAACGGAAAGTACAGGATTTGTATATCAAAGAAGGTTATCTTTTAGCTGAAATCGAACCTGAAATCAGCGACGGTTCCAAGGAGAATAGCAAGAATCTTACCTTGAAAATCAAAGAGGGCAAATGCGTCCGAATCAAGGATATCGAATTTATCGGCAACGAAAATTTTACTGACCGGCGACTGAGACGGGCATTGAAAGAAACCCATCGGCGCAATTTATTTATACTGCGCACCGGTGAATATGATGAGACTAAATATGCCGAGGACAAAGAAAACCTGCGCACCTTCTATCGCAATGAAGGATACCGCGATTTTAGAATCGAATCCGATTCGATTTCCTATACTCAGGATAAAAAACGCATGATTCTGACGCTCGCAGTTTACGAAGGTCCGCGTTACAAATACCGCAATATCAACTTCAGCGGTAACACTGTCTATACCACCGAGCAGTTAAATCTGTTGTTAGGTATAAAACCGGGCGATTATTACAACGATGAAGACCTGCAGAAAGCGGTATACGATCGGATCAACGGGGCTTATATGGATCGCGGTTACCTCTTTTTTCAGATAATTCCACTCGAAGTGCCAGTCTCCGAAGATGAAATCGACATCACGTTTGAAATTACCGAGAACTCGATTGTTTCCATCAACCAAATCAATATTTATGGCAATGACCGTACCAATGAAAACGTCATCCGGCGCGAACTTAAAATGTATCCTGGCGATATTTTTAGCCGGGAAGCTCTGATGCGCAGCCAAAATGAAGTTTATATGCTGAATTTTTTTGCCAATGTTACTCCGGATGTGGTCCCGGTCAGCGAGGATGCGGTTGATATTGAAATGACCGTTGAGGAGAAGTCCGGTAACCAGGCGAACCTTTCATTCAGTATCAGTCAGACCTATGGTCTGGTCGGTGGCGGCGGTTTTACTTTTAATAATTTCCGGGGCCGTGGCCAGCAACTTTCCATCGCCTATCAACAGGGGACTTCCTATTCATATTCGAGTTATTCCTATGTGCCCTATAAATCAATGAGTCTGAGTTTCACCGATCCGTGGCTGTTCGATACGCCTAATTTAGTTGGCGCCAGTGTGACTTATACCGAAAGAGGAAGCAGCACCAGCAGTTACTATTATCCCTATGATCTGACTGTCATGGGTGGTTCGCTGCGCTGGGGACGTCGTCTACGCTGGCCGGATAATTATTTCCGGATCAGCTGGTCGTTCGGCGCTTACAAGAAGAAATATTCCGACGTTGACGAAGACTATCTGGAAGATGTGCTCGAAGGTCGTTCGCGGACGACCAGCATCGGACTGACCCAGGTAATCAGCCGCGACAGCCGCGACCGTCCGGAATTTCCCACAATGGGTTCGGCGTTTACCTGGTCGTCGAGTCTGACCGGCGGTCCCTTCGGCGGCACGGAACATTTTACCAAGAATACCTTCAACCTGGATTATTATATGCCGACCATCTGGAAATTGGTTTTGTATAACCATGTCGAATTCGGCGTTATCAAGAGATTGAAATCCGGCAGTCTGGTGCCACCGGATGAACGCTTCATTATGGGCGGCAGCGGCATGATTTACGGCACCGCTCTGCGTGGTTATGACGACAACGAAGTCGGACCTTCTTATTATTACGGCGGCTATTACTATCCATACGGCGGCGAAACGATGCTGAAATATACCTGCGAGTATCGCGTGCCGATTTCCAATAATCCAACCATTTATGCCCTGGCCTTCGCCGAGGCTGGCAATGTCTGGAAATACTTGCGCAACACCGACCCATTCGATCTGAAACGTTCGGTCGGGGTTGGTGTCCGCTTCTATATGCCGGCACTCGGATTATTAGGGGTTGATTTTGGTTACGGATTTGACGATATTGACCAGGAAGGCTCGACCGGTTATGGTAAACCGGAAGGCTGGCAAACGCACTTTATATTTGGAACATCTTATTAATACGCAAAACCTAATACAATCTAACGGAGGAAAAGTGAAAAAAGTAGTACTGACTGTTATCGGAATGTTATTGATGGCTGGATTGAGTGAGGTAACTCAGGCTCAGGTCAAGATCGCCTATGTCAATTCCGACCGCATCCTAAGCGAATACGATGAAGCCCGGGAAGCCCAGAGCAAACTCGATATCGAGGCCAAGAAACTGGAAGATCAATATCGCGGAATGCTTGCCAAGTTGGATAGCCTGCAGAAGGATTACGAACGTCAGAAAATGATGATGAGTGAAACCCGTCGTAAGACCAAGGAAACCGAAATTGCCCAGCTTCAGGAATCTATTCAAAAATTCCAGGTTGAAAAACTCGGTCCGGAAGGCGAAATATATAAGAAACAAGCTGAGTTGGTCACTCCCATTCTCGAAAGAGTCAAGACGGTCATCGCTAAAGTCGGCAAAGATGAAAAGTATGATTTCATTTTCGATACTGTGGCAGGCAATATCCTGTATGCCGAACCGGTTCATGATGTGACCGATAAAGTCATATATGAATTGAAACGCTCCAAGTAAATATGTCAATGACCCTGGGGCAGATTGCCCGGTTAACCGGCGGCGTAGTCAAAGGTGATGAGGCCGTCGTCATCCATGACGTAGCTGAAATTCAAAATGCTCAGCCCGGGACAATCACCTTTTTAGGTAATCCGAAATATGCCAAATATCTGACAACCACCCAGGCATCCGCAGTGATAGTTGCGGAAAATTTCAGTGGCGAATTTGCAAATTTGGTGCTGGTACCAAATCCTAATTTAGCCTTCTCCATCATTTTAGCGCAGTTCAGGCCGGAGTTGCCGTTACCGGAACCGGGTATTCACCCGTCCGCCGTGGTCGCCTCTGATGCCAGCATCGGCCAGAATGTCTATCTCGGTCCACATGTCGTGGTGGAATCCGCCGTCCGGATCGCCGATAATGTGACCATTCAAGCTAATTGCTATATAGGCCGGGAAACCAGTATCGGTGCGGGCACCGTTATCTTCGCGAACGTCAGCATTTACCATAGGTGCGTGATTGGCTGCAATGTGCGGATACATTCCGGCGTGGTAATCGGTAGCGATGGATTCGGATTTGTGCGCGTGAGCGATGGCATCGAGAAAATCCCGCAGGCCGGACGAGTCGTCATACATGATGAAGTCGAGATCGGCGCCAATTCAACCATCGATCGGGGAACTGTGGGTGATACTATCATCGGACGCGGAACGAAACTCGACAACTTAGTCCAGGTCGCACACAATGTGCATATCGGAGAATATTGTTTCTTTGCCGCTCAGACCGGGATTGCCGGCAGCACGGTGATAGAATCCGGCGCCAGCGTCGGCGGCCAAGTCGGCATCGCCGGTCATTTGCATATCGGGCCGGGGATAATGGTAACGGCTCAGTCAGGCGTTTCCAAAGATTTTCCGGGCGGCATGGTTCTGATGGGCTCGCCGGCTCAGGAACATAAAAAAGCTGCCCAGGAGTTCGCTCATATTCGTTCATTACCGGAAATAAAAGAACGTCTGAAAAAACTCGAAGCCGCCGTGAATATTTCAAAAACAGAGGAAAAATAATGTCGCGCAATCAGCGAACAATTAGAAAGACCGTTTCTGTATCGGGAGTCGGTCTGCATACCGGTGTGAAAAGCACTTTAACCTTTAAACCCGCTCCGGAAAACCACTGGATCCGGTTTGTGCGCACCGATGTCGAAAACAGTCCCGAAATCATCGCGGACATCAATCATGTCACGGATATTTCTCGCGGAACGACGATTGCCCAGAATGGCGTCCAGATTCATACCGTAGAACACGTTTTATCCGCCGTCGCCGGGTTGGGAATCGACAATATCATCATCGAGGTCAACAATATCGAGCCGCCGGTTTGCGACGGCAGCGCCATCGAATTCGTCAAGGCTTTGAAACAGGCTGAAATCGTCGAGCAGGAAGCTGAGCAGGAAATTTTGGTCATCGATAAAATCATGACCTATACCGACCCCAAAAACCATGTCGACATACACCTGACGCCCGCGGATAAATTTCAAATCACTTTTCTGATTGATTACAGCCGGATACCGGCAATCGGTACGCAGTATTCGACGACTTATTCACTGGCGGAGGAATTCGAAACCGACTATGCTTCCGCCCGCACCTTTTGCACCTTGAGCGAGATCGAGGAACTCAAGAATCGCGGGCTGATCAAGGGCGGCAGCGTTAATAACGCCGTGGTTTTTATCGACCGGCATATCGAACAGAATGAAGTCGAACGCATCCGTAAAATGTTCGGGATCGCCAGCGAAATTTCAATCGGGCAGCGCGGGACGCTGAACGGCGTCGAACTGCGTTATTACAACGAAGCCGTCCGCCACAAAATCGTGGATTTAATCGGAGATTTTGCCCTTTTGGGATTGCCGATTCAGGGGCACGTCATCGCCGCGCGCAGTGGCCATGCCCACAACGTCAATTTCGTCAAAAAAATCCGCAAGGAGTACGAAAAGGTTCTGATTCGGAATAAATATCAGAAAAGCAAAACAAAAGGCGCATTGCTGGACATTAGCGGGATTGAACGGATTTTACCGCATCGCTATCCTTTCCTGATGGTTGACAGGGTCATCGATATGGTACCGGGCGAATCGGTAACGGCGATCAAGAACGTGACGGTCAACGAGCCTTTCTTCCAGGGACATTTTCCGGTAAAACGGGTCATGCCGGGTGTCCTGGTTCTGGAAGCCCTGGCGCAAGCCGGCGGATTGATGCTTCTGAATACGATTGAACATCCGGAGAAAGTCCTGGTCTATTTTACCGGTTTGGATGAAGTTCGATTCCGTAAACCGGTCATACCGGGCGATCAAATCCGACTCGAAGTGCAGATGGTACAGTTCCGCCTGTCCATGTGTAAAATGCGGGCCGTGGCGTTCGTGAACGATGAAGTCGCTGTCGAAGCCAACATGATGGCCTCTTTAGTGGATCTATAAAAATGAGTCAAGTGCATCCGACTGCAATCATCGATCCGCGGGCCAGAATCGGCGCCAACGTTTCTATCGGTCCATATTCCGTGATCAGTGAAAACGTCGAAATCGGTAATGGGTGTCAGATCGGAACATCGGTGGTGATTTTGCCCGGCGCCCGCATCGGTTGCGACTGTAAAATATATCATCATGCTGTAATATCCGAAATCCCGCAGGATTTAAAATTCGCCGGCGAAGAGACCACGGCGGAGATTGGTGACCGCACCGTGATTCGCGAATTCGTTACAATTAACCGCGGTACTTCCCAGCACTGGCGGACGGTCGTCGGTTCCGATTGTCTGCTGATGGCTTATGTGCATATCGCCCATGACTGCATCATCGGTAATCATGTCATCATGGCCAATGCCGTCAACCTGGCCGGACATGTCGCAATCGAGGATTGGGTGATTGTCGGCGGTATGGTTGGTGTGCTGCAGTTCAGCCGTATCGGACAACATTCGATTATCGGCGGCCAGTACCGGGTTTCAAAGGACGTTCCGCCTTATATTATGGCAGCGCGCGAACCTTTGGCTTATGAAGGCTTGAATAGGGTTGGGCTCAAACGCCGGAATTTCCCGCCGGAAACTATCTTAGCCCTGAAGCGGGCTTATACCCTGATTTATCATTCCGAATATAATGTTTCCGACGCCATCCACAAAATCGAAGAAACTCCCGAGCTGCTTATTCCGGAAGTTCGCAATATAATCGAATTCATTCAAAAAAGCTCGCGCGGCATAATCTGACCGCAGGAAACCTCAAATTGTATCGCCTGAAATATTTAATCATCATCGGGCAACTGGCGCTGACCGTTTCTTTGAAAGCGGGCGATCTTGATCTGACTGCCCTGAATGCAGACCAGGTGCGCGGCCGGCTGAAAACGGTTCTCCCCCAGCTGACAGCCGGACTGGAAGCGCCGGCTATTCTCTTCAGCCATCCGTCCCAGCCAAAGGTTTCACTGGCAGTCTGTTATAATATTCCTGATTTTGGTGGTTTGGCGGATGAAATTCCGATCCTGCCGACCTTTGGAATGGCGCTGGGAGTGACGCCGACGATTACGTTAGCGGGACAATTGGGCACTGGTCGCTGGCAGGGCGAAAGCCTGAATTCAATGGCGGTTTTCCTGAGTTATTTCTGGCGCAACCCGCAACATCCGGAACAGATTATCGGCGGTGTAAGTCACACCAAAGGCCCGACTGATTTCCACTTCCGGGATGTCTCCCTGGGATATTTAAAAATGTTTCGATGGAAATACTGTGATTTATCTTTGAACGGAACGGTGCATTTTACCCAGGTTGGTATTCACGTCACCGATCATACCGACCCGGCGGATGACTACCGGACAAGCAAGAAGATCGAGTTTGGTCTGCTAAGTGTTGGATTATATCGGAATATCACTAATCATCTGAGATTCGGTGCGAGTCTGACTTTCTCGACCGAAAGTGCTTCTGGCGGTTTCATCATCGGAGGATATTTTTAAATGGCGACAACCGGTGAAAAGAAAAATTTATCCGTGCTGGGCTCGACCGGTTCGATTGGCGTGAATGCCCTGAGCGTCGTCGCGGCCAGTCCGGGAAAATTCGCCGTTCGCTATCTCACCGCCGGTCATAATGCGGCTTTATTAATCGAGCAAGCCCGCCGGTTTCGCCCGCGAGCCGTTGCTATTGCCGAAGAAAGCCAATATTCATTTCTCAAAGCAAATCTGGCGGATTGCGCAGTTGAAATATTGACTGGGAAGGAAGGCATTCTGGAAATCGCCGCCCGAACCGACGTCGATTTGATCGTTAACGCCATCGTCGGGATGGCCGGACTCGAACCGACTTACCGGGCGCTTACCGCCGGGCGGGATGTAGCTCTTTCCAATAAAGAATCATTGGTCATGGCCGGTGAAATTATTATGGATTTGGTCGCCCGGCGCGGTCTGAACCTTTACCCGATTGACAGTGAACACAGCGCCATCTGGCAATGCCTCGCCGGTGAGGATAAAACCACTATCAAACGCTTGATCCTGACCGGTTCCGGCGGCCCGTTTCGCACCCGTCCCAGCGCGGATTTCAGCCGGATCACCCCGGCCGAAGCTTTACGCCACCCGACCTGGAAGATGGGTAAGAAGATCACAATTGACTCGGCTACCCTGATGAATAAAGGCCTGGAAGTCATCGAAGCCTGCTGGCTCTTTGACGTTAAACCGGAGCAGATTTCAGTGCTGATTCATCCGCAGTCGATTATTCACTCGATGGTCGAATTTCAGGATGGCTCCGTCAAGGCCCAACTGGGTTTGCCGGATATGCGCCTGCCGATCCAGTACGCTATCGGTTATCCGGAACGCCTGCCGGTCGCCTGGGAAAGCGTCGATTGGCCGAAGGTTGCACAACTGACTTTTGAGGCGCCGGATTTTCAGAAATTCCCGGCGCTGAGAATCGCCTTCGAAGTTCTCAAACGCGGTGGCACAGCCCCGGCCATCATGAATGTGGTCAACGAGCTGGCGGTCTATGCTTTTCTGGAGGAACGGATCGGTTTTAACGATATTCCGGTTTTGATCGAAAAAGCGTTGAAGGAAATCCGGATCGTTGACAAACCGCAACTTGCGGATATATTGAACGTTGAACCGCAGGCGCGTGAATTTGTTCACCGCACCCTGAACATTGCTAATGAAAGGAATGATAAATGTTAATGACTATTATCGCTGTTTTAATTGTAATTGGCGGCGTTGTGCTGGCTCATGAGCTCGGCCATTTTACCTTCGCCAAACTGACCGGAATGCGCGTCGAAACCTTTTCAATTGGTTTCCCGCCGAAACTCGTCAGTAAGAAAATCGGTGAGACCGAGTACCGGATTTCGGCTGTTCCATTGGGCGGCTATGTCAAAGTCGCCGGTGTGATTGACGAGAGTTTGGATACTTCCAATGTCGAGAGTAACGAACCCTGGACTTACATGGCCAAGAATACCTGGCAGAAAATGCTTTTTATTGCCGGCGGCGTGATTTTCAATATCCTGCTGGCGATTATCATTTTCAGCGGGCTGACCATGAAATCCGGCATATACGAACCGGATAATCGTCCGGTAGTTGAGAGCGTGATCCCGGGACTACCGGCCGATTCGCTCGGTATCAAAGCCGGCGACACGATTCTGGCGGTCGGCGGGACGCAAATCGATACCTGGAACAAAATGACTGACCTGATTCATAATCACCCGCACGATTCGCTGATGATAAAATGGCAGAGCGCCGGAACAGTCCAGGAAAAGAAACTATTGCCGGTGGCTAACAAGGTGCTGAAAGGTGCGAAGTTTGTCGAAGTTGGCATGATCGGGATCAGTCCGTCCATGATCCACCGGCCGGCGAAATTTTTCGAATCGCTTGGCAGCGGCGCTGAGAATACCTGGTACTGGCTGAAAGTCACGGTCATTTCCCTGAAGATGCTGGTTACCGGCGAAGAATCCCTGAAAAATATTGGCGGCCCGATCTTTATCGCTAAATTGGCCGGCGAGTCGGCCAAATCCGGTCTGGCTTCAATACTCGGACTGATGGCAGTCATCAGCGTTAACCTGGCGTTGATCAATATCCTGCCGGTGCCGGCTTTCGACGGCGGGCACCTATTGGTAATCATTATCGAAGCCATTTTAAGGCGTCCGCTCTCAACCAATGCCAAAATCCGCATTCAGCAGGTTGGACTGGTGTTGATTGTTCTGCTGACCGTGTTAGTGCTGTTCAACGACATCTCGCGGGTCTTCCGGGGGTAAATTTCAAGTTTTTCGGTGTCTGCCCAAGTCATCAAGCTTACCCCGCACATTATCCTGGAAGGTACGCGCCTGACGCATAAAACCGAGATTGCCTTTGCGCTGAACGAACATCCCCGGATCGTTGGGCCGCGCAAATACCGCTATCATTCGCCGCTGGTGTCAGGTGAGTGGTGCGCCTTTACCAATTTTCCGTGGGGGCGCGGCCTGATAAATTTCGAGCCGCAGGAAGAGGCGCAGGCAATGGAAACCTATCAAACCTGGCTGCGCCTATTCGAACTCGAACGTTATTATTCCTGGATTATTGACCGCTTTCAAATCTCGACCCAGGTTTATCAGCTGGTCACCTATGGAAAACTCTACGATTTCGGCTGGCTCGAGGAACGCCTCGTCGCCCTGAACTTTCGCCTGGTTTTCTGTACGCGCCGCCCGGAATCCTTCGCCGCTGCCCGCGAAGAACGCCTCAAAGTCTCCGGCAAACCCTCCCAGTACGACGACCTGAGCATCTTCATCGACGAACAACGTCTTATGCGTCGGTTCGTCAGGGACTCGCAACTGCAAACCTTAGAACTGGATATTTCGGATGACGATGTCCCCGCCGCCGTGGAGAAAATCGCCGACTGGCTGGAACAGACCGGCGGTTTGAGCCAGCCCTGAGCGGGTTTTTCACCACAGAATCCACAGAGAATATTTTCAGACAGGATTAACATTTTTATCATATGTAGAGACACGGCGTGCCGTGTCTCTGCAGTTTAACAGGATAAAAAACCAAATCGGGTCTGAATTCTCTCAGCTCCAGCCCGTCTGTTTCCCCTCGTTACATCGCTCCTGCGGTGTAACGAAATCTATCCACCGCCGAGACACGGCATGATGTGTCTATATAGGCGTGTTTCAATCCTTATTCTGGTGGAAGTAGCACTTCAAT
>CAZNUN010000033.1:0-15704 GCA_964576275.1 uncultured bacterium | reverse complement strand
AAACGTGCCAGAAGCCCGGTCCCACAACTCGCTCTTTTTTAACCGGACAGTAATGGGCGGGAAAGACGATTCAATATAACCGGCAACGGTTAAGATGTTAAAGAAATTCGAAAGGTTTTTAAACCAGATTTTCCAAATGGTTATTATGACAGGAATTGTTGATTATCTCTAATCCGATCTCATCAGTATTGTTATAAATCTGCAGGAGGGAGAGAGGCTCGTCGGTATCGGCCTTGCCTACCATAAATTCGATGCCAGCCAGAGCAGGGTCTTCACATTCCCGCCGGTTGGAAAATTCATCGATTATCGAAATCCGGTTGAATTGACTGTTCAGCAGGTTTATTCCTATTATCCGGCGGCCGATAATCCGATTAATCCATTTGATGCCATTTTGCCGCCAGGTAAAAAACTGGCGGTCTTTATCGGTATACCAATCAATTACAGTCTCTAAATCCACCGCGTCAACGGTCATGTTGAAGTAATCGATCTCAAAAGCGGTGAATTCATAACGCTGTCCACCGATAATTAGAATCGCTGGTGCGTCTCGAATCCATTCATTATCTCTCACATCATGCAGGAGCAGGTATCCTTCAATTGTTTTCCCGATCAGGTTCAATAAGATGCTATGATAGACAACCAGAAATTCCCGGCGGGTTTTAAAAATTACTGGCTCATAATTTGAAATACAAAATCGGGGACTCATGTTTGGAAATAACTCCTGCTTAATTCCCATAATTTTACCAAAAATGCAGGTCACTACAAAAGCAGTAATCACATTATTTGGATTTCATTGAAGTATTTAATGCGAGCCAGATAACACTTAACTCGCCCCAGGCTGGGTCAGAATTCCAGAATAAAACCGCCAACCGGGAAAAGCGAATACTGCGAGACCCGCGAAACGGTGCCATCACTGTTATAGGTATAATCCCAGATATTATCGCGATTATATACATTCTGGACTTCCATATAAAAAACCAGGTTGACTTTCTTGAAAATGTATCGTTGGGTGTACTGGATATCGAGGCGATGATAGGCCGGGAAACGACTCGCATTATAATCCTGATCTGAAGGAGTATACCAGTGTTGTAAATACGGATCGTATTGCGGACGATTATATGGTTTGCCGCCCAGGTAGCGCCAGCGCACGCCGAGTTCGATTTCGTCTCCAATAGGCAGGAGCCAGCCGGCGTATTTATAGAAATTGGTCTTTTTAAATTGCTGATACCAGGGTTTGTCCATCAGTTTTTCACGGTAACCGAATACGACGGTGAAGATGTGGCGATAATCATAGGAAGTATTGTACTCCCGCTCGGGATAGCGCGGATCGGATTGCTTGGCTACGCAGTATGAATAACTGCCAATCCAGCGGAAACGTTCGAAAAGTTTTTTCTGAATAAAGAATTCGACACCCTCGGCGTGACCTTTGCCGATGTCGATTATTTCATAGCTCGAATCGAGTGAATCGAGAGTTGTGGATGTTTTATAAACATCTACATTGTGATAGCATCGGGAATAAAACTCGACGGTGGCGCGAATATCTCTGGCAAGTAAATGTTCGAAGCCGACAACCACCTGATCGGTGTATTTACTCTTCAGGTTTTTATTAGTGGTCTCGGAGATAAGATTGAGATTCAACGGCGATTGGTAATGGCGACCATAACCGGCGTTGATTTTGGTTACCGGCGTCAGAGCATAAGAAATACCCAGCCGGGGCGAAATGCTATGATAATCGTTATAGGCAAAATAATCCCAGCGCAGACCAGCCAGAATCGTCAGCGCCGACCAGGGATTGTATTTCCATTGAAAATGGGCGGCGTATTTTGATGAATAGATGTTTTTATCAAGATTTATTGCGTCATAGATTCTGACAGTATCGACAATTATAGATGAGTTGATTGTCCCGGGGATCGGCCAGTCGCGGAAAATTTGAGGTGTCGGCGAACCGTCGATATAATAGGCGCGGCCGAACATGGTATCGCTATCAGCCCAGTAAAGGGTATTGATATTCAATCTTTTTATACTGAAGCCGGTAGTAATCTCATTCCCTTCGTCGAAGCGGTACACAAGATCGCCTTTGAGAGTGGTTTCGGTTTCGGTATTGTCGGTGCGAAAATAGACCGTACCATCATCATGAAAGCCGCGATACCACCAGTTATTACCCACCTGTGACAAAGTCAATATGGAATAAGTTTTTGAGTTCCAGAGACTCTTCAGCGAGAGCCCGGTGCCGTATTCCCAGCCGCGGACGTTGACATTTTCGGCGCCGCGTGAGGCTTTTCCATCTTCATCGACAATATCGATCCGATCTTTACCGTAGATGCCGTTCCAGATGAGTTTATGTTTATTATTCAGATCGTAAACGATTTTCCCGTGAGCGTTGTGATAGCGTGGCACGGCGGTCAAGCCGATATTTGATACGATCAGGTCGAGATAACTTTTATGGTAACTCAACATATAGGAGCCCTTTTTATTAGCCCAGGGGCCTTCAACCTGTACGCCTATCCCAGACATACCCATATCGATGACCGATTCGAATTTCTCGCGATTTCCTTCCCGTAATTTTACATCCATGACAGAAGAGGCTTTATCGCCGTACCGGGCTGGAAAAGAGCCGGCATAGAAATCCACCTCGTCGATAAACAATGGATTGATCATGCTGACCGGTCCGCCGCCGGTTCCCAGTTCGCCGAAGTGGTTGGGATTGGGCATTTCGATATGATCGATGATGAACAGGTTTTCGCCGGGTGCTCCGCCGCGGACAACGATTTCATTATACTGGTCGGAGCCGGACACGACGGATGGCAGCGCCTGCATCATACGCTGGATATCCATGGCACTGCCCGGATCGTTGATAAATTCGGTAAAGTCAATGCTTCGATCGCTGATGACTGCATCTTTAGCTTTCTTGAAAAAATCGGCGGTTACCGTGACTCCTTCCATATCGAGTACCGTCTGCACCAATCCGATCGATAAATTCTGGGTACGGTCGGGACTTACCGGAATATTCAATTTGGTCTGTGGTTCATAGCCCATCATCTGAAAGCGGAGATGATAACTGCCCGGACGCAGGTTCGCGAGGTAAAATTGACCTTCCAGATCGGTGACCGTCCCGATTTCAGTACCCACCAGCATGATGCTGACGCCGGGTAGCGGCTGCTGAGTATGATTATCAACAACCAGACCGCTTATATTACCGTTTCGGATTTCATCGGCAAATAGGTCGAATGACAGGGTTATTAAAAAAACCGTGAAGTAACGAAATAAATTTTTCATGTGCCCTCTAAATTTTTTCTCTCTCAGCTGCGTAAAAAAAAACCGCAATTGCGGATTTTGATTAAATCAGAACAAAATAGTTGTCATCCGAAACGTGCCGGGCGGCACATTTAGTCAGCTCAAAACAGACCGCTGATCTTGCCGTTAGTGTCAATATCGACCGATTCGGCAATCGGATTAACCGGCAAACCGGGCATAAGTAGGATTTTACCGGTGATCGGAACGATGAATCCGGCTCCGTTAGAAATCCGTACATCCCGTACGGTGATCAGGAAATTGCGCGGTCGGCCCAGCAGATCGGGATTATCCGATAAACTACTTTGGGTTTTTGCGATGCAAACGGCAAGTTTCTCCAATCCGAGTTTCTTGATTTTTTTCAGATCAGTGGAAGCGTCCGCGGTGAACTCGACTGCCTTGGAACCGTAAATTTCGCGGCAAACGGTTTCGATCTTTTGTTCAATGGGTAGGTCAAGTTCGTATAATGGATGATAGTGATTGGAATGTTTGACGAGATCAATGGTTCTTTCGGCCAGCTCTGCGGCGCCGGCGCCTCCATTTTCATAGGAATCTACAACAACCGCTTCGACGGATTGATGCTTGACTAATTCCTGAACCAACTTAATTTCGGCTTCACTGTCCTGGCTAAAGCGGTTAATAGCAACGATGGCCGGGACTTTGAATTTGGCGATGTTTTCAAGGTGCTTTTCCAGGTTTGGGAAGCCTTTCTGAATAGCCTCAAAATCCTGGAGAAACAACTCCTCTTTTGATCGACCGCCGTGCATTTTAAGGGCTCTCAATGTAACGACCAGAACAACGACTTTCGGATTGAGTCCGGCTTGTCTCGCGACGATATCGAAGAATTTTTCGGCACCGAGATCAAAGCCGAATCCGGCCTCGGTGACGACGAACGGGGCGAGTTTCAGCGCCATTTTCATCGACAGAACCGAGCAGGTGCCCTGGGCGATATTGGCGAACGGGCCGCCATGTACGAAAGCCGGTGTGCCTTCTCCGGTCTGGACTAAATTCGGTTTTAGCGCATCCTTCAGAAGGGCAGCAACCGCTCCACAGATTTTCAAATCTTTTAAAAAGACCGGTTGATTGTCAAAAGTATACCCCAGAAAAATCCGGCTGATACGATCTTTAAGATCCGTATAAGATTCAGACAGTCCCAGGATCGCCATGATCTCGGAGGAGGCGGTGATTTCGAAAGCAGATTCGCGCGGGAAACCATCTGACTTGCCGCCCAGCCCGATGATCGTGTTGCGCAATGAGCGGTCATTCATATCCATTACCCGGTTCCAGACACTGCGGCGCGGATCCAGCATTGGTTCCTTACGCCGGAAAATGTGATTATCCACGACGGCAGCAATCAAATTATGAGCGGCTGTAACGGCATGAATATCGCCGGTAAAATGCATATTAATATCTTCAATCGGATGTACGGCAGCTTTCCCGGCTCCTGTGGCGCCGCCTTTCATACCGAAAAGCGGCCCCAGCGATGGTTCGCGGAGAGTGACGATGGCTTTTTGTCCGATATGATTCAAACCCATCGCCAGTGCGATTGCCGTTGTAGTTTTACCTTCGCCAGCCGGAGTGGGTGTAATCGCCGACACCAGAACCAGGTTGCCGTCGGGATTATTCCGCAGGCGCTCATATACCGAAAGGTCGGTTTTGGCTTTGTACTGACCGTACAATTCAATTTCACCCGGGCCGATTCCCAGGTCTGCGGCTACGTCGCTGATCGGCCGCAACGTCGCATTATACTTTGAATGGCTCATGCTTTTCTCCGTAAAATACTCGTAAAAATTAATGAAAGGAATTCAAAAATGCGAATTGTTCTATTGGATTTCTGGCTGGTCGTTCCACTTCGGCTTTTTGCTGAAATTCGTTCAGAATCGGATCAATCCGGTCGGCTTTCCGCCCGATATTCACGAGTGTAATGACCTGGTATTCGACGGGAATAGCGAGCGTTTCCTTGACCTTGTCTTCATTATAACCGGCGATCGGGTGAGCCACCAAACCCATTTCAGTAGCCCGCAAAATCAGCGCCGCCGTCGCCAATCCGGTATCGAACAGGTAATATTCACGGTTTTTGACGACACAGTCTAAATCTTCCTTCGAAAAAACCGCGACGATCAGCGAGGCTTTTCGGGCCCATTCATTACCCTGATTCAGAGCCGGGTGCAAACGGTTAAGTTGTTCCTTATCATAGACGAAAACGAAGCGCCAGGGCTGTTTGTTGAAGCAGGAGGGCATTAATTGGGCGGATTGGGCTAGGTCTTTAATTAATTCCGGGGTGATGTCTGCCGGAGCCAGCGAGCGGGTGGCGCGACGGTCATTTAATATGTTTTTCAACATGGCAATCTCCTTCATTTTAAGGAATCAAGGGTACACTTGACAGCTTCGGCATGTCCGCTGATTGCGACTTTTTCCCAGATTTCGGCGATTTTTCCTTCCGGGTCAATCAGGAAAGTGCTGCGCACAACGCCAAAATATTCACGTCCGTACATTTTCTTGGCTTGCCAGACGCCATATTTTGCCAGCGCCTGATGTTCAGGATCGGATAAAAGAATAATTTTAAGATCATTTTTGACGCTGAAGTTATCGTGACTTTTAACCGAATCGGGACTAACGCCGATCACTACGGCATTACGGGCGGCCAGTTGCGGTAGATATTCCGAGAAATCAACGGCCTCGCGGGTACAGCCGCTGGTGTTATCTTTCGGATAAAAATAGAGGACAACCCATTTGCCGCGGAAATCACGCAGGCAAACCGACCGGTTATTCTGGTCCGGCAGACAAAAGTTAGGCGCAAGCTGATGTTTCCGCATCATAAAGCCTCCTTTTGATATTTTTCGATGAAGGTAAAAATCTCGTCCAGATCCGGCAGTTGCGGAATCTCATAGATTTTCTTGAAAATCGTCCGGCCGTTTGGATCGAGAATAATATTGGCGCGCTCCGAGAAACCGTTCTGTTCGCGAAAAACAGCCAGCTGTCTGGCGACGCCGCCGTGCGGCCAGAAATCCGCCAGAATGCGCAAATTCCTGAGTCCGAGCTCTTTTGCCCAGGCTTCTTTAGAGGGCAGCGCGTCCACGCTCAAGCCGACTGGCATAACATTCAGGCTAGCAAAACGCTCATAATTTTCATCCAGCATTTGCATCTGGCGGGCGCAGACCGAAGTCCAGGCCAGAGGGTGAAACGAAAGCAGAATATAGCTGCCGCGGTAGTCGCTGAGTTTGAAATCGGTTTTATGCTGGTCTTTCAGATTAAAATTCAATTCGGAAGAATTGGTGTTTTTAGTGTTTATTAAACTCATTTTATCCTCCATGAAATGATTTTCTTGGATTATTTCAAATTCATTTGCTACTTTAGAGCCAATGGCTAACGGTTTGTTACAAAGCAGAGGACGGGGCAATGAGGCTTGAATCCGTCAGAATTCTGGTTTTTGGTTTATGTCTAATCCGGATTTCCTCGCTTCAAGCCACGGAATGGCAGGAACAGACCATTCAAAAAGCCCTTTTCGAGATGAACAATCTTGACAATGTCGCTGCGCATCAGCATTTTAAAGAAGTGTTAAACAGTCAGCCGTTTCATCCGCTGGCGCCGATGGCCGAGCTCGCGACCGACTGGTTGGTCAACCAAGAAGACCTTGGTTTCAAGATGGGCAATGAGATCCTGGCCGGGCGGATCGATCAGGTGCTGGCGGTTTATAAACAACAATTAAAAGCCAAACCGAACAACGGCGAACTGGAATTTTACTATGGCGTGACCTCTGGTTTGAAAGCCCGGCTCTCGCTGGGAGAAAAAGATTACTGGGGCGTTCTGATCAACGGCTACAATGCAATCCGCTATATCAAAGCCGCCGATCGTCATCAGCCGGATTTTGTCGAGTTAAAACTGCCGTTTGGCGTCTTTAATTATTATGTCGGGATTTCACGCGGTTATATGCAAATCGCTTCCTGGATCATGAATACTTCCGGTTCCAAGGATGACGGACTGAACCAGATGCGCTTCGCAGCGCACAACGCGCGTTACGGTTGCTATGAAGCCCGTAGCATCCTGGCGATGGTGACTCTGTATTTCGAAGGCGACTATCAGACTTCCCTGAAATATTCCCAAATGATGGCGAACGAATTTCCGGATAATCCTTATTACAATTATCTGGCCGGTGAGGCGCTTATACAGATGAAACGCTATACCGAAGCCGAAACGCATATCCGTAAAATAAAAAAACTGCTGCCAATTTTGAAACCAAAAACGGAGAGTGAGTATATCTCCAAACTGCATCAGCTGGAAGGCAGCCTGGCGCTCAGGCGCGGCGACCTGAAGACCGCTGAGAGAGAATTACATGCCGTCGTCGATAATTACCACCAGGAAATGGATATTCAGCTGGGGTTTGCCTGCCTTTGGCTGGGAAATGTCTATGATCTGAAAGGCGATCGCGATCAGGCGATGAGCTATTACCGGAAAACCGTCAATCTGAAAAACCGTTCGCTGGCCTGCCAACAAGCTAGTTTGTATCTAAAACATCCTTTTAAGGGTTAAGCCAAAAAAGATATAACCATTAGTGAGGATAGTAAGTATGCAAGCGAAAAGAATAATTAACGAATTCGATTCCCGCGACGCCGCAACACGCGACGCCGTCCGAAAGGTTTACGATAACTTAATGCGTGATGAGCTTTTTCCGGTATCAATCGGCTTGGGCTTTATTTTCACGTTGATGGCCTCGTTCTATCTGACCTGGAGAATCAGCGAACATTATTTGACGGGGAGCCTGATCGCCGGAGGCACGGCGCTGTTATTTTTTATAACCGCGGGGATTTTCAGAAAGTGGCAATTTAATCCGCGCCGGAGTCATGACATCGGATTGCTGATGGCGGTTCTGGCTTTAACGAACGCCCTTAATTACTTGATTCTGAGCGGTGAAGCCTGGACGACGAACGGTATAATGATACTAATAATCGCATGCGGATTTTTATTTTTATCGACCAAGCATCTGGTAATCATCATTGCACTGAGTTTTCTCAGCTGGCTTTCCGTTTCATGGTTCAATCTTGAACAGCATGTCTGGAGTTATTTCGGCTTTTCGCTGCTGTTAGCAATCATCATTGCCAGCCTGGCGCATATCGTCCGGATCAGGATGACCGCGTATCAAGAAATTAATCGCCTTCGGATCGATTACGAACGCGAGAAAGCTGAAAATGCCCTCAAGGCTTTGCGCAATCAGGAGATTCTTTATCAGGATTTGTTCGAAAATGCCAACGATCTCATTCAGAGCGTGGATATAAACGGACGCTTCATTTATGTAAACAACAGCTGGCGGAAAACCCTCGGGTACAGCGAGGAAGAGCTTAAGACGTTGACGTACCGGGATATCCTCGAGCCGAATGAGATTGCCAAATGCGAGGCTGCGATCCAGCGGATTATCCGGGACAAAACAATCCCGGGGATCGAGACGGTTTTCCTGACAAAAGACCGCCAACCGATTTACGTGGAAGGCAATATCAGCGGACAGTTCAAAGATGGACAGTGCATCGCGACCCGCGGCATTTTCCGCAATATTACACTCCGGAAAAAGGCCGAAAAATTGCTGAGTCAGGAACGGATTCTGCTGAAAACAGTAATCGACAATATTCCCGATGCGATTTATGCTAAAGATAGCGAAGCCCGTAAAATCTTGGTCAATAAGGCCGATCTGAAAAATATCGGACTACCCGAAGAAGCGGTGATCGGGAAATCGGATCTCGATCTTTTCCCGCCGGATGTTGCCGGTAAATTTCTCGAGATTGACAATGCCGTGATTCAAAAAGGACAGGCCATAATCAATCACGAGGAATTACTGGTCAATCAGTCAGGTGAAACCAAGTGGCTGCTGACCTCCAAGATTCCGCTGCGCGATATTCAGGGTAAGATCATTGGTTTGGTGGGAATCGGCCGGGATATCACCGAAGAGAAAAATGCCAAAGAGCGTCTTCAGAAAATGAACGATCTGACGAAAGATCTCAATGACAAACTGGCGATGGCTTATGAGGAAAGTCGTAAACAACAGGATAAACTGCTAAGCCTGTTACATGAAGAACAAAGCGCCTTATTACTGGATATTGACGGTAATATCCTTGGGGTGACCGAGAAAACCATTCGCCTTACTGGTATTTCGCGTTTTGACCTGATGGGAAAAAATCTCAAGGATTTGGTTAATCCGGAAATCCAGAGCAAAATTGATAATGTGCTTAAGCTCGGAATCATCAGTGGATTTAAATCCATCGACATTGAACTGGCCCGGCCAGACGGTAATGTGAAAAAAATTGGATTAGGATTGAATCGGCTTAATCTGGATAAGGATAAATTGTTCATTGCGATACTATGGGAAAAATGAAACCAAGTCAAATATGAAAGGTATTTTAAAGGTGTAATAATGATGAAAGGCAGAATCTTTTCGCTAATCCTGATCGGAAGCATGTTGATGACAGAGGCAGGTGCCGGAAATCCCGATCCGCAGCGCGTGATCCTCAATCTGACGACTGAGCCGGCGACCAGCATGGCCGTCACCTGGCGCACGGAAAGTCCCTTTCCACAATCCGTCGTCCAGTACAGCGTCACGACTCCCTGGATCGAGTATGAAAAACAGGCGGTCAGCCAATCGGCTTCTATGCAGAAATTTACAACCGGAAAAGACCAGTACAGTTATCATTACTCGGTCGTGTTAAAAAATTTAATACCCGGCACTACCTATATCTATCGGGTCGGCTGTGATAATACCTGGAGTGAATGGAACCAGTTCGTCACCGCTCAAGCGGAGCCGAAACCATTCAAGTTTATTTACTTTGGCGATCCGCAGAATGACGACCATGGCGAGATGGCGCGGATCTTCCGACAAGCCTATCGAACAGCTCCGGAGGCCGGATTTTGGTTATTCGCCGGCGATCTGGTCAATGCTCCCAAAGATAATCTCTGGGACGAATTGTTTCAGGCTCTGGAACCTTTTCCGAAAATAATGCCCTCCGTGATGATTCCCGGAAATCACGACCAAACGCGAATTAAAATTGGTGAAAAAGAAACCCGTTCCACCGATCCGATCTGGCAGGCCCACCTGACTCTGCCGGAAAACGGCATTGCTGGTTTAAAAGAAACCTCTTATTTCTTTGATTATCAGGGGGTGCGGTTTGTGATGCTCAACAGCAATGAAAAATTATCCGAACAGGCAGTCTGGCTCGATTCAATTCTGGCGCGCAACCCAAATCGCTGGACGATAATAACCTTTCATCACCCGTTTTACAGCATGGGGCATATTCGCGATGATCGCTTCAGTCGTGACGCCTTTCTACCGGCCGTTGATAAATACGGCGCCGATCTGGTCCTGCAAGGACACGACCACGTCTACAGCCGTTCCCGGAAGCTGAAAGGCAGTCAGATTGTATCCGAAAACCAACCCGGAACAGTCTATATCATTTCCGCCTCCTGTCCGAAAGCCTACGATGTCGGTAAGATCAATGCCGCCCTGATGGCTAAAACCGGGACGCAGGCGCAACTCTTCCAGGTAATCAGTGTCGATTCCAACAAACTCAGCTATAAGTCCTATACGGCCAGCGGTCAGCTGTTTGATGAGTTTGAGTTGAAGAAGTAGCTATAGGTATACAACCTGCCTGGCGCCGCCGGAACGAGGTTATTATCAATCCGGCAGACACGAATTTGCATCCTGAACATTCAGCGTTGCATCTTTGATATCCATACTCGCAAGTGAAACATGCTCGCATGAGTCTTTGACATTCAAGCGCGCATCTCAAACATTCAAATTTGCATGTAAAACATGGAAGCGCGCATCTTTTAGATTCAAGCGTGAATTTTTTTGTCCCAACGTTGTATCTTAGACATGCTCGCGTGAGTCTTTGACATGCGACGTTGCATCTTTTTAGTGGAAGCGAGAGTCTTTTTGATGAATCATTGCATTGTAAAGATTTGTCTCATTGTTTCAAATCGCATTTTAAAAGCCCATTCGGTTATTACGAAAGAGGACTGGAAAGGATATTGATAGTTACCAGGTACGAAACAGGAAGGGCATTTTGCCGTGTTTCCCAAAAAATTGCCAGCAAGGCTAATAAAAATGTTTTCATTTACCGGCGCTACGGTTCTCGAAATGTTACTCGGATCGATGAAAACAGCAATGTAAGGGAGAATCATTTCTCCGTTAAATCTGTGATCAGCCCGGAAATTCTTCCACTAAATGACGATATTATTGTCCGGTTTGAGAACCTGTAGGAATGTCTAAAATTCTATATTGCTCTGACCACTTTGCGGAAATGGTAGCCGTAGATGGCCATGGTAATCGCCATCGGAAATTTGCGCGGATAGCGTAAGAGCGTTGAGAAGAACAACCGCCAGTAATAATGACGTCCACGCTCCAGAACACCCAGTTTCCAGATGGACTTTAAGAGCGCGCTGATGCCATTGGGTGCCAATCTGACGCCGTTTTTTTGCGGAAGGCGATATTCTTTGAGAAAGGTTTTCACGCGCCGGTAGTAATTCGGCTGGGAGTAGATGAAGCGCAGGAGCGAAACGTAGCCGTTCATCAGCAGTTTGTAGTTCATCTTCGGGACGAAATTGATACTGCCATCCACGTTATTACCGTTGAAAAAGTTTAACAGGCGATTTTCGTCTTTGAGGCGGTCATAGAGACGGCTGCCGGTTGGGGCATTCAGCAGACCGACCATAGCCGTAACGACGCCGCTCTTCTGGATCAGGTTGATCTGGGCGTCGAAAATATCCTCCGTATCGTTATCGAAACCAATAATAAATCCACCCGAAACGCGCAGACCTTTTTGATGTAATTGTTTAATTGAAGTGACGATGTCGCGTCCGACATTCTGGTATTTGCCGCATTCGGTCAGGCTGGCTATGCTCGGGGTCTCGATGCCGATGAAAATGTGTTCGAAACCAGCCGCCACCATCAGGTCAATCAGTTCACTATCGTCGCAGATGTTGATCGAGGTTTCCGTGCCGTAGGTGAATGGATAATTATGTTCTTCTGCCCAGGCGATCATGGCGGGCAGGATGTCCTCTTTTAGTCTCTTGCGGTTACCGATAAAATTGTCATCCACGACGAAAACGCTGCCGCGCCAGCCGGAGGCGTAGAGTGAATCCAGCTCGGCGATGAATTGGGCGCGGCTTTTGGTGCGGGGGATACGGCCGTTCAGAGCGCTGATGCTGCAAAATTCACAGTTGAACGGGCAGCCGCGCGAGTACTGAATGTCCATTGAGGCGTATTTGCTTTGATCCAGCAAATCCCAGCGTGGAATCGGCGCCAGGGCGATGTCCGGGAATTCCGCCGTCCGGTAAACCGGCTGCGGATGTCCTTCGGCCAGGTCTTTCAGAAAGAGCGGCAGGGTGATTTCGGCTTCGTTCAGGATAAAATGGTCCACGCCGAGGATATGTTCGTATTCCATGGTGACCATCGAACCGCCCGCCACGACTTTGACATTTAATTCGTTGCAGCGGCGCACTACATTCCGGAATGAATCCAGGTGAATATTCATGCCGCTCAGGAATACAAAATCAGCCCATTTGATATCACGATCCTTGAGATTGGTGACGTTGAGGTCAATCAGGCGAATTTCCCAGTCAGTCGGCAGCAGCCCGGCCACTGTGATTAAACCCAGCGGAATTTCGGAACTCTTCTTCGATATAAAACGGACGGCATTCTTGAAACTCCAGAATGTTTCGGGCGTCTGCGGATAAACCATTAAAACTTTCATATAAATCTCCGGGTTTGGGTGATTTTTTCTTAATTTCAATCCGGCAAAAGGGTTTGAAATCTCTCGGCCTTTGCCTATAATTAGTTTATGAAAAATGTAGATTCGGTATTGTAAAACTAATGTAAAAGATGCGCGCGGGACGTCGGTTTTATGTCTAAGAAATATTCATCCGCCGGGTATATTGCCATTTTCGTGATTGTCCAGGTCGTCTGGCTGGCGGTCATGGGGCTTTGGATTGCGCGCTACGCGGTCAGTCATGTTATCTACAAGGAAATCGGCCAGCGCTATGCGATTCGCATCAATTCGGGAGCCGATGTCGCCATGCTGGTGGTCGGTCTGGTGCTGATTGCGGCCGGGATTGCCGGGATTTCGATCCTGTTCCGCCGCCTGAATCAGCAGTTTCATCAAACCCGTCTATACGATAATTTCATCGCCAGCGTTACCCACGAACTGAAAACTCCGCTGGCGGCGATCCGGCTTTATTTGGATACGATTGGACGTTATTCTGATATTACTGCCGAACAGCGCACAGAATTTCTCACACAGATGCGCAGTGAAACCAGCCGCCTGGAACGCACCATCGGCGCCATCCTGGAAGTCGGACGGATAGAGAGCGGCTGTGTCTATTATCAATGCTCGGTGCTGGATGCCGGTCAAACTCTGAGGAGTATTTTCGGGGAATTGGCCGGACAGTTTGCGCTGACCGGCGAACAGCTGACTATAACCGGCGATTTGCAGGCGCAGATTGTTTTTAATCCGGACGCCCTGCGGATTGTATTTGAAAATCTTTTCGACAATTCACGGAAATATACCCAAGACGCCGTGCGCATTGAAATTCTTCTGGAAGAGACAAAGGATGAAATTCTGATAACTTTTCGGGATTATGGAGTCGGCGTACCGCACAAACAATTGAAGAAGATTTTCCGGAAGTTCCACCGCATTACCGATCCGCGTAATCCCAGTGTGAAAGGCACCGGATTAGGGCTTTTTCTGGTGCGCGGAATCCTGCATTACCATGATGGCCGCATACAGGCCGCATTGCCGGAAACCGGCAAGGGATTGGTGATGAAGATCGCACTGCCGGTGTATTCGCCGAAGCGTCAGCGCTTTTTCGACAAATTGCTGGAAGGGCGCCGATGAACGCGCCGCCGCGGATTCTGGTGGTCGAGGATGAAGTCAGCCTGGGCGAGGGCATTCGCTTCAACTTAGTGAAGAACGGTTACACCGTGGAATGGGCTAAGGATGGCCGGGCGGCGCTGGAAACATTTGCCGAATCTAAATTCGATCTGGTGCTGCTGGACATTATGCTGCCTTATGTGGATGGATTTGAAGTCGCCCGCCGGATCCGCGCCAATTCGCCGCAGATGCCGATCCTGATGCTGACCGCCCGGACGGCAGTTGATGACCGGGTGCACGGCCTAGAAGTCGGCGCGGATGATTATCTCACCAAACCGTTTTATCTCGAAGAATTGCTAGCCCGCATCAAAGCCATGCTGCGCCGCTGTGAATGGTACCGGGCGACGCCGCCGGTCAGAAACCTGTATCGTTTCGGTGATAACGAAGTCAATTTCGCCGATTTCAGATGCCACGTGGCCGGACGCGAATTCGTCCTGACCCAACGCGAAGCCGTGTTGCTGAAATATTTAGTCGCGAATCCGAACCGCATTATTTCCCGGCAGGAATTGCTTGAGAATGTCTGGAATACAAGCGGCGAAGTCGAGACGCGCACCGTTGACATTTTCATTGCCCGCCTACGCAAATATTTCGAGCCCAATCCCAGAAAGCCAGTCTGTATCAGGAGTGTACGCAGCGCCGGGTATATGTTCAGTGATGCGGAATTAAATCACTGACCACGAATGAACGCTAATAAACACGAATATAATATTTGTCAGCATCATATCTCCTGTCAGAGAATATGTGCAACCCTTCCGAAGGTCTGACAGTAGTGATGCGGAATTATTCAGACAGGCTTAACTCCGCCGGTCACGCAAGTCACAAAGGACTCCTCCGGAGACTCTTTTGGAGAATCTCCGGTGAGACAGGATAACAGTGTAAATATGAGACTGTCCCACAGGGGAAACCTGCGGATCAGGCGATCTCAGAAATTATCTGTATAACGTTCGGCAATAAGAAACGTAGGGCAAGCTATCAAGCCGTTTATTAAATGTTATGTCGTTCAAATTTGGCATTTTCTGCCTTATGTATTTTAGTGCGTGTTGTGTTAAGCGCTATAGTAAAATCATTTTTTTGCTAATACAATGCAATGGGTTCCATTAACCTTTGTGACTATTCTACCGGAATCATCTTTAAAATACCTCTCCTCCATTACTTTTGAATTGAGATGGTCAACCAAACTTAAATTAAAATTCAGAAGAAACTTTTCTATATCACCTTCGTCTATTCCGAATATCCATCGTTCATTATCTTTTTTGACTCGATTATAAATTGCCTTCTCGCCATAATATTTATTTTCTAATCTAAGTACGGAAGCATAGACATAATCAAAAGCAATTATACTACCCCGGGGAGAATTGTTGATAATAAAATTAAAAGTTTCCGAGACACTATTCTCCGAAAGATACATTATCAATCCTTCAAGAATAAATAAAGTCTTTTTATTACTTGTTTAGTTAATCTTCTTCCGAATCAAAGAAGGATATGTTAAACTATGCTGTTGGAACG
>CAZNUN010000032.1:0-15847 GCA_964576275.1 uncultured bacterium | reverse complement strand
TAAAACCAAAATAATTTTCCCTAAATGTAACAACACAAACTGACTATTATACCCAGAATGACATTATAAAACGCATCTCATTCAGTTACAATCAGGCGTGCTTGAAAATCGTTGGATAATCACCTGATTTGGTGTATAATTGGCGGCAATTTGACAGGATTAATATATGAGAAAAGATAATTTTCGCAATATCGCGATTATCGCCCACGTTGACCACGGTAAGACCACCCTGGTTGACGGCATGCTAAAACAGAGCGGCATCTTCCGCGACAATCAATATGTTCCCTCCCAGGTCATGGACAATCTCGATCTGGAACGCGAGCGCGGCATCACGATCAACGCAAAAAATACGGCCGTCTGGTACAAGGATACCAAGATCAACATAATTGACACGCCCGGTCACGCCGACTTTGGCGGCGAAGTCGAACGCGGTCTGAACATGGTGGACGGCGCCATTCTGCTGGTGGACGCCAGCGAAGGTCCCTTGCCCCAGACGCGCTTCGTCGTGAAAAAGGCTTTGGCCCGCAAACTACCCATGATATTAGTCATTAATAAAATTGACCGGCGCGACGCCCGCATTCATGAGGTGATTAACGAAGTCTATGACCTGTTCATTGATCTGGACGCCACCGATCACCAGATCGAATTCCCGGTTCTCTACACGCAGGCAAAATTAGGTGTGGCGCATCGCGACCTGGATGACGACTCGTCCGATCTAAAGCCTTTATTCGAGACGATCGTTGCCACGATTCCCGGTCCGGAAGCCGATGACGATCATATTCCACAATTCCTGATCACCAATGTAGATTACGACCCTTACGTCGGGCAAATTGCGATCGGGCGCCTGAGCAACGGCATCCTGGAAATGAATAAAAGCTATTCCCTCTGCACGGAAACCGGCATTGTGAATAATATCAAACTTTCGGCGTTATACACATTCGAAGGCCTCAAAAAAACCGCCGTTGAAAAGGTCTGTGCCGGCGACATTATTGCCTTAGCCGGCGTACCGAACGTCCGCATCGGCGATACGATTACTTCCATGGAAACCCCTCAGCCTCTTCCCCGCATCCGGGTTGACGAGCCGACCATTTCCATGATTTTCTACGTCAATAACAGCCCGTTTGCCGGCGGTGAATCCACCTATCTGACTTCCCGCAATCTGAAAGAGCGGCTGGAGCGCGAGACGCTGAAGAATGTTTCAATCCGCGTTCAGAAAGTCAAAGACCGCACCGATGCCTTCGAGGTCTGCGGACGCGGCGAACTGCAAATGGCAATCCTGATCGAAACCATGCGGCGCGAAGGTTTCGCCCTGATGGTTTCGCGTCCGCGGGTCATCACGAAAACAATTGACGGCCAGGTGCTCGAACCGGTCGAACGGGTTTTCATCGACGTTCCGGAAGAATATGTGGGTGTTGCGACTGAGAATCTCTCCCGCCGCAAAGGCCGCCTGACCAATCTGATCAATCATGGACACGGGCGCGTCAACCTGGAGATACTGGTACCGACGCGCGGCCTGATCGGCTTCCGCAGCCAGTTCCTGACCGATACCAAAGGCACCGGCGTGATGAATACGCTTTTCGAAGATTATCAGCCCTGGTTCGGCCCAATCCCGCAACGCTCCAGCGGGGCGCTGATTGCCGACCGCAACGGCCGTGTAACGGCCTATGCCAGTCATGGAGTGGTTGATCGGGGCGAATTATTCGTTGCTCCGGGAACCGATGTCTATCAGGGCATGGTTATCGGTGAACGGAATAAGACCGGCGATCTGGAACTTAATATCACCCGCGAAAAGAAGCTAACCAATATGCGGGCGGCTTCCGCCGACGCCACGATCGTTCTGCGTCCGCCGCGCACCCTGACTCTGGATCAGTCCATCGAGTTTATCGCCGCCGACGAACTGGTCGAAGTTACCCCGCTTAGCATTCGCCTGCGCAAGATGGAACTCGATCCCACCAAACGCAAACACCAGGCCTGGCTGGAAAAACAATAAACCTATTTACCACGAAGGCTTAAAGCCTCAATGCTATCGCAAGCCTGGTATAATAGCACAAAACTTGTAGTAAGTTTCTCAATCAATCATTATTAGGCATAACTGAACTGGTTGGCAATTAATAAAATTATCCAACCGTTATATTTCAATTTGAAATATGAACTTCGTGTCTTAGCGTCTTGGCGGAATTATTAATTCAGTCGGTTGATAATTTGAAAAGCATGATCCGGTTGTTGCCGGTGTCGGCGATATACACCACCTGTTCTTCCACATACGGCGAAACCGCGATGCCTTTCGGATTATAGAACGATTTGTCGCCGGAACCCAATCCGATGACACTTTGCAGAATCGCACCCGCCGAAGAAAAGCGATAAAAACCCGGTTCTGCATGAGTAGTATCGCTATCCGTCAAATCCCGGCCGGCATCCACTACAAAGATATAACCCTGGCGATCTATGGCAATATCTTCGGGATTCCAGTACATACTGGTGCTATAAATATCGGTTCCGATGAGTCCGGTGTTGGCTTTAATGTTGTACTGTCCCTCAAAGAGATAACTGCTCACGTTCTGAACTTTATAACTGTTGCTGAGTAACGACGTCCGACCGGTCTGAGTGAACCAGAAATCCGGCAAGTCTTCAGAAGTGCTGGAAATGTCCAGATAACGTTCCCGAATACTTACAATCGACGTCGGTAAAATCGCCGAATACAATCCGGTCCCATTGGCGTAAAATGGTAGAGTGCCCTTGAGATTATGCTCTGCATTGAAATCATAAACAAAATTGAATTCCTTGCTGATATCAGAACTATCGGCCGGATCGAGAACTGTTACATAACAATCAAATCCATCGTGAACGGTTATTCCGGTAAACTGACGGGTCGGTTCGCTCACCTGAGTATAAACGGTTTCGACTTTCGCTTCTGAGATCAGATGACTGGCTTTATACAGATCGAGCATAATAATCATATTGGTCTTATTGACGATCAGCAGTTGGAGACTGTCATTCTGCGTAATGGCTTCCGGGTGTGCGATATATTGCGAATAGCCCTGGATCGCACCGCCTTCATCCATCATCACCACGCGATTGTTATCCGTATCGCAAATGTAGATAAAATTATCGACTCCAAAGTAAATGTCAGATGGATGGTTGAAATTATATCCATTGGCGGCGTCCAGGATTGGATATACCAGGTTGTAAACCTCTTTTCCGACATTAGAGTAACCGGAATCGGATTCCGGCACGGTCGGCAAGGGATATTTATCATTGGCGCAGGAAACCAGCAGCGCCAGCAGTCCGATAAAAATCATCCTTTTACGGGTATTATTCTTCATAACAGAATATGAAATGTATATTGGTTAACAAAGCCCAGCCAGCCGAACTTAGCGTAGCTGTAATCAATCCGAAACGCCGTTTTCCCGACCGGTATATTCAATCCGAAGCCAAAAGAGACATCCCGATCGGTGCGCCCCGTAATGTACCCGCCGCGCAGTGCCAGAACGTTATGATACAAGTATTCGGCGCCGAGATTGATATTTTCGCTGTTATCGTTCGGATGGTTTAGTTGAAAGGACCAGGTCAGTTTATGTTTTTTGCTATCGAAAGCTTCCGCCGCTAATCCGATCCTGAAAATGATTGGCGGTGTGAATTCCTGAAATTTGGTCACCTCGACGATTTCATTGTCGAGATTCGTATAGGTGTAACTGCCTTCGGCCCCCATATCGGAAGTAAAATTTGAAACAGAGACTCCAAAGCGGGTTGATTTCCAACCGGTTTTGTAATAGGTTCCGAGATCGAAAAGGAGCGCATCCATTTTCAGATCGGCCAGCGTCTCTTGAAAATATTTTAATGTCACACCGAAACTAAATTTATTGGTCATATTACGGGCATAGCTGAGGCCGGCGACGATATCGCCGTAGATGAATTCCCGACCGGTCCCGAACGGTTCAAGTTCAGTGGTCTCTTTCATGGGATCAGTGGTTAGCGCCGTAAAAAAAGCGCCGATCGTATTGACCGAATTCAAGTGGAAGACAGCGCCCGAATATAATATCTGAATGTCTGAAAACCATTGATTGTAGGTAAAAAACACATCATTTTTATTAAACTGACTAATCCCGGCCGGATTCCAGAAAAGCGCTTCGGCATCATTGGCAATGGCAACGTACGATTCACCCATCGCCACCGAACGGGCTCCCACGCCAATCTTTAAAAACTGTGCGGCTGAGGTGCCGACTCTCTGTCCGCCCAGATTCGGAAATAGCTCCGCCAGCAGCAGCACCGGTGCTGCGATCATTATCAAAAACATAAAATACAGTCTATGACTTCGCATATCAGAATTCCACCGAAAAGCCAAACCGGATATGGCGCGGTTCCCGGTAACGTGCAGGATTTAAAGGATAAGGCTCCGAAACTGGATAGGTCAGATCAGGATAAAGCGGATCGTTCCAGCTGCTCGGGACCAAATCGCCATACTCGTAGGCTTCTCCGGTAACCGGATTGATGATGTTAGCGTTTTTATCGTTGAACATATTTTTAATTTCGAAAGAAAGCACATACTTGTAATGATCGTGGCGACTGCTGAAATATTTTTTAATGCTGAGATCCGCCCATTTCCACATCGAACCGATCTCGCTGTATTTCAAGGATTGATCTTCCACTTCCGTATATATCGGTCTGCCGTCGCTGGAACGATAGTAGATGAAACTGACCGGAGTGTAGCGTTTGCCGGCTTGGGCAAACCAGCGCAAATTAAAATTCCAGTTGCCGAATATTTTCGTGCCGAAGATTTGCGGTCCTTTATTTTTCGGAACATGATAATTACCGTTGATGGAAACCTGCCAGGGACGATCCCAAACGGCGTAAGTTTCCTTGATCGGCTGTTCACTGATACTGCCCTGGGCGATCAACAAGCCGACATCCGGCGATGAGGATTTCGTCGTCGAGACCGAGTAAGAGCCGTTGACACTTCCGGAAAAGTTTTTAAACAGGCGGGTTTTGTACTCCATTTCGATACCACGCGAACGGGCATAATCCAGATTGATATAGAAAACCGCCGATCCGATGCGCGGTATGCCGCTGATGGTGGTGGTCTGAACATAATCGAAAATATCTTTATAAAAAGCCGTAATACTGATTACGTCGTTCTTGCTGAACTGATGCCGCAGTCCTAACTCATAGATAACTGAAGTTTCCGGATTCAGGTTCGGATTACCGAATTTCTGATATGACGATTTCGAACTGACATTGCCCAGTTTGGCATAGACGAACTGCGGCTTTGGGCGTTTGGAAAAATGGCCGTAATTCAGGAATAGCATCTGATTGTCGGAGATTGGAAACGAGACTCCCAGGCGCGGCATCAGGCGCATTTTAAAATGACGGTCGAATAATTTATAAGTATCATCCTTATATTGCTGACGCATTTCCTCGGTCAGAATGTTCGTCGTGTCAGTAATGGCGTCATCTACATATTTGCCGGGGAACCAGTAATCCAAACGCAGACCGGCATTCAGATAAAAACCTTCGAAGCGGATGTCATCCTGAATATAAAGTGCGCCATCCGCCGGATAGACGCGATAAATATCCTGACTTGAACCAAAGCCGCCTTCGGTATAGGGATCAATGATATCTATCAACTGCATTTCGCTGAAGGCGGCTTCTATCCCGGTTTTAACCGTATGAATACTGCCGACATGACTGGTCAGATCGCCTTTGAAGGTATAAAATTCGGCATAATGATCGTGCCAGACGTCGGCGTTGCCGTAATCATAGAAACCGTCGCCCGGGATAATCCGCACTTTGGTAGTGTCATTGGTCGGAGTATAATGTTCGACCGGCAGACGCGGCACATCCACGGCAATGGCGTAATCGGTCCAATCCGCTCCCATCCAATCCGCCCGCAGGTGCGCAAAGAACCGGCTAAAGCGTAATTCGTAAAATGTGCGTTTATTCAAAGTATGCGTCCAAGTCAGCGAAACCTGCTCGTTATCGTGAGTATAGACATTGAACAGATCGAGATTCTGGGAATATTCGTACGGAAATCCCGGCCCCGGTTCGACATATTCGAGATTGGTTTGCAGCGATTGGGTATTTTGGTTGATTGTCAGAGAGCGGTTATAGTTGTAAATGAGTTTCTGAGTGTCGTTGAGTTTCCAGGTCCATTTGGCCATCAGATTCCAGTTATTGTTCTGACGAGGGGCAAAAGTAGTGCCGGTGATGATTTCCTTGCCGTTCATTGACAAACGCGGACTGATCGAGGAATATAGTTGCGAAGCCGTTTTGCGGGTGTAATCGTCGGCCACCGAAACGTAGAAATTCATGAAGAAGTAAATCTGGCCGGGCAATTTTAATTTCAAAGCCGGGAGCAGATTACTCGTGATCGGTTCCCTTCCGCCCAGGTTCATTTCATAGATGTCGGTGTTAAAGCTCCAGACTTTATCGCGGAACATGCCCAAATTATCGGATTTATAAGAAGCAAAACCTTCCAGTTTATCGCTGCCGGATTTGGTCTTGACGCTCACCACACCCGATGTCGCCTGTCCGTATTCGGCTTTAAAACCGCCGGTAATGACTTCCACTTCTTCAATGGCGTTGGCGCTGACATTCAGACCGAAACCGGTTCCGGACATCGGGTCCTGAACTGAAAGATTGTCCAATAAATAAGAGACCTCATAGGTGCGGCTGCCGCGGATATGGATCTCGTTGTCCTGCTGTGAAACACCTACCTGCTGAGCGACGATGTCTTCGACGTTTTCGATCGGTTTGTTGGCTAATTCATCTCTGCCAATCGTGCGCACCGTGCCGGTTTCATTGATCTGCAGAAGCGGTTTCTCTCCGATAATGACGATTTCCTGTCCCAGCGCCAGAGCGGTCTGCTCCAGTTCGAAATTCAGTTTCAGAGTTTGGCCGGCTTCAATTCTTACCCCGGTTTTCTGGACTACTTTATAGCCGATGTAAGTTATTTCCAGGGTATATTCGCCAGGATTGATATTCTGGATTATATAGCGTCCATTAATGTCGGTTGATGTCCCAAGATAAGTGCCCATAACGACGATATTCACGCCAATTAAAGGCGTTCCGCTGGCTTGATCGTAGATGAAGCCGTCCAGCGTGCCTTTATTGAAAGTCTGGGCTAATAGCATGGCAGACAGTAAAAATACTGCCAGGATTACCATTATCATTTTAATCTGTTTATTCAAAGACATCATTTAAGATAATATCGAAAAATGTGTTCAAATTATTGTTGGCATTGATCAGATGCAAAGGCGCACCGGAAAAAACCATATCGTATGCGCCGGTATTGTCATTCCGACCCAGTATCACAAAAACCTTGTCGGAATAACGGTACAAAACTACTGAGCCTTCCTTAGGTACAACCGCAAATGTGCCAATCAGCATCTTTGAAGTTTTAAGCTCCGGTAGATGAATAGATGTGTCGGAAAGCGCCGTTTGAACATCATCCTGAGGGACAAACAGTACATTCATATTGATCCGGTCATAATAATCACCGAGCGCATCAACCGGCGTGAAAGCCAGCGGATCACCCTGGGAGCCGAAGCCCGTATTGAACTGGCAGATATAGATCACTTTCCCACCCTTTTTCAGCACTTCCGGAATGGCTACCTGGGCAGCGATAAAATGATCATCGGTTTCGTTTATCAGATCGGAATACCAGATGGCTCTATCGAATAACTTCACCGTTTCGACGAACTGGTTCTGGGAAGCCGGAAACTGTTGTTCAATATTCCAATAATTATATTCTCCAACCAAAGTTTTTAACATACCCTTGTAATATTTATCAGGATAGCCGGAATTACTGGTTTCAGAAGCATAATCATCAATTAACAGATAGCCGTTAACCGGCTCCTTGACGTACCAATATTTCGTCGTATCCTGCGGCATGCGGATGATTTCGCTCCTGGCGCCGGCTATATCGATCGCTCTTAAATAAAAGCAGTGATCTCCTTCCGAGAGTCCCTGGGCGCCATTGATGGTCAGAGATCTTAAAAGACCGGAAACGCTATTCCAGGTCGTAGTGTCATCCAGCGCCCATTCGAAAGTCTGTATCGTGGAATCACCGTCAATATCCGACGCTGACCAGCTGAAAGATGCCACCGTGAAGGTTGTATCCGGAATCTGGCTGTTTATTACCCAACTGATCTCCGGAACTGAATTTTTGATTGGGAACAACTGGCTGGCTGCGGTTGAATCTACCAGGGAATCGTTGTCCATAGCTTTTATTTGGAAAATATAATAGGCGTACTCGCCGGTAATGGATAGTGCAAACGTATCTGAATAAGCTGTGGTGAAAGTCCAATCAGTACTATCGGAATCAAATTTCCAACGGTAATAAAAGCCAATCACGTAACCATCCGGATCACGACCATCCCAGGAAATTACCTGAACGCTCTGAGTCGGATTCAGAGTATCGGATGAAGTAATGAAAAGCGAAGTTTCCGGTGGCAGATTTTCGTTATATTTAGTAGAGGGATCCTGACTGCAAATCTGCCAGAATATGGCAGAAAGAAACGCCATTCCAAGAATTATTAATCTAATAGGCTGAAGAGAGGGTTCATTGGACAGACCCCTCTCATTCCAGCCATTTATAATTCCTTTGCGTTTCATTATTTTAGAAAGAGCATCTTCTTCGTGATAGTGTTATTCCTGGTTTGCAGCTGATAGAAATAGACGCCGGTAGCGACTGCATTGCCATAATTATCCTTGCCGTCCCAGCGCAGATTATATGTACCGGCATTTATCTTCCCGGTGTAAAGCGTTCTGATTTTTACTCCCAGTAAGTTGTAAATCGTTAAAGTCGCTTGGCCGGGTTTGGGTATACTGAAACTTATATTCGTTTCATGGTTGAATGGATTGGGATAATTCTGGTTCAGCCGGAAACCTTCTGCAACCGCCTTCCGCGTCGGTTCAATGCCGGCACCGGTGTGTCCGATAATATCACTGGAATCCCGCGGCAAAATTTTGTAATAATTGTAACTATATGCCTGGAATCCGATGACTTTTTCAATGTGATCACCGACCGCATAGGATGAGTCAAGTTGTCCATTATAAGAAGTAAAATCATCACCTACTCTTGTAGAATTTAAACCATCTTGGGTAATGCTGAACTCACCATAATTATAGTTACCATCCGGGAAAGCATTCGAAACTGTAACGTCATCTACTTCAATCAGGACACTTTCGTAGGCTTCAGCCAGTGAGCCCCCATTTTTAATATCAGCAACATTAACCACAACCGGTGCGAAAACTCCATAACCTGGAGTAATTACTTCCAGAGCGGTAACATCCGTAATCTGAGTGTGAGAATAATTTTCATAGACGGTGCCGGTCACCCGAATCAGGTCGCCTTTATTCGGCATCGGAAAATCATCCTGATAAATCCAGATACCGCTCCACATCGAATCTTTTTCCTGAATATAGAGGTTATTGACGAAGTCAGTCGAATCGGTCATGACCACGCCTTCCAGAGTAACTTCGTAATCTTCATAAGCCGAACCAGTATATGAATAACCCATCGGATTCTGGATATCATAAATCGAATAGCCGTTATCTCTGACATGATAAAAAAACATCTGACTGCTGGTGTCACCCGGCATCATGCCCAGGTTATTATCACTATCATAGGCAGAAATAAAGTAACGCACAAAAGCTCCGTCATTCTGCTGCGGAATATTGGCAGTGAATCCGGTTCTGCCCTGCTCCATCGGCACGGTTACAAAGTCCTGCCAGTCAATGCTATAATGCAAATAAGCCAGGATATTTGCCAGAGGAGTAACGTTATCCGAAATAGCGGCGGTTATCAGCGGAATAGCATCCGATTTTGGCAGCTCCGGCGTCCGCGTAATCTCAGTAATTTCCGGCGGGACGGCTAATATTTCTATGTCATTGGTATCCCGCGGATTGATCGAAAAATAGCCATAACCGCTGTCGCGTAGATAACCGGTTATATTGATGGAAGTGCCATTGGCCGGCCAGTGAATGATATTATTGTCGGTTAAATTTCTGAAGTACATGAAATAATCATCGATATAGCCGGTATTCTTACCATCCGTAATAATCGCCTGTCCGCTGGAAGCATCGTTATTAGTCACTTTGACATTTTTGATAGTTGCCAGCATGCTTTCGTATTTCTCACCGGCGTAATTGCTGGAAATATCGGCCAGGGTAAGTTCAACCGGTCCCGGAAGCGTGTTTCCGGAAGAGACAATTTCCACCGGCGTGACCGGATTGGATAGCAGGTTTAATTGCGTTAGGCCGTAATAGGTCGTAAGATATCCGGTAAAATAGACTTCATCGCCTTCCTGAAGAAATCCTACATAAGTGCCAGCCTCGCTGGTGTCATCCTGGATCACGAAAAATCCACTCCATGGATCGGCTGAATTTTCACTGACGAATCCGCCCCAACGGGCGCCGAGATATAATTCGCGCGGATTATGACGCATAAAAGCTTTTACAACGATTGTATCGCCGATATAATCAGTTTCCTGAATGGAATCCGGAATAGTGCCTGTCAGAGTGCTGGGTATGTCGACGTATTGAATATCATATATCGAGAGCGTGTCGTAGGTTGCATCCTGTGCCAGAACAACTCCCGCAATTAGTGTTAAAAATACTAAAATCTTAGCAAAATTGCGCATCATTCACCTCCTGTTAAGGTTTATTTGATTATTAAAAATTTCCCATGGTAGATTTTACCTGAATCGTTGTCTTTCACGGTAAAAAGATATAATCCGGTGGCAATCGCCTGATCGTTCCGTGAAACCAAATCCCAGGCATGCTCGCCGCCCGCAAACTTGGTAGTCTGGAGCGAATACTTTTCAAACCACTTGATGTCACCGCCATTATAATCGGCATCGTGGTCAAACTTATCGACCAGGTCACCGGCTAATGTATAGATTCTTACCTCGCAATCGGCCGGCAGGTTGTAAAAATATAGTTTGCGTTCACGTTCAAATTCGCCGTCCCACATTGCATTGGCGCGATATGGATTTGGATAAACTCCGATTTCAGATTTCTCAGCCTTTACTCGCGCCGGCGTTCCCGGACTGACAACCGTCAAGTTCTGAAGCCGACTGCATTCAAGACTTTCCAGATTGAGGTCGGCGTCTCCGCTGTCATAAGATGTGACGGCAAAGGCGTACTGCCACCCGTTGTGAAGATTATCAACTACAAATCGGTATTTATAGACAACCGTGTCAATTGATCCGTCATTATTCTCTATATACTCGGTAAACGGCTGGGGATTAATTATACTGTCGAGACCAGTGTCGTAAAATAATTTGTCTATATTATCAAATTCTGCAATCAGACCCAGGTTAGTGGTAATTCCCGACTTTGAGATGTCGTCACCCAGAAAAGAACGGTAGATTCTGTATCCCTCAAAATCGCGGGTTTTACTGATCAGGTCAACCGATTTTTCGGAGCGATCGTCCCAATAGAGCGTAACTTTGGAATTTTCGGGAACGGCTTTCAGATATGGCGCGGCTGGCGGAGTCGGTAAGACATATCGATCGAGATGACCATTGCCGTTGATATCTTCGGTTGAATCGGTTTCGGTATAATCGAGCGTACCGTTGCGGTTGGAATCCTCGCCGTAATAGGCCTTATAGGCCCAGGAAACATTTTCAAACAAATTTTGTTTGGCGTAATCGTCGTCGACCGTGCTGGAATTGACCCCCGCCTTTTTGGCGCAAACCAGCGCGAAAACGATATTGACCGACGAATCCGGCTCGATTTTTTCAAATGGTCCGGTCGTTATCAGACTCATCCGGTTCCCGGGTCTTTGATATATCGAACTCCAATAGTAGTTTTCTTTTATGGATGTTGACATTCTTTCATAACGTTCGGCTTCGGTCGAAGGAGCCTGGTCCTCTTCGGAAGTTGCCCCGCTGAATAACCACCAATTATGAAAAGTCGTCCCAGAGTATGTTTGATCGTCTTTTTGCGGATCGGCACCCAGGAACGCTAATGACACATAACTGTCGGTATATCCCGGATCGCCATCGTAATCGTAACAATACACCATTTTCATATCGGCGTTATCAACATATCCGCTGCCGGCGTGCAGATAAAACGGCGAGCCGACCCGGGGCGGGGTGATGTTGGTATTACGTACGACCAAATCCGCCCATAAACCAATATAGACATCCTTTAAAGTATCATCCTTGACGTTGGTTATAGTATAGTTAAAAATCACAAATGCGTCGGTGAAAGGATAATTCCAGGCGTAAGTTTCCAGGTGAACACCCAGCCCTAACGGCACATGATACGGGATCGTGACGGAGGTCGCCGGAACAGTCGTATTCGTATCGGTAAAATTAGCGATAAAATCCTGATGACTGACCGCTGATTCAGAATAATATTTATTATCGGAAAGCGATGAACGTTCAACCATCCGGTCATTTTCGCTGGCGGTCGTGGTAAACTCAAAATTCGTAGACCCGCCTCCCGAAAAACGGGAAACATTGAAGGCGCCGGTGGTCACATGAATGCCGGTAGAAGTATTGGCGCCAACCCATAAACCGCCCAAAAATAAATGCTCTATGCCCGAGCCGATCGGGTAAATACAGGAAGGTTGGTCGGTCGGTTCCTGTTCCTGGAATCCATCACCGAAAGTCCCGTAATTCGATATCGTAACACCAATATTGCCGACTGTGGTGTATTTACTGTTATCATCAACGGTGGCCTTTGAAAGATGAGCGGGCATTTCCTGGCCATCAACGGACCGGAACATAATTCCGCTTATTAAAAATACTATGGATAACTTACCGAATGACGCTTTTCTCATCAAATATTCAATCGTAATCAACAAACTGTCTGAAATCTACAAAAACAGATTCCAAAGGGAAAGTAAATTTTTAGGTTAAAAACCAGAATTATTCCTAAATATTGGGCACGATTCTACTCCTCCTACAATATACTTGAAGAATCTGGCTGATTTTTTGACATTTCAAATTACTTCTTAAATTCCTGTGCGTTTTTGAAAGGACTATTCTTGTGAAAATTGTGAAGTGTCTTAAAATATTCGGTGCGATTAAAATATTGCTGATTAGCAGTATGCTATGGGCTACGGGTAAAGTCTATCTGGTGCTGGGTTCCGATACAGCAATTTGGGACAGAATGAGTACTACTACCTATAACAATACTTACAACCAGAGTCTTTATACCGATCCGAATATGAACGCTTATCAGGTTATGAGTGAGAATTTCCGCAACGATCTAACTGATTCTTACGGAACCCGTTTGAAGATGACCTGGTGGATGATGGGCGGGAATATTTTCCGTTACGCTACCAATAATAATTTCCCGGTCGCCAATACCATGACACCTTATTTGATGCAGAAATATCATGGCGATTTTATTAAAGAGATCGGTGACGAAATTTCGATCCATTATCATACATTCGCCTGGACGGATTACGATCAGGACGGACTCTGGTACTGGAATCAAGCTCAGAGTTTTAATGAATGCTTAGATGATTTTAATTATACTCTCTGCCAATATCTCTTAGAAGAGAATATCTTTCCAGTCTCATTCCGCAGCGGCTGGCATTATATGGATAACGACTGGCAGCATTATCTCAATGAATTGGTACCCTATACCATGCACAACGATTGGCCACATAAAAGAACTTCCGACCCCGAACCAATCGACAATATTTATGACTGGTCAATTTCTCCATCTTATTTTGCTCCCTGGCATCCATCTATTGCTGATTATCGGATACCCGGAGACGGCCCGGGTTGGAATCTCCGTTCTACCCATTTTTCAACCGCTCTCGTTAAAAACTTACTCGATTCGCTCTTTTTCCAAGCCAGTCTCGGAGACGACCAAATGATCTGCCTCTGGGGACATCTGCCTGAAACTGACTTTATTGACAATATTCAATTAATCAATACCTCCGCTCATGAAATGGAAACTAAATATTCCGGAGTCAAATTTCGCTATTGTACGGCTGTGGAAGCGATGCAGTACTGGCAGGGTAAAACCGATACGATAGCACCGTCCATATCCTTTGAAGAAATCGAAAACGGTAATCAGGTTACTTTCCGGATCACTTCGGACGAAGCGATTTTTCAGAAGGTGCCTTTCGTTGCATTGAAAAATGTTTATGAAAAATATCACTTATTGGAATGCGTTCAAATTGGTACTAATCAATGGGAAACAAAAACACCCATAGATAAATCCATATTAGGAAAGGTCGGAGTCGCAGTATGCGATAGTCTGGGCAATCAGACCACCCGATTCATCAATTATCTCCCGGACGATATTTTTGTCGATAATAATGATGAAGGCTATCTGGAAATCAACGGCTCGTGGAACTCTTACTCGGCTCCCAAGTTTACCTGGGGCGCCGATGCCCGTTATACACAAATTACATCGGCAGAGACATTGCAAGTCGAATGGCATCCAACCATTGCGCAATCCGGCTTATATCATATAATGTTACAGACTCCGGAAATCGATAATCCGGTCGGTTTGATGACTTTCAAGGTTTTTAGCGGAAATCAGTGTATTGATACCATATTGATAAACCGGACATTGACTGGCAATGCATGGAATTATATCACTACCGCTCAATTAACCGCCGGGCTGGATAATTACCTGCTTATGGAGGTCCCGGGAACAAGCCAGAATGGTAAAACTGTCGTGGCCGACGTTGTTAAATTTAGTGCTTTAATAACGGATTACAATCTGGTATGTAGAGATGTCTCTCTCAATTGCGGCGATGTCAGTCAGCTTGATACAGCCCGGTATGAATTAACACTTTCCAATACCGGTATCAAAACGCTCCAGATTGATAATATCATTACAAATACAGAAAATATTCTACTCGGTACAAGTTGCCCTATCTCAATACCTCCAATGAGTTCAGTCGAAATTCCGTTTAAATTATATGCTGAAGAACTAGGGGCATTTACTGACACGATCAGGATCTACTCCAACGATATTGACGAACCGATTTATTATATACCGGTTTCGGCGAATATTAAAACCCATTTTCAAGTTATTGATAATGAAGATTCCGGTAAATACCTTGAATCAGGTACCTGGAAGTACAGCGTCGCGCAGGCTTTCAGCACCACCAGCCGGTACGCCAATCTGAACCAGACTCCCCGGGCTTATGCTTGTTATATTTTCACGATAAAAAAAGATGGTATTTATGACCTTTTCGAAATCGTTCCTGTGACTGTCAACGCCTCGGATAACGTGCTTTATATCGTAAGTGTCAATGATATCCCGATTGATTCGACAACCGTAAACCAAAATATCGGGAGCGGAAATTGGGTCATGGTAGCCGGTAATTACAATTTTCATAAGGATGATGCCGTCAGGATAAAAGTACTGGATACGGGTCTAAATACCAATCCCGGCGCCGTATTACGCGCTGACGCTATCAGATTATCCTGGACTGGTGAATTCGGTCAGGACATTGCCGGTGGAATCGATGGTTTACCAACAAAATGGGCGCTCGACCAAAATTATCCAAACCCGTTTAATTCCGAAACGACAATTCGTTATGCCGTTCCCAGTTCAGGACGTGTCGATCTTACGGTTTATAATTCACTTGGACAGGTCATCCAGACGTTATCCGATAAACAGCACCAGCCCGGTTTCTATACAGTCAGGTTTAAAGGTGATCGCCTAAGCTCCGGAGTATATTTTTATCGTCTGTCAGGCGAGGGCATATACATTGTTAAAAAACTCATGCTGATTAAGTAAAACAATAGAAGCCTAAAATTTTTTGGTTATTTTTAGATTTGGAAATTTGAGCGAGAGACGGGACTTGAACCCGCGACAGCCACGTTGGCAACGTGGAGCTCTACCAACTGAGCTACTCTCG
>CAZNUN010000031.1:0-16733 GCA_964576275.1 uncultured bacterium | reverse complement strand
AGCCTTAGATTTCTTAGCGCTTTCTTTGCGCTCTTTGCGGTTAAGTCTTCCAATCGCTAATCAAACCGCCAAGTACGCCAAGGTTACTTTTAATTTGATTGCTTCTTAAAAATTTAATCAGCCTTAGATTTCTTAGCGCTTTCTTTGCGCTCTTTGCGGTTAAGTCTTCCAATCAGGCTCGAACTAAATAAATTTGACTGATTAAAAAAATGTTTGTACCTTGCGCGGCAAATATGCAGAACGAATTTTCTTATTCATGGAGACGATTGAATTGAAGACCTGGATCGTGCCGGCGATGACTGCTCTTTTTCTGTGGGGTTTCTGGGGATTTCTGCCCAAAATCGCTACGAAATACATAGACCCCAAAAGCGCTCTGGTGTTTCAGGCAATTGGCTCTTTAATCGTCGGGTTGTGGGTATTGATCGCCTTCAAGGATCAGATTCAGTGGCAGGCCAACGGCGCTTTTTGGGCAATTGTTACCGGCCTGTTTGGTATGCTGGGCTCGTTGTTCTTCCTGCAGGCGGTCAGCCGCGGCAAAGTAACAACCATTGTAACGATAACCGCTCTTTACCCGCTGATGAGCATCGCCCTGGCATTGATATTTCTCAAGGAGCCACTGGGACTTAAACAGGGACTGGGAGCGATCTGTGCTCTGGCGGCAATTTTATTATTTTCAATCTAAGGCGAGATAGTGGAATGATAAACAAACTCGAAATCGCGAAAAACTGGTTGCCGCGCTATACCGGCATGCCGCTCGAAAATTTCGGCGACTACATCCTTCTGACCAATTTTCACAATTATATAGACAATTTCTGCGAGATGTTCGACTGCGAACAGTACGGCGAAAACCGTCCGATGCAGGCCGCTACGAACTCCGCCGGTCTGACGATCATCAACTGCGGAATCGGTTCGCCGAATGCGGCGACCATTATGGATTTGTTAGTGGCGGTGCGCCCGAAAGGCGTCCTGTTTCTGGGAAAATGCGGCGGGCTGAAAAAATCTACCGAACTGGGGCATTTTATTTTGCCGATTGCGGCGATTCGCGGCGAAGGAACCGGCGATGATTATTTTCCGCCACAGGTTCCGGCCTTGCCTTCCTTTAAATTGCATAAGTTCGTATCCGAAATCATCGTGCGGCGCGGGTATGAGTATCGCACCGGCGTAGTATATACGACCAATCGGCGGCTCTGGGAGCATGACGCGGCTTTTCATCAGCGCCTGCGCGACATGACCTGCATCGCCATTGATATGGAAACCGCCACGCTGTTCATTGTCGGTCATTATAACGAGATCGCCCGCGGCGCCCTGCTGCTGGTCTCGGATTTGCCGACTACGCCCGAAGGAGTCAAAACCGAAGAATCCGATAAACACGTCACGGCCGAGTGGAGCCGGATTCATCTGCAGATCGGGATTGACGCCATGACCCAGATCGGCGAGCAGGGCGAACCGATCAAGCATTTCCGCTACTGAAAATTTTATCGTATATTCCGACTGTCATGGTGCGCAATTTTCGTCTTAAACTCGCATTATTTCTGACGGCTGTAGCGTTTCCGGGCTTTGTCCTTGCCAGCGGCATCGATGTTCCTGCAAATGACCCGGTCTATGACTTTCTGAACCGGCTGGAGACACGCGGCGTTATCCATGGTTATAACAGTCTGGTTCTGCCCCTGACGCGGGATGAGATCGCCGCTTTCCTTGGGGAAGCGACCCAAATGACCGCTGCGCTTTCAGGCGTCGAAAGCGCCATTTTGCAAGAATATATTGCCGATTATCGCTATGAAATTGAATCCCGGAAAACTGCTCAGGATTCGGTTTGGGCGCCATTTTACCAGAAAAAATACCTCAGACGGGCGGTTGGTGAGCTGTTCTGCCGGGAAAACGGCGTCGAAGAAAATCACCTTCTCAGGTACGAAAGTGGCGAGACCTTTTTCTGGTTCGACGTCGGCGCGCGCGGCCGGATGGATTGGAAAGACAATCATCAAAAGCAGCTGTTTTCAGACGAGTATTTGTTCCGCGGCGCTCTCGGAAAAGCGTTGACCTTTCATACCGGCTTCTCGCGTTTCGCCGTCAGCCATAATCCAGCCTTCACCGAACCATACGATGAAGAACGCGGCCTGTGGAGCATGTTTCAGGCCGACAGCACGATAACTTTTGACAATATCCAAAGCTCGCTGGTTTATCACAATCCCTGTTTCGATCTCGGATTCTACCGTCAGCCGCTCTCGTGGGGCGCCAGCGGAACTAACAATCTCGTCATCTCACCCAGCGCGCCACTCTTTTCCTATATCGGCTTCAACACTCGTTATAAAGACGTCCGGCTCACTTTCATTCACGGTTCATTAATGCACGACAGCACCCAGTACCGGAATATTCCAGCGGAGGAACGCAACCGCTCGAAATATATTGTGGCGCACCGGATAGATATTCCATTTTTCAAAAAGCGCCTTTTTATAGGCTTGAGCGAGATGGTAATCTACGGAGACAGACACATCGAACTGTCTTATCTTGCTCCGGCTGGTGTTTTTTGGGCGATCGGGCATGCTCTGGAGGACCGTGACAATATCTTGATGGCCGCCGACTTCAAGGCGAATCTCCGGCGAAATTTTTCGGTCTATGGCTCTCTGCTGATAGACGAAATGCGCTTCGGCGAACTTGGCAAGCGCTGGTGGGCGAATAAACACGCCGTGCAAGCCGGAATACTGCTAACCCCGGTGTTATTCGCGGTTCCGGTTGATATTCAAATGGAGTTCACTGCCGTGCGCCCCTGGACTTACAGTCACAAAACGCTGACAACCGACTATACCCAAAACGGGATTTGTCTCGGATTCCCGTATGGCGCAAATTCTCAGACATGGTATTTTAAATTGGAATCTGAATTTTCACGACGCCTGTCAATCTCAGGCGAATTCCTGCACCTGAGACAGGGCATTGACGACGCAACTCATTACTGGGGCGGAGACCCGACCGTCAGTTACGAACTGCGCGACCCTCAGTATGACCACTCGACCAAATGGCTGATGGGTGATTTACAGACGACAAATCAGTTAACAATCTCCAGCCGTTATGAATTATTCAACGACTTTTTCCTGAATGCCGGAATCAATTTTTATGATGTTAAACTAAATGGCAACCATGAATCCAATCGCTTTCTCTACATCGAAACCGATATAAATTTCTGATGCCCAATTTCATTGAATTCTCAATTATTCTGACGCTTCTTTATCTGATTATCATGGGAGTCATCGGAATCGGTCTGATTTTCATTCGCACCCAGAAACGGGTGCATTGGACGCCATCGGTCTCCGTGGTCGTCTGCGCCCGTAACGAAGAACCGGTCATCGGCAGATTACTGCAAAGCCTCGCCAGCCTGCAATATCCCGAAAACAAACTCGAAATTATTCTGGTTGATGACGATTCATCAGACAATACTCAAAACATCATGAACTCTTTCGCCGCCGGCAAATCCAACTGGAAAGTCCTGCACCATGATAAATGCGCCGCCAAATTGAAAGGTAAAAAGGGCGCGCTCACTCTGGGTATTAGTGAAAGCCGGGGTGAAATTATCATGGTGACGGATGCCGATTGCATCGTCCCGCCGGATTGGATTTCCTCGACTGTGGCTTATTTCCGGGATGATGTCGGCATGGTGTTGGGCCATAGCCCGGTGGAAAAACGCCCGGGATTCATGAATACCTACGAACGGTTTGACACTCTTTGCGAGGCCTCCGCCGCCGCCGCCTCGACATTCTACAACAAACCGACCCACGCCAACGGCCGCAATCTGGCTTACCGCAAACAAGCTTTTGAAGAGGTCAACGGCTATCATCAAAGCACCGATACCGATTCGGGCGACGATTTCTTCCTGATGCAGGAAATCCGCACTAAAACCCGCTGGCGCTTTGCCTACAACACCGATCCGGCGGGTTACGTCAAAACCGGGCCGATGCAATTCGGCCGGAAATACATTCATCAGCAATTACGCCGGAACAGCAAAGCTTTCAACCTGACGATACCATTTTTTATTCTGGGAGCGATCGTATTCCTTTTTCACGTCGCACTGGCTATCATGGTTTTTTCACCCTCTCTGTGGAGATGGCTCGGATTTCTGTTGGCATTTAAGTTTATTAGCGAATTCATCGCCGTCTATCACGGCGCCCGTCTTTTCAGACAGACCGATTTACTCAGATATTTTCCGGTTTTATGGGTAATCTATCCGGTTTGTTATTTAACCTCGCAGCTTCTCGGGTCATTGAAAATCTATCGCTGGAAATGAAAAATACAATAGCGGGAAGCTAGTCGCCGATAACCTTCTCAGACTGTACTCTTTTTCCCCATCCCAGACGATTACCGAAGAAACTCAATATCCCCATGGTGACAATATAAAACGGCTGCAGGATGAACCAGAGCGGGAAGACATTTTTCAAAACCGGTCTGTGATAAATTATGATGGCTTTGCTGAAAACCATCCCTTCGCCGAGCAGTTTTAACAGGACTGCCCAGAAAAACGGAGCAAAAGATCCTGCTCCGGCAATCCACATTATCAGATAAACAATCGGCGTCAGATTAGCCAGAAAAGTTGCCAGAATGACGCCGAAAAACAGGCGGTTTAAATTGTGCATGTAATTGGCTTCGCTGGCCCAGCGCACCCTCTGCCGCAGAAAAACCGGAATGCTGGCGACCGCCTGCGTTTCCACCCAGGCGGCGGCTTCGGCAGCGAATACAACTTTGGTACTGGTGCGCTTCTGCATGACCTGCATAAAGAGCGAGTCGTCGCCGCCAATCCGGTCGCTAATCAGCATGTAACCGCCGGCTTTCTCGAATAAAACCTTGCGGAAGGCCCAGTTTGAACCACTGCAAGCCCAGGCAAATCCCAGATTAATCGAGCCCTGAGCCGCCGCCATCAATTGCAAATAATCCAGAGCCTGCACCCGCGTGAACCAATCGTCAAGCGGCCGGATCGCCGAAAAGCCAACCACAATCCCGACCTCGTCGGTAAAGTAACCCACCATCGTCCGCGCCCAGTCTTGGCCCATTGTGCAGTCGGCATCCGTAGTCAGGATGATCTCGCCCCGGGCTTCCCTGATTCCGATAGACAGCGCGGCTTTTTTATGGCGATAGGGCGTTTTTTCAACGCTCGTAGTTAAAATCCGTAGGTTGGAGTATAACTGTGCAGCGCGTTGTAATATTTCAGGAGTCTCATCGGTCGAATCATTATCAACGATAATTATCTCGAGTTGATCGGATGGATAATTCTGTCCGCTGAGCTGCTCAATGAGATGCGGAAGATTGGCGGCTTCATTCCTGACTGCCACGATAATGCTTACGCTCGGCAATTCGGCCGTTCGTTTTTGCGCCGGAAAATTCAGTCCCCGGCGGAAAATCGCCAGACTTGCCAGATAGATTATCAGGCTGAGAATCGCGATAAAGTCAAACAAGTTCATTTCTGTTCACCGGATTCTCACCCGGATTTTTTAGTATCGTAATAATCGTCTAAGTTTTCTATCAGAATCACATCTGTACGCTTGGCTGCGACCGGTGTAAGCGCCACAAAAAACCGCATCCCAATATAAAAAAGCAATATCCCGGCTGCCAGAATCAGCGGATTGACGTGTCCGTGCCACTCCCAGAATCTGGTAATCGCCGGTTCATGCACCCACCAGACCGACCAGCCGTTATTGATCGCGTGGAGTAAAAACGACGGCCAGATCGAGTCAGTGCGCCAGGCCATATAACCCATAAAAAGCCCCATCAGATAGATTTGGACGATCCACCAGGGATTAAAATGAATCAGCGCAAAAACCATCGCCGAGAGGAGTACTGATTTGGTAATATCGCCTTGACGATATTCCAGGATTCGCTGAAAAAAGCCCCTGAACATCAGTTCCTCGATCAACGGCGCCGCCAGAACCACAACACCAATCACCAGTAATGCCGATTGCCAACCGGTTACTTTCATCATTTCGCCGATCTGGCTGAGATTTTCAGGCAATGGCAAAATAATCTGCATCAGCCGGTCAAGTTCATCAATAATGACCGTCAATCCGAGCGATGCACATAAGGCCGTGATCATTGTTTTCGCGGAGACTTTACGTACCCGCAGCAATTCTCCCAGGGGAGTCCGCGCCCGCCACGCCCAGTACAGGATTGGCAACGGCAAAAACAGTTCCGCTATCAGCAGCAGTAGCTGGGTGTCAAGTTCCTGCTTGGTTTGCATCAGATAAACCAGGATCAGCGCGGATAACAAAGAGGCGCACAGCAGTCCTAAGATAAGTATGCCGGAGGCGCTCTTGATTTTCGGGATGACGATCGGTCGTTCAGTTTTTTTCATGGTCTTTTATTCCGGTAAATAAGCGTTAATAATTATTTGTCATTGCCCGGTGGCGGCCGCTTCCGCCAGCAAGCTAATCTGCCGGCAAATATATTTGCGGTCGCTTTCCCGGAAGCCATGCTTGACAAAGGCAATTTTACCCTCGGCGGTTACACCGATCAATGTTGGAGTTGTCTCGGCCTGATATTTCTTGGCAATCTGACCGTAGCGGTCTATCAACACCGGCATTTTATACTGCATTTTTTGCACGTAATTTTTCACCAGCGCCGGTTCCTCGCCAATGTTTACAAGAAAAAAATCTATCTGCGGAAATTCGGTTTGCAGACTGTCAAGCAAAGGAATTTCCCGGCGGCAGGGAATACAGGTGGTCGTGAAAAAGCTCAATACCAGGGCTGTTCTCTCACTCAGCCGGGCTTTGTCGCCCACCTTACGGCTTAGATAAAAATCGCCTCCTCCCAGAAGGCTGGCCCAAAAGCGCGGCGCATCGGCGCCGCCGGTCAGCGATACCGGTGTTGTCCGGAGTGAATCCGGCGCAGCCAACAGCAGCAGGAAGGTCAGGATTGTATTCATTACAGCCATTTCAACTCCCGCTTTGCCCGCGAATCCTGCTCAGGATAATACCAGCTGCGACCGCCAGATTCAGAGACTCGCCGTACCCATTTTTCTTTATGCCGATAATTCCGCTGGCCGCCTGCCGGACTTTATTAGGCAAACCGTGCGATTCGCTGCCGAAGGCTAATATAAAACGTTCGTCGTTAACTTGCGGTAGAATTTCCGCACCGTCCATATCCGCCGCCCATAACGAAGCGCCATCCCGCTCCAGTAGGTCGGAAATCATCTGCTGGTTGATATTGGTCAGAATATTCAATCTGAACAATGCGCCCATCGCGCCCCGAACGACTTTGGGACTGTAAATATCGGCTGAATCAGGCGAGATCAAGATGGTTTTAAAATCAAACCAAAGAGCTGTGCGCAGTATCGTGCCGAGATTGCCGGGATCGTTGATTTGCCAGAGATAGAGCGCCGGGTAGGTGTGCGGATGGTTAATCGCATCGCGCTCATCCGGCATTCCGGCAATCGCCAGCACTCCTTCCGGGTTGCGGAGCGATGAAATCGAATCGATTTCCGATATGGCTACTTCGCTCACGGAAATATTCCGCCCGACGGCGACAGATAAAATGCTCTGACGCTCGGCGGCCCCGATTTCCGGCGCGATCATGATTTTCACCAGCGGAAAGCCAGCCGCCAGAGCTTCTTTGACCGACTTAATGCCGTCAATCACAAATAACCTGTTTTCATCCCGCCCTTTCTTCAGTTTGAGGGCACGATAACGGGCTTTTTCGGAGCGTGACAGAGTCATGTTCAGGAGTAATTCCGCTCTTTGAGCTCGTAGAGCTTTTTGGTAGGACCAGCAAATATCAAGGTATCGTTTGGTAAGACGATGGTTTCCGCCCGCGGGGTAATGACGATCTTTTTACCGTCCGCGTCCAACCTTTTAATCAAAATAATCTGGATATAATAACGATTGCGCAAATCCAGTGCTTTTAAACTGGAGTTGGCCATCGTTTCCGGGGTTTTCATTTCCAGGATCGCAAAATCTTCATCAATTTCCACAAAACGGGTCTGATCGAGATAACGGATATGGGTGGCCAGGTCACCGGCCGTTTCGCGCTTGAAAATTTCCTGATTGTACAATTGGATGACGCGGTTGCGCAGCACCGTTCCGATCAGAGTTCCCGACACCGGCTCCACGACCGGTAATTCATCGACGTTAAACCGGCCGAATAACTTCATGACATAATCGAGGGTATCGTCGGATTTTACCGATATGACATTCGGATTCATCACGTCAGAAACGAGCACCAGGGTATCCAGGTTCTGGTAATCGGTGATCAGCGGCTTTAGATCCGACCAGGATATAAAGCCAATGATTTTATGTTGCTCATTCTCCACCCAATATATATTCGCCGCGCCGGCGGAGATCACCTTGACTAAAGTCTTTAAATCCATGGTCGCATAGACTTTATGAAATTCATACGACATGATCTGGTCAATTTTTAGATTCTTCAGGACATTCAGTTCCTTGCCGTCGTATAACTGAATGCCGCGCTCTTTCAGATCGATCGAATAGACCGACTCTTTTAAGACATAATGCACGATAATATAACTCATGATGATGCTAAGCATCAGCGGGAGTACCAGGTGGTAATTATCAGTCAGTTCGACGATAATCAGCAGGGCGGTGATCGGAATACTGTTAATGGCAGCTAGCATGGCGCCCATCCCTGCCAGGGCAAATCCGGCCACGTCCAGCGACAAGCCAAACAGCAAATTGCCTCCGTTTGCCAGCAGTGATCCCAGAACGGCGCCTAAAAAAAGCGAGGGAGCAAACAGACCGCCAAACCCACCCGCCGCTGTCAGTAAACCGGTAAATAGAAATTTCAAGACGAATATTGCCACCAAAACCAGCCAGGAATAGCTATTTAAGGCGGCTCCCCGAATAGCCTCGTAACCAATCCCGATTATTTGCGGGAAGAAAAGCCCGGTCACACCCAGCAACAACATTAACACCGGTAGCTTGATTAAGGGCGAAACCGCGCCTAATCGATCTTTGAAAAACTGACGTACCCGGCTGGAAAAACGGATAAACAGCAGTGACAACAAACCGGCAATGATCCCCAGAACGGCATAATTAAGAATACTTGGCGACAGGATCATCTCGACTTTCGGCAAGATCAACATCGGACGATCACCCATGAATATCCGCGAAATGTAATCAGAGGTTACGGCCGAAACGATCAGCGCCGTAAATGTCATGGTATGAAAATTATTGAACAAAACGATCTCGATGGCGAAGAAAACGCCTCCGATCGGAGCGTTAAAAATCGCCGCAATGGCACCGGCTGTACCGGCTGCGAGGAAAACACGCCGCTGATTTTCCGGAATCCGGAACAACTGCCCGATCACCGAGCCCGCCCCGGCTCCCAGAAAGGCGGTAGGCGCTTCCGGACCGAGAGTACCGCCGCTGCCTAGGAAAATAGTCGAAGCCAAAAAATTAAAAAAGACCGTCGTGATCCGGATCAGGCTCCGTCCAACAAAGCTGGTTTTGATGACTTCAACTACGCCACGCTGTCGCGGCTGCCGCGGCCACCATTTAATCATTAAAGCAACTATCAGGCCGCCAACGACCGGGGAAAGAACCACCCAGAAGTGAGGTAACTGCGGAAATTTTCCCGGCAAATAATCAAAACAAAAATGTTCGATCAAATGAATGAGTTGATAAAAAGCCAGTGTCGCAAATCCCGACGCCGCTCCGATTAATATAGCGTAAAAAATCAGACGAATATATTCATTGATCGGGTTCTTCTCAATTTCAATCCGGATCGAAAACAGCAGATCGGAAATTTTTCCTGTCAATGATTTGGTTTTGGATTTCACATCATTATCCTGACGGCGTCTTAAATATCAATTTTTTCTCTCATTCAGTGCTCATTGCCAAAATCAGGCAAAATTAGTCTGTATAGAGCAATCAAACAAGACCGGAATTGGTTTTAAAAACTACAGCAGGAATTAAAACCGGCTTCTTCAGCGCCCATAAAAAAGGGTCTGCTGGGGATGACTCAGATATTCACAGCCGGTAGGAGTGATCACCACCATTTCTTCCACGGTAGCCACTCCGTAGCCCTCAACCGGTAAACGCGGCTCTATCGTGAAAACCTGACCGACTTCCAAAGGCAGACAGACCGTGTCGCCATAGCGTTCCCAGCGTGGCCCGAGCATAGCGGCCCCATCGTGGGTCGAACGACCGACCTGATGTCCGAGACCATGTTGATATTCGGGGTAACCATGCGCCGTGATATAATCGCGGGCAACTTTGTCAATTTCCCAGCCCAGTTTTCCCGGTCTAATCGCCTCAAAGGCCAGGCGTACCGATTCTAGTAAAACCGCAAAGCCGCGTTGCACTGGTTCCGGAGCAGTTTGTTCATTATCTTTCAAAATATACCAGGTGCGCTGAATATCACTGCAGTAACCATCCTTTTTTACACCAAAATCAATGTTCAGGACATGCCCAGGCTGAATGACGCGTTCGGTCGGATCGGCGTGCGCTCCGGCTGACATCGGTCCTGTAAATACGGCCGGACAGGAATTAGATTCCCAGGCGGTCGTAACGCCATGATCTGCCACCATGTTCAGAATTATGTCAGCAATCTCTTTTTCGGTACGTCCGGTCTGGATGTAGGGACTAACGTCGGCATATATTGCTTCGGTCAGGGCGATCGATTTCCTGAGCAAATCGAGCTCGGTCGCCGATTTGCGCCCGCGCAGGGCTGCTATTATCTTTTCGGAAGACATTAGATTATTCCCAAAAGGGGTATCCGCCAGATAATTCGTCAGCAATTGGTACATTCCATGGGTCAGTCCATCCGCCATATAATCGTTGACGGACGTATTGACCGCAATCCGCCCGGGCTGAATCTCATGCAGCGTCTCCCGGAGCGTCGCGCCGATTCCGCCAATATAAATTCGGATATCATTGTACAATCCAGTTTGTTTTACGCGCTCTTTATCGAGACTGCCGACGATGGCGATCCTTTTACCAGCCGCGGTAATGATGAAAGCCGATTGCCAGGTTACATTGGTGCCGACGATTAAATCTAAACAGGGATCGGGCAGAGTTTCCGTCTCACGGACAAAAGTCAGCCACAGGTCAATTTTCTGTTCTTGCAAAATAGCTACAGCCTGATTGATTTTCTCATTTAACATGCGATCTCCTGGAATTGTCATTTGGAGTGCAAATTAGAGAAAATGGAAGATTATTTCCAGAAAATCTTTACCTGGAATAAATATGCTATATACAAAAACTGGAACATACTTTCCGGGCGGATTTCGTTCCAGTCATCTAGGGCTTTTACTGAGTGGGCGACAATTGTGTGAGCTTTGCCTCAACAATCGGGGTAGTGTAGTATCAAAAAACACTAATAGTCTTACAACTACCATGCCATTCCAATAATATGCATAATTATAAATAATTATGCGTTCTGACCTGTTTCAGAGTGTGTGGCGGCTATTACACACTTACGCGTAATGATATCCACACAAAGGATTTCAACTGCCGGAAAGCACCCGGACTAAAAACTGCCCGGTCTGGGAGGCCGGCTCAGCCGCGACCTGTTCGGGAGTACCCTGGCAAACAATGTAACCGCCCTTGTCGCCACCTTCGGGGCCCAGATCGATTATGTAGTCCGCTGTCTTGATCACATCCAGATTATGCTCGATCACGATTATCGTATTGCCCTGCTCAACCAGCCGGTTGAGAACTTTGAGTAATATTTTGATATCCTCGAAGTGGAGTCCGGTGGTCGGTTCATCTAAAATATAGAGCGTCTTGCCGGTACCGATTTTGCTCAGTTCCGTCGCCAATTTCACCCGCTGAGCTTCGCCGCCGGAGAGTGTCGTCGCCTGCTGACCGAGTTTGATATATCCAAGGCCGACGTCAATCAGGGTCTGTAATTTTTTTCGGATAGAGGGAATGTTCTGAAAGAAATCGAAGGCTTCGCTGACCGACATGTTCAGCACATCGGCGATGCTTTTGCCTTTATATTTGATTTCCAAAGTATCACGATTGTAGCGCTGACCCTTGCACTCTTCGCAGGGAACATAGACGTCCGGGAGAAAATGCATCTCTATTTTCTTGATCCCGTCGCCGCCGCAGGATTCACACCGTCCGCCTTTGACATTAAAGGAAAAACGACTGGCAGCGTAGCCGCGGATTTTGGACTCTTTCAGATTGGCGAACAGATCGCGAATATGGGTAAAGGTTCCGGTGTAAGTCGCCGGATTGGAGCGGGGCGTCCGGCCAATTGGAGATTGATCGATATCGATTACCTTATCGATATATTCCAGGCCGGTGATATGGGCAAATTTCAGCGGAACCCGCTGGGTCGCATAAAAATGGCGATGCAGAATTGGAAACAGGGTCTCGTTAATCAAGGTGCTTTTACCCGAACCTGAGACTCCTGTGACACATATGAAATTATTCAATGGAAATTTTACGTCAATGTTTTTCAGATTGTTGCCAGTCGCTCCGCACAGGCATATTTGCCGGCCGTTGCCGGTGCGACGAAAATTCGGGGTCGCTATCTTGCGGACGCCGGAAAGATATTGGCCGGTCAATGACTGGGGCGCGTTGCGAATTTCCACCGGGGTGCCGGCAAACACAATCTCTCCGCCGCTAGCGCCGGCGCCCGGGCCGAGATCGATGATATAATCGGCCGATTCGATCATTTCCTGGTCGTGTTCAACGACGATGACCGTATTACCGTTGTTGCGTAAACGCAGAAGGGTGTCAATCAGTCGTCGATTGTCTCTCTGATGCAGGCCGATGCTGGGCTCATCGAGTATATAAAGCACGCCCATCAGTTGCGAACCGATCTGGGTCGCCAGCCGGATGCGCTGGGCTTCGCCTCCGGAGAGGGTAAATGCGGTGCGATCCAAGGTTAAATATTCGACTCCGACGTTGACCAGGAAGCTGATGCGCGCCCGGATTTCTTTTAGGATTTGATGAGCAATCTGATGCTCGGTCGGATTCAGAACAATCTCGTTGAAAAAATCCTGCAAACGCGCGATCGAAAGACTGCTCATTTCGGCGATTGACAGGCCGCCGACTTTAACCGCCAGGCTTTCCGGCTTCAGACGGGCGCCGTGACACTGCGGGCAGGGTTTAATGCTCATGAACTGTTGAATCCAGGTGCGAATCCCAACCGAAGTCGTTTGTTTATATCTGCGCCGCAGATTAGGAATGACCCCCTCGAACGGCATGCGGTATTCTCCGTTGATACGGTCAGACTTCAGATTGATTGATAAGGCATTGCCTTCCGAACCGTATAGCAAAGCTTCCCGGGCTTCTTCCGGCAATCTGTGGAACGGAGTCACAAAATCGAAATTATATTTACGGGCCAAACCCTTCAGGATTGCCGAATACCAACCTCCACGCGGCTGTTCACCCAAGGGCACGATCGCGCCCTGACTAAGACTCTTCGAACCGTCGGGAATCACCAGTTCCGGGTCAATTTCCATTTGCGTGCCGAGCCCGTCGCAGGCCGGACAGGCGCCAAAGGGACTGTTGAATGAAAACATGCGCGGTTCGAGTTCCTCGTAGCTGATGCCGCAATCGGTGCAGGCTAACTTCTCGCTGAAAATCTGTTCTTTTTCGGAGTTTATTATCACGATCAGCATCCCGGACCCGATCTTCAACGCCAGTTCGACCGACTCGGTCAGGCGTTCCTTGATCATCGGATTGATTATCAGGCGGTCAACAACCACTTCGATATTGTGCTTTTTATTCTTGTCTAAGGTCAACGGACGTTCGATTTCAGTAATTTTACCATCCACCCGGATGCGCACAAAGCCTTCGCGCTGGACTTCACGAAAAACCTCGCGGTATTCGCCTTTGCGGCCGCGTACCAGCGGCGCCAGAATCATTATGCGGGTGTCGTCCGGCAGGGAAATAATACTGTCCACGATTTGCTGAACGGTCTGCCGCTCGATGCGTTTGCCGCATTGATAGCAATACGGAACTCCGATACGGGCGTATAAGAGTCGCAGGTAATCGTAAATTTCGGTGACCGTCCCGACCGTCGAACGCGGATTGCGCGAAGCGGTTTTTTGCTCGATCGAAATCGCCGGCGAAAGCCCTTCGATGAAATCAACATCCGGTTTTTCCATTAACCCCAGAAACTGGCGGGCGTAAGCCGAAAGCGATTCGACATAGCGCCGCTGGCCTTCGGCGTAAATCGTATCGAAAGCCAGGGAGGATTTTCCCGAACCGGACAATCCGGTAATGACCACCAGCCTGTCGCGGGGAATCTGTACATCAATATTCTTTAGGTTGTGCTCGCGCGCGCCCTTGATGATTATATGCTCAACACTCATAAGATTTCCATTTAAAATATCCAGTTAAGTTATCACCAGATTACTGGAAATGAAAAAGTTTTCTGAGAGTTTTATATAGTTATTTATTTCAGACCGAAACCGAGAAGCATACCACTTTAGCGTCTTTTAATACAAACAACTTTTTGATTATCCGTTTTTTCACACTGGGTCATGAAATTATAGTAATCCTGATATTGGTTTACCGGGATCTTTTTATGATTAATTTGGAAATCCCGGTTAATACATATCCGATTGCCCTCGGATTGCACTAACAGGGAATAGCGTCCAAAAGATCGGTTCAGTTCAGCTCCGGCCGGTAATACCTCAACCTGATAGTTATCGGGAAAATAATAATTTATCCGGCTTGAATAAATATATGGATGCGAATAATAAACCGAAGAGGTACGCTTTTCGGGTTTTTCACCCCGGAAATCTATTCGGAAATAAAAACCAGGATCGAAAAATAAGCGATTATGTGAAAGACTGGCATAATTGGCAGATGTACATTCAAATTTTACCACACTTGTATCCGTTATATCTTCTAAAACCGGCATCGTATAAGAATTTAGGACAAGAGCCGGTGAAAATTCCCCCAACTAGCTGATCAGCAACTCTTTCCGCTCGCGGTCATCCATCGAACCCAGGTGATCCCGGAAATATTTATCTTCATCCCCGATAAAAGTCAAACTCCCGTAAATCTGGGCGTTACCAGTTACACCAACGGTAATATCGGCCTGAAAAATACTGCGATTTGCCTCCGGCTTACTTTCCGGAATCGTTGTAAAACAGGTAGTATCATCCAGGACTACCAGAGCACTTGCACCTTCATCAGCACTCGGTATATTTTCCAGTATATTATTGGTGGTGGTGCAATCTACCCAAAGGGTTTCACTCTCAAGCGGCACATAAGCAATTACATGATCGAAGCGATTGATCGGAAAATCGGCATCTACGACCCCATAATCCCTGATCAGGAGAATTCCCGGGTAAGACGGAATATTATAGACTTTAAGTATCCCGGTCAGCAATGTTGCCAGATCTTTACAATCGCCATAGCGGTTTTTCAAAACGGAAGATGAGGGATGTGGTTTCCAGCCGTAAATGCCCGGCGTTACCGCATAATAATGCATGTTTTTCTGAATGAAACGGTAAGCCTGCCGTATTATTTCTTTCGTAGATTGAGTCGTATCAATCGCCAGCGGAATCAAATCTTTGTCGCTCAGATCATTTTGTTTGTGGCTTAGTTTCCGATACCAGCTGCCCAGGCCATCCCATGTTATTAGATTTCCGGTGGTATTATCAATCGAAAATTTTTGTGGAGCAAAGAGGATTCCCAGAGTATCCTGATCTTCCGCACTCATCCGATACTCCCGCGACCAAGCCGGAATATTGGTGACCTTCCAAATAATCTTATTTTCTTTCGCTACATAGGTCGAATCAATATTTTTTCCAAAGCGCCGCATCCCCCAGCCAAAGCCTTCCGGAACCTGCAAAGAATAGCTGGCCTCTTTCACTTCAAATGACCTCTGAGGCGACCATTGCGGCCAAAACATTAGGCTTTCGAAATCCAATTCAAAAGAACATTCAATGTAATATGGAAAATTCGGGTAAGATAAATAAACCCCCTGATATTTGTTATCCGTATACATGTAATAACTGGCTGAACCTTCGTAAGTCATTATATCGCTTTTTTTAATCTTGCGACAGACTTTGCCGTCCGGGGAAAGAACCACACCTTTCAGGTTTTTGATGATGGTATATTTATCTTCAGAAAGAATTATCATACCCAATTCTCTGCCAGCTTCGCTGGCAATATAGTATTTGATGGATACTTTCAGACCGCCCCGGTCCGGACTGGTGATTTTAAAATCCTGCCGCTCATAAACCACATGACTTTCCTGCTGACCGAAAACAACGGTCTGAGCCAGAAGGAAAAGAATTATGACAATGCTGATTTTATTTATCATTGTTCTTTTTCCCGAGCACAACCTGTTCTTTATCAGATGCAACCATGCGACCGTAAAAAGCCTTCAGAGCGTCGTAATTCCATGATTCATAAGTTATTTTCTTGCAGGTATGATTACGCATGACTTTTAAAGATGTATCGGTCTCGGTGACTGTCCGGCAGAAGTCCTGCCCGGCAATATAATATCTCTGAAATAATGGCTTTTCCTCAAAAAAATATCCTGGCGGGATTTTATATTCGACATCTTCCTGATCAATAAACGGATAGGGATAGTCAACCGAAAAGTTGCGTTTTTCTGATTTGAAAATATTCTCATTTAAGCGTTGCAGCAGGGTTGGACTAAAGAACATTTTATCACCGGCGATATCTGCGAAATTTTCAACTTTAAAATTGACTGTCATCAATAAAGGCTCGTCTTTGGGATTGTCTTCAATTTTAAAAGTGTCAATTTCGGTTCATCACGTAAAAGTGTGGGTAGTCAAGAAATGAGTTGAAAAAGATGTCATT
>CAZNUN010000030.1:0-21156 GCA_964576275.1 uncultured bacterium | reverse complement strand
ATCATTGGCACGAGGTCAGTTTCAATCCTTGCTCTGTTGGATTAGGGATTCAGACTCACGGCTGGTTTCTATCAATCCACCACCGACATATTGTTTCAATCCTTGCTCTGTTGGATTAGGGATTCAGACGGTGAACTTTCAGATGCTCAAACACTTCCGAACGCCAGTTTCAATCCTTGCTCTGTTGGATTAGGGATTCAGACCGCGCCATATCGGAATTGACTGCTCCCACGCCTCCAAGTTTCAATCCTTGCTCTGTTGGATTAGGGATTCAGACCCCGCCCAAACTTATATCGGCGTGCATTGCAACAATGTTTCAATCCTTGCTCTGTTGGATTAGGGATTCAGACAGACCCGGCCTTGACTGGCTTTTGACGGATAACTCGGTTTCAATCCTTGCTCTGTTGGATTAGGGATTCAGACAGCAGAATCGGATTTATCTGCAGCGATTTCAGGAAAATATCTTTTCCGAAATCCAGAATAACTCGGTTCTTTTATCTTTTTACTGCCCATATAAATCGTTCAAAAATCGCTTAATTTTACGACTTTGTCGGATATTCAACAAGTTGATTTTTATTTCACTATGTCAAAGAGCTATTACTAAACACAAATATTTTTATAGGTGCAGTCAATGCACTGATTAGTATTCGGATTACGATCCGGAATTTTTTCTCCCTGAATAATTTGCAGAATGGCTTCGATATCAGAGAGTATTTTTATCCGGGCTTTGGCGGTATAATCGACTTTCACCTGACGGTTACCATCCCGGATATAAAAAATGAATCCACATCGGACCGGTTTCTGGTAAACATCTTCAAGCATTAAACAGTAGCTCAGTATTTGTGTCTTATGTGAGCGATAGACGAATTGCGGGTAAACGGCATACTTGTAATCAATCGGCGCCAGCGAGTCATCCGTCAGGGTCACGACTTCATCTACGACGCCCCGCAGGTGATACTTTTCGCTGATAAGAAATACATTCGATTCGCGCGCCGTTGCTCCAACCTTTTTCCATAAATAATCCTTATTATGCGCCTGACGTTCTTCGTGAACTTCGCGTCCTTTCTGGACTTTGTAGCGCCGATCTTCATACTGTGGAATCTTCAACACATTCATAAAATAGATGAATCGCGGGCAGAAGTAATATTCCAAGAGTTCGGTCGGTGTGATCTTCAGGGATTCCATAATCAAAAAAACCTTATAATGACGCCAGTAATCCACGAATTCATTCGTGGGATTCTGAGACCACATCGCATGACTAAATTAAAACAGCAACGCCTTGACTTCATCGGTGACTAATTTCTTGTCGAACGCCTGTCCGGCGGTGATGACTTTTTTAAAATCCGGTTCGCACATCGGGAAGATATAGACGCTGTCGGTGTCCGGATCAATCAGGTCCTTGACTTTCATTACTAATTCATCGAGTAAGGTGCGGTTGATAGTTCCCAGGAAAACCGATTTCTGGACGCGGTATAAGCCCGCCAGTTCGGTAGCCTTGATGACTTTGGTCCGGATTTTATTTTTGGATATGTCGTAGATGACCCAAACGAGTTGATCAGTCGGTTTCATTATATTTCTCCAATAGTTCCTGGGCGAAATTATGCAATTCGAGCTGGATAGTGTCCCGGCGACGAACATTCCGCGCTTTATAATGAATCGGCGAATCCAGATATTCATTTAAAGCCGGCAGGAAGACCTTTTTCCCTTCGGCTCCGAGATTGTAGCCGTTTGCCAATTTCTCGAATAAATCCTTGCGGATGGTCTTTTTGACGAATAAATCCAGGATTGTTTCCTCGGCCCAGATGCGATATTTTTCGATTACATCAAAAACCAGTGAAACTTTGTTGTAGTTATCGGTGTGAATGAAGCCGATATACGGGTCGAGTCCGGCGACGATCACGGCTTTTTCGACCACGCCGTACAGGACGCCGTAGCCGTAATTTAACATGGCGTTGAATTCATCCTTTGCCGGTTGACGACTGCGACCGTTGAAAGCGAAATGCTCCGGGACGAACTTAGCGAAAATGTCCCAGTAAGCCTTGCCGGCGGAGCCTTCGATGCCAAGCAATTGCTGGCGCACTTCGTCAATCGTACCTTTCAGGCTATTAATGCTTTCAATTGCTTTTTGAATAATATTTAGAACGGCGGTGATTTCGGCTGACAAACGCGTGCGGCGTTCGCGCATCGCGGTCAGGAATTTCACCTGATTCTCGAATTTGCCGCGAATCCATCGCAGACCATATTGAATTCCCGTCTCTGAATTGACTAAGTGCAATTGCGCGCGGCGAATGCGGGTGGTCGAGCCCATACGGGCGTGCCAGAAGCGACCGACCGGGTCGCCATATTTATTCAAGATGAGGATGTCGATATTGGATTGGAGGGCTAATTCGACGGCATCGGATGAGATATTCGTTCCGGTGAAGATCAGGATCGAGGAGACTTTATTGGGTGAGATCGTATGGCGCTCGGCCTGTGAGAATATCTCGAACATTGCGCCTTTGCGGGAGATTGAAGAGCCGAAAGTGGAGAGGATGATTTGCATATCAGGATTCCGCAGATGGATTGCCCAGGATTGAATTTCCCGATGGGTCGGGACAGGCTGTGGGGTGCCGGAAAGGCGATTGGGGAGTGGAATGCCCACGACTGAAGTCGTGGGGCGCTAGTGCTAGTGCTAGACCGGACTTCTTTCGATAGTATCTTGTAAATTTATTCATGGGGAGATCAATAGACATAGGCGCCGCCGTTATTAGTGAATCGTTTCCGAATATTCAATTTATTTTCTTTCAAACATGTCTAAAAACATAGTGTGCTATTTTCTTCAGGTAATACAGAGTCTGGATTAAATCCTGTACTTGGATCATAAAAATGGTGTACGTGAGATTTTTTTAAACGATATATGCCGTACTCGCTGTCTTTGCTGAGACACTTTTTGGGAACATTGATAATGTATCCGGCTAAATTTCGGCGGGCTTCTTTCAAATTGGCATTGTTCTCAAAATTCTTTTCCTTGATGGTAAGCCTGACATAGTCCAGCCAGGCTTGTTGGGCTTCATCGTCTAATTCGACAAATACGGACTGGCTATAATCCTGATTAATTAATATAAATTGATCAGAAAAAGGGTTCCCATCTTCATCAGTATATTCTAATGATGACAGTGCATGCAGGATGTCTGAAGAGAGTTGTTGGGAACCATCTACGGCGACTTCACAGTAATACTCATTGGCTAAATCATAAAACATTGATTCTTCAATAGTGTTTTTCTCAGATAAAACTTTTTTAGTTTTTTCAATCAGAAACCGGTCGTATATCTGTGATGGCTTCCAACCGTTGGAATCCTTGATGGATACGAGTAATACTTTTCCAATTATTCCTTGGCGGCATTCACGATTACATCTGCCGCAGGTTTGAAAGATACTATCCAGCGGCGCTAAATCACGGATCACGATGTCAAGATCAATGTCCACTCCGGCTTCAACCAACTGTGTAGATATAACAAGAGTAGGATTACTACTTTTCCTGTGTGCGATAGATTTAATTCTCTTGAGCCTGTCTTTGGGAACGACATGAGATGATAAATATTCTAGACGATGAGTAATTTCAAGGTTGGAGCAATATTGATATAATTCGCGTGCCGACCGAATTGTGTTTAAAACCACAAGGATGTCTTTTTGGGGATTGTCTCGGATGACTGTTTCTACCCAGTTGCAAAACGTTTCCCATTCCATTTCTTCATTAGATAGATGCGAAAGGTCTATTTCGATTCGAGAAAGATCTTTAAATAATCGCTCCTTACCAGAAACCAGTTCCGCTATTTCATTTTTCTTTTCGGAAAAAATTAACGGCATAGTTGCTGTAACGAGAATAATTCTTGAATTCAACAATGCGGCTGTTTTTTGAAGTGCTGTTTTAACCAATGACCAATAATCGTGCGGAATTGTCTGAACTTCATCCAGAATGATGACAGCATTTGAAAAACGATGAAATTTTCTGAGGCTGGCGTTGCCGTTATTAATCAATGAAAGCAGGAATTGGACAAAGGTCGTCACAATAATCTGACTTTCCCAACCTTCAATTAAGTGCAAGGCTTGATTGGGTGAATAAACGGTCTCCGATTCCGCGTTATTTTGATGTCGATAACAGATTTCAGCTAAATGATGATGTTTAAGTAGGATATTTGATTCATTCGGTAATTGTGCAAATTCGCGGATTTTATCGAACACTTCGAAATTTTGATCGATTACCGAAGTGAACGGAAGACAATAAATAATATGTGACAGTCCATACTTTTCGCGGATTTTTAATGCGGCAAATAACGCCGTAATAGTTTTACCTGAGCCTGTGGGAGCATTAATGGAAAATATTCTCTGTGATACATCACATATATCAACCGCATTATCTACGTCTTTAAAAATTGTATCCCTGATTTGATTGATTTTTTGCCCTTTATCACTCTTAAATGTGTACTTAAAATCAATTACTTTTTTACTCGTTAAAACCGGTGCATCAAGCGCGATATCAGAGTGAAATATTGCATCGGTTTTATCGGCGTTAATTAGTAATGAATACAGCAGGTTTACGATAAAGTAGTGTTCGATTGTAAATACTCTGTCCAATCGTTTGACTTCCCGAAAACGTCTAAATTTTCCAGTTTTTACTTCATTGATAACCGTTTTCAAAAAATCCATTTTAACGTAATTAGCGAATCCATATTCTTTGACAATTTCCCGATATTCTTCAAAGTAGATATGGTCTGATTGAAGATCACAAATCGCATACTCTTCATCAGTGATAGTAAGAATATTCTGATATGATTCAAGATCGCCATGATGTCGCCGGACAATCAGGAATCCAACGGTGGGAAGGAATAAATTATCCTGGGTCAATTCGGCAAGGATACCAAAGGTCATGAAGGCTGAAATGAGTCCATGTTGGCGTAAATTACGTTCTTCTGATGAGAATTTTCCTTCAATATTGGTGATATATTTTTGAAACCAGGGAGTTGCTTTACCGAAATCATGAAAAAGTGAGGATATTTTCAAAACAATTTTTAGATCATCCGTCGGTAAAGAGGGGAAACTGCAGGAACACTCAGTAAACCGCCTTTCAGCATTCCGCCATACTCCAGCGATATGCTCATGTAGTAAACGATTCGGATGAGATTTTAGTTTAAAGCAATACAATTCGCTCCCCGTTACCGATTTCTACATATTCCCTGACTTTCGCCCATAAAGATTGGCCGTTATTATCAAACAGGTATTCGCTGTACCGTTCGACTTCACGGCTATTGTCAGTTTTCATCCGAACTGGAATGCGAGTGGAATAAATTACTCGTTCTTCGAATTGGACTTCGTTCAGAATTTCTTTTCGTATTACAGAAGAAATTTCAACGAATTGATCAGTATCCTCTTTTGTTTGTCCGTCGAATAAACCTATATAAGAGTAATCAGCCAGATTCCAGGCCAGTCCCAGGGACACGGTATAAAAGGACTCATGGTTCTGAATATAATTAACTAATGATGCAAACAATTCTTGATCGTCCCAGGCAAACCAGATTCTAAACATTCCATCCTTGATGAACTCCATGGTTGTCCGTTTATGTTCTTCAAAACGGGAAAAATGTTTTGGAAGAGTTGTTTTCAACGTATTAATCGGAATTACAACCTTTTTAATAGGTTTCCGAATGCCAATAGCAAGACGATACGAGTTCTCTGAAAAATAATGCCAGTACTGCTCTTTATCCAGACCAATAATAGCTGAAATCATGCCGATTATCGCGGTTCCAGGTGGAAAGCCGAATGTTTGGGGGGACATCGTAGTGAATGGCTTTTTGAACTGAGCTAAGTCAGCCCTGACGTCAAATACGAGGTATTGCATTTAATCTCCTTTTTAGAGTTTTAAGGCCTCCCAATTCGCAGGGATTGAAACCTGTAATCCGGGATCTTTCTGGTAGCGGATTCCCTGGATATGATTTATACTATTACCGATTGCCTCCGTCAGATTACTAATATCCAGCGTAAAATCATTTAAACCTCTGATTTTTAATTCATTCATCGGGCTGACCAGTTTGATTTTCTTATCCAGATCGCCGATAAAATAATTCGGAGTTTTATAAATAATTTGTACGAGTAGACGGGGCTGTTGCCCAAATTTACTCCGACTGATCAGATTTTTCGTCCCATGCCACATCGCTTCGAGCAGGAGCGCTTCGTCTTCTTCGGTCATACCGGTATGTCTGGCGGCGTTTTGGTTAATAATGCCGTGGAAAGCGATGAAGGAATAATAAAGAACATATTCTTCTCTAAAGGTTCGTTGTTTGGCACCTGGTTTTGAGGCAAATGCTCCAGTGCCTTGAATATGTTTCATCTCAACTTTATTAATAGAACGTCCCATTTTGAATTGAACTGGCCCTGTATAAGTAAACGAATCTTTTTCTAATGGGAGTACTCCTCCAAAAAGACGGATATCAATACATTTTTTTAATATTTCTTCTTTATTATTCGCAAAATCATTAGCGCGAGTTTTTCCATCCTGAATACCTTTGGTTTCATCTCCGTCAATAAATTTCTCCTGTACAAATACATCCTTATCGCCCTTACCATCATACCCCTTATACTCTATCAAATAATCCCGTACTGTACGTTTGAGACGGACATCGGTGACAAAGTTCGTTCCGGTTTCTTCGTCAATCCGGGGTTTGTTTTCATCCAGTGGATCGCCGTTAGGATTAGCGTCAGTTACATCATAGCAAAAAAGCAGTTCACTTCGGTTTTTAATTAGCTCACTCATTTTCTGATTCTCCTTTTTCTTCTTCTTTTGATTTGAATTGTTTGTTACGGTTCATTCCCATTGCGAAGTAAAAACTGATTTCATCTACGCTTTGGGTATGCAAATCCGGTTCGCCGGATTCAAGCAAGAGGGCAATGATTTCCTCCAATTCGCGATAGTAATTTTTCTTGTACTGCTCCAGTTTGTTGATACATTCCGGCAATAGTCGTTTAATGGTATGATAATCAATTTTAAGACCGTTTAAACGATCCCGAAAGGGAGTTGCGCCACGCTCTTGCCATTGAATATCAAGGACATTCTGGGCTAATACACCGGTTAGAAAAACGGCCTTTTTCCAATCAGCGTCATAAAACTCCGGATGTACCCTAAAATAATCCTCATACTTGTTTTCCATTTTCACCTCCAATTTATTGGGTTGTTTATTGATTAAATTAAGTGCATATAGGAATTTTAAGAAAATCATGGCTTTTTGAATTTCATAAAAAAGTTGATTCTGCCTAAATTTTTCAGAGATTATGTTTATAATTTGATGGAGGATGAACTGTTTATCAATTATGCGATTTTTCAGAATTTTAGTAGTAATATCAAGAAAATCGTTATTGAATTTGTTATTAAAAAACGTTCTGATGATAGCGAAATTAAAAGATAAATTGTCGGGTATTTTTTTCTGGTATAGACCTATGAGGTCTTTGAACTCCGGATACTTGTCATAATCCTGTACGGCTTTTTTAGCATTAATAATCTTTCTGAAGCGTGATGGCAGAATATCTTCAGCTTCCTGTAGAATTTTAAACTCGCTATTGCTTTCTTTAAAGAATAAGAATGTAAAAGTAGCTTGATCTTTTTGCGCTGCCAGTGTCTCGAAAACTTCATCTTCCATTTCGAGACTGCGCTGAATATTTTTTTCATTTTTTTGCTTAAGCGAAAGATCAGCAAAATTATGTTGTATTTCATCAAGCATTGGGGAAAAATCGTAGCGTTCAATAGTTGGTGCGGGAAATAGTAAATATGTATTCCCATAAAAGTATCTTTGGAAATGTTTCTGAATCCATTCTTTTCCGGTTCTGAGATATGTGGCACAGGTTGGACAAACCGGGTAATTCTTCCAGCTGTCTTCTTGTCGAAATCCACCAGCAATGTAGGCATACTCATTAGCTGAGTAAAAGTTATAGGTACTGCAGAAACCATATGTGACCGTACTTTTTTTCCCACAAATATAACACACATTATTTTTTCCTGCTGAAGTCTTTCCGTATTTATTGTAGTAATCGCGATTTTGATCCTTCAAAAGGTCATCAATAATTGGTTTGAAATAATCGCTTTCTCCGGGTAATTCACCATTAATTCTGATAGTACAGATATTTGATAGACCCGGGTCAATTTTTTCAAATACAACATTAATCAGATTTGGTAAAACATTGGTAAAAGTTTCGGCCAATAAATGGAGTCTTGGATTTATTTTAGATGCAACTTCAAGTGTGGCACTCATTTTTTCAACTGATGTCCGAATTTTATCCCGTTGTTTATCTCTTTCTTTATTGGATCCTATCTGATAGGAAGGGAATTCGGATTTTTTCCTTGCTGCTGATGATTTTAGCAGAATTCTATCGTTCTTCGATTGGTCAAATTGCATCGTATCGGTTCCCGAGTAGGAGCATTCGTTTTCATCCAGTATAAAATCCAAAACTATCACATTTCCTGATGTAATCTGAAGGTTTAGATTAAGTGGATTTTGTTGGCCTTCTACTTTGGAAATATTTTCCCCGATGATTTTTAATTTGTTTAGCATATTAGCCTCCTGAGTTCCACGAATGAATTCGTGGGTAAATTAACCGAAAAAATCATTTCATCAACTCCGGGTAATAAATCGCCATGAAGCGATTGTACTCCTCTTGAAAGGTCATCCTATAATGATGCCGTTCCTGGTTGCGAATATATTTCTCGACATTCGGGACGCCTGATTCACTGACCGAGAAGGCGCCGTAACCGACCTGCCAGGTGAATTTAGAGCGAGTCAGGTTTTCATGATTGATCCAGTGAGAGGAAATCCCTTTGAGATTCTTGATGACGCGGGCAATATCAGTGTCCGCCGCAAGCATGAAGAGACAATGAACGTGATCTTTAACCGAATTAACGATCCGGACTTTGCAGTTTTGTTCGGTCAGGATATTTTTGATTTGTTGATTGAGAGTCGGACGTAAATCCGGTGGGATAATCACAGTCTTATTTTTAGTGCGGAAGACGGCGTGAATCCAGATTTTTACAAGGGCGTGCGGCATAATCGGTTCACCTCCTTGTCTTATTTCCACGAATGAATTCGTGGATTACGGGAGATTTTCGATTGGGATCGGTAGCTCCACGAATGAATTCGTGAGTTGAGACAGATTTACGGTCGGAAGCAGTGTCTCCACGACTGAAGTCGTGGATTAGCGAGAGTATCATTTTATTCTCCGTACTGTGCCGAAACCACGGGCGACCTGCTTGCCGATGCCGAGATAATCGGGAAGTAAAAAATTCATGGTAAACTCACCGGTAAAGCAGACCATGGGGATGTTTTTAAAATTCATTGGGCGGGATTTAAAATAACCTTCCACTTTAATTTCGTCAATTGCGGGTATATTGTATTTAACGCCTTTAGAAACCGTCTTAAGATTTTCCCGCAATAAATGTCGCAGAAACTGCTGACTCTCGATTTTATTCAGGGTTTTAAAGGTCGTGAAGTTCTCTTCTTTCAAAGCCATCCAGGGAACGATAAACTGATAATCGTAAAATTGGCCGGTCTGCCCGAATTCATCCATTCGCATCTGAATCGTTTTCTCCCACACTCGGTTTTTTTCGCCATCAATAATCAACTCATCCACATCCTGAAAAACCATCTTTAGAACATCGAAACCCTCAGCTAATCCAATCAGGGTCGGGATTCGATTGATCGTTTTAAACTGAATAGAAGGATATCCATATTTGAAACGGCCATCCGACAGATGATTATGGATTAAAATACATTTCGGATAGCGGGTAGTAAAAAAGCCACGCAATTTTGGAATATCGAAGCTATTCATCGGATTATTAGGAAATTGAACCTGAATTATTTTTACGTCAATCACATTATTCATAAAATATCCGATCAATTATTTTATTTCTGATTTCCACCGATATCGAAAAGAAAGAGGCTTTTGTAAATCTTTGGCATAAGTACTGCAGCTGTTCCATAACAGATTTAAAGATGACTTTATCAATCTTTGAGATTGATACGCTAAAGGAATCCAACCTATTCAAATAACCCTCTCGCTATTGAGAATTATTTACTTAACGAATAAAATTTAGGAATTATTTTTAGCTTGTCAAGGGGAAATAATACAGACGCTTGCCTTGATTGATACTCAATGATTGTCAAAAAATATTAGATTCTGTCGGACAGAATAATGTTTATAGATAATTGTAAGTATTTTCAGTTCTGTTCATCTCGGACGCTTCAGTGCGAAGATGATTTTACATTTCTTCAAATTCAAGATCTTCGCCTTCATCCTCGGTTTTCTTTTCGCGCTGCTTGAGGCCTTCGTTGATTTTAAAAGAGACCCCGAAAAAAATCACCGGGCTTTCGTGGTAGCGCACGGAAGTGGTTTTAAAATTGTCACCGTAAACGATCTGCCCGTGTTTTTGGGTTTGCAGAAGATCGCTGACCCGCACGAAAACCGATATTTTGTCATCCATGAAGTTGTGCTTTGCGCCCAGATTTAGGAAATAGTTCTCGCGGGTGCGACCCTGACTGAATCCATAGAATCCGTGTCCGCTGCCGCCCGAGACTCCGACGCTGGGTGAGAAGTAAAAAAACATCGCTTGCATTTCAGTATTTTTACCGATCCGGAAAAATGAATTGATCCGGGCTGACCAGCTGTGGCTCTTATTGGCCTCGGCAGCCGTGATCCCGGTGCCGCTCAATTGGTTATGGAAGTAACTGACATCGGTATTGACGCGCCACCAGGGAGTGATCCGCTGGGTAAGCACGCTTTCCAGACCGTAGGAGATACCGTTGTTCAGGTTTTTATAGGTTGTAAAAGTCACGCCGCCGTCCTGCAAATCCGTCAGACGGGTGATCATTCCGTTAACCTGACGGTAGAAAAGCGAAGTACTGAACGTCGTTTTGCGGCTTTCAAAAGAATGTTCGATCTCCGCGACATCAATATACTCCGGTTTCAGGTTGGGATTGCCAGAGTACAGATTATACGGATCGGCGTAATCGATAAATGGAGTAATCTGCCGGAAATGCGGGCGGTGAATCCGGCGGCTGTAACTGATTCCCAAGCCCTGGGCTTCCGTCAGGAGGTACCTGAAATGGATGGTTGGGAACAGGCTAAAGTAATTCTTGCTGAAAGATTGGTGTAAGGTCAACAGGTCGGCCGAAGTCATCGCCTGTTCGATCCGCAAGCCGAGTTGCGACTGCAAGCGTCCCATCTCGCGCGAATAAATCCCATAAAACGCGTGAATATTTTCGTCGTAAATGAAATGGTTGGACTCGACCGAATCGCTTATCCAGGTCACGGCCAAATAATCGTAATCGAGTTTTCGGTAATCCGAATTGGTATGACGGAAAGTGCTTTTATAGCCGGTTTCAAAACGACTGTGTTCGCCCAGAGGATGAACGTAATCGGTCTGAATGGTAATAGTGCGGTTGGTGCGATCGGAGAAAATGTTTTCCAGTTCGGGAGAAATTTGCGTCGTGCTGTCGGATTGAATATTTTCCTGATTGTCGTCGCCGGTCGAGTTTGAGTAGAAAAGGTCCATCGTCCATTCGCGCTGTGGCTGAGAAAAAGTTTTTTTATAGTTCAGACTAAATTCCTGACCGTTATTTTTCGATTCGCTGTCGGTCAGGCGCGTAAACTGATGATCGCCGATATATCTGTAGTCGGTATTGAGGTAATCGCGGTTTTCATATCTGAAGAATGTTCGCCAGTTGAATACCGCTGTGGCCGAGAGAGTGTTGAAGTCGTTGATAAAGTAATCGCTGCCGAATTTGAAATTGTGAAAGATGTTCCGATTGCGGGATTCCTGGGACTGATCGAGATAAAAGGTGGAATCGTTGCGGATTGACTGACGATTCGATTCGGAGGAGCCGGTGCGGTGGCCGAAGCGGGTGTCATAATTCGTGAAGAAATTGATCTTGTTGTGGCGGTAATTGAGATTGATGGAGCCGTTGTATTTGTCGCCAGTGCCGGCGTTAATTAAAACCATGCCGTTATAGCCGGGCGACCGTTTTTTCTTGAGGACAATGTTGATGATGCCGGCCATGCCTTCCGGATCGTAACGCGCCGATGGATTGGTGACGATCTCGACCCGATCGACCAGACTGGCAGGAATCTCATCGAGACTTATGATTTGCGACGGCCGCCCGTCAACCAATAAAGTCACACTGGATGAACCACGCAGACTGACGTTGCCATCAATATCAACTGTCACCGACGGAATTGTTTCCATGATATCGGTCGCCGTGCCGCCGACAGTAGCAACGCTGTTGTCTATGGTGACGATTTTCTTGTCAAGGTTGTATTCCAGGGCTTTCTTCTGTCCGGTGACCGTGACGGATGAAAGGTCGAGAGTCGTCGGTTCGAGATATACAGATCCGAGTACGATTTCCGGCTTTTGCATCGTGATGTTGACATTTTTTATGACTGCCGGTTTAAAACCGATGAAACTGACTTTGGCGCGATAACGTCCGACCGGGACATGCTCTATAATGAATATGCCATCCTGGTTTGTAATCGTCCCGGTAACGATGCTGGAATCACGCAGACTGACCAGGCTAATGGCGGCGTATTCTATCGGATTTTCACTGTTTTTTGTGAAGACCGAGCCGGAGATTTTTCCGATTGCCGGACGCCTGGCGCCCGCAGGAGGCTGCGCCAGGAGCCAGTTCATCAGCGTAAATGATATTATTAAATATACAGCAATATAGTTTCGTTTCATTCTAGTCCTGGTATGTTTACCCTTTTCTATTATCAATATCAAGCCTCTTGGAGACAATTTAATAAAATCAGTTACTATTTGATACAGAATAAATGAGACTTGCGCACTGTTCTTTACAGCGGTAATTTTACCCGTGCGCAAGAAAATATACCTGGCATTAATTTTCGGACTAATCATCGAGGAGTTGACTGCTCAGGATACCAGTTGCGTGACGTTGCTGTTCACGGGAGATATCATGGTGCACGTCAAACAAATCGAGGGGGCGCAGTACGCCGGCCGCTATGATTTTGAGCCCTGTTTTCGGTATTTCCGGGAAGAGCTAACAGCGGCTGATTTTGTAGTTGGTAATCTGGAAACGACTTTCAGCGGTCCGCCGTACAGCGGGTATCCGAATTTTCGGGCTCCGGACGAATTGGCGATGGCGTTAAAACAGGCTGGTTTCGATTGTCTGTTAACAGCCAACAATCATGCTTTCGACGGCGGGAAAACCGGTTTGCGGCGTACACTTCGGGTGCTCGATTCTCTGCAAATTGTACATACCGGTACCTTTACGGATTCATGGCAGAGAAAATCTCAGTTACCGTTAATTCTCGAATCAAATAATATCCGGATTGCCCTGCTCAATTATACGTACGATACTAACTATTTCCCGAAGGGTGACTCGGCCGTGGTTAACCGAATTCGTAAAGCTCAAATAGCTCAGGATGTCGCTAAAGCCTGTTCTTTAGGTGTGGATCAAACGGTCATTTATTTTCATTGGGGGCGTGAGTACGAAACGATTCCTGATAAATCGCAGACTGACCTGGCCACGTTTTGCCGGAGTTTGGGGGTAAACATTATCGTGGGCAGTCACCCGCACGTCCTGCAGGGCATTGAAACAATTCGCGATTCAAGTGGTTTGGTCACCAGTCTGACGGCTTATTCGCTGGGCAATTTCATCTCAGATTATATCACGCCGGAACGCGCCGGCAGCGCCATTTTGAAAATCGTGCTGGAAAAGGATGACAATGTTACGAAAATTGCCGAAGCCGGATACATTTTAACCTGGGTTGTCCGTATTCCGGATGGAGATCGCCAACGTTATTATGTTGTTGCGGCCGATCGCCTGAATTCGCTGGAAAATCTAAAAACACCAAATGAGCAATATAGCCGGATACAGCGATTTTTGAAATATGCCCGAAATCTGTTGAAAGCTAATCCCGGGCATTTACCGGAATATCGCTGGGACACTGCAAATAAATATTGGTATATTAATCCAGCCGAATAACGATCTGACTCAGTATCTGATTCGGTCGAGGTCGATTGGTTCGCTTGTTTTGGCTTGTCTCAGGCAATGTGCTTGAGCCGCCAGAATTATATCGATATTTCCAAAAAAAATATCGACAATATTAGGATCGAAGTGTTTGCCGCGCCCGTCTTTCAGAATGGCGAAAGCTTCGGCGTTGCCAAAGGCCTTTTTATAGGGGCGCTGGGTGGTCAGGGCGTCGAAGACGTCAATAATAGAAACAATGCGGCCGAAGAGAGGAATTTCCTCGCCTTTGAGTCCTTCCGGGTAGCCCGTTCCATCCCATTTTTCGTGGTGTGAGCGGGCAATAATTTCCCCGGCCTGGAGCAATTCAGAAGACGATCCGTGTAAAATTCTTCCTCCGATCACAGTATGTTGCTTCATTATTTCCCATTCGCCCTGATCAAGCTGCCCCGGTTTCATCAAAATCCCGTCGGGGATACCGAGCTTGCCGACGTCGTGCATCGGGCTGGCGTGTTGAATAACTTCGACATCGTGTGGCGACAGTTTAAGAGCTTTGGCAAGGGCTACGCAATAATGGCTGATGCGATAAATATGTTCGGCGGTGCCTTCGTCTTTAAATTCGGCTGCAATCGCCAATTTTCGGATGGTGTCAAGATAAGCTTCGTGAGTATGCCGCTGTGCCTCGACCATGCGGTCAAGTGTCTGCCGAAGAGCTTCGGTGCGCTGCTGTACGATGAGTTCCAGTTCTTCTTTATGCCGTTTGATGGCGTCCTGGATTTCTTTCATGCGCAGCAGCGAGGCGACCCGTACCTGAACTTCGGCGGTATCGATAGGCTTGGCGATGAAGTCATTCGCGCCGATCTCGACGGCTTTCAGGCGATCTTCCTTGCTGGCCATGGAAGTCACGACGATGATAGGCAAGTCGCGCGTTTCCGATTCCTGGCGCAGGCAGCGGACGACTTCGAAACCATCCATTTTGGGCATATTCAGGTCGGTCATCAGCAAGTCGATTCCCAGTCTGGTCTTGGTGACGGCTTCGATTCCGTCATTGGCAGTCTCGCAGGTGTAACCGAAAGCCGTCAGCAAATCGAATAGAAAGCCGCGCACGTCTTCTTCGTCGTCGGCAATCAGGATCCGTTTTGCATTTTGCATATTGATTTTCTTAGTTGAGGGTAAATCTGACAGAGACGCTGATCTTCATTGGCGATTGGCAACATATTTTTGATCTAATTTGCGTAGAACATCCAGGGAAGCCGGCGGATTATAGTTAAAACGTTGGCCGAAAGGGGCGAAAATAATGCCAACTGCGTTTGTAAACCCGGCCGTCTCGCGTTGCCAGCGGACATCGGCAAAAAGCTCCAGCGATTTTTCATTGGGAAGGTGCAGCCGCACGATCAGCCGCTGTGAGGGCTTAAGGATTTCGCCGCAATCGAAACTGGCCCCGCCTTTACTGATATTAATCAGGAGCCGGGGAGTGCTGTATTCGGTAAATCCGAACAATTTCTTCTTCCGAAAACTGACCTGGGCGCCCGGTATCTCGAAGCGGTGACATGTTCTTTTTTCGAATCCCTGAACCATTCGCTGATCTCCATTCAAAAATAATTTAATCAAAGAACGGTTACAATGGAACGGAAGATTTTTCCGACAATGGGACGGATTTCGGAATGCGACCAGTCGTTTTCGGAAAGGGAATTATTTGTGCAAGGAAATGATTAAGGAAGCCGTCTCACCATTTCTTCCGCTTCCAGAAGAACAGGAATCCGACGACCGAAATTATCGCCAGGCTCATGATGATTATAAAAGCATAAGGATTTCCCTGGAAAGGGATCTTGACGTTCATTGAAAAAGCGCTGACTACGAAAGTCGGTACCATGATGCCGATTGTGATAATATTGAGGGTTTTCATCAACACGTTGAGATTGTTGCTGACGATTGAGGCGCGGGCGTCCATCAGGCTGGCCAGAATGTTGGAATGAATCTCGGCTTGTTTGTAACACTGAGTATTTTCGATCATGATATCGTCGAGCAGTTCGCATTCTTCCTGGCTGAATCCGATCTTGACGGTGTTGATTTTCAGTTTCTCGATTAGAACGCCGTTGGAATTAATGGCATTGAGGTAATACACCAGACTTTTAGCTAAACTAAACAGATCAATCAGATATTTATTTTCCAGGGCGGTATTGATCTTTTGCTGGAATTCATCGGTAACCAGATTGATGGCTTTTAAGTGTTCTAGAAAGTGGAAAATGGCACGGTAGACTAATTTTAACAGAATGTCGGTATTGGAGTAAACGCGGTTGAAATGTTTACCCTCGAAAATCGCATAATCTTCCGAGGCAACGATGATGATCCGTTCTTTGAAAAGAAATATGCCGGTCGAAGAGACCTTAAAGAAAATATTCTCGCGGGCTGTAATACTGCGAGGGCGTTTGAAGATGAAAGCCACATGATTGGGTTCATATTCAAGACGCGACAGCTCGTCAGGGTCCAGCGATGAATTCAGAGTGTGCTCGTCAATCATAAAGCGATCAATCAGCATACGTTTTTCGGATTCATCCGGATTGACGAAAACTAATATCGGAGCATCCGAGTCTGAATTGGCAACTATCCGGTTGTCTATAATTTTATACTGTCTGAGCATTTCTACCTCATAATTGAAAGTTGCTCGTCAATTATCCGGTTTCGTCTGATTGAGAAAGCGTGGGGAACTTAATCATTATTTAGTAAACAAAGAACAATTTTCGGGGAAGATTTGACCAATCTCACGTGGAGTGATTTTTTTTGAACACCGGCTCTGAAAAACGTCTCAGGATTTGTACGGCGGTTTTAGGCGGATATAGCCGATGAAAAACCATACTATCCAGAGAATAATCAAATAAACCAGCATCAGACCCAGAGTTAACCAGTAACCCGGCAACGAATTATTCCAGAAATTCATCGGAGCGTTGAGCAGAATGAGCAACGGAAATCCCAAAAACAAAGCCATGCCCCCGCCATACGCCAGGTCTTCCGCTGCCGGAGTCTTGAATTCCGGGTCGGTTATGCGGATCAAAACCAGCCCGGAATTGATCGTGCCGGTCATTTCGCCGAATATTCCTATCATCCGCTCGAAATTATAATCATCGAAAGCCCGCTGCGAAGCGAAACGGATTATGAAATAAGTCAATAAACCCGCAACGATGGAAATCAGGGTGATCGGCAGCCAGTATTTACCGACAATAACAAGATTTATGGCGACAATTGAACCCGTAACCATAAAATCTACCGCCACACCCGAAATCCGGTTCATCAAACCAGTATCTATTACGTAACTTTTATTGGTCAAGTCAAGAATTTTCCGAACCAGCACTGCGATCAGCAAACCAATAACGAAATGAAATGACCAGATAGTGTCAACAAAATCGCCCAGACCGTGATTTTTCATTAGATTGGTCAGTATAGTAATCAGTCCATAAGTCAGGGCGTATATCAGCCCGATCAACCCCATCTGGAAAGCCATTGGCTCGATGGCTTCCGGCGAGAGTGTCAGCCAGCCGGCGACTTCCGGTTTGTTCTCCTTTACGATGCCGGTGCGGATGTCATTATTGAGCGATTCGGGGCCTTTGATGAGCGCCGTTTCGCGGTTTTTAATTCCGCGGTTGACGATAGCTACTCCGGCAAAATACGCAATCAGGAAACCGATGGCCGCGAATGTCAGGCCGATCATGCCGCCGCCTTCCAACCCTAATTTCTCCCAGCTGTGTCCCATGGTATAGGCGATGCCCGGGCCCATTCCGAAACCAAGCGGCACCAGCAAACCCATAGCTGCCGGCAAATCGGGAAAGAGTGTATAAATCAGGATCAGCATAACGAGCAGTCCAATCGCCGCCTGTGTAATATAGCAGGTCAGTTCTATGAAACACTTACTGACCGGACCTTTGCCGAATTTGGTCTTGGATTTGCCCAGACCGATCACAATAAATGTCAGAGCCAGCAGATGATAGACGTATTGTCCCAGGCGGTCTCCATCAATTTTAATCAGACCGACAATCTGCTGACTTAATATCAGTCCTAAAAAACCGCCAATGATATTGTTGGGGACGAGATATTTCTGAAAAAACGGAATATAGCGACGCATGATGGTGCCGGCTACCAGGAAAGCCCCGAGCGCGGTAACATCGAGAATAAAATCTTTCAAATTCAAACCAAAATCCCAAGGGTTCATAGAGTGCCTTTTAACTTTTTTGCATCATCACTTTCAGCCAAAATGTAATTAACCCAGTCGATTAATAAAAATCAACCAGCTTTTCTGGATGGTCGCTAATTGAAGGCCAATGAAAACGCGTTTTGGTTTTTTAGGCCGATTTTCTAATTTTAAATCGATTAGTAATGGCAAAATATGATAATGGTTACTGTAAAATGAATAATAAATGGCTCCGACTGGTAATATTATCGCTAACCGGTCTAACGGGATTGATTGCCTTTGCGACCGGGGTGGAGCATTATTATGGGAAAATCGACTTGGGGAACGGACATTTTTATAGCAGTACGGGAAAAATCGTTAAAAAGAAGGGGCAGGTGAACAAATCAGCCCGGTTCTTTGACGAAAAAGGTCAGCTAATCCTGACGGAAACGGTAACCTATGCCGAATCGGATTATAAACTTCAAAAACTTTTAGTTGATGAAAACCGTTATGGACGTGAACATGAAATCACCCGAAAAGGTGACGCTTATGTGATTCGTTACCGGGAAAAAACCGGCGAAAGATACAGTGAGCGCACTGTCGGCGACCATCAACTGACTTTGCATGGATCTTATCTGCCGATTTATTTGTCGGAAAACCTGAACTTGATCGGCGAAAGCGGCCTTGTCTGCCGGTTGATTATCGTTCCGCAAAAAATGGAAATAGAGATGATTTTCCGAAACAACGGCATAAAAACGATTGGCGGTCATGAATGTTATGAAATTACTATGGATGCCGCCAATATCCTCTTGCGAACGATCGTGAAAACGCACTATTTCTACTATGAAACCGCGAAACCTCATCATCTCTATCTTTATATCGGTACGATCGCACCGACAGAGCCGAATGGCGATGCGCTCTGGGGCACGATCAGTTTTACCTATGATTGAGATTCCCGATGATCGGTAAAATTCGCGGAAATCCGCGGTATAACATCCAATTGATTCAGATTTCCAGTTGATTCCAGCGATTGATAGCCCGGCGCAGATTGACGTTGAAATGAGGGTTAATGTGGCTGAATTGGCGAATTGCCAGGCGAACGCTTTCGCGTTTATTATCGGCGGCAAATCGGCAGTTCGGTAGGGCAGCGATGCTAAAATCCCGGCCATTGGCTTTAATATGTTTTTTAGCTATTCCCAGCAGCGGGCGGATGACCCGGATTTGCTCATCGCACAATAATTGAACCGGGCGCAGGGATTCCAGACTGCCGTTGAACAATAAATTCATAAGGCCGGTTTCGAGATAGTCGTCGAGATTGTGTCCGTAAGCCAGAGCGTTAAATTTTCCGTCAGCCGTGAGACGAAACAATTGCTTGCGTCTTTCGCGGGCGCAAGCGTAGCAATCAAATTGAGAGCCGGGAATTGGTTCGCTTTCCAGAATCGCAAAGGGAATTTGCCAGTTGGCCAAAATGTTCCTGAGGTTTTCGAGCATTTCGTCTGGCAGGGCGACCGGCGCGATGCGCACGTATGCCGCCTGCAATTCGAGCCGCGGAAATGCGGCCGTGCGCAATTCTGCTAACAAGCGGCACATTACCAGGCTGTCAATGCCGCCGGACACCGCCAACAGGATTTTTTGGCCGTCGGCGATCAGACTGTATTTGGAGTTAATTTTGAGAAATTGTGGCAGTAAAGACGCCATTTTAACCGGCCGCGAGTTTGAAGGTCATGACATCGCCGTCGTGAACGATGTAGGATTTGCCTTCAATGTGAATCAAGCCCTGCTCGTGTAAAAGATGATCGTTGCGGAGCCGTTCGATGTCGGCCCAGTGACGCACTTCGGCTTTAATAAAGCGTTGTTCAAAACTGGAGTGAATTTCAGCGGCGGCTTTAACCGCCGGAGTGTTGACCGGCACAGTCCAGGCCTGCACAATTTTGGATTCCATCGTAAAGAACGTGATCAGTCTCAGCAGGTCGTATCCGGCGTGAATCAAGCGGTTCAGACCCGGCTCTTTGATGTGCCACTCCGCCATCAGAATTTTTAAATCGGCGGGCGACAGGTCGGTAAGTTCCAATTCCAGGTTGGCTGAGACGGTCAGGAACAGGTTGCCGGTTTGGAGCGCGAATTTTTCGAAAGCCGTCGTGACTGCGGATTTTTGGCCGGAAGTCGCTTCGTCTTCGGAAATGTTACCCAGGATGATGACCGGTTTGTTAGATAAAAGCGCCAAATCGCGGATAAAATATTCCTCTTCCGGATGATGGTGATAATGTTTGGCGGATTGGCCTTTGATCAGGAATTCGCGGATTTCTTCCAGGATTCGCACCTGTTTTTTGGTTAGTTCATCGCCGCTCTTGGCGCGGGCTAACAATTTTTCCCGTCGGTTTTCAACGATTTCCAGATCTTTCAACAGGATTTCGGTCTCCACGATTTCGAAATCGCGTTGCGGATCGAGTTTTTCGTCGATATGCGCCACATTCGGATTTTCAAAACAGCGCACGACGTGAATGATAGCATCAACCGCCTGGATGTTGCTGAGGAACTGATTGCCCAATCCTTCACCGTGTGAGGCGCCTTTAACCAGGCCGGCAATATCGACGAATTGTAAGGTGGTTGGAATGATTTTTTCCGGCTTATAAATTTGAGTCAGGAGGTCGAGCCTTTTATCCGGTACGGTGACGATCCCGACATGCGGATTGATGGTGCAGAACGGGTAATTTTCCATGGCGACGCCGGCATGCGTCAGGGCATTGAAGAGTGTCGATTTACCGACATTCGGCAAGCCGACAATTCCGCATTTAAAGCCCATATTGACCTCTTGAATTTCGGGTTGTCCTCATCAGAAATGAATATAGAAAAAATTTCTTGAATAAACATAGTTTAAAAATACCAGAATTATTCTTGTGCCGGGTCGGAAATTTACTTAAATTTGCGACCGCTATTTTAAAGGGGTCGTAGTTCAATTGGTTAGAGCACCGGCCTGTCACGCCGGGGGTTGCGGGT
>CAZNUN010000029.1:0-23860 GCA_964576275.1 uncultured bacterium | reverse complement strand
CGACTTGTCGGGATCATTCAATGGTCATTCATTGTAAGTGACGAGCGGCTGGTAATATGTGAATTCGTAAGGCTTAAGTCGTAAAGCGTGATGACAAACTGCAAACTCGTAACTTTAAACCCGGAACTCGAAACCCGCAACCCGCAACTCGTAACCCGGAACTCGTTAAGCGAAGCGAAATCCGGCGAAGACGGACAACTCGGAACTCGAAACCCGCAACCCGCAACTAAAAAATTCGCGTTCATTCGTGGTTTAAAATCTGTCTTGGATATTCCGGTGCCGAATCTTTAATTTCGGGCGCAATGAAAACGGAACGTCCGACGCTGGAATATGAAAAAAAACTCTGGGAACAGGGATTGATAAATATTGCCGGTATCGATGAAGCCGGGCGCGGACCGCTGGCCGGACCGGTCGTGGCCGCCGCAGTTGTCTGGGAAAAAGACCGGGCCCTGATAGACGGTATCAACGATTCGAAGAAATTGACGCCCGCCAAACGCGAAAAACTTTACGATGAAATCATGGCCGGAGCGCAAGCCGTGGAAATCGGTCTCGTCGAACCGGAGGAGATTGACCGAATCAATATCTTGCAGGCGACCTACAAAGCCATGCGCATGGCCATCGGCCGCTTAAAACTCAAAGTTCAGCATATCCTGGTGGACGGCCGGCCGGTTCCTATAAAACTTTATCCGCAGACGGCCATTGTGGGCGGCGACCGCAAATGTTATTCGATTGCGGCAGCTTCGATCATCGCCAAGGTTTACCGGGACCGCCTGATGGCCCAATACGATTCTGTGTTTCCCGGCTATGGTTTTGCCGGGCACAAAGGCTATGGCACCAGCGAACACCTGGAAACCATTGCGCGGTTGAAGCCGTGTCCAATTCATCGTATGTCTTTTGGCGGAGTTATTGAACATATTGTGGATGTTTCGAAGGCTGATAATACCCGCTGGCTCGGAAAACACGGCGAAGATTTGGCGGCGCTTTATCTTTTCCGGCATGGATTTCAAATTGTGCAGCGCAACTTTCACCTGGGGGCTTACGGCGAAATCGATATCATTGCGCAAAAGGATAATGTGCTCAGTTTCATTGAAGTCAAGACCCAGCGCCATGCCAAATTCGGTCCGCCGGAAAGCTGGGTGGATGAGAAGAAGAGGCAGCAAATCGGGATGATTGCCGAGGGCTATCTGGCGCAGAATCCGGTCGAAAATCTCGATTGCCGCTTTGATGTCGTCACCGTTGATATATCCGGCGGAGAGATGAAGATTGAATTTTTACCCGATGCATTTCGGCTTTAGGGGTTAATGATTATGAAATTATTACATCGCAAAGTTCTGTATAAAGTATCAATGATAACGCTTGCCATCACTTTGTTTTGTTACCGGCTTATCGCGCAGAGTTTTCAGACCGGAGTAAATGGAGCAGTCGTATCGGCTTCGCAAATTGCCGATGAAGTCGGCATCCAAATCCTCAAGGAAGGCGGTAATGCCGTCGACGCCGCTGTGGCGGTCGGTTTTGCCCTGGCGGTGGTTTTTCCGGAAGCCGGAAATATCGGCGGCGGCGGTTTTATGCTGATTCGTTTGCCGGACGACAAATCTACGGTCATAGACTACCGTGAAACTGCGCCTGGCAAGGCGAGTCGAGACATGTTCCTCTCTGAAAGCGGTAATCCGGTCGCAAATCTCAGTACGGTCGGACCATTAGCGGCCGGAGTACCCGGAGCGGTGCGCGGCTATGAATTAGCCTGGAAGAAATACGGCTCTCTGCCGTGGCGGCGTTTGGTCGAACCGGCCGTGAAATTGGCGCGGGATGGTTTTCCGGTTTCTCCGGCAATCCATAACGGGCTGAAATCCGTCCGCAAGGAGATGCAGAAATGTCCGGCGGCGATGGCAATGTTTTATCCGGATGGTAAAGTACCGGCTGCCGGACAGGTTTTAAAACTGCCGGAGTTGGCGAATACCCTGGAGCGCATCGCCCGCTACGGAGCCGATGAATTCTATACCGGCGAAACTGCTCTCCAACTGGCGAAAAGCGTGCAGCAAGGCGGCGGAATCATTACAACCGACGACCTGAAAAACTACCGGGCCGTGGAACGCACACCGCTGGTCTTTAATTATCGGGGTTATGAAATCATCGCACCGCCGCCGCCCAGTTCGGGCGGCGTATGCCTGGCGCAGATTCTTAAAATCGTCGAACATTTTCCGCTGGCAGAATACGGCTTTCAATCACCTCTGACCGTGCAGGTAATGACGGAGGCTGAACGCCGCGCCTATGCCAACCGGGCTCATTTTCTCGGCGACCCCGACCAGGTCAGTATGCCGGTTGAACTTCTGACTGGCGATAGTCTAATTGCGGTATTGGCAGCTGAAATCAGTCTCGAAAAAGCCACGCCCAGCCGGAACGTCAATCATGTCGTATTTCAGGAAAGCGAGGAAACGACTCATTATTCGATTGTCGATAAGAACGGTCTGGCGGTTTCCAATACCACGACGCTTAACGGTAGTTACGGAGCCTGTTTCGTGGCGGCCGGAACCGGCATTCTTCTCAATAATGAAATGGACGATTTTTCAATTAAACCCGGCGTGCCGAATATGTATGGTCTTCTTGGAAGCGAAGCCAATGCCATCGCGCCCGGCAAACGCATGCTGAGTTCCATGACGCCGACGATCGTGACGCACGGCGATTCGCTGTACTGGGTGATTGGAACTCCGGGCGGCGGAACGATTATCACTTCGGTGGCGCAGGTCATCGTCAACCTGATTGACTTTAAAATGCCGCTGACGGAAGCGGTCAATGCGCCGCGTTTTCATCATCAATGGTGGCCGGATGAGATTCAGTCGGAGCGTGAAGCCTTTTCGCCGGACTTGAAGGAGCAGCTCGCCGCCCGTGGCTATATAATCATCGAGCGCGGAAAAATTGGTGATGTCAACGCCATTGCCGTGGATAATTTAAATGGTAAAATAACAGGCGTTCCGGACGGTCGGCGGGAATCGGCCGCGGTGTGCTATTAAAAATGAGGTAAATGAATGGAAATCGCACTTACAATTTTATTCATCGGAATTATCATCTTCTGTGCGCATCTTTTTGCGGTGATTTATGAGCGGACGAAAGTTCCGGATGTGCTGTTTCTGTTCCTGATTGGCTTTCTGGTCGGCCCGGTTCTGGGTGTGGTGCGGCCGGCGCATTTTGGCGCGGTCGGCAATGTATTTACGACGATCACGCTGATCCTGATTCTCTTCGAAAGCGGTATTGGGATTAGTCTGAAAGGTATCCGCCAATCGCTGAAAGGCTTGCTCAGACTGACCTTCCTGAGTTTTATCGGAACGGTCATCATAGTCGGCGGATTGGTTTTCGTTTTGACTAAAATGGGTTTGATCCAATCGCTGATCGTTGGGGCGATTGTGGGGGGGACGTCGTCGGCATTAGTAATCCCGATTATAGATCAATTGAAGATGCGCGAGGATTCCAAACGCATTTTGATTTTTGAATCTATAATTAACGATGTGCTTTGTATCGTATTGACATTCAGTTTGGTCGAAGCCTACAAATTAGGCGAGATCAAGATCGGGCTAATGACTCTCAAAGTTATCGCGGCTTTCATGCTGGCCGGGCTGCTGGGCGTTATCGGAGCATTGCTTTGGTCAATGATTCTTAAACGCATCCGCACCCTGCAAAATTCAACCTTTACGACGCTGGCGTTTGTTTTTATTGTTTACGGAATCGTCGAGTTCTTTGGATTCAGCGGGGCGATTGCGGCTTTGGTTTTTGGTTATACGATCAGCAACGTTTCGAGAATGAAATTTTCGATGTTTCGTTACAGCGAACGCCTGCAAACCACAGAACTCGACAGCCGGGAGCGTGGATTTTTCTCCGAAATATCGTTTTTGCTCAAGACATTTTTCTTTATTTATATTGGAATCTCGATGCAGATTTCCGGCGCCGGATTGCTCCTTTTTGGATTGGTATTGACCCTGATTATTTATTTTATGCGCATTCCGGTAGTCAGCCTGACGATTCCCAAAGGCACGCCGCTGGAAGACGCTACTCTGTTTTCAGTGGTGATTCCCAAAGGGCTCGCGGCGGCCGTGCTGGCGTCAGTACCATTGCAACATGGCGTCAGCGGGGGCGAATATATTCAGAATCTAACTTATGCCGTCGTGATGTTCAGCATCGTTCTGACGTCAATTCTAATCTTTCTGGTGGATAAAACCAATATCGGCGGCATCTATCATTTTCTGCTTGGGAAATTCCGAAAACCTGTCGTTTTGAATTCACGGAAAAAATAAATAGCATTTACCGCACTTGACCAGAAAGATCGTTCTCGCACCCGACTCGTTTAAAGGTAGTCTGACAGCTGTAAAGGTTTGTGAGGCGCTCGCGACCGGCATAAAAACGGCTGACAATTCCATTGAAGTTATCAAAATCCCGCTATCGGATGGCGGCGAAGGATTTACGGAAAGTATACTTACCGCAGTCGGCGGCCGCAAAATCACTTGCGAAGTGCTCGATCCGCTCGGCAGGCAAATTAGCGCCGATTATGCGGTTTTGCCCAATGAAACCGTCATCATCGAGACAGCATCTGCCAGCGGCTTGTCGTTAATAAAAGTGGAAGAACGCGATCCCCTGAATGCGACTTCCTATGGCAGCGGACAATTGATACGCTCGGCGCTGGCGGCTGGTTACCGGAAAATTGTCATTGGGCTGGGTGGTTCGGCAACCGTGGATGGCGGCGCCGGTCTGGCGCAGGCGCTGGGTGTAAGATTCTACGATAAAAACAACCAGTTGATTGACCAGCCGATGACCAATGCCTTACTGGAAACCTGCGGAAGTATCGATATGAGCGGATTATTACCGGAAATCGGGACGGCGGATTTTACAATTGCTTCCGATGTCACCAATCCACTGCTGGGTGCAAGCGGTGCGGTGGCGGTTTACGCGCCGCAGAAAGGCGCTCCGCCGGAAATGCTGCCGCTGCTGGAAAACAATCTGGCGCATTTCTGTAATCTGGTGGAAAAAACTATCGGACAAGCCGTCCGTGATATTCCCGGAGCGGGAGCGGCCGGTGGCATCGGAGCCGGACTGCTGGCATTCCTAGACGCCCGGATTCGTTCCGGAATCGAAATGGTTTTGGATCTGACCGATTTCAACCGCCGGATAGCGGATGCCGATTTAATAATCACCGGCGAAGGACGCATAGACGAGCAAACCGTTTTCGGTAAAACCATCGCGGGAGTGTTGCAATGTGCTAAGCAAGGGCAAATTCCGGTAGTCGTGGTAGCCGGGCAGACGCGCGGCAACCTGGCAGAACTGCAACAACTCGGATTGCGCGAAATTTATGCTTTATCTGAACGGGTGAAGGAGCTGCAGGAGGCCTTTAAGAGGGCAGAGGGACTACTGGAAGAAACCGGGAAAGAGATCGCCGATCGGTTAGTGTTTCAGTGAGCGCCAGTTTCCGTTATAATTCGCTTGACAGATTGCCACTCTTCGCTCGCAATGACTTGCGTGATAAGTCATTACGAGGGAGCGAAGCGACCGAAGTAATCCCTATGACCAGGTGCGCTAATCCGGAGTGATTCAACATTGCTGAAGCATTTCATGTCCAGTTCGCAAATCCAGTTTCGGTTTTACTCGCCCTGCAGGTCATGCTCCGGACGACACGGCAGGGACGAGATTTTGGAAATCACAGCGCTATCGGATAGATCGGTCGGATGTCTATCGGCAGATGCTCCAGTTTCCTGACGGTTTCGGTGATCAGCGGAGTAGCAATGCTGTATTTCTGCATAAATGCTTTAGCTCCTTCATAGTCGCCTTTGGCTTCAATCAACAAAACATCAGCAGCTAATTCCTTGATCGCTTTTTCGAGTTTAGCGTCGTCAATCGTCAGTTTGCCGTCGGCGTCGGTCAGGAAGCCGCCTTTTTCCATGAAATAATTGAACTGGATCGCCACGCCACCGCCGTGAGCTTCGTTAATGCCGAAGCGGATCGAGCGGAACATTCCGCCGAGATAAGTCGCCAGGGCGGTATATTTCGGATCGTTCGGGAAAACGCCCTTGTCGATCAGGTATAGATAATTAAAAATGCCCAAAACGTCGGCTTTGCACTCTTCGATTACTGAGTAGCAATCTTTCAGTTCGTTACGCACGGTGGTTTCGCTGCCGTCGGCGAGTTTCAGGATTCCCGGTCCCAGTCCATGGCTGACTTCATGCATCAGCACATGGGTGAAGTAGGCATTGAATGAAACGTTATTGAGTGGCTCGGGAGCCAGAATCTCATTGACAATCGGAATCCAGCATTTTTCGTATTTGGCTTCGGCGACGTTTTTCAGCATGACTTTTTTTGAGCCTTTGGCGGCGCGCACGCGCTCGTCATTCGGCAGGTTGAAGGCCGTAGTCTGAATTCCGGCTTTGGTATCGCCGGCGGAAAAGACTTCCTGGACGACTTTGACCGGCGAAATTTTGCCGCGGCTGTAATTGCGGTATTCTTTGGGAAGCGGCAGATTGGCTTCGAGTTCGTTCAAATATTTGGAAACCACGGCCAATTTTTCGCTCTCGGCGTGGTCAACGACGCAGATGAAGGCTTCGTAGGCGGCTTTGTAATTGAACAGATTGTCTTCATAAACTTCATACGGCCCGATGACGATTTCCAGGTCGCCGGCTAAATCCATCCAGTCCATGTCGCTCTGGAAATAATCATCGGTCAGCAGGTCGGCCGCGCGCTGTTTCAGGTATTTTTTCAGGGTCGCATCGCTGGTGATGTCGGCGGCGTCGTTTAGCAAATTGACTAAGGCATTGACATACTGCTCGAATTCAGTGTGATAGGGCACCGCGACGAGTCCGCCGTTTTCGCGTTTAATGATTGTGAATTCGCTGGTAAAGGCCGCTTTCTGATCGGGATGTTCGACTATGTATTTCTCGAATTCTTCTTTTGTCATGTCTTGCGGATAAAAACCGGCGCCGAGCGGTTTGGTCTTTTCACCGATAAAGGGCTTATCGTGGTCGAGCCGGTTCCAGGGGCCAAACATGACCGTGAACATATCAAGATAGGGCTGGTTTTTCGGATCGGCGGAGGTTTGTAATTGCGTCTGCAATTGCGGATTATCCGGGCTGACCTGCATCAGGAAGAGCTGGTCAATAATACGCCCGGCTTCAATCAGGCGCACCAGAACCTGTTTGTCAGCAGATGAAAGGTTTGACAGGTCGCATTTCAGTTCGACCGGCGCAAGTTTGGCGAGTTCGCCGTTGACATAGGCAAGATCGGCTTTTGTGTTCACGTTTCCACCACAGGTTTGAAAGGTTGATATTATCAACAGTCCTAGTCCAATTGCCAGTGACATCATGGACACGGGATGGTTTTTGTAATTGGTATGGAACATTTTATCCTCCATTTATTTTATCATCAGGCATTTGCCGTACAGATTTTGTTCATGTGTTTTGAAATGATAGAGATAGAGGCCGGTTGGGTAATTCTTTGGCTGCCATGAAATAATCTGTTCGCCGGCCGACAGGTTTGTGTAATTAAGTTCCTCGATCTGCCGTCCGCCTAAGTCGTATATGCGCAGGGTAAGGTCGCCAGGCGCCGTCAATTTTAACTTGAAATTAGTCGTTGAGTTGAAAGGATTAGGATAATTGCCCAGCAAAGTAAATTTATTGGTCTTGGTGACGTCACGATCATTTTCGATTCCGGAAACGATGAATTTCACGCATAAATCATCAAAGTAAATCGAGCCCGAGACCTTGTTAGTATCGCTGGTTTCGGCTAAATAAATCTTCGTCCAGGTAATCGGGTAGTTCAGAACGGCGGACGGATTAATCCAGCTGGGAATGGCATTTTCAAAAGGTACTTCCAGAAATTGCCAGGAATCGCTCCAGTTGATTCCAGGTGAGGCGGGAGTTAAATCGAGCAGGAATTTCTCGTTATCTTTATCTTTAAATTCAGATCTGAGCCAGTGACCTTCACCATTGCCATAAACCCAGACGCCGATCGAAGTGGGTGTGCCGGAAATCGGAATCGAGCAGTTCAGATTGCAGACAGAAGTGCCGCCCGTTACCAGAGCATAATCCAAACGGCCAGAAGCGGGCGCAGAAACATAAATTGTATTATCGGCTGTTATCGAACATTCGGAAATCGTGACCAGAGTTCCGCTGACCGACCAATTGGAAACGTCACTGAAATCATCCACCAGCACGGTTGTGGAACTGCCAATCGTGACGGCGACGCTATCGGCTACGTTTCCATAGGCAACTTTGATGAATCCTTCACCGGACTCATTGGCGGTAAACAGTCCGCTGGCTGAAATCTCGCCAAAGGAGCCGCTGACAGTCCAGGTGTATTCATTGGCGGCGATGTTCATTTTATTAGAGTAATTGTCATAAGCCAGGGCGCTCATTTGTTGTTGTTCCCCGACCTGCAGAATAACGGGGTCCGGAGTGAGCACAAGGGAATCAAGGTCGGTGATATGAACAATCACAGAATCAATGATGTTGTCAATAGTCGCATATATAAAACCGGTGCCGGTGTCGGCTACGGTCGTAAAAAGACCGTTGGCGTCAATCGAGCCAATCGAATTATCGCAACTCCACAGGACGGGCGATGGAATGGATACGGGATTCCAGTATTCATCGAAACCGGTAACGGAGAAATCGTGCTGGGAGTTTTTCATTAGAAACAATTCCCGTGGCTCGATCCATAAATGATTAAATGAGGAAGTCGCGGCGGTACTGATCAGCAATAACGCATTCGCGACGGTTCTTTCACCGCCGGTGTCAGTCGGGCTGTTTTTGAGCTGATTGCGGACGACCATCGTCGAGGAGCCTCCACCGTCTAAATTCACGGCGCGGTAAACATTCCACTCTAGCATATAATCGGCCAGTTCAAAGAGCGACATGCCGATGCTATAGCCGGTCTGACGTCCATCCACAACAACGAAATACAATTTGGTAGAATCCTGGTTAAAACCCACAGCTGTGCGCGGGTGTCGGTCAGTTGAGAAACTTCCGCCCGGAACGTCTTTGACGCCATTGCGGATGATAGTAGGTTGGCCGCCGACTAATTCCTTAATGCGGCAGGTGACTGGGTCGAGATTGAGCGTTACGCTGATCGTGTCGCCGATGTAGATGGCCGAGTCGAGATAGGTTTTCATCGAGCCATGTCCGCTCAGGACGACGCCGTTCTGCGGAATAAGATTGTTGCCATGCCCGGTAGCGCTGATACTGTCTTTGGCAGTAACAATCAGGCGCATCGTGTCATTCACAATCGGACTCGTCACATAAGTGGCGGTGATTTCGGTTCCGTAGATGTTGGTTTCGGTGCGTCCCCCAAAAAATTTATTGTAGATAATTAATTTATTTTCTCCACGGGTTTCGTTAACTCCGTTGATACAGTTCTCCAGGTTGTCTGCCGATATGATTTTACCAGAGAAAGATGGGACGGCGATAAAAAGTTCTTTCTGATCTGAGCATCCGAATACTTCCCGGGCGATTGGCTGTTTCAGTAAAACTCCGTCGCATACCTGCGCGTTGGTCGGGACTCCGCCAGTAAGGTAAAAGTCGCCATTGATTGCGCCGATTACCCGGTGACCTTCGCGATCTTTACGGGCTGACATCGAAGTCGTACGCTCGTAACCGGAGAGCAGATCGTTGGCTTTGACGCTCTCAAGATGCAGCCAGGGATTGGTTATGTCAATTTCCATGACGTGAAAATGCCAGGGACCGGCTTCGCGAAATTCATGATAATAGGTGACTCCCGGACCGACCGGTGTCGCTTCTTTGAAATCGGCAGCAAGTGATGAGTTAAACCAAAAACAAAAAAATATAAAAACGACTAACAAAATGTTTTTCATGCGGATTCCTTTCAGTGCTATCTTTCATACAAGGATTTTTCTACCCATATCTGGACCAGATTGGTCAGCATGACGGCGGTTTTTTCCATATCCTGAACTGAAATCCATTCCTGTTTGCTGTGGAAATTATGTCCGCCGGTGAATATATTCGGGGTCAGCAAGCCCATGAAACAGAGTTTGGCTCCGTCAGTACCGCCGCGAATGATCTGAGTCCTGGGTTCGATACCGGCGCGTTTGGTCGCTTCGAGAGCATATTCGAAAACTTTCGGGTTTTCGGCCAGTTTGACGTGCATGTTTTTATAGGATTCCTTGATGTCGAGCTCGATGCGGGCGCGTGGAAATTGTGCGGCAATCTGATCGCGGATTTCGTTCAACCGGGCAGATTTGGTACGAATGCCATCGGCATCGAAGTCCCGCAGCAGGACGCGTACGGTGGCTTCTTCGACTCCGCCTTCGACAACGTAGGGATGCAGATAGCCTTCCCGTTTTTCGGTGGTCGCCGGGTTAGGTTCTTGGGCGATTAGGCGGATTATTTCGGCCGCAATCGGAATGGCGTTGACCATTTTGCCTTTGGCATAACCGGGATGAACATTGATTCCGTGTATGGTAAAAGTTCCGGCGGCGGCATTGAAGGTCTCGATTTCGATCTCGCCGAGTGTTTCACCGTCAACGGTGTAGGCGAAGTCGGCGGCATATTTTTTTACATCAAAATGAGCCGTGCCGGCGCCGACTTCTTCATCCGGCGTGAAGGCAATGCGCAATGTGCCGTGCTTTATTTCGGGATGAGTCTGCAGATAAGCCAGCAGAGACATTATTTCGGTAATTCCGGCCTTGTTATCGGCTCCGAGCAGAGTAGTACCATCGGAAGTGATAATGTCCTCGCCGACTTTTTCAGCAAGTAGAGGATTCTCGGACTGGCGAATGATGACATTCGGGTCTCCGGGTAATTGCAGATCGCCGCCTTGATAATTATAATGGATGATCGGTTTGACTTCGGCGCCGCTGACTTCCGGCGAGGTATCGACATGTGCCATCAGACCGATGACCGGCACTTTTATGGTTTCATCCGGTGGCAGATTTGACGGGAGAGTTGCTATGACGATACCGAATTCGTCCATGGCGGCATCTTTCAGGCCAAGTTCGAGCAGTTCCTGGACCAGCAGCCGGGAAAGGTCGAGTTGTTTAGCAGTACTCGGATAGCGGTCAACAACGTCTTCCTGCGATTGGGTATCGATTTTTACGTAACGGAAAAAGCGTGCGAGCATCTCTTTACTCATGCGTCAGTCCTTTCTTGATTGAAATTTCATCAGTCATAAAATAGTAATTATTGGCAACAATTTGTATATTAATTCGAGTTTTGAGATTTGAAAAAGTCAATATTTGTTCTTAAGCGGAGTATAAATATGCGCCTCTGGACACTTCACCCGCAATATTTGGACCGACAAGGTCTATTGGCAGCCTGGCGTGAAGCCCTGCTGGCGCGCAAGGTACTGAGCGGCGCGACGCGCGGCTACCGGAAGCATCCGCAATTAATCCGGTTCAGCGAAAGTCAACAGCCGCTGATTGCTATCGAATTATTTCTGTACGGTATATTTCAGGAAGCCAAGCGCCGCCACTACCGGTTTTCGCCGGCCTTAGTCACGAAACCTGCGACGGCCATTACGATTGATGAAACCGAAGGCCAGCTGCTTTATGAATGGCGGCATTTGAAGCGTAAACTGGAGCGTCGCTCTCCTGAACAATTCGCCAAGGTGAACCCGATCGTCAATCCGCAATCACATCCATTATTCCGAATAATTCCCGGTGAAATCAGGAGCTGGGAAATTGTAAACGAAAAATGACCAATAACGACCAGTTAACCTAAAACATTGGATTGTGGCAGTCATTTTGAAACTCATTACCCTTATTATGTTAGGAGCGGGCATTATGAACTTTACCGGAGCGGCGAAGGCAACTGAACCGGAAGTCGTTACCTCGGCAGTCTGGCAGAAGGTGGCCGACGAACTGGAATTTCCTGAAGGACCAGCCTGGGACGGTGAGCGCTATGTTTATTTTTCCAACTGCCGCGGCAACTGGATCGGTCAGACAGATGGGATCAATACGACGAGGTTTCTGAAGACTACGTCTGATACGCCAGTATTTGGCAAGACCAACGGTCTAACCTTTTATCACGGGTACCTTTTTGCCTGCGATTTCGGATTGCCGGCGATCCTGAAGATTGCGTTGAATGGTGTGGTTGAGACTTATATTAATTCGATAAATGGAAAACCATTGAACCGACCTAACGATCTGGCTTTCGACCGGCAGGGGAATCTCTTTTTCACTGATCCGGCGGAATATAATTGTGACAAGCCGGACGGACGGGTCGTGCGTATAGCGGCGAATGCCGGAACCGTTACCATTGTGCAGGATAGTATGGCTTTCCCGAATGGGATAGCGTTTTCTCCGGATGAAAAATTTCTTTACGTGGCCGAAAGCGCCTGCGAACGGGTTGTCCGCTTTAAAGTCAGTCGCCGTGGGACGCTTATTGACAAGCGAATATTCGTGAATCTACCGGGCGGCGATCCGGATGGTTTGGCGGTGGATGCCGAGGGCAATTTGTATATTGCTCACTTCGGCGGTGGAGCAGTTTTCGTCGTTAATCCAGAGGGGAAGATCATTCGTCGGATTATCGCTCCGGGAAAGAAACCCAGTAATCTGGAATTCGCCGGTCCGGATTCGAAAACCCTATATATGACAGAAGTGGAGACGAATACTTTGTATCGCCTACCGGTTAAAATTCCCGGTCTGCCTCTGCCGCATTAAGAATTGAACTGGAATAAGAGTGGAAGCTTGCCTGTGAATCACGAACATTCTCATAATTTGAATAATATAGGGCTGGTTTTCGGACTGAATCTCGGATTTGCGGTTTTCGAGATGGTTGGTGGTCTGTGGATTAACAGTGTAGCCGTTATGTCTGACGCCTGGCATGATTTTGGTGACAGTTTATCGCTCGGCGCGGCCTGGTACTTCAAACGTCTTTCGCTTCGTCGCGAGGATAAACGGTTTACTTATGGTTATCAGCGCTACGCATTGCTTGGAGCAATCATCACTATGATCGTTCTGATTGTCGGGGCGGCGGTCGTGCTGATACAGGCAGTGCCGCGTCTAAGACATCCGGTAGCACCGGATGCGAACGGCATGCTCCTTTTTGCGATTATCGGAATAATAATTAATGGTTTTGCGATATACCGTCTGAGAGCGAGTCACTCGCTGACTGAAAAAGCACTCACCTGGCATATGCTGGAAGACGTACTCGGCTGGGGGGCAATCTTAATCGTCAGTATTGTATTACATTTCACCGATTGGTATTTTCTCGATCCGCTTCTGTCGGTTCTAATTATGTTTTTCATTTTGTATAATGTGATTGGCAATTTTCGGAAAACGATGGCGGTTTTTCTACAATCGGCGCCTGAAAATGTTGACAACCGGGAAATTGTGAGCAGCCTATCGCAATTAGAAAAAGTTCGTTCGGCGCATCATACTCATATCTGGTCGCTGGACGGCGAACACCATGTTCTCACTACTCATATTGTCGTAGCTCCGGACACAACCCGGTTAGAGATCCAGAAAATCAAGAACAGTATTAGAAACCTGACAAGTAAATATCACTGCGAGCACGTGACGGTTGAAATCGAATATGAAGGCGATGATTGCTCGATGTATGACCAGGGCGGGAATGAACTCCATTGATCTTGCCGTCCCCGGCAACTCAGATCGCGTCACGATAATGACCAAATCCGCGTCGTTATGACGTGAAATAATTGGGAGTAGGGTTTTAAAACTTTTCCTGAACTTGCGCAGTCTAACGGTTCGATGACAGACGAAATACTCATAGAGAAATTTTTAAAAGGTGAGACGGAAGCCTTCAACACCCTGGTGTGGCGCTGGGAAAAGCCGCTTTATAATTTTATCCTGCGTTATCTCGGCGATGGCGATCAGGCTAAAGATGTATTGCAGAATACCTTTATCCGGGCCTATAAGTCGCTGTACAAATTGAAAGATCCCAGCCGATTTTCAACCTGGATTTATCAGATTGCCCTGAACCAATGTCACGATTGCTGGAAAGCGCGTAAAAACGGACACCTGAACCTTTCCGATTTAGATGAGGACGATCCGGAAAGCCGGCACGAACGGGTGACCCTGGTTGATCCGACGCATGGACCGGAGAAAATTGGAAACAATGCCGAACTGACGGAATATTTGCGTCGGGCGCTAATGCTGATTCCGGAAGAACAGCGGGTCGTGATTATCATGAAAGAGTATCACGGCCTGAAGTTCACTGAGATCGAAGCTATCCTGCAGATTCCGCTCAATACTGTGAAATCAAGATTATACTATGGTCTGACCGCCTTGCAGAAAGTATTTGCGCAATGGGGTTTAGACCGGGAGGATTTACGCTATGAAGTGTGAGGATTTTCAAAACCTGATAATTGAGGAATTGTACGATGAAATCAGCCCGGAGAATAGCCGGCAGCTCCAGAAACATCTGCAAACCTGCCGGAATTGTGCCGCAAAGATGAAAGCTTTGCGGGCTACGTGTCAGACTTTACAGAAATGGCCGGACCGCGAACCGCATCTTAATCTGACCTTTATTCCGGAAAACCGCCTGACCGCCCGTGCGCTCATCCGCAAGTTCAGTTTTCGCAAATTCGCATACGGATTTGCCGGCGCCTGCGCGGCTTTACTGCTTATCCTGGCCATTGGCAACACTAATATTTCCTATAAGAATGGTGAATTCGAGTTTCATGCGAGCCTTACGCCGCAAAAACCGGCCATTCAACCGGATAACATTTTGACAAAAGCCGATCTCGAACAATTCAAGATGGATAATTACGCCGTAATCAGTCAGCTAATTAATGAAAACAATGACCGTGAAAAGGTCCGCCAGGCGGTCCTGCTCAGCGATCTGTACAAGGATTTCGAAACCAAACGACAGACGGATCTGCAAGTGGTCTCGCAGGCTCTGCAACAGGTCAATTATGGAACCGAACAACGTTTCAGTCAGACCGACCGGGCTTTAAGCGCTCTGATCCAGTATGTCAATTATCAAAACACAGTTAAACCATAAGTAGAGGTATACCATGAAGAAAAGCAGTTTTACGAGCATTATTACAGTCATTCTTTTCAATCTGCTATTTAGCGGCACGGTCTTCAGTCAGAGCGGCGACGACCGCGCTGCGAATATTCAGAAAGACATTGAAATATTCAATAATATTCTTAACAAACTTATCATTAGGGACAGTCCGTTTTATTTTACCTTTGACGATCATGTTAAGGGCGTCTATCTGGATGGCTTTGGAATGCTATTCGACATGGAAAGCTACGGCCTCGCAGGTATATCCGAGTCAATAAGCCAGGCTATCCGGGACATCGAAAAAATAAAAATCGTCACAAATGATGGCGATACAGTCGTCAAGATCGAAACCGGACGAGATGATAAAAGGAGTCCTGAAAGATATGTTCGCAAAGAACAAAAAAGCATCATCGAACAGGTCGGGCAGACTAAAAAACTGATCACCCAATTTTATGTTGATTATGCCAGCGCCGTAAAATCACTCGCACCAACTGAACAGATCGTCGTCAATATCCGAATTCGCGAAAAAGATGAGGGTTTGTTGATCGGAAACCAAAAGGAAAAAACTCCAACCCAGCTGCGTTCCGCTATAAAAGCCGACGATCTGATAAAATTTCGGCAGGGGAAATTAACTGAATCCCAGCTGATCCAGAAAATTCAGTTTACTGAAACCTACGATGAAAAGGGCGATCATGAAATCGAAATTATGGAAAATATTCTCAACACCGCTTTGGGAAAAAGCAGCCATAAATCGGCCTTGGCGCTGACGGGCGGAACGCGCGGCATTTACCTTGAAAATTTCGGGGTGCTATTTTTTTCGCCAGCCAGTATTTTCGATAAGAGCATGCGGATATTCATTAAGAATATGTCCAATTGGGAAGAAAAAAATCGCGAATTCGAACGCAAAACCCGGCAATATGAACAACGAATGCGGGATTACGAAAAAAAACTGAACGAAAAATATGAAGATATGAGTGATAAATCTGTTCCGGGAACTTCGGCTTTACCCATTCCGCCTGAACCTCCCGAGGCTCCCGAAGCGCCCGAAATTGACATTGACGTCGATTGGAGGAACAATCATCAATATCTCCAACAGGGTAAAACCGAGATTGATTCGATTCTGAATTCAATGAGTGACCAGATCATCGAATTGCTGGGGCAATATGGTCACACCATGCGTAAAGTCAAAGACAATGAGTGGGTCATGGTGGCAGTGGACTTCAATTACAGAGTCTGGGATTCCGATGACAGTCGTCTGTATATCAAAGTGAAAAAAGCGGATTTACTGAAGTATAACCGCGATCAAATCAATCTGAATACCCTGAAGCAAACTATGAAAATCTGGCGCGGCTGACGTCAGAACACAATTTTTTTCCGGCGTCCAACCATACCTGTAAACCTGGCTCGGACGCCGGACTGTTTTTAAGGAATTTTAGCGCATCTCAGGTCGTTTCTCTGAGCCGCGGTTTGAATTAAAATCCTTGAATATTGTTTCTTAAAAATGCTTACAGGCATTTAATTTCTTATAAGCACTTATCCAACCCGTTTGCTTTGCCGTTTGTAGATTTCGCGCATCCGCAGAAAGAATGGGGTGTAATCAGGTCGCTTGAAATCCGGAAATGCCCATTCGTAAGGCTGAAATTGCCCCTTGGAGTAATGCAGAGCCAGGTCAGCGTAGATACCCTGAGCCAGAAACACCTTGTGGATTCCGTATTTGGCAGAAGCCAGCACGACCTTATCATTATCGAGATAGCCGACATCAAGGTTAACTTTTCGTTTTTCTGAGATGCGCAGGCTGTCTTCGATATGATTTGTCAGGATTTTAGCCTCGCATAAAAAACCGGGATCTAGTAATCTGCTGAAGGAGACAAACCGGCGGAATATTGGTGTTCCCATTTCGTCGTCATAATATTTCGTTATTCTAAAGGGGAAATCTTCACTGACATGATCGACCGAATTAAAAATATTCTCCGCCTGGGAAATGGCGCGTATCAGACGGTCTTCATCGGAGAAAAGTGCTCCGATAAAATATTTGACCGGTTTGGCGGGCGCGGGTTGCATCTTGCTGGATAATCTATTATCCAATTGCGGAATTTCAAACTTTTCTGCGCTGAATTACAAACCGATTGCCTATTTGGAAAAAAATCGCAAAATTCCATCCGGTTTTTGATTGACCGGAAGAGAACCTAATCTAAATTTGGACTGCACCTCTGACTATGTCTAAAAAGGCGTCAATTTTTAAAATTCTAATATTCCTGATAATCTCAATTTTCATCTTGATTTATGGTTTTAATCAGATCAAGGAGCGCCTGCCACGCAAATTAATTAATTTTATAGCGCCGACCAAGGTCACCGTCATGACCTATAATATCAATCACGGGATGGGAACGGATAATATCTACAGTCTAGCGCGGATTTCGGGGGTGATCCGTAAAAATTCTCCGCAATTAGTAATTTTAAATGAGGTTGATTACAGGACTAAGCGCGGTTTCAACGAGGAGCAAGCCCGTCGAATCGCAGCCGATCTGGGTATGGAATTCACCTTTGCACGCAATCAGGCAGTGGACTCCGGCTGGACCGGCAATGCAATTCTATCAAAATTTCCGATTGAATTTGCCGAGAATAAGGTTTTTAAACAGGATTACGGTCGTGATACCAAAAGCCTATTGCATATTCTGATCAGCGCCGGAGATAAGAAAATCCATTTTTACGGAACTGAATTAAGCGGTGATTCGGTAGCCGGTTCGACCCAGATGAAAGAGATGCTGGATTTCATTTTTGAGTGGGGCAATGACAGCCCGGTGATCATTGGTGGGAATTTTAACATGCCGCCCACGTCGAAGCGGATGTATGAGATGGCCTATTACTATTTTGATGTCGGAGCACAAGCCGAAGCGGCCGGTCTGACTTATCCGTCGGGCGAACCCCGGAAAAGGCTTGATTATCTGTTTTCTAATAAATTCGCAGTACCTTACGAAGTATTCGTTCAGGATAACGAAAATACGCGGTTGGCTTCCGATCACCTGCCGCTGGTGGCTAAATTCAAGATAAATTATTGATCGAACCACTTCTCTAAATGAATTAGAAAGTTAATATAATTAACCAGGAGTCTTAGCGATGCAGTATGAATTTTTAACCAAATTGGGTATTAAGGACATCAATTACGGCGCCACGACCGGTAGCAGTCAGGGCTGGATTAAAACTAGTGGAAAAGAATTGGTCAGCATTTCACCTATTGATGGGAAACCGATTGCCAGGGTAATTCAGGCCGGATTGGATGATTATGAAAAAGTGATCCGAAAAGCTCAGGTTGCCTTTAAAACTTGGTGCATGTTGCCGGCTCCCAAGAGAGGCCAGATCGTGCGCGAAATCGGCGATATTCTGCGGGCTTTCAAGGAACCGCTCGGGCAGCTGGTTACACTGGAGATGGGCAAGATTAAAGCCGAAGGAATGGGTGAAGTGCAGGAAATGATCGACATCGCCGATTTAGCCGTCGGGCAGAGCCGCATGCTTTACGGTCTTACAATGCATAGCGAACGCCCACGGCATCGGATGTATGAACAGTGGCATCCGATGGGATTGGTCGGAGTGATCACTTCTTTTAACTTTCCGGTGGCGGTCTGGTCGTGGAATTCCATGATCGCAGCCGTTTGCGGAGACGTTACGATCTGGAAACCGAGTTCTATGACACCTTTAACGGCTATTGCCGTTCAGAATATTATTGCGCCCGTAGTCGATAAATACGATCTGGATGGAGTATTCAGCCTGGTAATCGGCAAGGGCAGTGAAATTGGCGAAGCGCTGATAAACGATAGGCGCATTCCGCTGGTGAGCATGACCGGCAGCACCGAGATGGGTATGCGCATCGCCGAGGTAGTCGGGCGTCGCCTTGGTCGAACGATACTGGAACTGGGCGGCAATAATGCCATAATAATTGCAGAAGACGCCGATCTGGATATGGCGGTCCGAGCGACCCTATTCGGAGCGGTCGGTACTGCCGGGCAGCGCTGTACCTCAACCCGACGCATCATTATTCAGAAAGCAGTCAAACAGAAATTCGTTGACAGTCTGCTTAAAGCCTATAAGCAGGTGCCGATTGGTAACCCGCTGAATGATGGCGTGTTAATGGGGCCGGTTATTGATGAAATGGCCATTGACGCCATGTTGAATGCCATTGAGAAAGCAGGTAAGCAGGGCGGGAAATTGATCTACGGCGGCGAGCGCTTAACGTTAGATGGAATTGAGGGCGGACACTATATCAGCCCGGCTATCATGGAAGTCCCGGCTGATTGCGCAATAGTAAAGCAAGAAACCTTTGCGCCTCTGCTTTATATCATTGAGTATGATGATATTGATGAAGCCATCCGCATTCATAACGATGTGCCGCAGGGATTGAGTTCGGCGATTTTTACTAAGAATCTTCATTATGAGGAGAAATTTCTGTCGCATCTCGGTTCGGATTGCGGCATTGCCAATGTCAATATCGGCACATCTGGCGCTGAAATCGGCGGAGCCTTTGGCGGTGAAAAAGAGACTGGCGGCGGACGCGAATCCGGTTCGGACGCCTGGAAACAGTATATGCGCCGTCAAACCAATACAATCAACTGGAGCAAAGATCTGCCGCTAGCTCAGGGAATCAAATTCGAGATTGACTGATTCCTGTTGAAAATCAGCAAAAAACCTGACATGGCGAACTGCGGGACATTATACTTAATAGCGACCCCGATCGGCAATCTGGAGGATTTGACATTTCGGGCACTTGAAGTGCTCAGAAAAGCAAACCTGATCGCCGCCGAAGATACCCGGCATGCCGGAATCCTTTTACAAAGATACGATATCAACCAACCGGTAGTCAGTTATTATGAAGAAAACGAAGTTCGTCGCAGTCAGGAATTGCTGGAGAAATTATTATCCGGGCAAAATATCGCTCTGATAACTGACGCCGGAACTCCTCTGATGAGCGATCCGGGTTATCATATCGTCCGTAAAGCGATTGATAATGGAATTCCTGTCGTACCGATTCCGGGTCCATCTTCGATTTTAACGGCTTTGATGGCTTCCGGATTGGCGACTGACCGCTTTACTTTCGAGGGGTTTTTGCCACGCAAGAAAGGGCGGGTGACGCGCCTGAAAGAATTGTCATCCGAACCGCGCACCATGGTTTTTTTCGAAAGTCCGCACCGCGTTGTCAAGACACTTAGTGAATTCCTGGATTATTTTGGCGACCGGCAGGCGGTATGCGCCCGTGAATTAACCAAGATTTATGAAGAGTTCCGGCGCGCACCCTTGAGTGAGCTGCTTGCGCATTATCAGTGTCAGGCTCCCAAGGGTGAATTCGTAATTGTCGTTTCAGGGGCTGAACGCCGGCGTGTCCGGCAGACCCGGTATCCGCGGGAGTCAGATTAGTTTATGTCGCCGGTCGAAACCACCTGGCCGTCAAGGAAATCCAGAGTTGCTCTCGTACGTTGCCAGACCTACGATCTGGTCGAAGTCAGGGCGGTGCTACGACGTGGTTTCGATCTACTGGGTGGCCTCACTCAGTTTGTGCGCCAGGGCGAAAAAATCGTCCTGAAACCGAATCTGCTCAGCGCCCATCCTCCCGAAGAAAATGTTACGACTCATCCGGCAATTGTCCAGGCTGTGGCCGAATTGCTCCTGGAATGCGGAGCAAAAGTAACGATCGGCGATTCCCCGCCACGTGGTCATTTTACGAAAATCTTCAATATCAGCGGTATGAGTGCAGTAGCTGCAGAATTGGGTTTGAGTGTCGCGGATTTTGAAAACGGAAACCTCGTTTCGTCTCCGAAAAGCATCCGCAATAAGCAATTCACAATTGCCAAAGGCGTTCTGCAGGCGGACGGCATGTTCGGCTTGCCGAAGCTGAAAACCCATCACCTGACCCGTATTACGGCCGCCATGAAGAATCAATTCGGCTGTATTCCGGGTATTTTGAAGCCGGCGTTGCATGTGGCCTTGCCGGATGTGGATGAATTCTCAAAGATGCTGGTGGATTTGAATATTTGTCTCGGGACGCGGCTTTTTATCCTGGACGCGATCGAGGCTATGGATGGTAACGGTCCAACCAGTGGAAATACCTATCGCCTGGGAGCGCTGGCGTTTTCTACCGATCCGGTGGCGCTGGATGCGACCGTCTGCCGCATGATCAACCTGGAACCGTCGCTGGTCAGAACGAACTATTGGGGTGAAGCCTTTGGCCTGGGTAAAATGAACTCAGCCGAAATTGAAATTGTCGGCGATGATCTGCGGACTTTTAGCGCTCCCGGCTTTAATGTCCAAAGACAACCGGAGCCGCGATTCAATCAGGCCTGGCGTTATCGTCGCTTAAAAGGTTTAATCACCAACCGGCCGGTCATTGATGCTGAAAAATGTAAAAGGTGCGGTGAATGCGTTGACCAGTGTCCGCAGACGCCCAAAGCCTTATACTGGGATCGAAAGGCTGGCGGTCCGCCGAAGTTTGACTATCGTCAGTGTATTCGTTGCTTTTGTTGTCAGGAAGTCTGTCCGTTCAAGGCGATTGATGTACAGGTGCCATTGGCCCGGCGGATCGTGGATTTTGGATATTCGGTTTTATACGGGAATTGAATATGACTTGGTTTTATTTTGGTGTCGCGTTGATTTTTACTACTTCTGGTCTGATTATTATAATTAAGCCGGAGCTGATGAAAAAAATGATGCAGATCATTGTTCAAAATGACCTGTTTTTCATTCCGGGAATCATAGAAATAGGAATAGGTCTGGGAACGCTGTATTTCCGCGATCAGACCCGTATGGATTGGTTTGTCTTTCTGTGTGGTCTGATGTTTTTTCTCGATGGAATATTTTATATGATAATGTCAAAGCGTCTGCAGGAATTGTATGAATGGTTTATCGGGATTGCCGACCGCACGGTGCGGTCTTACGGTCTGCTTATGTTACTGCTGGCGCTGGGTTATTTTTTGGCGTCATTAGCCAGATAAGGTAGGTCAAATATGAGTTCGAGGCGAAAATATTTCTGGTTGTTGGCCGTCGGGATTCTGACCGTGGTAATCATTGCCGTCGGGAGCCGGATCAATCAGGGCGGGTGTTTTCCGACCAAAGACAACGGTAAGTGGCTTATGTTACCGAAAACCGCCTTGCGAAAGGGAGCACAGCATACTGCGCATGCCCGGATTTTTGGCAAATACGTTCGCGGTTATAATTATTATATTCTGGAAGGAATTGATTTCGTACAGGCTACCGCGCCGGATGGAGGCGGTTACTTTACCGGTATCAAAGCCAAACCGACCGAGTCGCCGATCGGCTATGAACTGAAAATATTCGGCAAATCACTGCTCGATCCGCCGCGCCCAACCAGCTATTGCAGCGGTTCGACATATAGCGCCTTCATAGAGGCTTTGAACCGGATATACGGCCGTTGTGGGCTTGACAGTCTTGATTACGAGCATTACGAAGCCCTGCGGATGCAGGAAATAGACGGCGGTCGCCGCGAAGACGGCATTAAATTCTGGGGGCACTGGAACGCTGACGGCTTCGGTAATCATTTTGCCCTGGTACAATATTCCGGCATCGGAATCGTCATTGAACCCAAAAACGCCCGCCCGGGTGATTTTATGAATATCTCCTGGAAAAAGGGAGGCGGCCATTCCGTAATATTTCTCGGCTGGCACAAGGATAAAGCCGGAGAAAAACATGTCGTTTACTGGTCGAGCCAGAAAGGCACCAACGGCTTAGGAGACCAGATTGTCGGAATTGACAAGATAAAATCGGTGAAAGTCGTCCGACTGGTGAAACCTGATCAGATTTTCCATTTTAATCTTAATTCACCCGTCAATATCAAGGTGCCAGGCGATAAAATCGAGTTTTGAGATTGTTAAAAATTAATCAAAGAATAGTCATGTTTTGTCTGGGATTGGTCTTGACGAACAACAGTTGGCTCATCTCTCAGAATGTGCCCTTACATCTCTATAAAAAGTACCTCGATTCAGGCCGGTTGTATTATTTCCAGGTGCAAAATGCGCCCTTTCCGCATCCCGCGCGTGAAAATGGTTACAGCTATAAAAACCAGACCTACCCGCGATCAAAACATTATTACGACAATAACGTGGCGGTATTTCTTCCCGGTCGGCTGATCCTGGAAGAACCGGTTGACATTGTTGTATATTTCCACGGGTGGTATAATCATCTCGATAGCGTGCTGTAAAAATTTCAGATCGTTGACCAGTTTATCCAATCGGAAAAGAATGCCATTTTAATCATTCCGCAGGGGCCGAAAGATGCTCCGGATTCGTTCGGCGGAAAACTGGAAGAAAGAGATGGATTTCGCAGAATGATTAATGAAATCGCTGACACTCTGAATTGCAGAGGCCTGCTGAAAACCGGAAAAATCGGACGTATCATTCTAGCCGGTCACAGCGGCGCTTACCGGGTGATGGCCTTTATCCTTTTGCGCGGTGGCTATACCGACCGAATCAAGGAGGTTTATCTCTTCGATGCGCTCTATGGGCAGACGGAGAAATACGCCTGGTGGCTTGACCATTATCAGGGCAAACTGATCAATATCTACACGCCGGATGGCGGCACCAAAGCCGAGTCCGAAAACCTGATGACCGACCTGACCGCCTGGCAAATCCCGTACTTGTCAGTCAGTGAATCGGAATTAACTTCCGACCAGTTGCGCATTAATCATCTTATCTTCATCGCGTCCGAACAGGAACACAACGCTGTCGTTTTTAAAACCGAGAATCTGCGGCGCTTCCTGGAAGCCAGCTCGCTCAAGACCATTCCGCGTTAATCCTAATAAGTACTTATAAGTTCTTTTAAGTACTTTTAAGTTCATTTAAGTACTTTTAACCACTTCGGTTCATCACGGATTTGTATGGGTGATTAGTTGATACTTTTGATTTTGTTGA
>CAZNUN010000028.1:0-24035 GCA_964576275.1 uncultured bacterium | reverse complement strand
CGCAACATGGGAAAACGACCCATTGATCGCATTAATGATTATTTGAAAAATGTTTTGCCAGAAGATTAATCATTCAGCCAATTTGCCACCGCTGCTCACCGGGACTGAAAATTGGTTCTATAGAAATGACGATCGTCTGATCCGTCTTCACCGGACTTCGCCGGACTTCGCTACGCTCAGCAATTGAATGACAACAAATGACCATACATGACGCCGCGCAGCGGCTAATGACTATTGCTTTACCATACGTGACGCCGCGCAGCGGCTAATGACTATCGCCTGACAATCGAATGACGTCTTTTCCGAGCATCAGTTTGTGGATGATGGCCTTCTGGACGTGCATGCGGTTCTCGGCTTCATCGAAGACGATGGAATTCGGAGACTCCATTACGTCATCCGTGATTTCGTCGCCGCGGTGGGCCGGCAGGCAATGCATTACATAGACATCCGGTTTGGCGGCTTTGACCAGCTGCATATCGACCTGGAATCCGCTGAAATCGCGCTTGCGCTTTTCCTGCTCGGTTTCCTGGCCCATGCTGGCCCAGACGTCGGTATAAATAACATCGGCGTTCTTCACTGCCTTGTAAGGATCATGTAAAACCTCGATTTTACTGAGACCGGTATTTTGGGCTTCGGTTAGTAATTCATGGTTGGGCTCGTAGCCCGGCGGACAGGCCAGGACAAAGTGCAGCGGCAGGCGCATCGCCAGTTCCAGCCAGGAGTTGACGACATTGTTGCCGTCGCCGACGAAAGTTATCTTGAGATTGTCTAAGTTGCCGCGGTGTTCCAGCACCGTGAAAATGTCCGCCATGATCTGGCAGGGATGATTATAATCGGTCAGGCCGTTGATGACCGGGACGGGCGAATATTCGGCCAGTTCGAGCATGTGCGCATGGGCGAACAGGCGGGCCATGATAATGTCGTCATAGCGGGCAATCACCCGGGCAATGTCCTTGACGGCTTCGCGTTTGCCGATCCCGATGTCGTTCGGGCCGAGGTAAATGGCATGGCCGCCGAGTTGCGTCATCCCGGTTTCAAATGAAACGCGGGTGCGGGCGCTCGGTTTGGCGAAGATCATCGCCATCGTTTTACCTTTCAGGGGAACATACTCCCGCCCTTCTTTGACATTTCCTTTGAGTTTTTTTGTTAATTCAAAGACTTCCCAAATCTCATCCCGTGAGAGATCGGTAACGTGTAAAAAGTCCCTTTTCATCAAACCTCCGGTGAAATAATTACTTTATAAAATATAACGGCTCAGATCGCGGTCACGGACGATATTCTGCAATCTTTCCTGCACGAACGCGCGGGTGACTTTGACCTCACGGATGTCTTTATCAGGCACCCGATAGAGAATTTCTTCCAGTAATGTCGTCAGAATCGTATGCAGACGACGTGCGCCGATATTTTCCATTTTTTCGTTGACTTCGGCGGCGATTTGGGCGATCTCTTCGACCGCATCGTCATCGAATTGCAGATCGACTTTTTCGGCTTTAAGCAGGGCGGCGTACTGTTTCAGCAAGGCATTGCGCGGATTCTTCAGAATCTTGACGAAGTCGTCCTTGCCAAGAGAGTCCATCTCGACCCGGATCGGGAATCGTCCCTGTAATTCCGGGATCAGGTCGGACGGCTTGGCCGCATGAAAAGCTCCGGCGGCGATAAACAATATATGATCCGTGCGCACCACACCGAACTTGGTCTGGACGTTGCTGCCTTCCACGATCGGCAGTATATCGCGCTGGACGCCTTCGCGGGAGACATCCGGGCCGTGGCCTTTTTGGTCGCTGCCGCTGGCGATTTTGTCTATTTCATCAATGAAGACAATCCCGGCTTCTTCGACCCGGCGCACGGCTTCGCGCACGACTGTATCCATGTCAATCAGCTTCTGGGCTTCTTCCTGGATAAATATTTTGCGAGCTTCGGCGACGGTCGCTTTCTGGATTTTCTTCTTTTGAGGGAAAGCGCTGCCCAGCATCTCGGAGAGATTCATCTCCATCTCTTCGATCCCGGCCGGCCCGAATATCTGCATCATCGGCAGCGAACCCTGCCGCACGGTGATTTCAACCAAGCGGTTTTCCAGGTCGCCCTTATTGAGCATCTCGCGTAATTTTTCACGCGTGCGATTAAATTTTTCATCGTCTTTCAAAACGACTTCAGTCGCTCCAGTCTCGCGGCTGGAATCGCCGGACGGCAGGAGAATATCCAGAATCCGTTCGTTCGCCATGTGCACGGCCTGCCCGTTGACCTCGGTCATGCGTTCGTTCTTGACCATGGTTACGGCGATGTTGGTCAGGTCGCGGATAATCGACTCGACGTCGCGTCCGACATAGCCGACTTCCGTGAATTTGGAAGCTTCGACTTTAATGAACGGCGCGCCGGCCAGGTTGGACAGCCGGCGGGCTATTTCGGTCTTACCGATCCCGGTCGGCCCGATCAGGATAATATTATTCGGCAGAATATCTTCCTTGATCGTGCCTCTCACACGCTGACGGCGCCAGCGGTTGCGTAAGGCAATCGCGACGGCTTTTTTGGCTTTATCCTGTCCGATAATGTAGGCATCCAGTTCCCGGACGATCTCGCGCGGAGTCAGTTCTTTAGCGTTCATAATTCGATTATGGTAAAATTGGTGTTGGTGTAAATACAGATTTCCGAAGCGATTCGCAGGGATTCGGCTACGATGTCGCGGGCATTCAGATCTGTATGCCGCAGTAAAGCGCGGGCTGCCGCGGTGGCGAAGGAACCGCCCGACCCGATCGCGATGATGTCGTCATCCGGTTCGATAACGTCGCCGGTTCCGGAAATGATCAGCATCGTTTCTTTGTTCATGACCGTCAACAGGGCTTCGAGCTGGCGCAGATATTTATCGGTGCGCCAGATTTTTGCCAGTTCGACCGCGGCGCGGTTGATATTGCCTTTGTATTTGTCCAGTTCGGTCTCGAATTTATCGAAAAGCGTCATGGCATCTGCCGACGCTCCGGCAAATCCGACCACGACCTGATCGTTGTAGAGTTTGCGGACTTTTTTAGTCGTGTGTTTCATGATCGTATTGCCGATAGTGACCTGTCCGTCGCTGCCCATGGCGGCTTTACCGTTGCGGCGCACGCCGATGACAGTCGTAGCTAATATCTTTGGAATTTGATTCTCCGGCATGTTTACTCCGTTTTACTCGATTACCCGGATGAAATTCACGCTCTTGAGGTCGAAGTCAACCAGCTGAATTCCGAGTTGCATGGAATCCAAGGCGGCGACGGCATTCCGGTAAATGGCGGCCACGATTTCCGGTTGACGCCCTTTGGTCTGGAACAGTGTTTTTTTCTCTGGCACCTTTAGAATATCATTAATTTCCGTGACGTCCATGCGCCGGCCGCTGCTGCGTACCAATTCCGCCAGCGTATGGCGGGCAACTTCATCCCGCAGGGTGCCATCCAACAGATCCGACAGACGTCTTTCGGCGGCTTCCAAGGTGACTATTCTCGCATTGAACAAAACCGGATCGCTGATTTTCCAAAGAGCAAAAGATTCGACGGCGATAAACTTGTCGTCTTTGGTCGGCATTTCCGCCACAGCGCTATGCCAGTCGATCAGGTTTTTCGGGTATATATACTTATCCGATAAAAATGGCAGGGTCAGGTGCAAACCGGGCGCAGTGATGGGTTCCTGGGTCAAACGTCCGAAGCGGGTGACGATCATCTGCTGATTTTCATTCAGAATCGTCGTCGATTTCCAGGCTCCGAACGCCACCAATACAATAATTAACAACCATAAAAAGGATTTATAACTCATCCGGAACCTCCGGGTTGGTTTGCTTTTTTGATATTAATTGCAGAGGACCGTGCATAGAAATTACCAGGTTTTTTGAGTTGAATCTGTTTGCGATGAGTCTACCGGCGCCCCGACCGGCGGATTTACGGTCTTTACGAGCACTTCAACCGGTTCGATTTTAACTGTCGGGCGGGCTTCTTTTAATTGCACATGTTGAACAGCCACACCGAGTTTATAGAGATCGAATTTAGTCTGCATGATTTGGTGGGCTTTTGCGGCAACCGCCCGCCGTTCGGTCTGAAAAACTTCATGAAAGGAATAATCGCCGACCGCGGTGCGCATCGCCGCCAGGCCGACCGTACGAATCGTTTTTTCCGGATTTTCAACCTTAAACAAATAAGTCACCGGGTCCAAGATCCGATACTGCACCACCCATTGCAGATCAATCATTTTCAAATCGCCGGTCAACAGGCGGGCTTCCGGCAGATAAAAAGAATCCACCGAGGTCACTGCGCTGTCAGGCATTTCTTCCCGAAAACCGAATTGGGCGCTATACTGATAATCAACTTTAACGCGCTGTAGGCGGTCGATGCCATAAGGCAGTTTCCAGTGAATACCGGGTTCATTGACCTGAATAATTTTACCGAGCCGGACGACCACGCCCTTTTCTCCGGGTCCAATAGTGTAAAATGACATGATCGTTGTAACGAGCAGGACTAATCCAAACGCAACCAGAATAATCAACCAGTAATAAAATGTACCAACCTCATATTCCCGATTGCTGAATTGCATTTTCTTCCCAGCCATTAATCCTCCTGCCGATTAATCGAACAAATTTAAACCATCCGCCGCAGACGGGCAACCGGCACTTTCAATTGCTCGCGGTACTTGGCGACTGTCCGGCGGGCGACGATATAGCCTGTTTTTTTCAACAATACCGACAATTGGTCGTCGCTGTAGGGTTTTTGTTTATCTTCACCGTCGATAATCTCTTTTAATTTTTCCTTAATAATGCGGGTTGAAATTTCCTCGCCGTCCTCATCCATGATGCCTTCGTTGAAAAAGAATTTCAATTCGTAAATGCCCGAACGCAGCTGAACGTATTTGCCATTCGTGACCCGGCTGATCGTGGAAATGTCCATATTGACGTCTTCGGCTATATCCTTCAGAATCATCGGTTTCAGCGGATTGCTGGTATCTTCGAAGAAATCGCGTTGACGGGCAATGATGGCTTTCATGACGCGAATCATAGTGATGCGCCGCTGCTGGATGGCCTGGATGAACCACTTGGCGGTGTCGATTTTGCGCTTCAGATAATTGCGGGTTTCAAGATCAATTTTATTACCGTTATTGACCATTTGCAGGTAGCTGGAACTGATCTGCAATTCCGGAATCCGCGAATCGTTGACTTCCACGATATATTCACCACCGACTTTCTCGACGATCAGATCGGGAACGATATATTGCGGATCGGGCGTATTCAAAGCGGCGCCCGGTTTCGGATTCAGCCGGGTAATCATTTCCTGCACAGTCTGCATACGGTCCTTATCCCAGTTCAGGGTTTTCATGATATTCGGAAAGCGGTGATTGGCAAAATCCTCAAAATAATCCGTTACGACCTTTACGGCATCCGCGGAGTCCGGAATCTGGTTTAGTTGAATTAACAGGCACTCTTTCAGATCGCGGGCTGCCAGACCGGGTGGATCGAGTCTCTGGATCAGTTTTAACACCTTCTTGGCTTTAATTTCCGGCAGTCCGAGCTCATAGGCGATATTCTCAATCGGCAGAGTCAGATAACCGCGCTCGTCCAAATTCCAGATTATTTCGGAAGCAATTTTTTCATCATCGGCATCGAGATTGTGCAGTTTCAGCTGATCGTAAATATGATCAACCAAGCTTTTGGGCGCCGGTTGGATAAATTGGGCGACTTTGCGATCGGGATCGACTTCTTCCTTTGGTTCGTAGTCATCGTTCTGTGGCAGAATTTCGTCCCAATTGATATCGTCATCGCCGGAACTTTCCGTTTCATTGTTAAGCCCGCCCTCGGCTACCTCACCGCTCGCGTCCGGACTCAGTTCTTCCAGAACCGGATTCTGTTCCATTTCCTGCACGACGCGGGCTTCCAGGGCTAGGGTGGTCAGCTGTAGTATCGTGGACTGCAGAATTTGCTGGGGTGTGAGGCGCAATTCCTGAGCGAGTTTTTGTACCTGAGCCTGACTTAACTGCATTATCTTTGTAGCTTAAAAGCTTCTCCCAGATATAACCGGCGGGCATCTTCGTCGTTGGCTAAATATTCGGAAGTCCCTGATTTCAGGATCCGTCCTTCGAACATCAGATACGACCGATTGGTGATTGAAAGGGTTTCATGAACATTGTGATCGGTAATCAGGACGCCGATGCCGCGATCTTTCAGACTGACCACAATTTTCTGAATATCTTCAACCGCGATGGGATCGACGCCCACAAACGGTTCGTCCAGTAAAATAAAATCCGGGTTAGTGATCAGGGCGCGGGTAATTTCCGTGCGCCGCCGTTCGCCGCCCGAGAGTGTGTCCGCCCGGCTCTTGCGCAACTTGCGGATATTCAGTTCGTCTAATAATATTTCGAGCCGCTCCTTCTGTTCCTTGCGGCTGATGCCCAGGGTTTGCAGAACCAGCAGGAGATTTTGCTCCACCGTCAGTTTCCGGAAAACCGACGGCTCCTGGGCCAAGTAACCTACTCCCAGCTGCGCCCGTTTATACATCGGCAGACGTGTGATATCCTGTTGGTTGAGGAAGACCTTGCCGGAAGTCGGCTTGATCATTCCGGTAAACATGTGAAAGGTGGTAGTTTTCCCGGCGCCGTTCGGACCGAGCAGACCGACGACTTCGCCTTTGGTTACCTGCACGCTGACGGAGTTGACGACTCGTCTTTTACCATAGACCTTGACCAGGTCTTGAACCCACAGTGTCTTGGTCGGCAGAGGATTATTAATTTCCATATTTAATAATTCAAATCCCGATTCGTCACTCCAGACGGTTTATAGATTACCCAATTTTTTAAATCCGAATCCGATTCAAAGCCCACCCCAGTCAGAGAGTCATCGGGAGTCACAAAGGTTACAAATACGTCGGAGATGATGCGTTCCTTGCGATGATCCCAGCGCATTTCTTCCGTAAAAAGCGTCAGACCGCTGTCGGAGACCACCACGACATTGCCTCTGGCAACCAGATCGTTGGTATGTTCGTTGACGGTGGCATTCTGAGAAGTTAGGTGTGACAGATGGCGTTCTTCCACATCGTAAAAATCGACTGCCACATCGGTGTCCATATTGATAAATGCCTTGTCATTGTATTTCGTCAGGTGAGCTGAATGCACCACAGCCCGTTTACGCCCGTCTTTAGTGAGGGTGATATCCGAATTCCAGATTTCCTGGTCGGGATAATGCCTTTCGGCAACCTGGGTTTCCTCCTCTTTAAAATCGGAGCAACCCCAGCATAACAACAGACACATCAAAAGGAGAGTAATATTTCTCAAGACATTATTCCGTAACGTAGAATATCGTGTATGTGAATGATCCCAACCGGCTTGCGATCATTTTCATTCTCGAAAACGAACAGATTGGTGATCGAAAATTCCTCCATCAGGTGCAGGGCTTCGATCGCCAGGTTGGTCTGCTTGATCCATTTCGGGTTCCGGGACATTATATTTATAGCGGTCTGTTCCATGAAATCCTTCTGCCGCTCCAAACCGCGCCGCAAATCGCCATCGGTCACGACGCCGATTAATTGCTCGGATGCATCCAGGACACCGACGATACCAAGGCTCTTTTTCGTCATCATGTAGAGCACGGCCGGCATCGTGTCATTGGCTTTTACGAAAGGAACGGCGTCGCCGGTGTGCATTAAATCAGCCACGGTGGTCAGGAGTTTACGGCCGAGCGAACCGGCCGGGTGCAATCCTGCAAAATCATTCTGATTGAAATTGCGTTTCGCCAGCAGTCCAATCGCCAGGGCATCGCCCATTGCCAGGGTCACGATGGCACTGGTTGTCGGCACCAGCCGCAGCGGATCGCCCTCGCCATTGACCTGCGTACAAATCACATAATCGCACTTTTTCGCCAAAGTCGATTCATTGCGTCCCAGCAATCCGATTATCGGAACGTGCAGTTTTTTAATCGGCGGAATCAAGTGGACGATCTCTTCGGTTTCACCGCTATTGCTAATGATCAGGAGTGTATCCTGGGCAGAAATCACTCCCAGATCGCCGTGACCGGCTTCATAACCGTGCATGAAAAAACTCGGCGTGCCAATGCTGGCAAATGTCGCTGCGATTTTATGTCCAATGTGACCTGACTTGCCCACTCCGGTGACCACCACTTTGCCTTTTGTGTTGAATAACACTTCCAGCACTTTTTCGAAATTGGCGTCAATGCGCTTTTCCAAACCGGCGATGGCTTCCGCTTCGGAGCGGATCAGTTCACGGGCTTTATCCATATATGAATTCACCATTTAGCGGTCCTTGTAAGTATCTTTGGTTAAAACTTCAACCGCCTGGCGTTTTAAATTGAGAGCCTCCAGGACGAGTTCTATTACTTCCCGCACCGCCCCATCGCCGCCTTTCATTCGGGTAACGTAGAGCGCGGATTGTTTGACTTCTGCCAGGGCATTGGCGACCGCGACTGGCAGACCGACCCGTTTCATCAGAGGAATATCAATGATGTCGTCGCCGATGTAGACAATTTCCGCATCGCTGACCTTAAAACGTTTTTTAATATTTTCATAGGGTTCGAGTTTAGCCAGATTACCCTGGTAAAGAGCATCCGCGAGGCCGAGTTCGCGCATACGGGCTTCCGTAACCGGCGATTGCCGCCCGGAAATGATCGCCATTGGAAAATTTACCGCTTTTAGCATTGCAATTCCGGCTCCATCCAGCACATTGAAACGCTTGAATTCCTGGCCGTTGGTTCCGATATAAAGCGCCCCGTCCGTAAAAACACCATCCACGTCAGCGATGATCAGGCGGATTTTGGATAAACGTTCGTTCAGGGTGGCCGTCATTAAAATTTCCTTACCAGTTCGCCCAGTTGCATTAATTCCTGTAGCAGTCGCGGTAGTTCCGCCAGGGGATACTGCGTGGCGCGGTCACTCATTGCCTGGGCGACGTTATCGTGCACTTCCATGAAAACGCCGTCGCAGCCGGCCGCCACCATCGCCCGGCTGAGATGTGGTATGTATTCACGCGCTCCCCCGGTAACGTTGCCGCCCGGGATTTGGGCGCTGTGCGTGGCATCGAAAATGACGGGATAACCGGTCTTCTGCATAATCGGAACCGCCCGGATATCGCTGATTAAGCCGCCATATCCGAACGAAGTGCCGCGGTCAGTCAGCAGAATCTGATAGTTGCCGACCGACTCGATTTTTTCGACAATATTTTTGATGTCGTCGGGAGCCACGAACTGGCCTTTCTTGACATTCACGACCTTGCCGGTTTTCGCAATCGCGATGATCAGGTCGGTCTGTCGGCACAGGAACGCCGGAATCTGGATAATATCGACCACTTCGGCCGCAGCCGTCGCCTGATAAGGTTCGTGTACATCGGTCAGAATCGGTAATCCGTACTGCTGCTTGACTTCCGCCAGAATTCCCAAACCTTTTTCCAGTCCGGGTCCGCGATAACTGTCGATCGCGCTGCGATTGGCTTTATCGAATGACGATTTATAAATCAGCGGAAAGTCGAGCCGTTCGGAAAGTTCCTTGAGCTGCCCGGCCATCCGGAGCGCATGGTCGCGGCTTTCGATGACACACGGTCCGAGAATAAAAGCCAGCGGGTTGGGTTTGCCGATTTGGATATTGCTAACAGCTACCGTCGGCATGGTCGCCTCGTTTTTTATGATATTGCAGCGCCGCCCGCACAAATTCGCGGAAAAGTGGATGGGCTTTATTAATTCGTGATTTCAGTTCGGGATGAAACTGGCAGCCGACGAACCAGGGATGATTTTTCAATTCGATCATCTCAACCAGGTTGAGTTCTTTATTGACTGCGCCGACTACCAGTCCGGCTTTGACCAGTTCGTCCAGGTAAATATTGTTGACTTCGTAGCGATGCCGATGCCGCTCGGAAATTTCCTTTTCCTTATATATTTCATGAGCCCTGGTTCCGGGTGTTATTTCGGCCGGATAGGCTCCCAGGCGCATCGTGCCGCCCTTATTGGAAACGCGTTTCTGTTCTTCCATCAGATCGATGACCGGGTATTCGGTATTGTCGTTAAACTCGGTGCTGTGAGCATCACACCAGCCGCAGACATTGCGGGCAAATTCGATGACGGCGCACTGCAACCCGAGGCAAATACCAAAGAAGGGAATGCCATTTTCGCGGGCAATTTGAATCGCATTGATCTTGCCTTTGATGCCGCGTCCGCCGAAACCACCAGGAATCAGGATGCCGTCAACATTTTCGATTTTTTTTAATGCTTCGCGATCCTTAGCCAAGTCTTCAGCCTCGATCCATTCGATATTGACGCGCGTATTATTCTCCGCTCCGGCATGGATAAATGACTCGACGATGGATTTATAGGCGTCGTGCAGTTGCGTATATTTGCCGCAAATGGCAATCGTCACGAAATTTTCGGGATGCTTGATAGCGTCGACAAATTTCTCGAGTTTCTTCAAATCCGGTTTACGGCGCTGCAAACTCAGCAAATCGGTCACCAGATCGCCCAGTCCCTGCTGATCGTACAAGAGCGGACATTCATAAATCGTTTCGGCGTCCACGGCTTCGATCACACCTTCCGGCATAACATTGCAAAACAGGGCAATCTTTTTGCGCACGCTCTCGTCGAGATGCTGTTTTGAACGGCATAACAGGATGTCCGGCTGAATACCAATCTCACGCAGGCGCATAACGCTGTGCTGGGTCGGTTTGGTCTTGATCTCGCCGCTTGTTTCGATAAACGGCACCAGGGTCAGGTGAATGTTAATACAGTTGCCGCGGCCGGCTTCGAAATGAAACTGGCGGATGGCTTCCAGGAAAGGCTGGCTTTCGATGTCGCCGACCGTGCCGCCGACTTCACAAATGACAACATCATAGGCGTTATTGACATTCACCCCGGCAATGCGGCGCTTGATTTCATCGGTGATGTGCGGAATGACCTGCACCGTAGCCCCGAGATAATCGCCGCGGCGTTCGCGACTGATGACTTCGTAATAAACTTTCCCGGAAGTCGTATTATTACGGGCGGTCATATTTTCATCGATAAAGCGTTCGTAGTGACCGAGATCGAGATCGGTTTCCGCGCCGTCTTCCAGCACGAAAACCTCACCGTGCTGGTAGGGGCTCATCGTGCCGGGATCGATATTGATATAAGGATCGAATTTCTGAATGGTGACCCGGTAACCGCGGGCTTTCAGCAAATAGCCGATCGAGGCGCTGGCAATCCCTTTGCCAAGGCCCGAAATCACGCCGCCGGTTACGAAAATGTACTTGGTCGGATTCTCAGTTTTCACAATTTTCCAGATATTTTAGCGCCTGTTCAACGTCGGCCGGTGTGTCGATTCCCAAAGATTTACGAGTCGTGCGCACTACTTTAATGCGGCCGCCGTTTTCGAGAACGCGCAATTGTTCCAATTTCTCAAGGCTTTCCAGGACCGATACCGGCAGTTTGGTAAATTTCTGCAGAAAATCGGCCCGGTAAACGTAAAGTCCCATATGAACGAGCGCCGGATGATTTGTAACCGGCGTGGATTTGTCACGCACGTAGGGAATATTCGCCCGGCTGAAATAAATTGCTTCGTCGCGTTTATCGACGATGACCTTCACCACGTTCGGATCGGTCATTTCCGCTTCGTTGATATTAATCCGGGCGGCGGTTCCGACCGGCAGCGTCGGGTCATCGATCAGGGCTTGAATGGCTTGGTCGATCACCTCACTGTGCAGAAACGGTTCATCGCCCTGAATATTGACGACAATATCAAAGTCTGTATTTTTAGCGATATAGGCACAGCGGTCCGTCCCGGACGGCAGTTCTGGCGGCGTCAGCTGACATTCTCCGCCAAACGAGGTTACATGATCGACGATGCGCTGATCTTCGGTTGCCACGACTAAACGGTCAATCAGGTTGCAATTGCGGGCATTTTCATAGACCCGCTGAATAAGAGTTTTGCCTTTCAGGACAACCAGCGGCTTCCCGGGCAAACGGGTAGCCGCGAAACGCGCGGGGATAACTCCCAACACCTTCACGGGTTGACGTCCTTTATGACTTTCGGGACGACGAAATAGCCATCCCGGGCTTGCGGGGCATTAGCAAAAACCGCCTCTGTGGGAAGAGACGGTTGGACGGCATCGCTGCGAAAAACATTGGTCATTTCATGCACATGCGATAGCGGCTTTACGCTGGTTGTATCTACGGCGCTTAACTGTTCGATATATTCTAAAATCTGTTCCAAATGGCCCGCATACTGCACCAATTCCGCTTTACTCAGGGTCAGACGCGCCAGATCCGCAATTTTCGCAACCGTTTCTACATCAACTCGCATAATGAAAGCCTATTCTCTATTTTCGTCGGGCAATTTAAAGATTTTACGTGCTTAAAACAAGCATCGGGCATTTTCTGGCCTGATTTTTGACTGACGTCCGAGCTACATTCTTTCCGGAGCAGAAATTCCCAGCAAAGCCAAGCCGTTAGCCATCACAATCTGCACCGCTTTGACTAATGCCAGACGAGCCTGGGAAAGTTCCGCGTCATCTGAAATCACTCGCTGCAGAGTATAAAATTTGTGGAAAGCCATGGCGACTTTCTGCAGGTAAGTCGTCAGGTGCTGCGGTTCGAGGGTGTTGACACAAATCGCGATCACCTCGCGGAATTCGCTGAGCGCATTTAAAAGGTTCAGGGTTTCTTCCTCTTTCAACAGGTACAAATCGCAGTCTGGTTTGACGGCTATACCTTTAATAGCGGCATTGCGCAAAATACTGCAAGTCCGGGCATGCGCATATTGCAGGTAAAAAACCGGGTTCTCCTCGCCTTCGGTTTTGGCTAAATCCAGGTCGAAGTTCAAATGACTCTTCATACCGCGCATCAGGAAAAAGTAACGCGCCACGTCTTTACCGACATCGTCAATCAGTTCGTCCAGAGTCACATACGTCGCTTTGCGGGTTGACATTTTGACTTTTTCACCGCCCCGCATCAAAGTCACAAACTGGTGAATCAAGATTTTTATGCGGGAAGTATCATAACCCAGCGCCTTGAGACCGGCCAGCACGTCCGGGTAGGTAGCGTGATGGTCGGCGCCGAAAATATCGACGACCATATCATAGCCGCGGGCAAATTTAGTCGTGTGATAGGCAATATCCGGCAGGCGATAGGTAGCCTCGTCAACGACGCTTTTCCAGAGCACGCGGTCGTCCGTACCGCCGTACAGACCAGCCCGGAACCAGATCGCGCCGTCCTTTTCATAACTGGCGCCAATGGCTTTCATCTTTTCCAGTACGGTGTTAACCTGACCGCTGTCGTAAAGACTTTTTTCATTGTAAAAATAATCAAAAACGATTCCGAGTCGTTTCAGAGTATTCTTGATGTCGTCAAAAATTGCCGCTTCGGCTGCCAACCGGAAAACTTCGTGATCGGGTTCATCTTGCAGATTGTCACCATGTTTCTCTAAAATTCCACGGGCAATGTCGACGATATATTCACCCTGGTAATGGTCATCCGGGAACTCCCCGTCCCAGCCGAGTAACTGCCGGTAGCGCCAGTAAACGGAATGCCCAAGAACGCGCATCTGCCGGCCGGCATCGTTGTAATAATATTCGCGGTCGACTTTATAACCGGCGGCCTCCAGGATCCGGGCTACGGTATCGCCCAAAACCGCCTGACGGCCATGCCCGACCGTCAAAGGCCCGGTCGGATTGGCGCTGACAAATTCGACCTGGACGCGCTGATTCCGGCCGAGATCAATTTTGCCGTAAGCAGCGCCGGCAGCCATGATTTCGGCGACATTATCCTGCAACACTTTCGGACTCAGGAAAAAATTGATAAAACCGGGAGCCTTGACCTCCGCCTTGCCAATATTAGCCGACGATGGTAAAGAAGCCGCGATTTTCTCGGCAATCGCCAACGGTGGTTGGTGCATAAGTTTAGCCAGCGTCAGGGCTATGTTGGTGGTGTAATGTCCGAACGATTCCTGCTTCGGCCGTTCAATCTGAATCGGATCGCTGTAACTGATTTCGTTTTGGCTCAACGCTTCAATCAGCAATCCGCGAATATGTTCAATCATTTAGCTCCTGTAAAAAATCGCCCCAAATTTAACCGTCGGGCTATTCCCGTGCAAATTGGAATTGGGAAAAACACGATGTTCAGGGCTTATTTCACCAGCGCCCGCAGATTGCGCCGCCAGGCCGCGAAACCATGCCGCCGGATTGGGCTGTTGCGGAAAAGTTGTTCGAACTCGTCTTCCGTTAACCTGAGCCAGTTCTCAACCGACTTCCCGAATTCCTTAATATATGCACCATAACATGGATCGCCCGGACGGTTCCATTTTTGATTATACGGGCAAACCGCCTGACAGGTGTCGCATCCATAAAGCCAGCCATGCAGGTTTGCGGCTTCCTCCGGAGTGAATTCGCCTTCTTTTTCAATGTTCAGGTAGGCGGTACAACGGCGGGGATCCAGTGTGTGAGCATCAAGTAAAGCGCCGGTCGGACAGGCCTCCAGGCAGCGGCGGCATTCTCCACAGCGGTTGGCAACCTGTTCGTTAAATTGCAATTCGAGACTCAGGAAAAGCGTTCCGATAAAACAGTACGACCCAATCTCCGGCACGATTAGCAGGTCGTTTTTCCCGATCCAGCCCAGCCCGGCCTGAACGGCAAAGGCTTTTTGCATTACCGGCCCGGCGTCTACATAAGCGCGGGCGATGGTCGCCGGTTCCAGAGTTTTGATTTTCCGGAGAACCGACTTCAGTTGACGCGCCAGGACTTTATGATAATCGGCGCCCCAGGCGTAGCGGGCGATTTTCGGATATTTTGCCGACCAATCACCCGGCTGATAATAATTATCAACCACAACCAGTACCGACTTGGCCCACGGAAAGCGTTCCTGGATATAATCGGAAAAATTATAATACCGCCGCATCCAACGCATCGTCCCGAACCGCCCGGCATCCACATATTCCTGCAATGCCGTGACATATTGATCGGATAAAAGGGGTGATGAAACACCCGCGCGGGCAAAACCGGCTTCCGTTGCAAAGCGAAGTATTGCGTCGGTCAGATCCATTTTATTTTGGGAGAAAATGAGTTTGTGAATCGCATCGGACGCTCAGGCGGCCGAATCGTCCGCGATTTTTTCGATGGCTGCATCCGCCCAGAGTTTTTCGAGATTGAAGTACGCGCGGGCTTCCGGATTAAAAACGTGTACGACGACATTGACATAATCCATTAAAACCCAGCTGAGGTGTTGCCGGCCTTCGATATGCCAGGGTTTTTCCGTCGGCCGCAAGCGCTCGTCAATTTCATCGACTATTGCTCTGACATGTTGATCGACTTCGCCGGTGCAGATCACAAAATAATCCGCGATTGAGGTCAGCGGTCTTAAATCCAGAATAATGACATCGCGGGCTTTTTTATCGACCGCGGTTTCGGCGATCCGCCGGGCTAAAGCATAAGATTGAGTATTTGCGGAAGTGTTCAGAGAATCACTCAAGCCTTAATAAGATTCTCCGATATCTAAAATTTTCTGATAAACCGGTAAATGCTGATAATCACGCCCGATGATCAGCGTCAGGTCCACATGCAAAGTGGAGTCCATATCCTGATATAATTTATCGGCTTCCAGCATCATTGTGGTATTAACATCTCGAATTTTCGCAGAGCCTTCAGTGCGGGCAATCAAATGAGTATGCTCGTAATTAGAACGATCGGCATTACCAGTCGCAATGACATCGTAGCCGTTCTGTCTCAGGTAATTGGTGAATTTCTGACCTAATCCCGAAACGCCGGAGCCGTTCAGTACCTCAATTACCGTTAAAGCACTGGTCGGTCTTTCGTCCGGCGGAATGACATTCACCTGCGAGAGAGTCACTTTCTCGCCAGGTGCGTTGAAACGCCGGCCCATGGAAAAAATGAAACCGACGATCACGACTGCAATCGAAAATATCGCCAGATTCAGAAACCACTTCTGAAAGTCAACCTGCCGGCGTTTAGTTTTACGATAAGTGGGGCGTTTTTTACGTTTATAGCTGCGCGGCAATCTTAATATCCGAAGTAAGGATTGTAATAACCATAAGAATAATAATAAGGACGCCGGTCAAACCGGATACTGAAAAGGACATTATCCTTCGGACGGTAGGTCAAATCAGCGCCAAAGATCAGGTTGTTGAACATATTATTGCTGGTTGACGACAGATTGCCCAGTTTAAAAGGATCATGGACAAAACCAAAGCGGGTGTTGAGCATTAATTTGTTCGACAACAGGAAAGACATCGAATTCTGATAAATTCCCAGCGAAGCGGACTGACTTCCGCTGGTCATAAATGACATTGAGTAGGACTGATGCATGGAAAAACGGCTGGGATCAAACAGACTGTAATTAGATAAAGATGATAAACCCGGCAGGTGAATCACTTCTCCGATTGTTGGCAATTGGGGAAGCTGGCTTTTTAATTGAGCCAATCCGTTCGTCGCTCCAAGGCAAATCACTAACAATGCGGCAATTAAAAGGCTTTTTTTCATCTTGGCACCGTCATCGATATTTTCACAACACAGTTTAAAATATTTGAGCGAGTTTGTCAAGACTTAACTCGCACTTCTTGAAAATTATCTTTTTTTCAAATATTCATTATCAATCAGACGCGTTTTGCCATAATACACGGCGACGGCGGCAAAAGTTCCCGGTTCGATGACTTTTACCGGTTGAAGGGTCCGATCATCGACAATCTCCACGTAATCGATGCGCGCCAGCGGGGTCGTCAGGATGGTCCGGCGTATCTGTTCGGCGATTTCCCCGGCGTCGTTCCGACCTTGTTCGACCGCTTGGGCTGCCTCAACCAAAGCCCGGTGAATGATCGGCGCCTGGTCGCGCTCCTCACTTGAAAGGTAAACATTGCGCGAACTCATCGCCAGTCCGTCCGGCTCACGCACGATCGGCGCCACAATGATGCGAATCGGGAAATTGAGATCACGAACCATCTGCTGAATGATTATCGCCTGCTGGGCATCTTTCTGACCGAAAACAGCTACGTCCGGCTGAACTATATTGAACAGTTTGGCGACTATCGTCGTAACCCCGCGGAAATGGATCGGACGGCTGACACCGCAAAGGACTTTCGCCATCTGCTCCGTTACAACATAGGTGAAATATAGTTCCGGGTACATCACAGTGACTTCCGGGTAAAAAATATAGTCGACGCCCCGTTCGCGGGCTAATTTTTCATCGCGGGCAAAATCCCGCGGATAACGGGCCAGGTCTTCATTCGGTCCGAATTGGGTCGGATTGACAAAGATACTCATCACGACCACATCCGCATTCTGCCGGGCGGCATCAACCAGTGAAAGATGACCGGCGTGTAAATAACCCATGGTGGGCACCAGGCCAATCTTCTTCCCATTCTGGCGAACCTTATTTAATTCCCGGCGGACTTCGTCTATCTTAGTCAGTATCTGCATAGTTGATTACTCTTAGTTTGTTTTTTCACCGCAGAGCACGCAGGGGGACAGAGTATGTGTCATTTATTACCTGAGAACCAAAATAAAAATTAATCTCAAGAAATTCTTCTCCGCGTTCTCTGCGATCTCTGCGGTGAATATTTTAATTAATAACTCTCGGAGTCATCCGGAAAGCGGCCTTCGCGAATATCACTACAATATTCCGTAGATGCCCGGCGGATTTCATCGGCGAGATTGGCATACCGCCGCACAAATTTATATTTCACTTTATCGTAAAGGCCGAGCATATCATAGGTCACCAACACCTGACCATCGCAATCTTTACCGGCGCCTATGCCAATCGTCGGAATTCGCAGTTGAGCGGTAATTTCTGCCGCCAGTTTTGCCGGTACTTTTTCGAGTACGATTGAAAAGGCTCCGGCTTCCTGAAGCGCTACGGCCGATTTCTTGATTTGTTCGGCTTCCTTTTCCTCGGCACCGCGCAAACCGTAGCCGCCGAATTCATGCACGCTTTGCGGCGTGAAGCCCAGGTGTCCCATGACCGGAATACCGATTTCGACCAAACGTTTCACGACCGGGCAAACCGGTTCGCCGCCTTCAATTTTCACCGCTTCTGCGCCGCCCTCTTTCATAAAACGCCCGGCGTTATGCACAGCCAGTTCCAGATTTTCCTGATATGACATAAACGGCATATCGGCCACCAGCAAGGCGCGTTTGACGCCGCGCCGTACCGATTTAAGGTGATAAAGCATTTCGTCCATCGTCACCGGCAGAGTCGTCTCATAGCCCGCGCAGACATTGCCGCAGGAATCGCCGACCAAAATTATATCGATACCCGACTCGTCCAACAAACTGGCCAGAGTGTAATCGTAAGCGGTCAATGAGGTTATTCGCCGCCCTTCTTTTTTCATAGCGAGAATTGTCGAAATCCGTACTTTATTCGTCATCTGCTTCTCAATTTTATGCCCTTAATTTAAACATATTTACAAATTACACCCGGATTCTGTGGATTGCATTGCACCCGGCAATCATTCCGCCCGACGGATAATGCCTCCCAGCAGCAGATAATCATCCTGATAAATTACGGCCGACTGCCCGGGAGAAATGGCTCTTTGCGGTTCGTCAAATTTTATCTCGTAGACATTATCGCCAACGCGCTGTCCCCGGCATCCGACGCCACGATGATTGTAGCGCACTTTTACAAAACCCTGAAAATCATCGGCAGCCGCAGTCCCACCCCAATTGACATTATCGATAATCATCCCATTCGAGCACAGGGCAGCATCATCGGCGACCACGACCCGGTTTTTGGCCGCATCGATGGCTTTCACATAGCGGCGTTCTTTAAAACCGATGCGGAAACCCTTGCGTTGACCGATGGTGAAATTGTAAAAGCCGTCGTGCCGGCCCAACACTTTACCGGTTTCATCCACCAACTCACCCCCGCCGATAGCCTGCACCCGGTCGGGAACATAATCGATTAAAAAACGCCGGTAATCATCATCCGGGATGAAGCATACGTCCTGGCTCTCGTCAACTTTCCCTGTGATCAGATTTTGCTCAGCGGCTATTTTTTTTACTACTTGTTTGGTCAATTCGCCGAGTGGAAAAAGCGTTCGCGCCAGATATGACTGCGGTAATTGCCAGAGCGCATAAGATTGGTCTTTGAAATTATCCTTCCCTTTCAATATGCGATAGCGTCCGCCGCCTGGTTCAAAATCGGTGCGCACGTAATGCCCGGTGGCGATTTTTTCAGCGCCGTTTTCATCGGCCAGTTTCAGCAGGTTCTGCCACTTGATACAGCGATTACAGCCGACGCATGGATTGGGCGTCAAACCGCTCAGATATTCGTCGGCGAAACGGCGCACGACCTGCGCTTCGAATGCCGCTTGCAAATCGACAATCATATGCACAATTCCCAAAATCTCGCAGACCCGCGCGGCGCGCCCGATCGATTCGGTCTGGGTAAGGTCATCTTTCAGGCGCCACATTTTGAAGGTAACGCCGATTGGTTCAAAACCGTTTTGTTGCAACGACCAGGCCGCTACGGCGCTGTCGACGCCGCCGCTGAGCGCGACGATGACTTTCGGCCGGGTCAAGCTCGCTCCTTCCGTTGTTTGCGCCACTGCTCCAACAATTCCACATGAACCGGAAAAGCCAGGGGCGGGTGTTCGTCGAACTTGAACCAGGCGGCTTCGGAGGCATCGTCACCGGGTTGTATCCGGTCGGAATCGATTTCTACCGCGTAACCAATCAGTAAAATATCGCCGTAAAAGCCATTCAGGTGATTGCCGACTCCCACCAATTCCCAATTCGCTCCGGATAAACCGGTCTCCTCGGCCAATTCCCGCACGGCGGCTTGCGTAGCTGTCTCGCCAATTTCGATAAATCCGCCCGGCAAACTCCAGTATCCACGCGCCGGTTCGACATTCCGGCGGATCAGGGCAATTTCATCGCGGGCATTATAGGCGATTATCGCGACGGTTGGCAACGGATTTTCGTACAGGATCAGGCGGCATTGCGGACAATAATTCCGCTGTTTGCCCTCGTCTTCGATGACTGTCGTTTTCGAACCACAATGATAACAATAACGATACTTCACAGCGCCAAAAATAGGCAGTTTTAAGACGAATTACAACGAATTTTAACCGAATGGTTGATTGGAAATTGTATATTGAATATCGGAGATTTCAAAATTAAAATTTGACATTTCAACATAAAAGTCTCATTGAAATGATGACCATAAATTACTTCCGAGTGCCCAATGAATGACCATCGTCTGACCATCATAATTAGCATTTCTCTTGCCCGGAAAACAGATATTCAATATCTTCTTACCGAATTTATTTCGGCACAATTATTTGGAAAGCGTGTATGCAAAGCGTCATCGAAATCGAAAACCTGACAAAACGGTTTGGTAAGGTTACGGCCGTTAACGGTGTCAGTACGAGCATTCGCAAGGGCGAGATTTACGGTTTTCTGGGGCTGAACGGAGCGGGTAAAACTACCATGATCCGCGTCCTAACCGGTATGATCAGACCGACTTCAGGATCGGCCAGATTATTCGGTGAAAAAGTCCAGGCTGATCGTTGCGATCTCTGGGCGCGCGTCGGTCATCTGGTGGAGATTCCGTATTCCTATCCCGACCTGACCGTCCGTGAAAATCTGGAAGTCGTGCGACGTTTGCGTTTGATTCCGAATCCGAATATAGTCGATACCATTATTGAAAAACTCCAACTTGGACCTTATTGCGACCGCCTGGTGTAAAACCTTTCACTCGGCAACAGTCAACGGCTCGGTCTGGCCAAAGCGCTCATGCATAATCCCGAAATCCTGATCCTGGATGAACCCGCTAATGGCCTCGATCCGGCCGGGATTGTCGAAATCCGCGAACTCTTGCGCGATCTGGCTCTAAATCATGGTGTAACGATTTTCATCTCCAGTCACATCCTGGGTGAAATTGCCCGCTTCGCCACCCGCATCGGTATTATCCATGAAGGAAAATTGATTCGCGAGGCTCAAATCCACGAGCTGGATCGGGAGCGCCGGCGCTGTCTCCAGATCAAAGTATCCGAACCCGAAAAAGCACAGATATTTCTCAGCGAAAAAGGCTATCAAGTAGTATCACTAACTGATGATATTCTGGCTGTTACCGGTCAAAAAGCAGTAAATAATCCGGCTGAGATTAATGTCCTGTTGGTAAGTGCCGGCTTCATTCCAAGCATGCTAAAAATCGACGAGGAAGACCTGGAGTCGTATTTCTTCCGCGTCATCGGGCGGAATGGAGGTGCCGCATGAAAGGTTTTTCAGCTGCTTTCTGGAGTGAATATCTGAAAGCCCGGCGTTCGGTTATCCTGTGGATTACTCTTATTATTTTCACTTTCATGGCCCTGATGATGGGACTTTTCGTCTATTTGGCCCGCAACCCGGATTTGGTCAGCAATTCGGCTATTCTGAATGCTAAAACTTCCGTGCTGGGCAAGACCGACTGGCCCGGATATTTTATGCTGCTGCACCAGATGGTTGCAGCGATCGGATTAATCGGTTTTGGCTTTGTTTTCAGCTGGATTTTCGGACGTAAATACTCAGACCATACCATTAAGGATTTGCTGGCTTTACCGGTTTCACGCGACATGATCGTCTGGGCTAAATTGCTCATAGCGGTTATCTGGAGCATTGTTCTATCCATTATTCTGCTCGTCCTGGGAATTTTTTCTGGCAGGTTAATCGGCATGGAGGGTTGGTCGGTGGAATTAGCCCGGCAGTCCAGTGTGATATTCTGCGGAACGACTTTAATGACAATTGTTTTAAGCACGCCGGTGGCTTTCTTCGCCAGTTACGGACGCGGCTTCCTGGTACCGATCGGCTACCTGATTTTTATTATGATTATCGCCCAGTTTGCCGTATCGGGCATTCCGGTTGTGGCGCCCTATTTTCCCTGGGCAGTACCGGTACTTTATTCCGGCGGCGCCGGTCCGGAATGCGCTCACCTGGGATTTATCAGTTACCTGATACTCGCTTTGACCGGAATTCTGGGTATCGTCGGCACGATCGCCTGGTGGCGCTATGCCGATCAGAAATGACTGCAGGTGAAATTGTAAATTGCATATTGCAGATTGTAGATTGCAGATTTAAAATCGATCCGGTATTAATCTATATTATTATTTGGAGTGCATTGGGCATTAACGTCCAGAATTGTGACCGATTGTTCGGATTTACATCTAATTATCCAGATGTTGAATAAATCGCAATCCGGATGGAAATATGAGATGGTTTTATTTTATTGTATTTGGTCTGATTCCAACTATTACGCACAGCAGCAGCGGAGAAGAAAAAATGACTTACAACAAACTCACGCCGGCCGAAGAGCAGGTCATTATTCATAAAAGCACCGAGCGACCGTTCAGCGGTAAATATTACGAATTCAACGAAGTGGGCACCTACACCTGCAAACGCTGTGATGCTCCCCTTTATCGTTCGGCTGACAAGTTCGATTCCGGCTGTGGCTGGCCGAGCTTCGACGCCGAAATTCCCGGCGCCGTTAAACGTATCCCGGACAAAGACGGTCGGCGCACGGAAATCATCTGCGCCAACTGCGGCGCGCATCTCGGTCACGTTTTCAGCGGTGAGAATTTTACAGACAAGAACACCCGGCATTGCGTCAATTCCATTTCCCTGAATTTCATTCCGGCTGAAGCGACTCCTAAAACCGAACTGGCGATCTATGCCGCCGGCTGCTTCTGGGGCGTCGAACATTATTTCAAAAAGGCTCCGGGCGTGCTGGCGACGCGCGTCGGTTATACCGGCGGTCACACCATCAATCCGACCTATAAGGAAGTCTGTTCCGGCAAGACCGGCCACAAAGAAGCCGTCGAGGTTACTTACGATCCGACTAAAACAACCTATGAGGAACTGACTAAACTCTACTTCGAAATCCACGATTTTTCACAGACTAACGGTCAAGGTCCCGACCGCGGCGAACAGTATCTGTCCTTTATCTTCTTCCTGAGTGAATCGCAGAAGCAAACAGCGGAAAATCTTACGGAATTACTAAAGCAAAAGGGATTTAAGGTAGCCACGAAAATCGAAAAAGCCGGTGCATTTTACCCGGCGGAAGAATATCATCAGGATTATTACACTAAGACCGGCAAAGCGCCGTACTGTCATTTCCGGCGGAAAATTTTCTGAAAACATCCTGAAATCCATATTCGTCTTCTAATCCCAAGCGTCAGAATAAGGATTGCCTTGTTTTTTTTCGCTTTAATCTAACTGGCTCAAACGCTTTTCCAATTCTTGTAGAAAGGACAGAATATAATTAACGCATTTTAAAATATTTTATTACTTTAAGACCATTTCAATTAAATTCAGACATGAATAGCTGAGAGTAATACAATTAACAGAGGAGGAATGATTATGTTAAGAGGCGATCAGGAGTCAAAAAGTGGTTTGATTTTCATTATCGTTGCCGCCGGTTTTGTATATCTGGGATTAAATTTTTCCAATTGTGCCCGCACCCGTCCGCACTCCAGTATTGCCCAATACCAATTCAGTTTTAAGAATGAGACTTATCGGATCCGTTCCATTTTCAACATCGAAAACAACGAACGCTATAACGAACTGATCGGTAAAAATTTTTTGGCGATCGACTTCGATCAGGATCGCATCTTAGACCGGATCACCATTGGCCAGATGGCGCTTTCGACGGCGCAGGAAGTCTATGATTATGGTCTCGAAATGTTAACCAAGGAAAACCGTCTGAAGGAACTCAATCCGACCAATCACAAATACACCCGGGAAAATACCGAAGTATTCATGGAATTCAAGAGCTTTTACCCGCCTGAAGGTAAACCATTTAACCAGTTCAAGATTATCAGTAAAAAGCAAATGGTCAATCCGGAAACGATTGTGGCCATAGATAATGAAGCGGATGGCATTTTAGACGAACTACTGAAAGGAAAGGGCGACCTAAGTAAAATTCAGTCCGAATATACAGCTCTGATTGAAGATGGTTTGCGGGAAAACAAACTAATCAAGCGCGACGGAATGATACTGGCGAAAAACTGAACTGCACGCATTCCCCATCTATCAGGTGAATGATTAATCTTCTGGCGAAACATTTTTCAAATAATCATTAATGCGATCAA
>CAZNUN010000027.1:1192-26680 GCA_964576275.1 uncultured bacterium | reverse complement strand
CCAATATCGGCAAAAGATTAATTAAACGGCCTAAGATTTATATCCGTGATTCCGGGATTTTTCATACTTTACAAACCATCGATAATTTCCAGCAGCTGAAGAGCAATCCCAAACTGGGAGCCTCCTGGGAAGGTTTTGCGCTTGAAATGGTTTGCACTCATTTGAGTAAGACTGCCAATGAGTATTTTTTCTGGCAAACTCATAACGGAGCCGAATTGGATCTGCTCTGGCATGCTGAAGGACAGCTGTGCGGGGCAGAATTCAAATATTGTGATGCGCCCAAATTGACCAAATCAATGCAGATAGCCGTTAACGATCTGAAACTCGGAAAGTTATATGTCATTTATCCCGGAGTCAAATCATATCATCTTGCCAGTCAAATCGAAGTCATGAACCTTACTACCTTCATCAACATTAATCAGGATATCTAAAAATCAGGAATCAACCATTCAGGATATTTTATTTTTGCTTCGAGGGTTTCAGCCGCCTGGGCAATATTAATAATCACATTCGAGAAACGGTCGGTTGGCTGGCGAAATTTGGGCATGAAGTTCATTTTTTCAATCCGGACATCGTCAAACCGACATTCGATGCTAAAGTCACCGTTCATCCGATTCCGGTCATTAATATTCCGCTCCTGCGCTGGATAATTTTCGAAATTCTTTCATTTATCATTTTGATCCGGAATGCGCGCAAGTGGCGGCCGGATTACCTGTATTTTCGGGAAACATCCTCATTCATTCCGCTCACAGTCTCAAAGCTTTGCCACATTCCGCTGACCATCGAAGTCAACGGCTGGGTGCTGGAAGAGTTGCGTCAGACCGGCTACTCGCCCTGGAAAATCGCCTATATGCGCCTGAATCAGCGCCTCAATTTCGGCTATTGCGAGAGAATAATTCCGGTTAGTGAAGGCTTGAAAAATCTGATTTGTGCCAATTATCCAGTTAAATCTGCTAAAGTCATTTCCATTGCGAACGGCACCAACCCGGAAGTCTTTCGCCCGTTGCCAAAATCGGAAGCGCTCGCCAAAACCGGATTAGCGGACGCGCCGACAGTCGGATTCATCGGGAGCTGCTATCATTATCACGGTGTACAGTATCTGATTCAGGCCGCGCCACTGATACTGGAGAAAATGCCGCAGGTGCGCTTCGTGGTCGCCGGCGACGGCGCGCAGTTGGAAGAATGGAAAGCCCTCAGCCGTCAATTGAATGTGAATGAATCGTTCACCTTCACCGGCAAAGTACCGTTCGAAATGGCGCCGTATTTTATTAATTCCTTCGACATTTGCGTAGCGCCCTGGAATGTCGATTTATTGCCGAAAGTCGGGCTGTCGCCCATGAAATTTTTCGATTATCTGTCCTGCGGAAAACCGGTGATCGTCAGTCCGGTCTACGGCGTGGTCGAACTGATCGATAAGTACCACTGCGGGATAATTTGCGACGTAAAAAAACCGAAAATATTCGCCCAAGCAATCATTGACTTATTGTCCGATCAAAACCGACGCGAATTGCTGGGTAAAACCGCCCGCGAGATCGTTATCAAACATTTCACCTGGGAAATCACCAGCCGTAAAATCGAAAAGGTGCTGGGAGGGATCGTCTGATGTACAGCAAATTCGTCCGGCATTTTTACTTTCCACTGACTCAACGCTTCAAGGGCGAATCGATTACATCATATCTGAAAATTCTGAAAAGCAACGAAATTTTATCATTCCCGGAACTGCAAAACATCCAAATGACTAAACTGTGGCACATCCTGAAAGTGGCCTATCGGAATGTGCCCTATTACCGCGATATCTTCGACCAGCTTAATATTAAACCTGAGGATATTCGTTCAACACAGGATTTTGCCGGGTTGCCTTTCCTGACCAAACAAGCCATTGCAGAAAATACCGAACAGATGATCGATCCGCATTATTCCGGCAAAATATATTCCGGGAAAACCAGCGGCTCGACCGGCATTCCGCTAAAATTTTTTGTTACCGGAGAATATAACAGCTGGGATTGGGCCAGTCGCTGGCGGGCACGCAACTGGTTCGGAGTGCAGATCGGCGATCCGGAAGTGGCCATCTGGGGACGGCCCTTATATTCTTCCTTCCGAAAAGTCACCGATGTTCTGAAAGGCCGCATTCGCAACACCATGCTTGTTTCCGGTTTTGAATATTCCGATGAAATGCTGGAAAAATTCAGTCGTCAGATCCGGCGCTTCAATCCGTGCTATTTTTATGGCTACTCCAACAGTATCTATCGTTTGGCCCTCTATTTTAAAGAACACAGTCTGTCCATTCCTGAACGTCTGAAAGCGATTTTCGTCACCGCGGAAACACTTTTCCCTCAGGAACGAGCCCTGGTTGAATCGGTTTTCCAGGCGCCGGTCTCCAATGAGTACGGCTGCTCCGAATTAGGCGGATTTGCCTATGAATGTCCGGCCGGCAATTGGCATGTTTCCATCGAAAATGTTTTTCTGGAATTTGTTGAAAATGAAAACGGAGCCCGGGAAATCGTCGGTACATCGCTGACCAATGAATATATGCCTTTTATCCGCTATAAGATTGGCGACATCGGCGACTGGGTTGCCGAAAAATGCCCGTGCAGCTACAATCTGCCGGTCATGAAACTGCATACCGGCAAAGCCACGGATATTGTGATCATGAACAACGGTAAAACCTATTCGAGCGAAATCTTTGATTACCTGAACCTGGCTCTGCTCGACCTTAAACGGCGTCCATTCGACCAATATCAGATCGTTCAGACCCAACCCGCTGCCTTTAAGATTCGTTACGTAAAAAGCCGTGATTTTATTGATTCGGACTTAAATCTATTCCGAAAAATATTTGAAAAAACCGTACAGGAAACCAATCTTAAAATAGAATTTGTGGCGGTGCCGGAAATTGAACCGGAATCCACCGGCAAGATGCGTTACTTCATTTCGGAAATAAATCAATCTAAATAAATCGGAGAAATGCTCAAGTGACCAAACAAACTGCCTTGAAATATCTCAACGCCCTGCTGGGTATCGCTTTCCTGGGGGTCATCTGCGCCCTATTTTCATTAAAAACCGGAATCGTCACAAATCCAGGGATTGTTGAAGTTCATGAAGTATGTGGAATTATCCTGAGTATCGGCGTCATCATCCATTTAATCCTGAATCGGAAATGGATTCAACAGGTCTATTTCAACCCTGAAAAACAAGATTAAAAATTTAGGAATCTCAATTGACTACCATTGCTACCATCGTCGGCGCACGCCCGCAGTTTATTAAGTGTGCGCCAGTTTCGCGCGCCATTCGCAAACACTTTAACGAAATCCTGATCCACACCGGTCAGCATTATGATCACAACATGTCGCAAGCCTTTTTCGAGGAATTGAATATTCCGGAACCGGACTTCAACCTGGAGATCGGCAGCGGCCAGCACGGCGAACAGACCGGCAAAATGCTGATCGAGATTGAAAAGGTTCTGCTGGATGTTAAGCCCGATCTGGTCATGGTTTACGGCGATACCAATTCCACCCTGGCGGGCGCGCTCGTCAGCGCTAAACTTCAAATCCCGGTCGTGCATGTCGAAGCCGGATTACGCAGTTTCAATCGCCAAATGCCGGAAGAGATCAACCGGATCGTCGCCGATTCGGTTTCAAAATATCTGTTCGCGCCAACCCAAACCGCGGTGGATCTATTAACCAGAGAGGGTCTTCGACAAGGTGTATATTTAACCGGCGATGTCATGTACGACGCCTTTCTGTACAATTCCCAGATTGCCGAAAAATCCGATATTCTTGAGCGGCTCGGGATAAATTCACAGCCATATTACCTAACTACCGTTCATCGTCCCCAAAACACCGACGATCCAGCTATCTTAAAAACACTTATCAGCACTTTAGAGCACTTAAACACACTTATCATTTTCCCCATTCATCCGCGCACCCGCAACCTGATGAAACAGTTCGGTATTACCACGAACAGCCCGAATCTGCGCCTGATTGACCCGGTCGGTTACCTCGACATGCTGAACCTTGAGAAGCGCGCCAAACTGATTCTCACCGACTCCGGCGGCGTCCAGAAAGAAGCCTACTTCGCCGGCGTGCCGTGTCTCGTCCTGCGCCCGGAAACGGAATGGGTAGAACTGGTCGAACACGGTTGGGCGAAATTGATCGGCAGCAATTTTCAGCGCATTCCCGACGAGATTAAGCGATTCGCTGATTTTCATAGCGAGAATACGGTGATTTTCGGCGAAGGCAATGCCAGTTTGAAAATCGCCGAAATCCTAAAAAGAGACCTTTAACCACCTCCGTCGTCGTCGGCTGAGTGCAGTTTATAATTAAGATTGATAACTGATTCATTTGTTAATGCTTTTTTGTGAATTCCTGGCGTCCTTTGCGGTTATAAATAACAAATCTTTCCCAAGAAAAAACATTAAACCGCAGAGTACGCAAAGCAAGTCAGCGATTATTTTAAAGTATTTTAGATAAATTCCTGGCGTCCTTTGCGGTTATAAATAACAAATCTTTCCCAAGAAAAAACATTAAACCGCAGAGTACGCAAAGCAAGTCAGCGATTATTTTAAAGTATTTTAGATAATTTCCTGGCGTCCTTTGCGGTTAAAATAAAAATTTCATAAAATTACCACCAGTTAAAGGAGGAATTATGAAAGCAAAAACCGTCTCAATGTTACTGTTAATGACAGGTCTTTTCCAGCTGGCCGCCGGTCAAAACACTGATGCTGAAGGCAAACTGAAATCCAAGTCCACCGACGAGCACACCGGCTGGAAAAAGGGCGGCGTGACGTCTGTGAATCTGGCGCAGACATCTCTGACCAATTGGGCGGCCGGCGGACAAAATTCTCTGGCCATCAACGGTCTCGTCAGCCTGTTTGCCAATTATAAAAAAGACAAAACGGCCTGGGATAATTCCCTCGACCTAGGCTATGGAATTCTGAAACAAGGCAAAGATACCGATTTTATGAAAACCGACGACAAAATTGATTTTTTATCGAAGTATGGCCGCCAGGCTTACGAGAATCTCTACTGGGCGGCTTTGGTCAACTTCAAGACTCAAATGGCGCCGGGATATAATTATCCCAACGATTCGGTGAAAATCTCCACCTTTCTTGCGCCGGCTTATCTGCTGGCCGCCGTCGGTATAGATTACAAGCCGGACGCCTATCTGAGCGCTTACTTCGCCCCCGCCACCGGACGTATGACCATCGTCAACGATGAGACTCTGGCAGACGCCGGAGCCTTTGGCGTTGACCCCGGAGAAAAAACCGAGGGCGAGTTCGGCGGTTATCTGAGAGCGATCTACTCCCGCAACGACTTTAAGAATGAACTGCTGAAAAATGTAGCTTTCACGACCAAGGCCGATCTCTTTTCCAATTACCTGAAAAATCCTCAGAATCTCGACATCAGCTGGGAAACCTTGGTAGCATTTAAAGTTAATCAGTACGTCTCGGTCAATTTTACCATGCATTTGCTCTATGACGACGACACCAAAATTTCAATTGATGATAATGACGATGGCATTGTTGATGATTATGGCCCGCGTGTGCAATTCAAGGAGATTCTGGGCGTCGGCTTCTCTTACAAATTCTAATCAAAAGGGATCAATATGAAAGTAAAACCACCCAGCACGAAATTATTACAGGAATTCAAAGCCTTTGCCATGCGCGGCAATGTCATTGACATGGCGATTGGTATCATCATCGGCGCCGCTTTTGGCAAGATCGTCAGCTCGATCGTCAACGATATTATCATGCCGCCGATTGGTTTGCTGGTCGGCGGCGTCAATTTCACCGATCTGAAAATCGTCCTGAAACAGGCCGTTGACGGCAACCCGGCGGTGACGCTTAATTACGGAAATTTCCTTCAGGTCACTTTCGATTTCCTGATTATCGCCTTTGCAATCTTCATGCTGATTAAAGCCCTCAGCGCCGCCAAACGAAAAGAAGAAGCCGTCCCGCCGGCGCCACCGGCACCGACCAAATCAGAAACGCTTCTGACGGAAATCCGCGATCTGCTGAAAAAGTGAAAAGCCTGCTGGCAGACAGGTTATCAATCTTATCAAAAAGAGGAATGCTGACATGTTAAAACTGATTTTTTTACTGATAACGTTAGTCGCCTCAATAACCTCTGCGCCAAAGGGGAACGCTATGCCATCAATTTTAATTGTTTACGGTTCATATCAGGGTTCGACTGCCGAAGTCGCTACTAAAATCAAAGAGACTTTGGACAACTTGAATTGCACAACGACGATCATGCCGGCCTCAGCCGTTCAGGTTGACCTGACTAAATACGACCTGATTGTGATTGGATCAGCCATTCATGGCAATCGGCCGCATGAAAATATTGTCAAATTCATCGAGTTGAATCGCCCGGCTCTGAGTGGGAAAAAGATCGCCATCTTCGCAATCTGCGCGACGATCACTTCGACTATTCCCAAACGCAAAGCCAATGCGTTGACTTATCCCGAAAAGATCGCCAACGGGTTGAAATTGGTCGATAAAGCTATCTTCGGTGGGATAATCGGACAGTCCGGTTGGTTTGGGAATTTCATGGGTAAAAAGATTCTGGGCGTTATACCGGGCGATTATCGAAACTGGGATGAAATTAAAGCCTGGGCGACGGGACTTACCCTGCATCTGCTTGACCATTAACATTTAAATGACAATAAAATGCGCAACCTGATCACAGGATTATTTATTCTTAGCCTGGCCACCGGTTCTTCCCAGGAAATTCAAGAGACGCTCCTGTTCTAAAAACCATGCAATGCCGTAAAGGCTGTGGCGCCTGCTGCATCGCGATTTCCATCTCGTCTCCTCTGCCGGGAATGCCGAACGGTAAACCGGCGGGTGTGCGCTGTATTCATTTGACAGAGGAAAATCTCTGTTCAATCCACGATACGCCCGATTTACCGACAGTTTGCCGCAACCTGAAACCTGCGCGGGAAATGTGCGGCTATACTTTCGGGAATGCAATGACCTATCTGACCGAACTCGAAAGACAAACAATGCCATAGTCTTTCATATTGACTATCACTAAATTAGGCAAAGTTGAAAGGAATTCCGATGTGCTCAATTATCGCTTATTGCGGACTGAATTGTCACGAATGTGGCGCCTATCTGGCGACCATCGCCAACGATGACGCCAAGCGCCAAGCGGTCGCCGAACAATGGTCGAAAGAAAATCACACCGATATTAAACCGGCGGATATCAATTGCACCGGTTGTTTGACGATTGGTGAAATTATCTTCAGCCATTGTAAGGTTTGTGAAATCCGCCTCTGCGGTATCCAAAAAAAAGTTGCCAATTGCGCTCACTGTGACGAATATGTTTGCGAAAAACTGGAAAAATTCTTCCAGATGGCGCCTTTTCTGCGCGAAAAGCTGAACCAGATTCGCATTGCGCGCCATTAGAATCAGGAATCAGCATGACGAAGCAATGGTACGAGGAACTGTTTGAAAATTACGGTATCAAATACGAGAAAGAATCTTTTACCACGGGCACGCTCGGCGAGGTGGATTTCATCGAAAAGGAGATCAACTCCGATAAATCAATCCGGATTCTCGACATCGGCTGCGGCACCGGCCGGCACGCCATTGAACTGGCCAGGCGCGGCTATAACGTAACCGGCGTCGATCTTTCCGAATCGATGCTGAATAAAGCCCGCGCCAATGCCCAGGCCGCCGGCGTCAAAGTCGTTTTCCAGCGCGCCGACGCCCGCAACTTGAATTTCAATAACGAGTTTGAATTGGTTTTAACGATTTGTGAAGGCGCGTTCCCGCTCATGGAAACCGACGAGATGAATTTCCAGATTCTGCAAAATGCCGCCCGTGCTCTGAAATCCGGCGGTAAATATATCCTGACAACGTTGAACGGGCTCTTCCCGCTTTATCATTCCACCGAAAAATTCGTCAACGACGCCGCTACTAGTGATTCTGTCAGTCGGGAAAACACTTTCGATCTAATGACTTTCCGGGACATTTCGAAATATGAATTCACCGACGATTCCGGCAACCATAAAATTCTGCATTGCAGCGAGCGCTACTACGTACCCTCCGAGATCACCTGGCTGTTGAAATCGCTCGGATTCGACCAAATCGGAATCTACGGATGTGAACAGGGCGCCTGGAGCCGCGCCGACGTATTGAGAACCGACGACTATGAGATGCTGGTCGTGACGGAGAAGAAGTAACTCTTCGGCAGACATTAATCCGGCTGGAACAACTCCCTAACTCGGGTGTTTTAAAGATAATTAGAAAACAACCCGAGGATGAAATGTTGAAACAAAAACTGGTTTTGTACATCACGCTGTTCGCTTTTTCACTTTCATTCAGTGCCTGCGCCAGCATTATCGGCGGGATGCTTAGCGACGCCATGGATGCGGCTTCCGATGACGACGACGACCATACTGTCACCGTGATCGATGATGATGATGACGAGGAGTGGGATGACGATGACCCGGGTTGGGATAATGAAGAAGATGCCCGCGAATGCGAGCGTCGGCACAACCCGGATAATGATCTTCATATTGCCGATATTTTTGGAGAGGTATTTTCGATTAACGCTGACTCAACATCCGAAAAGCGCCCTTTCATTCCGCTCAGTTTGGAATGAGCTGGCGGGTCGGGAATTGTTTACAATTCGGATTTATTCGGATATAATCACTACACTATGACTATTGCTCCATCTTTCAATTCAGGATTGTATCTCTCCACCGGCTTAGCACAATCACCCGTTCAAAAGACAAACCATTTAGCCAGTTCACTTAAAAACAACGTTTACCTGTTCAATCTCGGGCTCGGCTTTCGATTTTATACAACCCCCAATCATACTTTCCTGGGGCATTATTTTGCGATAGGCGGGAATTATACACTGATCGCATGGCAATATAAGAATTCAATATATGTTAATACATTGGATGAAGATGGAGAGTTCATTGAACAGCATAAGGTGACTGCGGATGCCCTGAGCGGTCTCGATCTTTATTGTGCAACCGGGATAAATTTGATCCAGACGAAACACTTGAAAATCGGCGGCTCCGTTACACCGGGTCTGATTTTTTGGTATGGCACCACGATGGCAGGTTTTTCAAATGATGTCTTTAAACCTTTCGCCTATTTAAAGTTTGGAATTAATATTCAGATGAATTCCGATCCAAAATAACACTCAATTATTATCATCGATTTATTGTAATTTTCAGGAAAATCCGAAAGGAGATAATCATGGGCGATAATCATTCTACAACCCCAATCGACCTGGCAAGGTTGAAGAAAACCGTCATCCTGCGTTTTCTGGCGGCTTTAATCGTCTGTGGTCTGGTTTATTTTCTGCCGGCCGGCACACTGAACTTCTGGCAAGCCTGGCTGTGGTTATTTATCATGTTTGTTCCAATGGCATTCGTCGGACACTATCTTTTACGACGCGACCCGGCTCTGCTGGAACGCCGCATGCATACCCATGAAAAAGAAAAAGAACAAAAACGTTTTCAGAAACTGACGGCCCCGATTTTCATATTGATATACCTGCTGCCTGGATTCGACCGGCGCTTTGGTTGGTCGGATATTCCGGCAGGAATCATCATTGTGACAGATATCCTGATCCTGATCGGGTATGGTTTATTCTTTCTGGTCATGAAAGAAAACAGTTATGCCTCGCGCGTCGTGGAAGTCGCCACCGATCAGAAGGTGATTAAAACAGGTCCTTATGCAGTTGTCCGGCATCCCATGTACACTTCCGTAATTCTGATGTGGGTTCTGACGCCGCTGGCGCTGGGCTCATTGTGGGCATTCCTGCCCGCTCTTTCCATTCCATTTACGATTGTAATCCGCATTAAAAACGAAGAAAAAGTATTAACCGAAGAATTAACCGGCTACTGTGAATATATGCAGAAAGTCAGGTATCGTCTGATTCCCGGAATCTGGTAAGGGAATCCCGAATTTTCATTGGCTTGACAATTGAATCGAAAATAATTAATATTAGTAGGTTTTTTACCCGTTGTGTAGAATTAAGCGAGAGCATGTTTGACATGATTTAAGGGTTTGTTGTTGAGATGATTAATGAATTGGAGCAAAGTAAAAGTAGTGATCTTTGCTAAGATTCTCGTCGATAACCCAAGAAATGTTTTCGCATAATTACGTCGAATCAGAAACTGATCGACGAACTGAGAAAAAATGGTTTCAATCCTTTTACGAATTCTCCGATATATAGACGGCTGTTTTTTGTAATTCTTTTGATTGTTCCGCATCGGGGTTTCAAGTTGAATGCCTTTGGTTTGAAATAATTCTAACTGATACTCAGCATCCAGATAGGCTTTATCGCCGATAAGTTTACAATTATCATATAGCGGTTCAATGTCCCTAAGATACTGAATGTCGGCGTGATTGGCTTTAGATAAATCGAAGGTTGTAATGATTCCCTGAATAGTACAGACACCGTGAAATTTATAGCCGTAATAGTATCTATTCTGCGAAGCACAATGGGCGGGCGTCGTGCCAAGTCCGATCGACGTTTTGTTGGGGACTTTCCAGATCATGCAAAAAGTTATAATCGAACAAAAGGAAAAAGACCGACTGGTGAAAATCTATTGCAAACCGCATCTGAAAGGTATTCGCGCTTTTGAATTCTACAAATTCCAGGAAGTTTTCGCCACGCTGCCACAGGACATTGCCTGGTTCCGGGCAGAATTAAAAAAGCACGGAATCGGGGTAAAATTGTAGATTGTAAATTGCAGATTGGAGGTTGGAGGTTACAGGTTGGAGATTAATAAACCGTTCAACCAATCTAATATCCTTTCAGCCATTTATTTTTCCACCAGAATATTCACCGTTTGACAAACGTTATTGTCCGACTAATTTGACTTAAAAAACGAGGAATTCAATGAAAGTTACCGCCAGACAAAACGAACAACTGATCGGCAATTGCCTGTTACGAATTATATTTCCTGTCATCACGGCTTTGATGTTTCTGGCTACCTGCGACCAAGACACCCGCGAAACTGTCCTCAACACCAAGCCATATATCGAATACAGCATTATCTATAAACTCCCGGAAGTGCCCCGCCTGTGCGAAGCGCTGAATGCCGAAAAACAATATGTCGACATTGGCGACTGTCGTCTGTATTGCGAGATTGAAGGCCACGGCACACCGCTGGTATTGATCCACGGCGGGCCGGGTGGAACCCATCATTGCTTTCATCCCTGGCTTTCAACCGCCAGTCAGCATTTCCAGGTGATTTACTACGACCAGCGCGGCTGCGGGCTGTCAGACTACAAGCCCGGCGGAGGTTATTCCTTCGAACAGGCGGTCGATGACCTGGAAAAACTGCGCTCGGCGCTGAATATTGAAAAATGGATCATCCTCGGCCATTCCTATGGCGGCGCCATCGCCCAGTTTTATGCCATTAAATATCCGCAAGCCGTGACAGGCATGATTTTGGTCGGAGCGGTTCCGATGCTGAGTAATCCGGAAATCGATGCCTTAAATTTAACGCCCTTCTACTCCAAAGAAGAAACCGAAAGATTCGGCGAACTGATGTCCCTGGCGATCACGGGTAAACTGACTCTGCCGCAGTTCTATTTCAACAAGGACATTAATGGCGGCTGGAAACGTCAGAGCTTCTATAAACCCAGCCGGGAAAGACTGGCGCAGGCCGCCTTATACGATATAGCTTTTGACCCGCGCTACAGCTCGGATTTCAAACTCTACGATTTTAAGGGCGTCTTTGAAAATTGCCCGCTTCCGACCCTGATCTGCGAAGGCCAATACGATTCGGTCTGGTCTGCTAAGAAAATACCTCTAATTCGGAAAAACCATCCCAACGCGCAGTTCAAGCTTTTTAGTAAATCCAGTCACGACATTTACAGCGATGAACCGGATTTGTTTATAAAAACACTAATAAAATGGACTAAAGCCCTGCAACCGGTCGGCCTGGCCTATATTACAGCCTGGCAAACCGAAACGAAGGCTCTTTTAAACCAGCAACTGAGCGTTATCAACGACGGCAAGACTTTTCTGCAGATGATTAAGGCCGGAAAAATTTCCGATGCACTGCAATTCCATGCCGAATTCGAGCGTTGCTATCCCGGAAAAATCCTTTTCTCGGAAAATACCCTTAATGCACTGGCCTACCAGCTGCTGGGTAACAACCAGATCGATGAAGCCATCCAACTTTTCGAGCTGAATAGCAAAGAGTATCCGCAATCCTGGAATGTCTGGGACAGTCTGGGCGAAGCCTGGCTGAAAAAAGGCGATCGCCAAAAAGCGCTGCTAAATTACCGGAAATCACTCGAACTCAACTCCGGCAATGCCGCCGCCAGAAAAATCGTGGAAGAGCTTTCCAAGCAATAGCGGTTTTATTAAAAATCGCCCAGGATATTTACAAGATATTCCGTCAAAGCTAGGACGCGTTTAATGGCCTAATCGATGTTCGATAATTCATTTCTTCCAACTACATCTTTTTAAACTAATAATGACCACCAATGCGATTGATAATATGGTATAAATATTATGGAGAATAAATGAAACGCGCTTTAGCCTGGAGTCTGATTATCATCGGATTTATTTTAATTGTTTACTTCGCTTTCATTTTTATCGTCTTCAGCACGGCAGATAATCCGCTGCTTTTGCCCTTCTTGAGTGCGCCAATCGTTTTTTCGATAGGCTTTATAGTACTTGGAATTATCTTGATTATCGCCGGGATTCTGATTCTTCAGCAAATACGAAAAACCCAAAATCGTTAGTTATTACTTATAGTAATTGCTATCTTCCGCGAATCGCCCGGAACATGTCCGGGATCGATCGGTTAAAAGCGCCAACATCCGGAAAGGGAATTCATGCGAAAGTACGCCATTATCTCAAAAATTATTACAACTGTTTCGTTAACGACTTTCAGCTTCGCGATAAGTCAAACCAACGAAATCTGCCTGACCTTCGATGACCTGCCGGTGGTCGGCCTGCGGCAGAAAGATATTCAGGCACAGCAGGTGATAATCGAAAAATTATCCGGCAAACTACAGCGCTGCGAAATTCCCGCGATTGGATTCGTCAACGAAGGCAAATGTTATAAAGACGGACGGCTGGACGTTCAGAAAGTTGCCTTACTCAGAACCTGGCTGAAAGCCGGGCTGGAGATTGGCAATCATACCTTTTCGCATATCGATTACAATAAGGTCTCCTGCCGTGAATTCACCGCCGACATAGTCAAAGGTGAACCTTTGATAAAAACTTTGGCGGCTGAATATGGTAAATCGATCCGCTATCTGCGCCACCCTTTCCTGCACCGCGGCAATACTAAGGAAAAAGTCGATTCGCTGATGGCCTTTCTCGCCGCGCACGGTTATCGCGAAGCCCCGGTGACGATTGACAACAGCGATTATCTTTTCAATGCGGCTTACGACAGCGCCATCGCCCATAAAGATACTGCATTGATGCGTACTATCGGAACCGATTATGTCGCGTATATGGAAAAGAAATTGGTTTACTTTGAGGATCAGTCACAGAAACTTTTCGGTTATAATATCCCGCAGATCTTCCTGATGCACGCCAATGCGATCAACGCCGATTATATCGATCAACTGGCTGCTATGATAAAACGACACGACTATAAATTCGTCAGTCTCGACCGGGCGCTGGAAGACAAAGCCTATCTTTCGCCGGATACTTTTTACAAAACCGGCGGGATTTCCTGGCTTGATCGCTGGGCATTCACGGCCGGCCAGCGCGGCGATTATTTTAAGGACGATCCGCGCACACCGGAATACATCCTGCATTTGGCCGATGTGGACAGCGAGTGATTTGGGAGGCCATGCAATTGTCATTCAATAGTCATTCGATTGTTACTTTTAGTAAAATTATCCATCTCATTATGTTTTACAACCGCTGATCACAGCGGAATCCGGTCTTAGACCCGGTTTTCGGCGGGCATTTGACGGATCGCCGACCACTTTCAAGAGAGTGGCGGGGAAAATCTTCAAGTGATTTACGAATATATCCCTTGCCAAACCAATTATAATTCGGTACATTCGCGCCGCAATTTTGATTTAGAAGAGATTTAAATGACTGCCTCTCATAAAACTGACTTTCTTGGAACTCAAGCGATTTTTCCGCTTCTGATAAAGATGGGAGTTCCGGCGGCGGTCGGAATGATCGTTAACGCTCTTTACAATATTGTTGATACTATTTTCGTCGGCCAGGGAGTCGGCCCGATGGCGATTGCGGCGTTGTCGATTGTTTTTCCGATTCAAATGATCGTATCGGCCTTCGCCCAGGGGCTCAGCACGGGCGCAGCTTCGATTGCTTCCCGGCGTTTAGGAGCCAGAAAATATAATTCAGCCGCGCAGGCGGTTGGCACGGCCTACACGGTAGTTACCATCGTTACATTGATTTTCGTGATCTTGGTATTCGCTTTCATGCGGCCGATCTTGATTTTTTTCGGCGCCAGCTCGCAGATTCTGCCATACGCTATTGAATATATGCAGATCATTTCTGCCGGATTCTTTTTCTTTGCGCTTTCGATGTGCACCAGCAACCTGATCCGGGCGGAAGGCAACGCCCGGGCAGCCATGCGCGGCATGATAATCGGCGCCGTGTTGAATACGGTTCTCGATCCGCTCTTTATCTTCGGTCTGGATATGGGCGTGCGGGGCGCGGCGATCGCGACGGTTATCAGCCAGATTGGTTCGTGTCTCTACCTGACTTCAATTTATCTTCGTAAAAAGGCTCATATTCCACTAAACAGAAGTCATTTTCGTATAGACTGGTCGCTTTTACGGGAAAGTGTAATTCTCGGCATTCCCTCCTTCGTGCAATCCGCCGGAATGAGCATTCTGCAATTGATTATCAACAATTCGCTCTCTTTTTACGGAGGCGACAATGCCATCGCCACCTACGGAATGGTACACCGGCTCAATTCGATCATCATCTTGCCGATCATCGGCATGGCGATGGGATTCCAGCCAATCGCCGGATATAATTACGGGGCGCACCAGTATAAACGCGTCAAGGCCAGTCTGAAGGTCGCTATCATTACGACTTTCTGTCTCGCTTTGTTTGGGTTTTCATTAGTGATGTTCGCCTCGCGGCTCTGTATCGGCTTATTTATACGGGATACTACTCTGATCAATTCCAGCGCGGTTGTTCTGCGCATCATGTCCAGTTTCATACCATTGGCGGCTATACAGATCATCGGCTCGACCTATTTCCAGTCGATCGGCAAGCCCATCGAATCCCTGATCCTGGGCATTTCGCGGCAATTCCTGATTCTCATTCCGCTGGTCGTAATTATGCCGCGCATTTTCGGGCTAAATGGTATCTGGTTCTCCTTCCCAATGTCGGATTTTCTGGCAACAAGCTTGACTCTGATTCTATTATTCCGCGAAGTCCGCCATCTGGAAAGCCGTTCCGTTCAAAAATCGCTTTCGGAGGTTGCCTGTTGACTGTTTGACCTGCTTTTATTCGGGCGCCGGAAAATTATTTAGTTCGGTTTTATTTAATAATAAAGATAAATAAGTGAGTTAACCAATGCCAACCATTCTCGATCAATTACGCGCCGACCTGCAAGCCGCCATCGATCCGACAGTCGTCGCCAGCGAAAAACGTTTCTTTAAAGAACCGGTAAAAATGTACGGTAATAAAGTTGCAACCGTTACAAAAATTGCCCGGCAATACTGGCAGGAGATTAAACATTGCCCAAAATCTGAAATCTTCACGTTATCCGAAGAACTGCTGAAATCGGATTACTGCGAAGAAGCCTATATTGTCGCTGAATGGCTGCCCAAATTAACGGCGCAATTCGAGCTGGATGATCTGCTACTATTCGAAAGATGGATCGACAGTTATATAAATAACTGGGCGAAATGCGACGGTTTCTGCAACCACACGATCGGAAATTTCATCGATAAATTCCCGGGATCAATCGGAAACCTGAAACAATGGGCGCATTCGTCCAATCGCTGGATGAAGCGCGCCGCAGCCGTGTCACTGATCCTGCCAGCCCGGCATGGCAAATTTCTCAGCGACATTTTCGAAATCGCCGACATTCTCCTCCTCGACAAAGACGATATGGTCCAGAAAGGTTACGGCTGGATGCTCAAGGAAGCCGCAAAACCTTACCAGAAAGAGGTTTTCGATTACGTCGTAAAACACAAAGCGGTCATGCCGCGCACGGCGCTGCGTTATGCTATCGAACAGATGCCGCCGGAAATGCGCGCGGAAGCGATGAAAAAATAAACACTACCCAGCAGTCAACACCCAGTTTGGCAGGATTTTCCACTCGAAGCACTTCTGTTGCAAAATAAATTCCCGCTTGACTAATTTCTAAAATGTCTTTACCTTTTTATGGATACTAAATCTTTTAAAAGGGGACGTTGCCTTGAATTGCTTAAAATTGCAATTTATCAGAAAGATTCGTCCGGAGCGTAAAACGGCTTGGTTCTTTCGCCAAATAAGCGGAAAAGCAATATTCGGGAATCTCCTTACCGGGATTAGCATTACTGGGCTTATCATTCTGACTGTGATCTGGTTCCCGGCTTGTGAAGAGCACAATCCTCTGCAAAATACAACCGGTTCTGACGGGATGACCTTTCTGCCGCTTTATACTTATACCTGGTTCAACCCGGCTAATATTAAACTTTATATCACTAAGGATTTTGTATTAGATGGTGGGTATAGCACTCCGCCAACAGATTATAGTCAATTTTATGAATATAGTTATGGTAATGCCGGAGGATTGTTTAGCAGCGGATTGTGGATTGCGGAAAAAATAGACGGAACGGTGCACGCCAATCTGACTTGGTATTCCAAAACGAACTTGAGAGCGGACTCGGCCACCACTAAAACCGGATCATTTGTGATTGACCGGACCGACTTGCCAATATCAGCTGCCAACTGGCCAAAAGCATATGGCGCTCCCATCAATGCTGATAATTCCGTATAAATATATGGCGATCAAATGTGCCTGAGTGTTTTATTCAGCGACACGACTTCAACTGACGGTGTTTGTTCAAAACCAATTCCGGATTTGCAGATCGTCGCCCAGTTATTCGCTTACCGGACTGACCGGATTTATCTACAAAACGATGAAAATATCCCATATGCCCTGTTCTTTAAATATCAAATCAAAAACGCCGGCACTTCTGACATTACGGATACATATCTTGGATTCTGGATGGATATTGATCTTGAGGATTACAGTCCCGGATTCAACGCTGTTGGATATGATACTCTGCGTGAGATTTCATACACATACACTCCCGGCCGGACGCATTGTGTGGCTGGCTATACCTTCGTGAATGGGATTGAAATCGATGGAATCGATTTTCGGGCTTCGAGTCATCGCATCATGTTGAAAAATGAAGATGATCAGAATTATAAAGAATTGACTCTCAATTCTCCCGAAAGGTTGTACTGGACCTTACAGGGATTATCCAATTTTGGTCAGGCTATGATCGACCCGACCACCGGAATGGAGTCCAAATTTGCTTTTACCGGCGATCCGGTTAATAAAACCGGTTGGCTTGACAATCAATATGGCAGAGATGTCCGCAGTCTGATTTCGATCGGTCCGTTCAATCTCGGTGTTGGTGAATCGCAAACCGTTTGTATTTGTTATACGATGGCTTTTGGCGATGATCTGAAGGAAGCCCTGACCAACCTCAAGCAACAAATCTGGTATTATAAAATCCGTTCGGCATACTGGGACGATTAAATACCCAGACAGGTAGAAAAAATGAACATTCCCAAAGTAATTTATTACTACGAAGTCATCGCCGCCTGTGGGATGAATTGCGGTATTTGCGCCCGTTTCCTGCGTGAGAAAAACCGTTGCCCCGGTTGTAACAGCAATCTGCCGAAAGTACGGATAAGCTGTAAAAACTGCCGTATAAAAAACTGTCCTGAAAAGCAAAACGACAACCTTGCTTGCTACGATTGCCGGAAATTCCCCTGCCGGCGTTTGCGTCAACTCGACGAACGTTACCGTACCAAATACGGCATGAGCATGATCGAAAACCTGCTCAAGATCAAGGCCGTCGGGATTGAGAAATTCATGGAAATTGAAAACACCCGCTGGGTTTGCCCGGAATGCGGTTATCAGATTTGCGTTCATGACCGCAAATGTTACCACTGCGGAAAAAAGCAATCGTTTAATCAAGACAATTAATATTCATGTTTTCACTTAATAACCTGAATTCACAGTGAACACTGCGATCTTAAAATTAACGCAATAACTACCTGATGGAGTTTTTCAATCTCGGGTTCGTATTAGCAATTTCGCTCTGCTTAGACCTCGGCATCGTCAATCTTGCCATCATTAAAACAGCTGTCGAAAAGAGCTTCCGCCCGGCGTTGAATATCGGGCTGGGTTCGACGCTCGGCGACCTGATTTATGCTGCCATGGCACTGTATGGAATCAGTTTAATTCTGAATATTACCCCAATTCGCTGGATGCTCTGGATGGGCGGAACGCTGGTATTACTGTACTTGTGTTACAAGACTTGCAGTCAAACCTTCGTGAAAATCCATTCGTCAGCCAATCAGGATTTTAATATCGAGGATAAAACCACCGAACACTATTTTCTGTACGGCACCGGTCTGGCGCTGGCTTCCCCGACCGCAATCATCTGGTTCATGACCGTCGGCGGCGGATTGATTGCCGCTCAGTCGGTGCATAGTCGCAGTGCGGTCATGTTGTTTCTGTGCGGGTTCGGGCTGGCTTCGGTTATCTGGAGTTTTTTCCTGGCGTTTGTCAGTTATAAAGGCGGACGCCTGATGGGACCACGATTCCGGCAAATATTTTCGCTTATTTCTGCGGCAATATTCTTAATTTTGGCTGTTCTGATTTTTATTAATGGTTATAAAACATTACTGTAGATCGAAGATTTTATGACAGAAAATCAAAAAACACTCCGGCGACCATTAAGCCTATTTTTTCTGGAATTCCTGATGGCTTTCCAGGCGGTCGGTGCAATCGGGGGAGGATTGGCATTGGTTATCAGACCAAGCGGTTCACTGATGCAAATGCCGCTTTCCATGCTGGAACATTCACCTTTCCCGAATTTTCTAATTCCGGGACTATTTCTGCTGATTGTGCTGGGATTATTACCGGCGTTTACATGTTATGCTCTGCTGAAAAAGCCGCGCTGCGCCTTCCTGACCAGAATCAATCCTGAAAAAGAAGTGCATTGGGCCTGGTCGCTGGCGTTTTTCATAGGAATTGTGCTGATTCTGTGGATCGACCTGGAAGTTATGTTTCTGCGCGAGGTTGCTCTGTTGCATTTAATCTATGCTCTGCTCGGCGTGACGATCGTAGTCGTTACCGTCTGGCCATCCACCCGAAAGTATTTCAAAATTTGAATCGCAATCTATCTACCGTCATATTCCCGATTTTATTTTTAATATTACTGGCAACCAAATCGCCAGCCGTGACCCTGACCGACTCCAACCTGCCGATTTTCGTGATTAATACCAATGGCCAGGCGATTGTCGATGAACCACGTATCGCGGCCGAGCTCGGAGTGATATATAACGGCGAAGGTCAGCGTAATTATTTAACCGATCCGTTCAATAATTACGATGGTCGGATCGCGATTGAAATCCGCGGCAGCAGTTCGCAATCCTATCCCAAGAAATCTTACCGTTTCGAACTTCAAAATAACCTCGGAGAAGATACCAGCGTATCTCTGGTCGGTTTACCGAAAGAAGCCGACTGGATTCTTTACGCGCCCTATGCCGATCCGTCTTATTCTGAACCGTCGGACGATTTTACGATGCTGCGCAATGCTCTGGCTTTTAGTATCTCGAACGATATGGGGCGTTATGCCAGCCGCGCGCGATTCTGCGAACTTATCATCAATAATGATTACAAAGGCCTTTATCTCCTGCTCGAAAAAATCAAGCGTGATAAAAACCGGGTCGACATTGCCAAAATGACTCCGACCGATACCAGCGGCGAAGACCTAACCGGCGGCTATATTATCAAAATCGATCGGGTTGACAATACTTACACCGATGGCTGGTATTCAACCAACGGGATTTACTACGCCTACGACTATCCCAAACCTGACGAAATTACCAGCCAACAGAAAAAATATATCCAGCAGTATATTTCCAGTTTCGAGAGCGCTATGCGAAGCGGCAATCCCTCCGATCCGACCACCGGCTACCCGGCATATATAGATATTGATTCCTTCGTCGATCACTTTCTGTTGAATGAATTCTGCCGCAATATCGACGGTTACCGTTTGAGTTCGTTTTATCACAAAGATAAAAACGGAAAACTCTGCGCCGGTCCGATCTGGGACTTCAACCTCACCTTTGGTAAAGCCTGGTATGCCAGTTACAAAGACATTTACATTCACTGGGAAGTTGACCATGACACCTATATGCCAAACGATTGGCCAAAGGTGCCTTTCTGGTGGAAGAAACTAAGCCGCCAGGCTGAATTCGCGATCCGCGCCGCCGAACGCTGGAGCGAACTGCGCACCGGAATAATGGATCTGGATAGTCTGAGCAATCGTATAGATTCAATGGCAAATTACATCGCCGAAGCCCGCGCCCGCAATTCCGCCCGCTGGCCGGCTATGGGCGACGCCGTCTTTTACGCCAATGAAATTATTTATCTGAAAAACTGGATCAGGAACCGAATAAATTGGATCGATGATAATATTGGCAGTCTGAACGCCATCCGAACTGTTCCGAGTACAATTATACCATCGGATTTCTCGCTCTGCCAGAATTATCCCAATCCATTCAACGCCGAAACAATAATTCAATTTTCCGTCCCGGAAGCGATCCATATCAAACTGGAAATCATCAATCTTAAAGGACAGTGCGTAGCCAGTTTAATTGACCAAAAGGTTGAGAGCGGAATTTATGAAACCGGCTGGAAGGCCGGACAGATGGCCGCCGGAATTTATTTCATCTGTTTTCAGGCCGGCGATTACAAAGCCGTCCGAAAAATAACCTTACTGAAATAATCACGTACCAAGATGTCAGCATTAGCACGGGAAACCGCAATTAATCAAAACTAATAGTCTTCATATTCGTATTCATCATTTCTTTCAGTATAGAAAAAAATGACGATCCGCACGGTAATATTCGTGACATACTCGTTATTGGCATTTAAAAATGGAACGATATTGCTGATTTTTTCCACCTTAATCAGCAAACTCTGCGTTTTTTCCGAAGCTTTGCCTTGCAGGTCGTTCGGAACGTAGTAATCCTTGAAATAATCATGCGGCCTGATCAAACCACCATTTTTAACACAATACTCCAACATGTATTGGACCACGTCAAACATTTCCCACGCCGCTTTTTCATCCTTGTTTGTACCGGTCCAGAACTCGGCATAATAGGAAAGTGGTTCATAAACGAAATCTTCTGTTTTCAGATAACAGCGTTTAGCCAACTGAAGGCAGGTCATAACATTCCATTCTTCGGCGAATAAAAAAGGTGTGTTATTTTCAATTTTGGTATGCTTGAGGCTTTTGAAGTCATCTTCGGCAGATGAAATGACATTTTCCAGATTCCGTCTAAAACTTTCCAACGTCGCCGAACTGAGAGTGGGGGTGATTACCGGCGGTCGTTGTGGCGGAGGCGCTGGCGCGCCGGTTCCTGCGCAGGCAGAAAGTTCGTCAGCATCATCGAGAACAGAATATAATTAAACGCTGAAAAAATGAACCGATTCCTGTAATCTCTCATTTCCACACCTCCTTTAATGCATTCTGTTTAATAACATCAGTAACTCTCGCACCGTGGTGAAATAATGAGCATTTTTTGAATTTCAAAGATCATACACTGACCGCTCGTCTCAATCCAAGAATGCTGATATGAGGATAAACCAAACCCCCGGCTTCAGGTCTCCGGTGTTGTGGACTTTTCAACATCTTCTTCCAATCCGGGAAATTTTTCAATATATTCGCACCTGTGATGTGTTTTTTATACCGAACATATCATTTACCGTGTCAACGCAGAAGCGCTGACAAGAGAAATAAGTCACCCGTTGCCCGTCACATGTCACTCGTAAAAGAAAGGGTTAAAGTGATGTCACTGAAATTTTGTGTACTACTGATAATCGGCCTCGCCTGCGTTCCGCTGTTCGCCGGGTTTGAATTTATCGGAAATATCAAATCCCAAAGCGTTTTCCCCAACCGGGTCGAATTCAAAGCCGACAACGCCTTGTTCAATATTTACGTTTACGACGATAATATCATCCGCTTCCGCTATACCAATCAAAAGGAATTTTCCGCGGCGCCCTCCTATGCCGTCATAAGCGAATTACCTGCCAAAAGCGCCTTCACTTTCAAAGACGACGGTCGATATTTTACCCTGACCACGAAAACGCTGAGCGTGCGCATCACCAAATCGCCCTGCCGCGTCACGATTTATGATCAAACCGGCAACCTGATCAACGCCGACGAAGAAGCCTTCGGCGTCAGCTTCGACAATGATGAAGTGCGTTGTCATAAAAAACTCCTGCCCGGGGAGAGTTTTTACGGACTGGGTGAAAAGAGCGACGATTTGTGTAAAAACGGCAAGGAGTACACGCTCTGGAATACGGACTTCTGGGCTTACGACGACCGCACCGATCCGCTGTATATTTCGATTCCGTTCTTTTATGGTATCCGTGATTTCAAGGCTTACGGTATTTTCTTCGACAATACTTACAAATCGCACTTTAATTTCGGCGCCAGTAACAACCGCTTCTACTGGTTCGGCGCGGAAAAAGGCGAGCTGGATTACTATTTCATTTACGGTCCGCAGATGAAACAAGTCCTGACGGCTTATACGAATCTGACCGGCCGGGCGGAAATGCCGCCGCTGTGGGCGCTGGGTTACCAGCAAAGCCGCTGGAGTTATTTTCCGGAAGCGGAGGTTCGCAATCTGGCGGCGACTTTTCGTTCCAAAAAGATACCCTGCGACGTGATCTATCTCGACATCGATTACATGGACGGCTATCGCGTCTTCACCTGGAATAAAGAGCATTTCCCGCAACCAGCCAAAATGCTCGACGATTTGAAAAAGGATGGTTTTAAAGTCATCCCGATCATCGATCCGGGCGTAAAAGCCGACTCAAATTATTTCGCCGCTCGCGAAGGTTTGGCGCAAGATCTGTTTGTCAAATATCCCGACGGACAGGTTTATCAAGGCGAAGTCTGGCCGTCTTGGGCTTATTTCCCGGATTTCACTAAAGCCGCCACGCGCATCTGGTGGGGCGACAAACTGAATTTGTTAATACAAGATGGCGTTGCCGGCTTCTGGAACGACATGAACGAACCGACCGTCTGGGGCACGCATTTTCCCGATATTGTACAATTCGACGGCGACTGCTTCCCAACCGATCACAAACAAGCTCGCAATATTTATGCGCTGGAAATGGCGCGTGCCACCCGTGAAGGTTTGCGCAAACACTCCAACCAGCGCCATTTCATCCTTACGCGCGCTGGATTTGCCGGAATTCAACGTTATTCGGCGGCTTGGACCGGCGATAATATTGCCAACGAATTGCATCTGAAAATTGCCTGCCGCATGTCGCAAAACATTGGTCTGAGTGGCATCCCGTTCATCGGTAGCGACGTCGGCGGATTCGTTGATAATCCATCTGAGAGACTTTACATCCGCTGGATGGAACTGGGCGCTTTCACGCCACTCTTCCGCCAACATGCCGCCTGGGACACGCGTCGCAAAGAGCCCTGGACATTTGGCATCGATGTCGAAAACACCGTGCGCGAATTCATCAATCTGCGCTACCGCCTTCTGCCCTTTCTCTATAACGAATTTTACACTGCGAATCAAAACGGATGGCCGGTAATGCGCCCGCTGTTTTTCAATTTCCAGGACGACCCGGAATGTTACCGTACCGAAATTCAGGACCAGTTTATGCTCGGTGAAAATCTCTTAGTCGCGCCGGTGCTCTCCGAAACTGAAGAAGTCAAACGGCTCTACCTGCCGGACGGTAACTGGTACGACCTGAACCAAAAGCGTTTTTATACCGGCAAACAATGGCTAACTGTTGATGCTCCCCTCAGTCAGATTCCTTATTTCCTGCGCGAAGGCGGCTTCCTTCCGATGCAAGTAGTTCAGCAGTACGTCGGCGAAAAACCAATTACCGAAACGGAGATGATAATTTATCCCGCCGGCGTGAGTTCCTATATGCTTTACGAAGACGACGGACTTTCATACGCGTACGAAAAAGGAGCTTTCTCTTTGACGAAATTCACCTGCCAGGCTTCAACCAACGTCTGCGATATTACAGTCAAACGTGAACAGTCCGGCTATCAGCCGCCGCGCCAAAATTATCTGTTCAAGGTCATATCCTCACGTCCGCCGGTCATGGTCAGCCTGGATAATCAGTCTCTGCCGTTCGCAAAATCGGCGGATGATTTAAACCAAAATGCGGAAGGTGTTTATTATACGACCGCCGACCGGATGATTCTGATCAAAACGCCCGACCGCGGGGATTTCGAGGTGAAGATACAATATTAAAGTCGCCGGTCAGTTAATTAAAAATTTCTAATAAAATGTTCAAAGGAGAAAATTATGACCGATTCTAAACATACCAAAGGCACCTGTATCTGGTGCGGACGTCAATTTACAAGCTTTGGCATGTCGCGTCATCTCCGGAACTGTACCAAACGCTTCGAGACAATTGATCTGACCATCAAGAATGCTCAACGAGGCCAGCATCTTTATCATCTGAAAATCCGGGACGCCTATACCGGCAACTACTGGCTTCATCTGGAGATGAACGGCAATTCCTCTCTATCCGCTCTGGATGATTATCTGCGCGCGATCTGGCTGGAATGCTGTGGCCATTTAAGCGAATTTACCCTGGATGGCACGAGACAGGTCATCAATATGCGAACCAAAGCCAAAAATATATTGGAACTCGGAATGATTCTCCGGCATATTTACGACTTCGGCACCTCCTCGGAAACCCTGATCGAAGTGGTTGACGAACGTTTCGGGCAACCCTTATCCAGCCATCCGATTTTACTGATGGCGCGCAATGATCCGCCCGATATTCTCTGCGATAAATGCGATCGCCCCGCCACCGTACTGGTCCCCGAATGGGTTGAAATTGCCGGCGATCTGAATGTGCTCTGTGAGAAACATGCCCGCCAGATTCTCAAAGACCTTTATGACGAAACCCTGCCGATCGTCAATTCCCCCCGTACCGGGATGTGCGGCTATACCGGTCCAGCCCTGCCACCTTACTGAAACAGAACCGCTGTTTCGCCGGTCATTTGTTAAAGATGTTCAATCACCTGTAAACTCCTGCAAGTGAATTGACTGATTTATCAGATGGCTTGACAATGTTTTCAGGTCACCTGAACATTTTATCAAAGGACTGATAAACTCTGATTAGTCAATCGCAAACTTTTCCATACTATTTGGCAATCCTGTTAAGTCGTTTGAGAACTTTGCCAAACCATTTAAGCAAACATTCAGATCGTTTGACAACTTTGTCAAACCATTTAAGCAAACGTTCAGATCGTTTGAG
>CAZNUN010000027.1:0-1092 GCA_964576275.1 uncultured bacterium | reverse complement strand
AGCAAACGTTCAGATCGTTTGAGCACTTGGCCAAACCTTTCAACTGTTTAACCGGATGACCTTGATAAATCCGCAGAAAATCTTACCGGATTATTGCTTAAACAAGAGACCTGAAATCCTCAGCATCGAACGGGGTTTTGATTTTCTGCAAATTATAATTGCTGATATGCGTATAAATCTGGGTCGTGGAGAGATGCTTATGCCCGAGCAATGCCTGAATATAGCGGATATCGGTACCCTGATCCAGTAAGTGCGTGGCATAACTGTGACGGAGCGAATGAACCGAAACCTTCTTGCGGATACCAGCCCGTTTGACGGCTCGCCTGAAGATAGCCTGAATACTGCGTGTGGAATATTGACCGCCTTCCGCTCCCCCGAACAGAAAATTCTCCGGATGATATTCATGACAGTAATCTCTGAGAACAGTCAGCAGATTTGCCGGCAGGATCACCTGACGATCCTTGCGCCCCTTACCCTGCCCAATCCGAACCAGCATCCTTTCCGAATCAATATCGCTGACCCGCAGATTAATCGCTTCGGAGATCCGCAAACCGCAGGCATAAATTGTCATCAGAATTGCCTTATGCTTTCGGTTGCCGATTTGTGCAAAGATAGCTTTAACTTCTGAAACAGACAGCACTTCCGGCAATGGATAAGTTTTTCTGATTTTCAAATCGAAGTCGAAATCTACTGTTTGCTCCAAAACATTCTCATATAAAAAACGGAGCATGGCAAGGGCATGTTTCAGAGACGAATAGGAATAATGGCGTTCTTCTTTTAAATACAGGATATAGTTTTTCAGAAAATCACCTGATATCTGTTCCGGATGATTTTTATTGAAATATTCCAGGAAGCGTTGCAAGCCGTTCAAATAAGCCCGCTGAGTATTTGGACTATAGTTCCGGATGGTCAATTCCCGTCGGAATTTATCGGTCAATTCCGTTCTCTTCATATCCATACCCCCGTATTTTCAAGTTATCACGCATATAATATGGACATTTAATCCATTATACGCAATATTATTGCGTGAACAATACGTTATGCACAAGCGGAAAAAAAGACAACGACACGGCAAATTGACAATGAAAATGG
>CAZNUN010000026.1:0-29788 GCA_964576275.1 uncultured bacterium | reverse complement strand
TTTTGCGGGCAGGCTGATTCGTTGATAGACTAAGTACGAATTGTTTGAAGTTTTTTTACGATCCGAGCGATAATGAAAGTTCCCGAAAACAATTTTAATTCGATTGTGAATGTTTCTATGAAAGTAAAGCCACGTTTCTTTTTCGCGATTCTGCCGATTATTTTTACGGCAATTATCCTCAATGCGCAGGAAAATAACAGCCTTCCTCATCTGCAAAAACTGGGTGCGAGTACGCAATTAATCGTTGATGGCAAGCCTTTTATCATTCTTGGTGGGGAATTAGGCAATTCATCTTTCACCAGTTTGGAATACATGGAACCGGTCTGGCCGAAGTTGAAAGCCATGCATTTGAATACGGTCCTGGCGCCTGTCTATTGGGAATTAATCGAACCGGCGGAAGGCCAATTCGACTTTCAATTGTATGATCAGCTCATCGCCGAAGCGCGTAAAAACGATCTGAAACTGGTTTTATTATGGTTTGGTTCCTGGAAGAACAGCATGTCAAGCCACGCCCCGGCATGGGTCAAAAAAAACCAGGAAAGATTTCCGAGAATAAAGGACGATCAGGGGAAGAGTCATGAGATATTGACGCCTTTCAGCGCAGAAAATCTGCAAGCCGACCTGAAAGCCTTTCGAGCTTTGATGCAACATGTCAAAGCAATTGACGGCAATGACCACACGGTCATTATGATCCAGCTCGAAAATGAAATCGGGATGTTGCCGAGCGCCCGGGATTACCACCCCTTGGCAAATAAAAAATTTAAGGAAAAAGCGCCCGCCGAATTCATCCAATATTTGAAAAAGAATAAGGACAAACTCGTGCCCGAGTTTAAAGAAAAATGGGCTGAAAACGGATTCAAGGAGTCCGGAACCTGGGAAGAAATATTTGGCAAAGGGCCGCAAACCGATGAAATTTTCATGGCGTGGTATTATGCAAAGTTCACTAACGCAATTGCCGAAGCCGGTAAAGCGGTTTATTCTTTGCCGATGTTCGTTAATGCAGCCCTGAATCGTCCCGGCTGGTTGCCCGGTCAATATCCGAGCGCCGGACCGCTTCCGCATTTGATGGATGTCTGGCAAGCCGGCGCGCCTTCGCTCGATTTTCTGGCGCCGGATTTTTATTTTCCAAACATCGAATACTGGAGCGATCTATACACCCGCCGGGGGAATCCGCTGTTTATCCCCGAACATCGCTTCGATAATACGGTCGCCGCCAAAGCCGCTTTTGTCATTGGACATTACGAATCCATTGGCTTTTCGCCGTTCTCGATTGAGTCATCCAGTGATCCGGAGAATGAGCCGCTTGGAAAAGTTTACAGCTTATTGCACCAGTTGACGCCTCTGATTACGGCGCATCACGGGCAGAATAAAATCGAAGGGGTGCTCTTTGATAAAGAAAAACCGGAACAGGCTATCAAACTTGGAAAATATGAGTTGACCTGTAAGCACAGCTACACTCTTGGTTATGAACCCAATTCGAAAAATGATACCTGGGAGACCGCCGGAGCCTTGATAGTCCAAACTGGTGATAACGAATATTACCTGGCCGGGTCGGGCGTGGTAATCACATTTAAAAACATACAAAATCCCAATCTGAATGTTGGCATTCTAAAAGCCGACGAGGGCAAATTCCTTAATAATCAATGGCAAGTAATCCGCCACTTGAACGGCGATCAGATTCATCAGGGAAGACATATCCGCATATTACTGAACGACTACTCGATTGTAAGATTTGAACTTTATAATTACGAATGAAAACCGATTGACCCTGCAATTTTATTCGAGGATTAATTAATGACGATGAAAAGGGTGTTCTGGCTTCTTCTTATTATTGCGTTTATGCAATGCTCCCGGAAGAATACGCAGTATGCGGATTATCCGATCACCGCGGTCAGCATTCGAAATGTTAAAATCAACGATAACTTCTGGCTCCCAAAATTAAAACTCGTCCAGGACGTGACCATCAGGTATGCATTTGAAAAATGTGAGCAGGAAGGACGCCTGCAGAATTTTCTGGTAGCCGGCGGGAAGACAAAGGGTGCTTACATGGGAAAAATGCCCTTCGATGATACCGACGTGTACAAGATTATCGAAGGCGCTTCGCTTTCGCTGGTCAGCAAGCCGAATCTGGAACTGGACGCCTATCTCGACTCGATCATTGCCATAATCAAAGTTGGTCAGGAGTCGGATGGTTATCTGACGACCTGGTTCACGATTGACCGGCAAAAACCGCCCGCCTGGTGGGTTAAACCTTCTCAGAAAAGATGGGAAAATGAAGTCAGCAGTCATGAATTGTATAACAGCGGCCACCTGTTTGAAGCGGCCGCCGCTCACTATCATGCAACCGGCAAGCGCAATTTCCTGGAAATTGCGCTTAAAAACGCCGATTTGTTGGTCGCCAGTTTCGGGGCGGGGAAATTGCAGGCACCGCCCGGCCATCAGATCGTTGAAACGGGTCTGATCCAGCTCTATCGGATCACGCGCAAACCTGAATATCTGGAACTCGCTAAATTCTTTCTCGACATCAGAGGCGACTCGATCGGTCATGCCTTGTATGGAGATTATAGTCAGGATCATTTACCGGTAATCGAACAGACCGAAGCCGTCGGGCACGCCGTCAGGGCGCTGTATATGTATGCCGGCATGACAGACATCGCCGTTATGTATCCTGACGCGAACTATCTCAAGGCTGTCAACACGATCTGGGAAAACGTAGTCAGCCGGAAAACGTATATCACCGGCGGTCTGGGCGCGCGACACGAGGGCGAATCTTTCGGAAACGATTATGAACTGCCGAATCTGACGGCTTACAACGAGACCTGCGCCGCCATTGCCAGCGTTTATTGGAATCAGCGCCTGTTTCTATTAACTGGGGATGCGAGATATTACGACGTTCTCGAACGGACTTTATACAATGGCCTGATCTCGGGCATTTCGTTAGACGGTAAGAATTTTTTCTATCCGAATCCGACTGAGTCAGACGGCAAATATCAGTTTAACATGGGAAGCGCTACCCGGCAACCGTGGTTCGACTGCTCATGTTGCCCGACTAATCTGATCCGCTTTCTGCCCTCGGTTCCGGGTCTGATCTATGCCGTTAATAAAGACAGTTTATTCGTCAATCTGTATATCTCGAACAAAGCCCAGGCGGTTGTCAGCCAGGAAGAAATCGAGATCATTCAGCAGACGGAGTATCCTTATTACAATCATATCAGGCTGATAATCAACCCCGCAAGCAGGCAAAAATTTACTCTGAAATTGCGGATTCCAGGCTGGGTGCAAAATCAGCCGCTGCCCGGCGATCTTTATTCCTATCTGGATCAGCCGCACGAGACCGCCACTCTGACAATCAATGGGAAAAGCACGAAAATCTCGCCCCGTAAAGGGTACGCTGAAATTACAAGAATATGGAGAAAAGGCGATCTGGTCGAACTGGTTTTACCGATGGGCGTCCGGCAGGTGATTGCCAACGAAAAAGTCGCCGACGACAGCGGCAAGGTCGCGTTTGAATCCGGCCCGCTGGTTTATTGCGCCGAGGAGATAGATAATCCCGCAATAGATGATTTCAATATTTCCGGCAAGATGGAATTCAATATTGTAAGAGGATCGGTTTTAACCGAAAAAACTGCGGTGATCGAAGTGCGGGCGAACGGAAAGAAGTTCACCTTGATTCCGTATTATTTATGGTCGAACCGCGGGGTTGGCAGGATGAAAGTTTGGTTTCCAAGAAAATCAAGGTGACTCTTCAATCGTTATTTACCGGATAGATTTATAATGAGATGTTTTACCGAAATATTAGTGTTGTTGCTGTTGTCAGGTTTTGGATTCGGAAAGTCTATGTCATTCCGAACCTTTATGAATCCGGTTGTTCCCGGCGATCATCCGGATTGTACATTATCAAAAATAGGCAATGATTTTTACACTACCGGTTCGTCATTTAATGTCACACCGGTCATTTATCACTCCACGGATCTGGTGCATTGGGAAGCGATCGCCCAGCCGGTCAGCGCAGCCTGGACGAATTATGGCGACGCCGCGGGCGGGGGCTGCTGGGGCGGACAGATGGTTTTTTATAACGACGAATACTGGCATTTTTTCTCAAGGGCTAACACGATGTATTATGTCAAAGCCAGCCAGCCAGCCGGTCCCTGGAGTATGCCTGTTGCAATAAGCAATCCATCAAATCTATCATATAGTCTAGGATATGATAATTCCATTTTTATCGATGATGACAATAAGTGGTACTTAATCGTGAAAAATGGACAGCCCAATAACGGCATTGTCGAACTAGGTGATGATGGACAACCTACGGGCGTGGTATATAATCTGGCCTGGCTCAATCCGGCGCCGGACTATCCCTACAGTTGGGCGGAAGGTCCGGTAATGTGGAAATATGACGGCTATTATTACTATTCCTTCGCCCGGGATTTAGGTGGAGGTCAAAAGGTGATGCGCAGTCTGACCCTGACAGCCGATCAGTCGGCCTGGGAAATGCTGGGCGATTTTTTCAGCACCGGTGGCTCATCATTATTCACCATCCCAAATCATGCTTCCGCCGTTGTAATGCTTGACGACAGTACCAATTGGGTCGTACATCCGCTTTACGCCAGCGGGGAATGGAAAGGACAAGGCCGGCAGGGTTTGCTAAATCAAGTTCGCTATGATGCTAATAGTGTCCCGAAGGCCGATTATCCGAATAATACATCGTTTTCAGCTCCTGATTTACCCTCCGGCGGTATTCCCTGGATGGTGCCGCACTCGGATTTTTTCGATGCAGAGGAATTGCATCCGGAATGGTCATTTCTGGGATATACACCTGCAAGTAAATTTTCACTTACGGAACGACCCGGCTGGCTGAGATTGACGCCCAAGAATCGTTATGCCGCCAACATGATCCTAAAAAACGACGGAGAGCATAATTATGCGCTGATTACCAGACTTGACTTCGACGCTCAGGCGGTTACCGATACCGCCGGACTTTGGATCATGAGAGGCGATCAGAAAATTTTTGTCAAACTTGTCAGCACAATGTCGGGTACCGGAGCGCCGGTAATTGGATTTTGTTATCAAGGCACTCAATACGAAGTCGAAAACACCATTGGTGACACCTTGTGGTTCAAATTAGTTCGCGTCAATCATCTGATCAGCGGCTATTATAGCGGCGATGGATGCCATTGGGAAAAAATTGGAGAAGATTTTACCGTTTCTGAGATTGACTCCTATTCCGATTTTTCGACTTTTACCGGAACGCGTCAGGGATTTTATGTGAAAGGTAATCAGGACGCCTGGTTCGATTTTTACATTTATCGCGATGCTTACACGCCGATTCTGGCTGAGTGCCCGGCGAACCAGTATGGCACATCTTTGTCACGCCGCAGTGGTGGAATTAGCTCGCTGGATATGATCCATCCTAACGATTGGGCGTTGTATGCCGGTGTGGAATTCGGAAATACGGAATACGTCAAGAGTACCGACTCTGTGATGTTTACGGCTTCCTGTGGCGCGAACGGCGGCACAATCGAAGTATGGCTGGATTCATTGGACACCGGGACGAAAATCGCCGAATGTAATATCACCAACACCGGCGGTTGGTCGGTCTATAAAACCTTTACGGCGGGTGTGACGATTCCGGTGAGCGGGAATCATGACGTATATCTGAAATTTTGCGGAGCTGGCACGGATAAATTACTCATGTTGAAATGGTTACAATTTGTTGAAAAACCCGAGCCCAGTAATTCCATAAATGAATACGAACAAGGTTTATTGCCGTTAGAATTTGAATTGGCGCCGAACTTTCCAAATCCTTTCAATCCGGCCACGACTATCAGCTATCAGTTGCCGGAACCCGGCTACCTGACCATTCAGGTTTACGATTTATGCGGCAGGAAAGTGGCGACCGTTGTCGAAGGCGTGAAATCAGCCGGAAATTATACGGTGAACTTAAACGCTGACGGACTGGCGGGCGGCGTATATCTTTATCAACTGCGGATGAAGAACGCGGTTAAAACCAGAAAATTTGTCGTGCTGAAATGAAGCGGACCTGTCTAATGAAATGGGGTTGGAATTGATTACCGGAAATGCAAAATGGAGATGTCTTTTTTTAATAGTAATGCTGAGCGTTATTCCGCAGTCGTTGTTTTCTGGCGGAGTGCTGATCAACGAAATTATGTCGTCTAACCGCTCGGCGCTCTTTGATGAAGATGGCGAAGCCTCAGACTGGATCGAACTGTACAACAGCGGCTCCGGGACGGTAAATCTGGAAGGTTGTTACCTTAGCGACGATTCTCTGGAAATTGACAAGTGGCAGTTCGGCAACGCCGTGATCGAGCCGGGCGGTCATCTGATCATATTTGCTTCTGACAAGAACAAACACGCTGATTACTGGCATACCAATTTCAAGATCAGCGCCTCGGGAGAGGAAATTATTCTCAGTGATAGTAACGGGATAATCATTGACCGGATTTTTGCGCCGGCCGCAGAGTCCGATATAGCCTATGGCCGGGTCAGCGACGGGGCGCTTGTCTGGATTTTTCAGGAACCGACGCCGGGCGCCGCCAATAGCGGTCAGCCGATTCAGGCCTATGCCGATCCGGTGACTTTCTCGCCACATGCAGGATTTTATTCTTCTTCAATTTCGGTGACATTATCCGCTGAAGGGAATAGAATCTTTTATACCTTAGACGGCAGCATTCCGGACGCAACCGATCCGGAATATACTTCTCCGCTTAACATTGCTACAACGACCGTCATCAAAGCTATCAGCATAGAGGATGGATATTTACCCGGCCGCCCGGCCACCGGCACTTATTTCATCAATGAAGATATTAACCTGCCGGTCATCTCACTGTCCGCCGATCCGTATGATCTTTTTGACGCTGATTCAGGAATTTATACTAATTATACGAAGGACTGGGAACGCCCCGCGCATGTGGAATTTTTCGAGGATGACAAAACTTTGGGCTTCTCGGAAGATTGTGGACTCAATATCACCGGAAATCAGAGCGCAACCTGGGCGCAGAAATCAATCGCGGTAAAATTTAAAGATAAATATGGAGTCTCGGAGATAAAATATCCGCTTTTTCCGGGTTTTCCAGTCACCACTTACAAGTCTTTTCTTCTGAGAAATTCCGGCAATGACTGGCAATACACCCATATTCGGGACGCCATGATGCAAACTCTCGTGAAAGACCTGGATATTGATTATCAGGAATATCGGCCGGCGGTGACTTTTATCAATGGCGAATACTGGGGTATATACAACATTCGCGAGAAAATCAGCGAGCATTACATCGCCAACCGGCACGGCGTTGACCCTGATGACGTCGAAATGCTGGAAGACAATCTGCAGGTCGTTCAGGGCGACGTCGCGGCTTATCAGCAATTGATTGATTATATCAGTAACCACGATATGACGACTGATGCGGCTTACGCTTATCTCGACTCGGCCATTGATCTGGATGAGTGTATTCTCTATTATGCGGCGCAGGCCTATTATGATAACATGGACTGGCCGGGATGTAATATCAAATTCTGGCGGGAACGGAGTGCTTCCGGGCAGTGGCGCTGGATTCTTTTTGGGCTGGATTTCGGATTCGGGCTGTATGCTCACGGAGCCTGGGAAGATCATATCGCCTTCATGTTTTCCACGAGAGAAACGCGTTATTCAAATCCTCCCTGGGCGACTTTGCTGCAACGTAAATTGGTGGAAAATCCGACAATCCGGAATCGGTTTATCAACCAGATAGCTGATTTACTCAATACGAATTTCCTGAGTTCGCGGGTCGCTGCGGTGATTGATTCACTGGCTGGCAATATCGCCAGCGAGATTGGCCGACACCGGGAACGATGGGGATTGACGGGCGAGGATTGCACCGAAATGAAGACTTTCGCGCAGGACCGTCCGGATTATCTGCGCACGCACGTCAGCGATTATTTCGATTGTGGCAGTAATGGAAGAATCACTGTGAATATTACCGAGGGCGGCGCCGTAAGGCTTAATACTCTGACGCTGCGTTCTGCCGATACACCGTTCAGGGGTGTGTATTTTACCGGGAATCCGATTCATCTAAAAGCCATCCCGGCGGCCGGATATAAATTTGACGGCTGGAGCGGAGCGGTGACTTCGGAAGCGGATTCCATCTCTTTATCGGTCGGCAGGTCGAGTGCGATTTATGCGAATTTTTCGACGGATAGTGCCGGCGTAGATCAGATTGTGATCAATGAGATCAACTATAATGCGGCGGATGAATTTGATCCCGGCGACTGGATCGAACTGTACAACAACAGCGATCAAGCCATTGATCTCAGCGGTTGGTATTATACTGACAGCGAGCCCAGCCATCAGTTTTTTTTACCAAAAGGGACGATCATGGAACCGGGAGATTATCTGGTGCTGGTCGAGAATGCCAGCGCTTTTACGGCCTGTTTTCCGGACGTTGAAAATTATCTGGGAGATGCCGGTTTCGGGCTGAGCGGCTCCGGAGAGTACATCCAACTAGTAAATAGCAACGGTGATATCCAGGACTCTCTGACTTATGACGATAATGCGCCCTGGCCAACCGAACCTGATGGCAACGGACCGACACTGGAACTGGTCGATGCCAACAGTGATAACTCGCTGGGCGAAAACTGGCGGGCATCGGTTGGTCATGGAACGCCCGGAAAAATCAATTCGGGATTGTCGGACATCAATGCTGCCGAATCAGTCAATATTCCGCAGATATTCGCCCTGTTCCAGAATTTCCCGAATCCCTTCAATCCGACGACGACGATCGGTTACCGGTTGCCGGAATCCGGCTACCTGACCATCAAGGTTTACGATCTGGCGGGGCGGGAAGTGGCGGCTTTAGTCGGGGGGCATCAGACCGCCGGCAGTCATAGCGTAATTTTAAATGCAGACCGCTTGCCCAGCGGAATCTATTTCTGTATTATGAAAGCCGGTAATTTTAGCCAGACTATCAAGATGCTTTTACTGAGATAATATGTTGATTATAAGCGTTACGAAAATATAAAATGTGATGTGCACGTAAAGGAATTGTCCATGAGAAATTTATCCCGAAAACACTTGGCAAACTTGAAGGCTTTCTCGATTTTATCAATTCTTCTTTCTTATCGACAAATTTATGCCTCAAATCTATCGGTTCAGGGCAATGTGACCGCTTCGTCAATCGCCGTGCAGAATGCCCTGGTCACTTTTACCGATGCGCTCGACACGGCGACCCATTATTCGGCTGTGACCGATTCACTGGGGAATTATCAACTGCTGATACCGTTTACCGCAATTATCGCGCGGAATAATCTGCCGGATAAATTTGATCTGGAACAGAATTATCCGAATCCATTTTCGGCTTCGACGACCATTCCGTACACTCTTAAGAAACATTCCGAGGTTTTCGTCACGATTTACGATCTGCTGGGACGAGAAGTGCGGAAGATTGATATTGGTATTCAGACCAAAGGGACTTATCTGATAAATTGGGACGGGCGTAACAACGCCGGGCAGAAAGTGGCTACCGGAGTTTATATTTACCGGCTACAGGCCGGCGGCGAATCCAAAGTCAGAAAGATGATATATAATTCCGGCGGCGACGGATTGATTTCCATTTCAGGAACAACCGTCGGTCGCTTATCAAAATCCAGGGAATGCTCGTCCGGTTCTTCGGCGATGACGTTTAATGTTCTGATAGAAAATCTGGCATTTACCTATCCGCAGATAATTTCCAACCAGTTTGAGGCTATCTCTGTCCAGAGCGATACGACGTTAAATTTTTCAGTTACAAAAATACCGGAGGCGGTCGTCAATATGGATAGCGTCTTACAGTATATTCGCGGGTTCGGCGCGGCCAATATTATGAGTTGGCGTCCGGATATGACGGATTCTGAAATTCAGACTGCGTTCGGAACCGGCGATGGACAATTGGGTTTCTCGATGCTTCGCCTCCGGTTGCCATCAGGCACCGGCTGGGATTTTTCGGTCCAGGTTGCGACTGCCAAAAAAGCCTACGATCTGGGCGTGCTGGTATTTGCTTCGCCCTGGTCGCCGCCAGCCAGTTTAAAAAGTAATAACAGCACGACGGGCGGCTATCTTCTGGAAAGTCATTATCAGGATTTTGTGGATCATCTGAATTCTTTTATCGATTATATGGCGGATAATGGCGTTTCTTTATACGCGGTTTCGGTGCAAAATGAACCGGATATCGAAGTGTCTTATGAATCCTGCGATTACACTCCTGACCAAATGAAAAATTTCATGGCGAATTATGCCGGCGGGATTAAAACAAAAGTCATTGCGCCGGAATCTTTTCAGTTCCGGAAAAATATGTCCGATCCGATCCTGAACGATTCGGCGGCTTGTGCCAACTTAGATATCGTCGGCGGACATATCTACGGCGGCGGATTGGAGTCTTATCCGTTAGCCGAAGAAAAGGGTAAGGAAATCTGGATGACCGAGCATTTAACGAATGATGATATTTTCCCGATGCCCTGGTCGGAAGCCCTAGCAGTAGGCACCGAGATCAATGATTGTATGACCGCCGGGATGAGCGCTTACATCTGGTGGTATATTGTTCGGTTTTATGGACCGATCAGCGATGGCGATCATAACGGGGCGAAAGGTTCAGTGACCAAGAAAGGCTATGTAATGTCGCAATTTTCCCGCTTTATCCGTCCCGGCTACCATCGCGTTTTTTGCAATAAGACTCCGCAGAGAGGCGTCGCCGTCTCATCATATAAAAACGATGACGGTAAATTAGTGATTGTGGCGATTAATCAGGCCTCTTCAGCGCTCAAACAGGTGTTCAAAATTGAGCATGGGAATCCCGATGTATTTATTCCCTATACAACCGCGGAGACGAAAAACTGTGTCCGGGCGGATAGCATTGCTATGATCAATGGAAGTTTTACCGTGACCCTGGAAGCCTCCAGTATCACGACTTTTATTTCCGATTAATTTTTAAATGAGGAATTTTTTTATGCTGAAAAATGTTACCCCGAATCACTTAAAAAATGTGTCGTTCGGTCTGATGATAATATCATGGATTTCAATTTGTAGCCGCGTTCTGGCCGGACCGATCCAGACCGATGTGCCGGCGCTTAAAGATGTCTTCGCCAACGATTTTAAAATCGGTTGCCTGCTGTCCTATGCTCACGTGGGGTTTTCATCCGATCCTTACGTGGCGGGACAATCCAATATTGTGGACGCCGATGGTGGTTATCTGATAAAATATCATATGAATTCGATGAGTCCGGGCAACTGGATGAAATCAACCTACATTGTTGATATGAACGGTAGCGCTACGGCGTATAACAATGCCGATTCGCAGGCGGAGAAGGACTCCATAAATGTTCACCCGATAGTGACCTTTAATGGCAACATCATCGCCCAGTTGAACTGGGCTAAGCGCCAGGGTTTTACATTTCGCGGACACACGCTGGTCTGGCATAGCCAACATCCCGGCACGGCTTTTTTCCGTACCGGATATTCCAGCACCGGCGCCCGTCTGACCAAAGAGCAGATGACCGATAGATTAGATAATTATATCAAAGAGGTTATTCGTATAATTCACGAAGGCTGGCCGGGCTTGCTGAGCGCTATGGATGTGGTCAATGAAGCCGTGACCGATGCCGGCGCTAACCGTACCTCCGATAGTGAATGGTACCTTACTTTTGGCGATAGCACTTACATTTCAAAAGCCTTCGAATTGACCCGCAAGTGGACGGAATATTACGGCGAGGATCAGATTAAACTGTATTACAACGATTATAATACTCATATTGCCGCCAAAGCCGACGGTATCGTCAGAATATGTACACCGATTTTTGAAGCCGGCTATCTGGATGGGATCGGCATGCAGGATCATGATCAATACAACTCTCCGACTGCCGAGCAGTGGATTGCATCCTATAATAAATTTGCAACGATCTGCGATGAAATCTCCGTTACAGAGCTGGACGTTAAACCCAGCAGTGATACCGCTACGCGCTGGGCGACTCAGGCTAATCAATATGCCGCGCTTTTCAAGTGTTTCGTCGAGCGCAGTTACTTCTCCGGGCGCGGTAAGCTGATCAGCGTTTCCAAAGATGGTTTGAATGATTACTGGGCATTTGTAAAGGAGGCTTCGCTCTGGGATGCCAATAATCAGTGCAAACCGGCGTTTTACGCCGCGGTCAATGTCGGCTTGTACTTTAATAAACTGGATTCTCTGCTTGCTCAGGCCGATACTTTAAAAGAGGCTGATTATACGAGTGAAAGTTGGATGCTTTTTTCGACAGCGCATACCACGGCTAGAAATGCAATAGATAGAAATTATTCTTATATGAACTCTGCCGCTGACACTTTAGGAAATTCGTATCATAATTTAAAAACTGCAATTGATGGTCTTCTTCCGGCGACCGGTATAAAACCGGCTGATGATCTTTTACCTGAAGATTTTTATCTCAGCCAGAACTATCCCAATCCCTTCAATCCGAATACAACGATCGGCTACCGGTTGCCCGAATCCGGCTATCTGACACTCAAGGTTTATGATCTGCGGGGGCGGGAAGTCACAACGATTCTCGAGGGTTTTCAATCGGCTGGAATTTATACGGTGAACTTCGATGCCAGTCGGTTATCCGGTGGAATGTATTTTTACCAACTTAAAGCCGGGAAATACTGTGAAACGAAAAAGTTCGTCTTGTTGAAATGAAAGATTGGATGAAATTATTGAGGAGAATATTCAGATGAGCGGCAGTAAAAAAAACATATTGACGTTTTTAGGATTAATCCTCATTCTGTCGGCGACGGCCTTCGGAGAATTGAAACTGCCCAAATTAGTCAGCGACGGTATGGTGTTACAGCGCGATGCCGAGGTCAGGATTTGGGGCTGGGCGACGCCCGGCGAAAAGGTCAGCGTTAAATTCTTAGGCTTGGAATACTCCGCGATGACCGGCGCTGATGGCAACTGGCAAATTAGGTTGCCGAAACTTCCCGCCGGCGGTCCGTACGAGATGCAGATTACGGCCGGGACGAGCATTACGCTTCACGATATTTTGGTCGGCGATGTCTGGGTTTGCTCCGGTCAGTCCAACATGGAATTGCCTATCAGTCGCGTTATCTGGAATTACGCAGAGGAACTCAATAATTACACTAATCCCAACATCCGCCAGTTTTATGTTCCGCAAAAATATGATTTCAAAACGCCGCATACGGATCTGGAGTACGGCAACTGGGCAGTCGCAACTCCGACCAATCTGCCGAATTTTTCAGCCGTGGCATTTTTCTTTGCCAAAGAACTGTATGATAAATACCAGGTGCCGGTTGGTTTAATCAATGCCAGTCTGGGCGGTTCCCCGGCTCAATCCTGGATGAGCGAGGCAGCTTTAAAAGATTTCCCCGAGTATTTTCAGGAAGCCGTGAAATTCCGCGATGACGAACTGATTCGTCAAATCGAAACCGCCGACAACGCCCGCATCGCGGATTGGTACAAACGTTTACGGCAGAACGACCAGGGTTATGCTGACCCGCAGAATGTTTGGTACGCGCCGACTCTTAAGACGACCGATTGGGCGATGATGCAAATTCCCGGTTACTGGAAAGGCACAGCCCTCGAAGGAGTTAACGGTGTGGTGTGGTTTCGCCGGACATTTAAGGTGTCGGATTCCATGGCAGGTAAGGAAAGTCTGTTGATTCTCGGCCGGATTGTCGATGCCGATTCGGTTTTTGTCAATGGCCGGTTTGTAGGCACGGTCAGCTATCAGTATCCGCCGCGCCGCTATCCAATCCCGGCCGGTTTGCTGAAAGCCGGGGAAAATACGATTGTAGTGCGGCTTATTTCCAATATCGGCGACGCCGGATTCGTTCCGGACAAAGATTACGCGATTGTCTGCGGATCCCAAAAAATTGACCTGCAAGGTGAGTGGCAATATAAAGTTGGCGCAAAGATGGAGCCGCTCGAAGGCCAGACGTTCATCCGTTGGAAACCGCTGGGGCTTTACAATGCCATGATCGCGCCGCTCTTGAATTATCGTATCAAGGGCGTAATCTGGTATCAGGGCGAATCCAATACCGGCCGGGCTTTGGAGTACCGCACTCTTTTTCCGGCTTTAATCGCCGACTGGCGCCAGGCCTGGAGACAGGGCGATTTCCCATTCCTGTTCGTACAATTACCGAATTTTATGGAAGCCTGTGAGCACCCTGCGGAGAGTAATTGGGCAGTTTTCCGCGAATCGCAGGCGAAATCGCTGTCCGTGCCGAATACGGCTATGGCCGTCGCCATAGACATCGGTGAATGGAATGATATCCATCCGCTGAATAAACAGGATGTCGGCAAACGACTGGCTCTGGCGGCGCAGAAAGTTGCTTATGGTGAAAATGTAACCTTTTCCGGACCGGTTTACCGTTCTATGAAGATTGACAATAACAAGGTGATCCTGACCTTTGATCACGTCGGGAGCGGTCTGGTAGCCAAAGGCGGCGAACTAAAGCAGTTCGCGATTGCCGGAGCCGACCAACAGTTCGTCTGGGCAAGCGCGATAATAAAAGACAATAAAGTCATCGTTTGGAATGAAAAAATTAAAAAGCCGGTTGCTGTACGCTATGCCTGGGCTGATAATCCGGCCGGAGCCAATCTCTACAACCTGGCAGGACTGCCGGCGGCGCCGTTTCGGACCGATAATTTTTAATTAATTAGGGGGCATTATGTGGAAGCGAAATGAGATTGTTCGAGGGCGTCTGATACTGATAATAATCTGCATTTTTCTGGATTACTTAATGACAACCGGTGAACCTTCCGGCGGCCCGTACGGACCATTGCGGCAAGTTTATGAATTGCCGAAAGCCCCGAACATATACTATGTGGCTGTGAATGGTCGGGCGGAGCAAAGTGGTAAAAGTCCCGACCAACCAATCACTCTGGAATCCGCAATCACCCGGGTCAAAACCGGCGATGCTATTATCCTGCGTGGCGGTACCTATCGCACCGGCAATCTTCTGTTGAATCAGGGGGTGATCATTCAGCCTTACCAGGACGAACAGCCCGTACTGAAAGGAACATTGATTGCCAAAGATTGGCAAAATCTCGGAAACGGTTTATGGAAAACTTCCTGGCCGAATCTTTTCCCATCTAAACCTGACAATTGGTGGATGCGCGACCGCGAAGGCAAGCAAACCCCGCTTTATCGTTTCAATAATGACATGGTTTTTGTCGATGGAAGATTTCTACAGGCAGTCGGCTGGGAAGGCGAGGTCAATGAAAACACTTTTTATATTGATTATGACAATAAAAACGTCTATATCGGCGTAGATCCGACTGATAAATTAGTCGAGATTACTGCTTTCAACGCAGCGATTCTGAGAACGACCAAACCGTGCCACAGTAAAAACTCCGATAAAAAGGGCTATACCCTGCGAGGCCTGACCTTCACCCAATATGCCTACCGGGCACTGGAGATCGAAGGCACCGAACCGGAGGGTGTTTCTCCGGAGAGCGCCCACGGCAAAGAGGTGGTTGGGACGACAATCGAAAACTGCACGATTTCGTACTGCTCGCGGGTGGCCGGCTATTTCCGTGGGGATCACATGACTTTCCGGCAGTGTAAAATCAGCGATACCAGCACGGAAGGGCTTTACATCATTGCTTCCAACGACGTTTTATTGGAGAAGAACATTTTTACCCGCAATAATATCGAAAGGATCACCGGCTATTACCCGGCGGCGGTTAAGATTTTCAACCAGAGTCATCGGGTAACCTGCAACGATAATCTGGTGATTGATCTGCCGTATTCAAATGGCATCTGGTATGACGTCGGGGAAGTGGATGGAGTTTTCACGAATAATTGGGTGGAAGGAGTCGGAAGTATCGAACATGAGTTTTCCATCGATCGCCCCTGGCCGAGTGACAATGGTTTTTTCTTCGAGATTTCCAAAGGCGCCGTCTGTGCCGGCAATGTATTTGTCAATTGCGATCACGGACTTTGGGTGCTGAACAGTTCTAATGTTCAGATTTATAATAACACCTTTATCAACAGCACGGCCTGTATCGCCCGCAATGAACGCAGTGCGGCCGCCGATCATTTTGGCTGGCATCCTTCCGCCGGTCCCGATGTGGATCAGCGCGAAGGCCATGTTTTTATCAATAATTTAATGTACGGCAACGCTGACTTTACCCGTCCTTTACTGTATGTCTGGCAGCCGGCTTCACTATGTAAAAAATTGACACAACCTCAATTAAAAAATATGGATTATAACGTCTATGTACGGGAAGGTGAAACCACAGAACTTCCCCTAATCTGGTGGAGTCCGGTAGTAAATGACAAATGTCAGGTGTCCTGTGTTTCTTTAAGAGATTTTAGGCAAATTCTGCCGGGCTTCGAAACCAAGAGCCAGTTTTTCCCCAATTATGCCGGACCGCTTTTCAGAAGTGTTACGTTGAAAAACTTCGATCTGATGCCGAATTTTCCCGCCGTTGAAAGCGGGATGACATTACCGGAAAAAATTGCTAATTTACTGAAGATAAAAAATGAAAATCACAAACGTATCGGTGCTTTTACAAATGATTAATAAAAAAGTAACAAACATGAAAATCAAAAAGACCAATTCGATGAAAACCAATTTTCAATTAGTTTTCTCATTCCTTAACCTATTTTTCATTCCATTTCTAATGAAACCTCTTCATGGTCAGATTGCCGAAGGTCAGGATAAGTTTTTAGGCAATTGTCTCGGCAATACGATATATTCCAGTTACACAAACTTCTGGAATCAGGTGACTCCCGGCAATGCCGGGAAATGGGGCAGTGTGGAATATACTCGCAATTCTTATTACTGGACACCGCTTGATAATATTTACAATATGGCGCAGACCGAAGGAATCCTGTACAAACACCATACTCTGGTCTGGGGCAGTCAGCAACCGGGCTGGATTTCATCTTTGGATTCGGCCGAACAGAGAGCCGAAATCGAGGAATGGTTTCGATTAGTCGGTGAGCGCTATCCGAATATGGACTTTGTGGATGTGGTCAATGAACCTTTTCATGCTCCCCCGGATGACGCACACGAAGGCGGTTATATCAATGCCTTGGGTGGCAGTGGCTCAACCGGTTGGGACTGGGTCATCACGGCCTTTGAACTGGCGCGCCAATATATGCCGGACAGCGCCGACCTGATCCTGAACGAATATAATGTGCTGCATTCAAATGAAGTCACTAACAATTATCTTGAATTGATTGGATTATTGAACGACCGGGGATTGATTGACGGTATTGGCATCCAGGGGCATTATTTTGAATTCAAGGGCTCCGGCTATACCTATTCCATTTCTACAATAGAGGCGAATCTGGACAGGTTGGCCGCTACTGGTTTGCCGGTTTATATCACTGAATTTGACATCAATGAGGCCGATGATGCGGTGCAATTAGAGAATTATCAGACTTATTTTCCCATTTTTTGGGAACATCCCGGCGTTAAAGGTATGACTTTGTGGGGTTATGTAGAGGGTGATATGTGGAAAGTGGATGCCTACTTATTAAAATACAACGGCCGGCCGCGATCTGCTTTTAATTGGTTGAGTGAATATATTTCGACTCCCCGACCGCCTCAGCCGCCAGAAATTATTTATCCGGACGATATAGATCTCGAGATCCAGAATCCAATATTTTCATGGTCTCTGGTGAAAGAAGCAACTTCCTATCATCTGGAGATTTCTACTAATAGTACCTTTTCTTCGATAGTTGTGGATACCGTTATCGTGGATACATTTTACCAATCTAAACCTCTGGGCGCCAATAAGGTAATCTACTGGCATATCAGTGCAATCAATGAAAATGGCGAGGGTGATTATTCAGAATTGGCCGCATTTGTCACCGGAGCGAATATAACCGCCCTGACAGCTGACAAGACCGGACCTATTGAATACTATTTAGCTCGTAACTATCCAAATCCCTTTAACCCGGCAACGACAATCGAATTCTCGATCGGCAAAGACGAACTGGTTAGCCTTCAGGTCTTCGATCTGCGAGGTCATGAGGTCGCGACACTGATAAACCGGGATATGACGGCCGGTTGCTATCGAGTCAGGTTTCAGGCTGAAGGTTTAAATTCGGGCGTCTATTTTTATCGCCTTGAAGCCGGCGCATTTCATCAAATACGAAAAATGATTTTCATAAAATGAAAATGGGTAATTGGTATAAATTGCCCGCTTTGGAAGAATGTTGGGAAGGACTATTAATTCAGTACCCGCGATGATTCCCGGATAATGAATTCGGTCTCCAATACCACCTTTTCGTTGGGAAGAATGTTGGAGGACTCAATGTTGCGAATCAATATCTCGGCGGCTTTGTAGCCGATTTCACGCTGGGGCGCCCGGATCGTGGTCAGTGGAACCGGATAAATTTGGGCATAAGAAATATCGTCATTGCCGATGATGGATATTTCTTCCGGGACACGGATGTTCAGTTCTTTCAGTGCGGTGATAACGGCGAGAGCCTGCTGGTCATTGAAACAGACAATCGCAGTGGGGAAAGAATCACGGTTGCGATCCTTGAAATACTTTAAAGTATTGCCAAAGGCTTCTTCGTGACGGGAACCAACCGGAACAATCATCTCCTTTTTAAATATCAACGGACTTTCACTGAAAGCGTGTCGGAATCCTTCAATGCGCTCCTGAGTATGCGTGGACTGGGAAGGACCGGCGAAATGTACGATCTTGGTATGGCCGCTGTCAATCAGATATTTCACCGCTCTTTTAATGGCTTTCAGATTATCAATGGCTACCACATTTGCCATGATGCCTTTCACGTCTTCCAAAAGCACGAATGGATAGTTGATCCGTTTTAATTTGAAAAGATGTTCGATCTCGGCTTCGCCTTCCACGATCGGAGCAATTATCGCACCCTTGATGTCCTTGGTCGAAAATAAGTGCGTAAACTTTTTTTCGCACTCGTGATCGTTCTCTGAACTGGCTATGATGACGGAGTAACCTTTGCTGTTTGCGTACTCTTTTGCTCCCGAAGCTATCGAGGTGTAGAAAGGATAATTAAGATCCTTGATAATTATGCCGATGCTGCGATCCTGTTCACCGTTTTTTAAATTGCGCGCCATTCCCCGCGGACGAAAGTTCAATTCTTTCATCACCAGTAAAATTTGTTCGCGGGTCGCCGGATTGACCGAATTCTTTCCGTTGATTACTGCGGAGACGGTTCCTTTGGAAACCCCGGCCTTCTTGGCAACATCTTCAATGGTAATTCTTTTCATTTATTTTCCCTGGATTATTGACTAATAATCAATTGTTGTATAATTGGTGCTATCAAAAAATCGAAAAATAATTTAATTAAAAAACGAATATATAAATAATCTTATTTCAAGATTAATAATAAATATATTTTTAAGCAATCATTTAAATATCTATAATTATTTCAGAAAATATAATGGGAGATTAAATGGATATGCGAATAATTGTAAACATAGAGCTGTTTTTGAAAAAATGAAATTAAAAAAAATATTTGAAAGCAATTAAAACGGTTTAGATTATATTCAAACCGGACAGCCGGTGTGATCTTTTTCGAGAATAATAAACGGAGGCGGAAGTGGTAAAAGCTGCACAAATTTTAATCTGTGGTTTATTAGTTGGCGGAGCAGTTTGGAGCGCTGAATCTCAGGAGTCAGTTGCCAAAGAGAACTCGATAGGTGTTCGTTATCCGAATCTCTTCGTGGAATTATTAGGCTTGACTGAAACTCAGGTTAATGAACGCCTAGAAAGCGTCTTTAGGCAGCTGTTCTATGGGGATGACAAAACCCAACGAGTGTACTATCCGGTTGGGGATGATATGGCTTATATCGAGGATATTTTAAATCAGGACGTGCGCACTGAAGGAATGTCTTATGGAATGATGATCGCGGTTCAGATGGACAAGCGAGTCGAATTCGACCGCCTTTGGAAATGGGCTAAAACCTATATGCAGCATCAGAAAGGTAAACGGCGCGGTTATTTTGCCTGGCATTGCCGGACGGATGGCAGGGTTCTGGATCGTAATTCCGCTTCCGATGGTGAGGAATGGTTCGTTACGGCGCTTTTCCTGGCGGCGGCTCGCTGGGGCAATGGCCAGGGCATTTACGATTACTCAGCCGAGGCTCAAGCGATTTTGGATGCAATGCTGGACAAAGTCGAATCATCCAACCGCAGTTGGGTGATTACCAATATGTTTAACAAAAAGGAAAAACAGGTCGTATTCGTCCCGGCTGGCAACGTTGATGATTTTACAGATCCCTCGTACCATTTGCCGCATTTTTACGAACTTTGGGCTGTCTGGGCTGAAAAGGATAATCAGTTCTGGCGCGAGGCGGCCACAAGCAGCCGCGAATACTGGAAGAAAGTCACTCACCCGACAACCGGCTTGACTCCGGATTATTCCCACTTTGACGGTACTCCGCTGGATGCGCCCTGGGGCGGTGGTCATCAAAATTTTCAGTATGACGCCTTTCGGGTCGCCATGAATGTCGCCGTGGATTATATCTGGTTCGCGCGCGACGACTGGGCGATTTTGCAATCTAACCGTCTGCTGAAATTTTTCCATTCACAAGGTATGGGAACTTACGGAAATTTATACACTCTGGATGGGAAAAAATTGGGGAACGATCACAGTGCCGGATTGGTTGCCATGAATGCCGTAGCAGCTCTGGCAGCAGACGATCCCGTTCGGAAAGAATTTGTGGCTGAATTCTGGAACACGCCGCTTCCGGAGGGGCTCTATCGTTATTACGATGGGATGCTGTATATGCTGGCTCTTCTGCAGATCAGCGGCAATTTCCGGATTTATCCACTTGATTTTCAGAAAGCGCCGAACTAAACCAATTATTTTTCGGCTAATCCAAGATTCATTTGCGAAGACGTTCAATAATCCGTAAAATTGAATCGGTTCAAATATGTTTAAACGAACATCAAACATATGCGAGATATTGAGGGGAAAATATTATGACCAATAACCAAAACGCAATCCGCTCAGAGTACTCCTTGTGGCGAATTATTCACAAGCCAGATCAGTGGAGGCTTATCATTTTGCTGGGATTTATTTTCCTATTTTTCTTTCGGTTCGGTTACGCCGCCGGGAGTGAATCTTTTATTTCGGTTGAGAAAAAACCCGGTAGTTTTACCCTGGCCGGGAACGGCAAGATTGCGCCGCTTTGCGCCAGTTCGCAGGATTTTCCAGGTGTCATTAAAGTTCTCAATCTGTTACGGGCCGATCTTAAAGCGGTTACTGGAATGGAACCTGCGTTGTCACTCGATCGGGTCCCGGCCTCCACTGAAATCGTCATAATCGGTACGATTGGCAAAAGTCCGCTGATAGACTCGCTGGCTGGGAGTGGTAAAATCAACGTAGCCGAAATTGCCGGTAAGTGGGAAACGTTCCTGATCCAGGTCGTCGAAAATCCGTTTCCTGATGTCGAAAATGCACTGGTTATTGCCGGAAGTGACAAGCGCGGAACGATATACGGAATGTTCGACCTATCGGAAAAAATAGGGGTTTCACCCTGGTACTGGTGGGCGGACGTCCCGGTTAAAAAGAAAGCCGCTGTTTATGTCGCACCCGGTCGTTACATCTGCGGCGAACCGAAAGTCAAATACCGCGGTTTTTTCATCAATGATGAGGCGCCGGCGTTATCCGGCTGGGTCTATGAGAAATTCGGCGGATTCAATCATCAATTCTACGAGCATGTTTTCGAACTGCTGTTGCGTCTGAAAGCCAATCATCTCTGGCCGGGTATGTGGGGCAAATATTTTGGCGCCGATCCGGAAAATCCCCGTCTGGCCGATGAATATGGCATTGTGATGGGTTCCTCGCACTGCGAACCCCTACTTTTTAATAACGATCCCGGCGCCAAACTTTGGAATTCCAAAACGATGGGGCCCTGGCGCTACGACACCAACCGTGATAATATTTACCGGATCCTAGATGCCAATGTCGCCGCACGGGGTCAATATGAAAACGTCTATACGGTTGGTTTACGGGGAATTCATGACACGCAGATGGAAGGCGGAGTCGACGTTCAGGCTCAGGTTGCCCTCCTCGAACAAGTTTTCCGCGATCAGAGGGAAATTCTCAGTAAATATATTCAAAAAGACATCACTGCAATCCCGCAGGTTTTCGTTCCCTATAAAGAGGTTCAGGATTATTATGACAGCGGTCTGCGGGTTCCCGATGACGTTACAATCATGTGGAGTGACGACAACTGGGGAAATATCCGGCGTTTGCCCAAACTGACCGATACGCCCCGCTCCGGCGGTTACGGCATTTATTATCACTACGATTACGTTGGAGATCCACGCAATTATAAGTGGTTGAATACTAATCAAATCTCACGGGTTTGGGAACAAATGCATTTGGCCTATGAATATGGCTGCGACCGGATCTGGATTGTGAATGTCGGCGATATCAAGCCGGTTGAGTTTCCGCTTGAATTTTTTCTTGATTATGCCTGGAATCCGGAGGTATGGCCAGCCGAAAAACTACCGGAATACACCCGGCAGTGGGCGATGGAACAATTCGGAGCGGAATACGCCGCCGAAATTGCCGAAATCCTGTCGGAATACACGCGTTTCAATTCCCGGCGCAAACCGGAATTGCTTTCACCGGAAACCTACAGCTTGGTTAATTATCTGGAAGCGGAAACCGTGGTGGCCGAATTCAATGCCTTAGCAGAAAAAGCCAGGCAGATATGCAATAATTTACCGCCTGAATACCACGACGCTTTTTATCAACTGGTTCTGCATCCGACTGAAGCTTGCGCCAATCTTAATGATCTCTATGTTACTGTAGCTAAAAACCGGATGTATGCCGTTCAGGGACGAGCACTGACCAATCCGTTAGCCGAAAAAGCCCGCACCTTGTTCCGCAATGACGCTGAGATTACGACTCGTTATCACAAGCTGGCCGGCGGGAAATGGAATCATATGATGGATCAGACGCATATCGGCTATACTTACTGGCAACAGCCGGACAGCAATGCCATGCCGGCGGTGAAGGAAATTAAAATTCCTTCGCAATCGGAAATGGGTGTGGCAGTCGAAGGTTCAGAAGAATCCTGGCCATCATCGAAAAAAGATGCCCGTCTTCCGGAGTTTGATCCTTATGTCAGCCCGCGCCATTATTTTGAAATTTTTAATCGTGGCGCAACTCCTTTTAAGTTCACCATAAAGGCTCAGGATCCTTGCGTCATCATAAGCCGCCCTAAGGGGCAGATCGATCAGGAAGAGAGGATCTGGATTACCATTGATTGGAAAAAGGCTAAAGCTGGCGTTAGCACGATCCCGATAACCATTCGCGGTTCCGGTCAGAGCCAGGTTGTTATGGCAATCGTTAACAATCTTCAAATCCCAAAAACGGAAATCGCCGGTTGTTTTGTCGAGAGCGATGGTTATATAGCGATTGAAGCCAGTCACTTCTCAAGAGAGGTAAAAAAATCTGGCATAAGCTGGCAGTGCATCCCTCAACTTGGACGCACCCTGTCCGCGATGACGCCGTTTCCGGTCACGATGGCCGGCAGAATTCCCTCCGCCGATGGTTCACATCTCGAGTATGATGTTTATATAGCGAATCAGGGGGGCGTCAGAGTGTCGGCGTATTTATCGCCAACGCTGAATTTCATCAACGAGCAGGGCTTGCGCTACGGCGTTTCATTTGACGATGAGCCGATTCAGGTCATCAATATGCATGCCGGCAAAACGCATAACGACTGGCAAGAATCCGTTAGCAACAATATTACGATCATGACGTCAGATCACAACCTGAAATCGCCAGGGAAACATATTCTGAAGTTTTGGGCAATAGACCCCGGTGTGGTCTTGCAAAAACTGGTTATTTCGACCGGAGACGTCCGCCCCAGTTACTTGGGACCGCCGGAAAGCCAACTGGCGAAATCGGTTGAATAGTATGCAATTGTTATCGGGAAAGACAATAGACGGAGTCAAATGCGCAAATATTTATTTAGGTTGATTATACCTTATACAGTGATCGGAGCCGGATTTTATCAGTGCGGCTCGCGCCAAAAGGTTTTAACAAATCCGGTCTGGCTACCGCAAAGCCTGTTTCGACTGTATTGAATATGCCGGCAACAATATTCTGTATCAATGAACTATATGCAATGAGGAAATATTATGACAGATGAACAATGGCAGACATTGCTGAAAGTGATCAACGGTGAAAAAGTTCAGCCTTTGCCGGTCGGATTTATTATTGACAGCCCCTGGCTTCCGGGCTGGTACGATGTCAGTATTCTCGACTATTTTTCCAACGATGAATTATGGCTGAAGGCTAATCTCAAAGCTGTCAATGAATTTCCCGGCGCGATGTTTCTGCCAGGCTTCTGGTCGGAGTACGGCATGTGCACCGAACCATCGGCCTTCGGCGCGCGCAGTCGCTTTGGGAAAAATGAATTTCCGCATGCGCATCCGGTTATTAAAGCGGTCGGCGAGATAAGGGATTTGCCGACGCCCGATCCCCAGACTGACGGCCTGCTGCCATTTGCCCTGAACCGGCTCAAACTTGCCCAGCCGCAGATCGAAGCCGCCGGGCACAAAATTCGTTTTGCCGTCGCGCGCGGACCGCTCAATATCGCCAGCTTTCTGATGGGAACGACTGAATTTTTAATGGCGATGCTGACCGATCCGGAGGAAATTGAAAACCTGCTGACGAAGATTACCAGTTTTCTGAAAGATTGGCTCGCCCTTCAGCGCAAAACCTTTCCTTCGATTGACGGCATATTTCTGCTGGATGATATTATCGGTTTTATCGGAGAATCGGAATTCCGACGCTTCGGCCTGCCATATTTTAAGGAAATATACAGTACCGACGTTTCTGTAAAATTCCTGCATAACGATGCGCAATGCCGCGTTTCGGCTCCTTTTCTGCCGGAAATCGGCGTCAACTTGTTCAATATGGGCTTTGATATTCCGCTGAATGATCTGAAGCGTCTGACCGGCAATCAGATCACTTTGCTGGGAAATATTCCACCGCGCGATGTTCTGGCGGCCGGAAAACCGGAAGAAATCGCACGATTTACGAGAGAGTTACTCGATTCTCTTGAGAACAAAACCCGGATTGTCTTATCCTGCGGCGGAGGAATGCCGCCGGGCGTATCTACGGAAAATCTGAACGCGTTTATTCAGACCGTGAATAACTATAAGTAAGTTAACATTGATTTTCTTATCCGAGCAGGACAAAAAAAATAGCCTGTCCTGGTCTCAGGAGGGAATGCGAAAACCTATTTAAGAGTGATGTTATCAGGCAGAAAATTGTTGTTCCTTTCCGGCATAGTCAGCGCCTTTTATATTTTCTGTCCGTTTATACTGCCAGCCGCAGAATCTGTCACGTCCGACACTAAGAGAATTCTGCGGAAAATCGCCGCTGAAATTCTTGATGACGCCACATTCCAGTTCGTAGATCAAAAAAGTGGCGCCCATTATCTTTCGACTGCTGACGCACCTGTGGAGGCGCGATTGCATCCGGAGAGCCGCTATACCGATTGGCGTTACTGGAATGGCGTTCTCAATCTGGCCATGCTCAGATTGGGAGCCGTTTTGCATGAACCGGCGTATATTGATTTTGCTATTCGGAACGTAGCCTACAGTTTCGATAACCACCGGTATTTTGAGGCGCGACATACTACTGAAAACAAATGGGAATATCCTTTTGCCCAGTTTTTCATAATGGAAGAACTCGACGATTGCGGGGCAATGGGCGCCAGCGTCATCGAGGTAACCCGCCGCGATCCGCAGAGCCGCTATCGTCAATATCTCGAACGCGCCACCAAACATATTTTCACTAAGCAATCTCGTCTGGAAGACGGCACATTGGTCCGCTCGTTTCCGCAGAAATGGACTCTCTGGGCTGACGATTTGTATATGGGTGTCTCGTTTTTGTCCCGAATGAACGAAATTGAAAATTGTTCTCTGGCGACTAAAGGAATTGACGATGCGGTCAGGCAGGTTATCAATTTCCATAAATATTTGTTCGACCCAAAATCAGGTCTGATGTATCATAACTGGTATTCGGAACCGAAACGTCAGGGGATCGCGTTCTGGGGACGGGCCAACGGGTGGGCGGTGCTGGCCCAGATTGATCTGCTGGAACGTCTGCCGTCGAATCATCTCCAGAGAGATACATTAATAACGCTATTCCTTCGTCACATCCAGGGAATTATCCGCTATCAAAGCGATACGGGGCTGTGGCATCAATTGCTCGACAGAAAAGACTCATACCTGGAAACCTCCTGCACCGCCATGTTTACCTATGCCATTGCCAGGGCAGTCAATCTGGGTTATCTGGATGAAAATTATCGCGCCGTTGCGCGGCGTGGCTGGCAGGGTGTTTTATCGAAAATCCGCACAGACGGTCAGATCGAAGGAGTCTGCACCGGCACTTCCATTAGCGATGATTTGAAGGATTACTACACTCGTCCGGCGCCGCTGAATGATGTGCATGGTATCGGTTTCGTTTTGCTGGCAGGCGCTGAGATTCTGAATTTCTCACCATGAACCCGGATTAATTTCGAGGACTTTTTCAACAGATAGCCCGGAAGAGAAATCTTTTAATTGACAACGAGATTAATTATTGCTAAAATTGAACCGTTTCAAGTTGTTTAAAACAGATGAAATTTCGATTTGACTTTGAAGACACGGTTCTTGATTATTAATAACGCAAAAATTCTTATGTTTGGAAGAAATCCAAAAAGGATACTATCAAAAAAATGACACGTTGATTACATTAAAAAGTACCGATGTAAAAATTGATTTAAACCATAAAAGGAGATAAAAAATGTCAGACAAGATTTTACTGGGGGAAAAAGAATATTTTAAGGGAATCGGTAAAATATCCTATGAAGGCGCGGAATCCAAAAATCCGCTGGCTTTCAAATATTATGATGAGAACAAAGTTGTAGCCGGCAAGACGATGAAAGAGCATTTTCGTTTCGCCATCGCCTACTGGCATACCTTCTGTAATAACGGTGGCGATCCTTTCGGACCAGCCGGGACCGTTGATTTTCCGTGGGACGCCGCCAGCGATCCGATGCAGGCCGCCAAAGACAAATTAGATGCGGCGTTTGAATTTTTCACCAAGCTCGGCACGCCATTTTACTGCTTTCACGATCGCGATATGGCTCCGGAAGGGAAAAATGTACTGGAGTCTGAAAAAAATCTTCAGGAGCTGGTTAAACTGGCCAAAGCTAAGCAAGCCGAGTCCGGTGTTAAACTGCTCTGGGGCACTGCCAATGTTTTTTCACACCGTCGCTATACCAACGGCGCCGCGACCAATCCGAATTTTCAGGTGATTCCACAGGTCGCCGCGCAAGTAAAAGCGGCCATTGACGCCACCATCGAACTGGGCGGAGAGAATTATGTGTTTTGGGGCGGGCGGGAAGGTTATTATTCCCTCCTGAATACCGACATGAAACGCGAAATCGAACATCTGGCGATGTTCCTGACGAAAGCCCGCGATTACGGACGCGCCGCCGGTTTTAAAGGCACTTTCCTGATTGAACCCAAACCGATGGAGCCGACCAAGCATCAGTACGATTACGATTCGGCCACGGTCATCAGCTTCCTGAGAAAATACGGATTAGATCGTGATTTCAAGATCAATATCGAAAATAACCATGCAACTTTAGCCGGACATACTTTTACGCATGAAGTTCAGACAGCCTGCGACGCCGGCCTGTTTGGCAGTCTGGACATCAACCAGGGCGATCCGTATAATGGCTGGGATACGGATGAATTTTTACATAATCTGTACGACGCAACCGAATTGATGCTGGTTTTGTTGCAGAATGGCGGTATCGGACATGGCGGAATGAATTTCGACGCCAAGAACCGCCGCAGTTCCACCGATCTGGAGGACATTTTCATAGGTCACATTTATTCAATGGATGCCTTGGCGCGCGGACTGCTGATCGCTAACGATATTCTGCAAAAATCCGATTATCTCAAAATGCGCCAGGAACGTTACAGCAGTTTCGATTCCGGCGCCGGCGCCCGCTTCGAAAAAGGAGAACTCGGACTGGCCGAACTCGCCAAAATGGCTATTGAAATCGGCGAACCCAAAATGATCAGCGGCAAACAGGAATTATTCGAGAGTCTGATTAATCAATATATCCGTTAAATCAGGAGTAAAGGCGTGACGAAGTTATTTGCCGGTCTGGATGTTTCCACCCAGAGTACCAAACTCGTAATCATTGATCATAAAGCCGGACAGGTCGTGCTCGTGAATTCAGTGAATTATGACACTGACCTGCCACATTATAAAACGAAAAACGGCGTCATTCAGGGATTGGCGGAAGGAGTGTCCGAATCCGATCCAAAAATGTGGATTGAAGCCGTGGATCGGGTTTTTGATGCGGCCATTAAAGCGGGAATAAACCTGTCTCAAATCGCCTGTGTCTCGGTTTCCGGACAACAGCATGGCCTGGTCGCATTGGATGCGCAGGGTGATCTGGCGCGGCCGACAAGCAAACTCTGGAATGACTTTTCAACGTTGGAAGAATGTGAGATCCTGACCGATAAGATCGGCGGTTTGGATAATATGATCGCCGAAGTGGGCAACAGCCAACGCACCGGTTACACAGCCGCTAAAATCTTTCACCTGGCGCTCCGCGAGCCGGAGAGTTTTCGCAAGGCTTCCACGTTGTTTCTCGTGCATAATTATATCAACTGGTATCTGACCGGCGGAGTACGCGTGATGGAACCCGGCGACGTCTCCGGAATGGCGCTCTGGAATCCCAAAACCGGGAAGTGGTCGGAAAAAGTCATTGAGGCAATCGCCCCGGATCTGATGAGCAAACTGCCGCCTTTAAAACCGTCCGATCAGGTTATAGGCAACATTTCGGCGGAACTCGTCAAACGGTTTGGTTTTAACCCTGACTGTAAGATCGACGCCGGCTGTGGCGACAATATGTACGGCGCCATCGGCACCGGCAATGTCGAACCTGGCATCGTGACGGTCAGCCTGGGAACGAGCGGCACGGCTTATACTTTTATGGAAGAGCCGTACATAGATCCAACGGGCGAAATTGCCGCCTTCTGCGACAGTACCGGAAATTATCTGCCCCTGCTATGTGTTTCCAATCTGGCCAACGGGTATAATGAGATTTTGAAGCAATTCAACCTGACCCATTCGGAATTTAACCGAATAATTCAAAAGACTCCGCCCGGCAACGGCGGCAAACTCCTGATCCCGTGGTATGAGGGCGAACGCACTCCGGATGTGCCGCAGGCGGCGCCGGTTTACTTCGGTTTCGGATTGGCGGATTTTACCAAAGAGATTCTGTGCCGGGCTGTGCTGGAAGGGCATGTCCTGAATTTGTATGATGGCTTCCAAAAAATGCCGGTCGCCGTGCGTGAAATCCGATTAACGGGCGGCTTGTCACGCTCTGAGGCCTGGTGTCAGACTATCGCCGATATTTTCGGCGCCGAGACAGTGCCGGTGGAAGGCGAAGGCGCCGCTTTGGGAGCGGCCCTGCATGCCGCCTGGGTCTGGCAAAAAGCCCAAAATCCCGCCGTGCAGATATCTGAAGTCGTAAAACCGTTTGTGATTTTGGATGAAAACCGGCGAAAGAAACCCAGCCGGCAGAATAGATCCGTCTATCAAAGACAGCGCGAACTCTATGAAGCTCTTACTCGTCGCATTCGCGGAAAGGAAGGTGCCGATCCATTCCGCTTGCGGGCGGAAATCTCCGAGCTGGTCTGAAGCCTCTGATTTTTCAATAGCCTGATATGTATAGTTAATCTTCTTCCGAATCAAAGAAGGATATGTTAAACTATGCTGTTGG
>CAZNUN010000025.1:0-29833 GCA_964576275.1 uncultured bacterium | reverse complement strand
CCTCTTGAATGCCATTCAAGCGCTCTCCCAGCTGAGCTACAGCCCCTCGAATTTTTCTGGCTTCACATCAGCGGTGGTCTTCCCGATTCTATCGGGACGCTCTCCCAGCTGAGCTACAGCCCATCATATTAATTTTCTGCTTACATTAGTTGCAGTCTCATGTCAAAAAAGCGAGTAAAATTACGATTTCTTCACCGGGAATGCAAGCCCTGCGTGTAATCAATGTGAAGATTTAATTTCGAATCCCCGGGCTTTCATGCGCTGTTGGAATTCAGTCAGTTTTTTACGAATAGCCGGATTGTCGTTAATATCTTCGTCCAATTTCACCAGGTTGAAATTCAGGGGATTCTGCGTCTGACTTTTCTTCAGGATCAAATCCTTTTGTGTGTTTTCCAGATCATGAATGATTTTAAGTTGATTCGGTTTATCGGCATAGTATTCGTTAATATTTTTACCGCCGGTATTCGCCCGAAAGGCATCCAGCCGGTTTCGGATGTACTCAAGTTGCGTATTAGTGTTGGATACATCCTGAAGCGGTTTTTGGGGCTGAATAATCTCCGCGGTAATTACACCGATATATTTGCCAATCGTGCCGCACCGGGCAATGGCCCGCTTACCCACTATTTCCAAACTGCGTGAGTACCTGTAAGAACCGGCCAACAGGATAAAATCGATTTTTCCATCTATTTCTTTTAATCGGTTTTCATCACTCGCATTCAATGCTCCAAGAACGACGATATAATCGACCTTTTTACGGAGAATGGGAATATACTTCTGTAAAGTTTGGATTGGATTTTCAATCTTCAGCTTTCGATATTTTTCACTCCAGACTGAAGTCACTCCGATTACGCCGAATTTCTTTTTTCCGGCATAATAGATTTTATACGGCTCGAAAACCGCCTGACCGCTCAGACTGTCAATTACATTGGCTGAAATGAAGGTAAACTTAGCCTGGGTTCCAAGATCTTTGAGAAATTCCAGTCCCAAGGCAAAATCATGTCCCCCGACATTATAAGCCTGGTAACTCAAATCATTGTAAATATCGATCATCAGTCGGGCGGTTTCCTGCCTCAGAGGCAATTCCGCAGTTACGATGTCATCGGCATCAAATAACAAATTTCCGGCATCAAATGTCAATGATACCGGATATTCCTTCCGATATTGTTCAAAAACTACTGCCCGCCTGGCCAGACCGCCAAGTCTTCCGGATTTTCAGCCACAAGGTTCGGTTTCACCCATAACCGAACCTGAATAAAGGATGGCAAACCGTTCGGCGGCGCCTAACTGTCCGAAAACGATTACCAGTGCTAAGCAGATTACCCTGACAATTTTCCTCATTTCATTTCCTAGAGTGGAACCGACTGTATAATATCTGGATTGTTACGAAATGATTTCAGATTCCGGCAACCCGTGCAAAACATAACATGCCGTAAGGTCTCCTGATACAGGTTCATTACTTCGATAATACCTTCCAGCTTCCGGTTATTCCAGATCCGAACGAATGGAGCCGCGTTTCCGGCTAAGTAAGCTCCCAGTGCAATAGCTTTAGCAAACTTCATTCCGTTGTCAATCCCACCCGATGCTATCACATTGAGTCCCTCAACTTTGACAGCGCCAATAAGCGCTGCGGCGGTCGGGATACCCCATTCGTAAAATTCCTCGGCTAATTTCTTTCGGTACGGATCGGTAATGCGTTGGGCTTCGATGCGCGACCAGGAAGTACCGCCCGCCCCGGCTACGTCCACCCATTCGATCCCCATCTTAAACAGGCGCCGGATTACTCCTTCGGAAAGCCCAAAACCGACCTCCTTGACAATAATTGGAATCGGTAAAGTATCTTTCAGTATTTCAATAGCCTTGCTAACATTGCGATAGGCCGGATCACCTTCCGGTTGAAGAGCCTCCTGCAGTGGATTAAGATGAATAGAAAGCGCGTCGGCTCCAATTTCATCGAGAAGCGATTTCAGAGCCCGGCGATCGATTCCCTCAGTCAGTTGAACGGCTCCCAGATTAGCGATCAATGGAATATCCGGAGCATATTGGCGGGCAACCGTATACGTGGCTACCACAGACCGATCGATCAAAGCCGGACGCAAACTGCCAATTGCCAGGGCGCTTCCGGCAATGTTAGCCGCTTCAGCCAATGCTTTATTGAGTTCCCGGCCATCGCTTTCTCCACCTCCGATCGGGCAGATAAGCAAGGGCATTTTGAGTTTTTTACCGAGAAATTCGCAGGATGTATCGACATCGCTTAGGTTGATTTCCGGCAGTGCATTGTGGATAAACCGATAATTTTCAAATCCGGTGGTCACTTCCCGGAAGCGGATGTCATCATCGCAAACGATTCTAAGATGGTCTTTCTTTCGCTCGGAAATTTTGTGGATCATCGCTGTTAATCTATCTATTCAATGGATGAATTCAAAGGATTTCTATGTAACATTTTCAGGCTTTACCGACGGGTAATCTTAAAACCGTTCCAGGTCTGACAGACCGGCATCACTTCCAGATCATTAATATTGATATGCGCTGGCAGATTAGTCACCCAGAACACGATTTCGGCAATATCTCCGGCTGTCAAGGGCTGACAGCCGCGATACACTTCTTTGGCTCTGGCAGCGTCGCCTTTAAAACGTACCAGTGAAAACTCCGTCTCGGCGATCCCCGGTTTAATATTGGTAACCCGTATAGCGGTTCCGGCGACATCGGTCCGCAGATTACGGCTGAACTGCGCGACGAAGGCTTTTGAAGCGCCGTACACATTGCCGCCTTCATATGGCCATGAGCCCGCGATTGAACCGATATTGACGATATGTCCGGTATTGCGTTCGACCATCCCGGGTAAAATCGCACGGGTCATGTACATTAAACCTTTGATATTGGTATCGACCATTTCATCCCAATTATCCAGGTCGGCCGCCTGCGCCGGTTCTAGCCCGGCCGCCAATCCGGCATTATTTATTAAAACGTCGATATTCCTGAAATTATCCGGCAGACTTGAAAACGTCTCTGCTACTTCCTTTCGTTTTCGCACATCGAGAGTAATCGGTAAAACAGCCACCCTTTTTCCAAGATCAGCCGCAATCGTGAGCAGTCGCTCGGTACGTCGACCGACCAATATCAGATTCCAGCCGGCGGCGCAAAAACGTCCGGCGATACTTTTTCCAAAGCCGGATGTCGCTCCGGTAATTAAAATTGTCTTGGCCATAATTCTCCTTTCATTACCGGGAATTTCACGGAATGAGTTTAAATATGCAACTGAAATTTCGTCGATCGCCTTTGTTCTGTGCCGTCGTTCAGTTAATTTTAGTTATGGATACTTCTGAATTATTCAATATCCAGACTCACCGGAATGGTGTGGAGTACTTCTTGCGGCTTTTTCAGATCGAAGCCTCGGAACCTTCGCTGGAACATGTTGTCCGTATCCTGCGCAGTTTCTCACTTCTGCCCTACGAAAATCTGAGTAAAATCCTTTATCTTAACCGGAACTGGCAGAGCGGGCATTTTCGCTGGCCTCAGGATATTATTAGCGATTATGAACGGTTTCATCTGGGTGGAACCTGTTTCTCGCTGACTTTTTTCCTGAAGACGATTCTCGATTATTGCGGCTACCGCACTGAAATTTTAATGGCTGATATGAAATCTGGCCCGAACACGCATTGTCTGCTGTTGCTTTATTTCGAAGGCCGTGAATATTTACTCGATCCCGGCTATTTATTACAGTACCCGCTGCCTTTGGATTCTCCCAATATCACCGGGAAATTTGCCCTGAGATACGATCCGGGAAATGATCGGTATTCACTCCGGACGATTGAAGGTGACCAGGAAAAACGGCGCTATTCTTTCCGTAAAGCGCCGACTTCGCTGATGGATTTCCAAAAATATTGGGAAGATTCCTTCCATTGGATGACGATGCACGGGATTTGTCTTTCCAAACGCGAAGAAAACGGATTTATTTACCTGCATAACCATTACTTAAAAAGAGTAACCGATTCGGAACATTTTAAAGGTAACGTCACTACCGATCTTTCCGAGATCGTCCAAAATTGGTTCGGTATTCCATCGGAGCTGGTGCGTTCGGCCCAAAACGCATTGCTGGAAAACCTGCATCGCGATAAGGACTTGGGATTCCAGGTTCCCCGCTGGCTGAAATAATACGAAAAACAGGGCAAAAAGTGACGCGGGTCTATTGTCCCGCAAAGCCTGCATTACTAAATTCGGGAAGTATTTTATAAGGAGATAATAGTGAAATTTAAGTTAGTTACCATTTTGACAACACTAGTAATCGGTTTGTTGTTTCCGCTTTGGGCTCAGACCGATAATGAGGAATTTCGGGCTACCTGGGTCATTACCTGGGAACATATCAGTGGCAGTTCTTCGGCGGCTGAGAATATGGCACGCGTCGATAAAATCCTCGATAATCATCAAAAAGCCAATATGAATGCCGTCCTGTTCCAGGTTCGTCAGGGTGGCACTGCTTATTATAATTCTTCTTACGAACCATGGGGTTATTATGCAGGATACCAAGATCCGGGTTATGATCCTCTGGCCTATGCCGTACAAGAAGCACATAAGCGCGGTATGGAAGTGCATGCCTGGTTCAATGTTTTCCAGACCTCCAGCACGATCGACGGCACGCCCGTCGCCGAACATCCCGAATGGGTTTGCCGGGATGCCTCCGGTAATGCCATGACCGACAGCCGCTGTATCTCACCCGGACTTGAAGCCGTTCGGAAGTACTCTGTAGATGTAGCTATGGAAATTGTAAACAACTATGATATTGACGGTCTGCATCTCGATTACGTGCGCTGGAATGAGTACTCCAGTTCCAAAATCGGAAAATCATATGCTCGTCAGGCTGAGGAAGAAAACTGGTTAGACGGAATGATCACCGATGAACAGATTGAAGATTTAAAGACCAATAAAGGCAGCCGGTACCTTTACGACGTCGAGCATCCCTATAGCGCCGGAGTTCCGACAGGTTTCAGCAGCTGGGCAGACTGGTGGCGGTGGTCGGTTACGGAATTTGTCCATACTTTGCATGATTCGATTCAGGCTGTCAAACCGTGGGTCAGACTCTCAGTCGCCGCTCTGGGAAAATATCGTTGGTCGGACTGGCAGGGTTACGGTTCGGTCTATCAGGACGCGGCACTCTGGTTCAATGAAGGTTATGTCGATCAATTGACTCCCATGTCCTATCACTGGACAACCGCAGACGGCTTTGTTACAATGTTAAGCACAGGCGGATCTCAATCATGGGGCTATTGGATTCAGGACGGGATCAGCGACGGACGTCTTTTCTCCGTCGGACCGGGTTCATATATTCTGGATGAAAACAACATCTGGGACCGGCATCCATCTATTATTAACGCCTGCCGAAACATCAGCTGGGTTGATGGTTTTCAATTTTTTAGCTATGCCAGTTGGAACAGTAATTTGTACTGGGAAGAAGCTGGAAGCACCTTTTTCGGTAAAAAGACCAAAATCAGAACCAATCCGGTTATTAACAGCGCAGCGCCCTCTGCTCCAGCCATCGCAATCCAAAAGATAAATGACCTGAACTATCAGTTGACTGTGACTCCGTCCGATGTCAGTCAGGGACAATGGTACGCCATTTATCGTTCTACGGATAATGTCATCGATGTTACCACTGATGAAATCATCGCGGTCAGGTTTGGTAATGCCTCTTTCGATTACAGCGATGCATTCAGCGGCAATCAGGACTATAATCATGCGTACCATTATGCTGCCACGACTCTCAATCGCTACTGGAAGGAATCCACGCCTTCCCCGGTCGTGGCTTCAGAGGCAATTCCCTCCTATCCGCCGGTCATTACCAGTCATTCTCCACTTGATCAAGCTACTGCTCCGGCAAACAGCTATATCACGATCACCTTTTCAAAAACCATAGCGACGGCAACTTTTGAAAATGCCCTGACGATCTCACCGGCTATCGATTATACAGTTACCTGGGCGTCAGATAACAAAACCGTCACAATCAAACCCAGCGAGTCCCTGGCCTTTTCCACGACATATACGGTAACGCTAAATCCGACTCTGACAGATATAAATGGGAGCGCCCTGGATGGGAATAGCGACGGGACTGCCGGCGACGAATATTCTTTCAGCTTTACAACCTACGATATAGACCTGACCGGTCCGCAGGCGGAATCTTCCTATCCGGACCTCACTTCCGGAGATCTTGACATTGACGCACCGATCTCGATCATCTTTGATGAAATTATCGAGGCGGCTACGGTCAATTCCAACTCCATTACACTGATCAATGACGGACGCTCTTATTCGATTGAACCGGTAATAAACAATGTTAATAATCGCTCGGTTTTAACGGTGCGACCATACGCCCAATTGAAGTCAGATGTGGAGAATAGTTTAGTCGTGAGTTCGTCAGTTACCGACACTCTCGGAAACCCAATGGCAAGCAGTCTTGATCTGAATTTCCACACTGCAAACTATTATTATCCCACCAAAACAGTGTTAGATGATTTCACCGGCAGCGGCTCCTGGTGGGATCCGGAAGGCAGTGGTTCGACTAAAGGTACGGTCGGAGCAGCTACGACCTTCAGTTACTCGACAACTTGCTACACCCCCGGAACGACTTTCGATGCCACCAAGAAAAAAGCCGGTTGTATTACTTACAAATGGGATACCTCGGCTTCGCTTAATTTACTGAGAGATCATATTGAGATTACCAGCGCGCCGGCCACGATTCATATTGATACTTCTTACACGATCCAATGTTACCTGTTTGGGGACGGCAGTCAGAACGAATTCAATTTTTCATTGTATGAATACAATTCCAGCGGTTCGACTACCAGTGACATCATAGAAGTCGGGCCTTGGCAAACCATTGACTGGATTGGTTGGAGACTGGTGGAATGGGATTTGGGAGACACTAACATCGTCGGCGATTTTATTAGCGCCAATCGCAATATGGATGGCGCTTACTATCGCTTAGACGGCTTGTTGATTCGCAAAACCAATCCGGCCGCCGACTCCTGCGGTCAGGTTTTTGTTGATGAATTACGGATTGTCAAACGGACTGAAGGTCAGCCTCCGGAAAACAGCGCTCCGGTACTAACCTCAGTTTTACGGGATACATTCGTGACGAGCGGATCTCAAATCAGAGTCAAACCGACCTATACTGACGCCAACGCAACCGATACGCACGAATTTGTTTGTCTTTCGGATACAGCGGCAGTGTATTTTAAAATCAACGGCCATACTTCCGGCTCGACCATCTACGTAAAAACTGTGGAGGGTTATGTTGGGACCGCTTTTATCAGTATTATTGTCAGAGATTTCGGCGTTGGCGAACTGGCCGATACTTCGTCTTTTTACCTGACAGTAAATCCCGCATCTGGTATTGATTCCGAGCTGCTGCCTGAGCGGTTGGAGTTGTCACAAAACTATCCCAATCCCTTTAATCCGATTACCATCATTAAATTCAATCTGCCCCAAACCGCTCGGGTAACCCTGGAAGTCTATGATCTGCTTGGTAAGCGGGTGACGGAGTTAATTAATGCTGATCTTGAATACGGATCTCATTCGTTTGTTTTCGATGGGTCAGACCTTCCATCGGGACAATACTTTTACAGATTGGTAACCGGAGAAAAGGTATTGACCCGCAAAATGGTTTTAATGAAATAAACAAGTAAATACAGTATTGATCAAAAAAGGCGACATACAATTGTCGCCTTTTTATTTTCCGACCTACGTTCTGTTCCAAACCGAATATACTTATTATCTGCTAGGAGACATCGTTAGTTTTACTATATGAATTCCAATCCGAATCCTGCTCCACGATTTGTCAAAGAATACGCGGTAAGTAGGGAAAAAGCATCCTGAGTATTTTTCCAGCGCACCCATTCCGGCAGTAACGGACAGATTGTTTTACACACTTCCAACGAATATGTTTAAAACCGCCATTTTGTTGGTTTCTGATAAGTTCATAATGATTAATAATTCCTTTAATTAAAAGAAAAGGCCGGCAAAGGCCGGCCTTTCGTAGGGTCATCTTAGATTTAATTAGTTATTTTACTAAAGTCATCTTACGGGTTTTGACAACTCCATTGGCTTTCAGCCGATAGATATAGGTCCCGGCTGCGAGTGAAGAAGCATCAAAATCAATCGTATGTTTACCGGCATCTAAGGTTTTATTGACCAGGTTCGCAACTTCATGACCAAGCAGATCATAGATTATAACCTGAACAAAACCGCGCTCGTTGATCTCAAAAGGAATCACGGTAGTCGGGTTGAAAGGATTCGGATAATTCTGACCTAACTTATACCCTTTTATAAGAGTTTCCGTATGTTCCCAGACTCCACCACTGCTTTTGGTAAATACTTTCGTGCAATTACCATCATAATCGGCAACATAGACTGTGTCACCGGTGAGGCTGAAACCAAAACCGGAACCCTGAGTCAGCGTGTCGCTGTTAACACCCGTCGGGAAAATCAGTGAATCCTTGAAAACTTCATATACCGAAGCGCTGTTAGCCGCCTGATCAACGTCAAGAATAAGGATCTTTTTCATCATGCCATTAGAGCGATCACCAATCCACATCCGGCCGTTTCTGTCCCAGGCCATACCACCATTAATACTGAATTGTTCCGTGCCTAAAACAGTATCTACAAAGGTGTAAGATCCATCCGGTCCCAGATCGCTATGAAAATTCAGAATACCGGTTCCGAGGTTTCCGATATACAGATCTTTTCCATCCTTGCTGACCAGCATGGAACGTGAATATGTCCAGGTCGGGGAAGCAATCGCTTCGCCATACAAACCGGAGGCAAAATCGGAGCCGTCCAGAATATAGACCGGACCGGATGAGGCAGCCACATGACCAAAATAAATATATCCGTTCTCATCAACTCCCGGATTGGTCAGGGAAGCATTGCCTGCCGGTTCGAATCTCTCGATTGCCTTTCCATTACTTGGATCTACTTTCCAAATCCATTTATTCATAACCAGAATGGTGCCATCCGGCAGAATGCTCGCGCCCCGGAAACTGAAAGGTTTAGAGTCATAATCCAGAGTATCATTAATATCGTCATCATTGGTCAGAATCTGAATCGGTGAAAAGCTGGCTGGTTCATAACCATCTCCGGTCGGAATCCAGACGTGGATTGCATTTGTTCGGATTGTATCGCCGTCGGTTGTAAAAATCGTGTCACCGCTTGGATAGTAGTGAGTCACCCAAATTTTACCATCGTGATCCACCACACAACCATGGGGTCCTCTCCCAGTATCAAGAGTCTGTTGATAATTCCATCCGCCGAAAGCGGCCGTCACCAACAAGATGCACAATAATGGTAACAAAGTTTTTTTCATCGTCTTCTCCTTTTGTTTATTAATTAACCCTACTTTTTTCATCTGTATTAAAATACATTTCGTTTTTATTTTTTCCAAAGAATAGTTGGTCCTTCTTCCCGCATATTAACCCGGATGATACGGCGCAGGCTGGGAGCCGTATTAGTCCGATTGATATAAATATAATCATCATTGCCCCAGCAGATATAGCCGGACGGCGCCGACAGAGCCGATGGATAAATTGGATTGGCCGGTTGTCCGATATAGGAACCACCCGACGGCTCAACTTTATATAAAGCTTTGGAGGTTGCCGAAAGGGAATCACAACCGATATACATGTTGCCGGCATTGGAAATGGCAAATGAGAGTATTTCTTCACCGGTGACCGTAAAAGAATAGACTTCTTCGGCGGCTGAAAGCGTGCCGTTGGCATCTATAATCTGATGCTTCCAGATTTGATTTTCAGATGCTACATACACATAATTACCAATAATTTTGATTCTGTTCAAAGTAATGTTTGTGTACGGAGCGGCATAATCAAATGGTTTAGTTCCATCGGCTTTTATGAACATGATACCATTTTTACCGGCGCAATAAAAATTGCCGTTGGCATCCAGTGCGAAATCATTGATCTTCTGTTTGGTGGCTTGTCCGACATTGACTAATACCGGAGTCGTCGTATTCGGATCAATCACAGATGGATCCTTATAGTAATCGTTTACCGGCAATTTATAGATATATTTTGTATAAGCGTAGAACAGGGTCGAATCGGGACCGATCTTGACTGCCGACGCAGTTGTACTTCCGTTCAAGGTTAGAAAAGTCTTTTCCTGGGCAGGATCGATGGCAATAATCGCACCCGAAGCCAGGGCAACGAATAAATTCTCCTTCTTATCGCAGTCGAGAGCCAGAGCCTGATCGACATCTGTCAGTCCACCATATTCGATTGCTACTCTTTCCAAGGTGTAAGGAGAATACTCAGCCCACGCAAAAGAACCAAAGGCATCGACACTGATGGTAAGATTAGTCCCATCGATGATGGGTGGAAATACCTTGATCAGATTCTCAGTGACGGAAATGATTGTCCCCTGGGTCTTCCCAAAATAGACATGGGTGCTATCGGCTCCAGGCACAAAATTTTCACCATATATCAAGCAGGTATCCCCTGATCCGGATAAAAAATAACTGGCAGGATCTACTCTATTTATAACTGGATAGGCCGTCCCTTCGTAATCCGGGTCGTAGATTTTATCCGGGTAATCCGGTTCACAGGAAAACAGCATAAACAATCCAACCCACATAATTAATATGATCGTTTGAAAGGCTTGATGAGACTTAATGTGCGATTTCATATGTTTTATTCCTTTCATATAATATTATTTAAAATCACCTGATGACCACAAATTTACGATAAGTTGACTCCCCTTCAGGAGTCTCGAAGTAAGCGATATAAATACCACTGACGACAATCTGGCGGGAACTGGTTGTCAGATTCCAGGCTTGGTCACCGCTACCGTCATTATGATTAATAACCTGAATAAGGTCGCCACGTTCTGTAAATATCCGGATCGTACAATATCCGGGAACGTCCAGAAACATTAATTTATCTTTGTCGCTATCGACTCCGTATTGCATTGCTCGGTTTCGGATATTCCACGGATTGGGAACGACTCTGATTCTGTCCAGCGAACCGGCAGCCCGTCTTAAGTACGCTGGTTCTGTGGTTTGCGTGTAGGCTCTCCCGCTTAATAAGATACCATGGGGATTCAGATTAGTGTTATTATTGCCCCCGTCACTAAAGGAAGAAATGTAGTAGTAATATGATATTCCCCGAACGGCGGTCACATCGTCGAAACTGTTGACAATGACTGGGTTATTTGTACCGGAACCACAGGCAAAGATCTCATGATAGAATGAATCGGCGCTGGCCTGAGCACGGAAAATCTTATATCCAGCGAAATTTGGATCCTGCTCCGCATTGGAAGACCAGGATAAATTAATCCTGTCACCAAGTGAAAGAACATGAAATTCACTCGGTGGTGGCGGCGGCTGGGGTATATTATATCCGCTTTGATAATTTTTAACTGCATAGCCAAAGGTTTTATATAATGAATCTTTTCCAGTATATACCCAGGTGTCTTTGTAAATATCTTTATTCTTAGTAGTAGTATTATCCGGCAGTTCAAAGTCAATATCCAGAGTCGGGTTATTGTATTTTTCCAGCCACTTGCGTCCAATTTTGATACACTGATGGCGATCCAGACCGCCAACGGCTTTGGCGTGCACGATCGTGATATGTTCGCCCGGCGCGATTGTGTATGGACCAAAAGAGAAGAAGCCGGCGCCTCCGCCTCCGTCATTGCCCGGAACCTTCTGAGGCGGATCCATATCCGCAATCTCGTGATCTCTATCCATCTGGTTGACGATATCACCTGTAAAAAGGTTTATCCCGGCTAACATATCCCAGACTTGTTTCATCGTGGTTACATCTGAAGAAGGACCGGCTGAGGGATAGGCATCCCCGGCATGCCAGCCTAATATTGGCAGATTGGGATTATCGTTACGATCCGTAGTAGATTTATCTGAGTGAATGAAAACCATTCCGGCAAATTGAGGAGCTGTCAGACGCCCTTCACTATTATCAGTTGATCTTTTTGGCGCTCCGACATTATTATACGTCGATATATTGGAACTTTGACCAAACCAACTATAAAAGCATCTCAGCGAATCGTTGTTTGGATAATCGCCATTGGGAGTATAATGAACCCACTGATGCGCTCCCCAGGTGTTTTGCCTGTCAACTAGATCCGATCCCTCCCGACTGGTCGCGAAGCGGATTATTCCGCCATAATAGAAAGAATGAACCGTATCGCTGAGCTCTATTTCCGGATCGGCGTCCATGTTGCCCGTATTTTCCAGAATGGTTTCATATATAAAATAATCGTCATGATAATCCTGGCTGAAGGCATATACTTTTCGGGTTATGGTAATTCCCATGCAGGTATTGACGACATTGGTAACGATCCGGTCAGCTTTAAGTGATGGATCGTGCAATGAATCAATTTCGGCGTCGCGGATGGCGCTGACATTATCAACATCCACAATGGGCAAATCCCGGATAGAAGTCTGGCTGAGAGTGATCGGAACGATATGTAACGGATCACTGTTACTATATAGAAATGTCGCCTTATAGTCTTTATGCAATCCCTCATGATCGGTAAAATCTTTACTGGCAAGAAAGACCCGATCGATCACAAAATTATCTGTCTTTTCATACCAGGCCGGCCAGACATAACCTTCATAATAGGCTTTATTATCGTTATAGGCTCTCTCAGCACCATAAGAGGATACGAAATGCTGGAAAGCGCCGATCCGAATCCACATTCTTAAGGAAGGATCAATTTGGCTGTATAACGGGATTGCTTTAATGACCAGTAGTCCAACTACAATATTCAGAACTATTTTTCTATTTTTTATGTATTTCATCTGTAATCACCTTAAAAATTCACTTTGATACCAAAAGTTATATCTCTTGGATTCAGATAGGTGAGCGAACTGATATTTGGCATATCAATATATGCTTTCGGATCCAACACATTTTTCTTCACCCAGCTTTTACTACGGGGAGTCCAGGCTCCGTCAACATATTGATAATACCCTTTAGCCGCGGTGTCATAATATATCGCTCTGACATCCGGAGTAGCCACCGATAAATAGTCGCTTGTACTCTCTATGGCTATATAATCGACATCCGGATCGCGAACATCACCAACCAGGTCGCTTCCCTTTTCCAGGCCTTCTTCCCACCACATATGCAATGATATCAGATAATCACGATAATCACCGCCATCGGAGAAACCGGCCAGGCTCATCAGTTTAATGTTAAATACATTCGATATGTCAACAAACAGAGAGATGTCAAATTTCTTCCAGGAGAAAGTCTTGTCGATTTTCATATCTACGCCATAATCATCTTTCCACTGAAAAGCATCCACGATTTCGGTGTAATCAGTATTCGTGAAGTAACTCCCCTGCTGCCAGCTGGCAATAATGGACATATTCCAGTTCCCGACTATGGCAGGTTTTAAGCCCAAAATCGAAAAATCCCGGGGAGTATGCAAATCTATATTCGCTCTGGCAAACGGTGATGGATGCGGACGGGATATATACGGATTTTCACGAAGATATTCGCGCTGATCGCTCGAATTCTCAAAATAAGTCTTAATTCCAAAATAACCAGATGTACTCACATGATAGGTATAATTAATAAAACCCGTCAGCCAGTTACCGTACTTTTTATAGAGGGTCAGTTCAATTCCGCGAATATCCGCATAACTATTAGATGTGGCGACCGAATAGGAGACACTGCCGTCTGTGCTGACATATTTTGTCCAATCCGGTTGATCGGATACATCTTTGTAATAGGATGCGATTTTTACCAAATATTGATCAAATAAACTATGCTCGTATCCAAGTTCATACGCCACGGTTTTCGCAAAGGCAATATCAGGATTACCCAGACTGCGGACAGCTCCGGTGCCTCTTCTGTCTACCAAGAAACGGTACTGCGACGGCGGCACTGAACTAAAATGCCCGTAGTTGAAATAAATCTTAGAATTGACCGAAATAGGATGCGAAATCCCCATTCGGGGGCTTAAATAGGTCACTAATTTTGATCTCTTCTTATTAGCTTCAGTCTCGAGGTTGAAGCCCTGATTGTCCTTTAACAATTCATCGTATAATTCAAGATCATACCAATCGGCCCTGGAATCATTGATATCCAGTCTCAATCCTCCATTAAAAATCCAGGTATCATATTCCAACTGATCCTGAATATAAAAACCTAATCTGATCGGATCCTGGTACCATTCATAATAGTATTTATTGGAACTTTTAGGATGATCCAGCCAGGAATTAATATCAAACTGTGAATAAGTCAGTTTAAAACCGGCTTTGATCTGGTTGTTCTGGTTTATTTGATTGGTATAATCAATTTTAAAGGTCGTAGTCGCGTTTGAACTTCTGTCTTTAGCAAATCCCATCCAGTCGGTTCTGATTCCGGCGATCGTAGTCGGGCCTTCCGGGATATATCCGTATGGAAATTCATCCACGAAGTATCCGGGGACGACTTCATAATCCTTCACAGTATCGCGATAGGCAATCCGATCTGTAAAATATTTATTGTACATCCGCTGCAGATCAATTTCGTAGAAGGAGCGTGAGTTCAGTTGGTGGGTCAATTTTGCTCCGATATTGCTCCTGAAAATCGTGAGTGGATTATATGATCCCGGTACAAACAAACTTGCCCCTGCGGTGGAAGAGCTGGCGGTTTCCGCGACGGCATATACAGAAGTATAATAGTCAGAACCGGAAGAGGGCGTCTCCCAGGTTGCGGTGCTGGCCGAGCGAAGTTCACCATACATTCCGAATATTTGTAATTTGATTTTCTGGGTAATGTCCGAAGTAAATTTTATCTGAAAATTGTTATCCAGGTATGCATCCCTGGATAGTGGAATTACGAACGCAGTCTGCTCATCCCGGTATGATGCAAAAAACCGCAAATTACCCAGAAAGTCTCCGATATACGGAACCGGTCCTCCGAAACCTAAATCGACGACATAGTCCGGAATGGTAATATCGCCTTGCCGGCGATGTTGATATTTGTATAACTGCTGTATGGCGGCTGGCGTCAGATCATCAGATGGATCATCATTGGCCATGGTTGCTGCCGAAAGAGCGTTATATCCCTCGAATCGGCGGTTTTGATTGCGGGTATATTCGTCCCAGGGTGAATTTGCCGAGTGTGTCCCGATCCAACATACATCATCATCCAGATAGGGTTTCATGAAATATGATTCGGGATCATAAAGTGATATTCCAAAGTGTTTTGAGGCCGGTGGGCTATAACGGACATTGATCGAACCTACGTAACGATCAATTTGTCCTTCCTTAGTGACGACGTTGATTACCCCCGATCTGACATTATCGTATTCCGGATTAAACCCACCGGTCTGGATTTTTAATTCCTGGATCGAGCTCAGACTTATGGAAGTATAGGGCAGATTACTACGCTCGTCGACATACGAGAGTCCGTCTACCATAAAGGCCACCTGATTGGCGCTACTACCGCGAATCACAAATCCACTCTCAATACCGGCTTGTAAATTCACGACCTCTTCAACCGTCGTGACCGGAAGGGTGCTGATCATCTCCGCTTCGATATTCATCTGACTCGACGAGATATCCTGTTGCACAACCGGTCTTTTAGCCTCGGCGATGACTTCGCCAAATTCGATTGCGGATATTTCCATTTCAAAACTGATCGTAGTTTTCAGATCGATATTCACAACGACATTAGTCTGTACCATATTCCGGTATCCAATCATGGAACAGCGGACATTGTAGGTGCCCGGGGGAACATTCAGAATCGAAAAATATCCGTCCGCGTCCGTGAAAGCGCCTATATTGGTTCCCTCAATAAAGACATTTGCACCCGGTAATGGATTTTTATTGCTTACATCGTATACATGACCGACGATTTTCCCGGAGACTGCGGCAAACAGACTAAAGCTATAACCAATTAATAATATGAATATAACTTTGCTAATTTTTTTGAACATTAACTTCTCCATCAGCAATATGTTTACATAGAAAACCGAAAGGTCAGGCATTGTACGCCATCAAAATAATTAAAGGGTGTATAAGAATAATCGAAAGTGAATCCAAACAGATTAACCCCGATACCATAATTTGAAGAACGCAGGTCCCGATTGCCCATATAACCATATCTCGCTGACAGAAAATTTTTAAATTTATATTCGAACCCTACATTGATATACTCGGGATAAGAACGTGGATGAGCGGCGTCAATTGAACACATTAAGGTATGCAATTTCGCCATACTTGGGACAAAATCCATCAGGTTCATTGAAATTCCCATTTGGAATGTCAACGGTAACTGGAAACCTTCGTCTTCATATTTGATTTCTTTCGAGAAGTTGCGAACCGACATTCCGAAAACGATGCTCTTCCAGCCGGTTTTAAAATGAGTGCCAAAATCAAAGGCTGGTGAAAATGCTCTGTATTTGCGGACCGACAGGCTGTCCTCAATCTCGATAATGCTATTGCCCAGCTGCTGGCCGGCATATTTAATCTGAGCTCCGATGGCAAATTGGGACGACAGTGATTTTGCATAACCAAATCCGATTGCCATTGCACTCGGTTGGAGTATGTGGGTATCAATGTATCCGGCGCTATTAGGCCAAACCATTGTACCCTGGATTTTACCATAATCAACACTGAGGAAACTAATCCCGAATACTCCTAAACGCCCCCCCATCGGCCGATATGCCGCGCTCAAGGCGTTATGATTTATGTCGGCGAACCATTTGTTTTGGCTGAAGGTCCCGTCGACAGTGGTATTCATCAAAGCCATCGTAGCCGGATTGCAAAACAGAGAAGCTGACCCCAAGCCAATTGTAGTTGTCGCCCCCGCCAGACCAACTGCGCGGGCATCTGACTCGACACTGAGAAATTGAAATCCGGTCTGGGCTAACTTTGTATATTTTCCGTAGGCATTATTATTAATAACAAAGACCATTGTAAGGCACAGGATACTTATGATTAATTGCTTACTTTTCATTTTTTCCTCCGATCTGCATATCATTCAAAATGGAGCGCAGCTTTAAAAGTTTTACTAAGAGTTTGGTCATCGGTAATCACTTCAATCAGATAATCGATATTTTCTACAACAAATTCATATCTGGCTTTTATTATCGGCAAAGGAGCCCCATCGGCGCTGACTGTGAAAAATCCGGCACTGGTTTCGATTGGGATATTATCGTCACTGCACTTGACTTCCGTCATCTGGCCGCTTGATTCGCGGTATAATTTGATATTGGCATAATCAGTCAGAAAAACTACCAAATGTCCTTTCTGGGCGTTATCCAGTCGGAGATAGGAAATCGTAGTATCACTTGGAGTTACAACGTTATAGGAAGTCAACAATGTATCAATCGTGAAACTCGACGGTGCATAGACAGTCGTATCATAAGTATAGTATCCGTCGTTGACTCTTATTTCTTCTAATCCCTGATAAAAAGTATATAAATCTGACGTGGTGTGAGCAGCACTGGAGATAGTGACAGAATAGTCACTCAGGGATGCTTTAGCCTTGACATCCGCCGGTCCCATTGTCGTCTCAGTTTTTTCAAATTCACCGTCAATACTTTCAAAAATACTTTCGCAACTAATAAATCCCATCAGTACCAAAATAATTAATGGGAACAAGGACTTAATTATTTGTTGCATTTTCATTTTTCTCTCCTTTTATCAATTATAATTATTATCTGATTACAATAAATTTGCGATATGTCGACTCGCCTTTATGAATAATAATATTTCCCGAGGTATCTTTAATATCATCAGGGATCTCAAAATGAGCAACATATACCCCACTTACAACTATCTGGCGTGAAGAGGTGATCAGATCCCAGCGATTGTCTCCGCTGCCTTCGTGATTAACGGTATATATCAGATCTCCTCTTTCGGTAAATATCCGGATGGTACATTTTTCGGGCAAGTTCAAAAACATGATCTTATTTTGTTCTGTCTTCCCGGTATATTGAGTCGTGGTGTTTCTGATATTAAACGGATTCGGTACGATCCTGATATTATCCAGTGTCTGCGAAGGTGGTTTCAGAAGGTAAGCGCCTTTATTGGTTCGCGTCCAAAAGGGGCTGCTGTGTAACGGGACACCATTATTTGTAGAACCATTGTCATACGAAACAATATAGTAATAATATCCCTGTCCCCGGGCAGCCGTATAATCTGAATAATTATCGCTTAATGTCCCATCGGATTTGTTGAGGTCGGCGATTTCATAATAGGTGGAATCATAATTTCCTTGGGCCCGATATATTTTATAACCTTCGAAATTGGCTCCGGTCTCGGCATTCGTATTCCATTCCAAATAAATCCGATTGCCCTGAGAAGTCACTTGAAAACTGGAAGGCGGTTCCGGGGGCACTTTATTACCCAGATCCATACCGTTTTCCCAGAGATTCTTGGCATTTCTGAAGGTCTTGATCAGCGAATCTTTCCCGGTGTAAACCCAAGCATCTTTATATTTGTTGGCATCTGCCACAGTGCTGATAGTCTTTGTAACCAATTTATGATCGGCATCATCAGGATCGGGCATCTCGGCTGTGATTGTCTCGCCATTTTTATAGACTTTATACCAATTCCTTCCGACTGCGTGGCCGATCAGACGGGATATTCCGGCAGCCCCTTCTGCCAGCACGATGCGGACACTGTCACCGGGCGCCATTGTATAAGGTCCGAATGCGATCGCTTGCGAATATCCGCCGCCGCCGACATTGGCATCGATGTTCGGATACCCGTCCCCGACCTCCTCGGCCTGACTTTTCTCCGGATAACCAAACGCGCAGAAACGATTATATTCATCCGTCATGCGATCGGCGTCGAATTGATCGTTATTGGTGGTTGCGACATCGTTAGATTCAATTTTTACAGAAGTTGCCGGCTGATCGATATCGTCAATGGTAGTATTTACGCCATCATCAGCGTGTAAAGCCGCCACACCAACAAACTGTGTCGATCCGAGACGTCCATCGGCCTTATATCCGTTGACATTGGGCGAACCGATATTATCATAAGCGACTTCAGAATGCATCCCATGCCAGGAATAAAAAGCCCGGATGATCTCGCCATTATCATGATATTCATCGACTCCAAATTTGAATTTGTACATGAGATTATTCGACGGGTAAACTGGTTCGATTTTAGGCGCATCGGGATGCTCTCCAATGGCCTCATTCATCGTGTTCAAACCCCAGCGCATATTGCGGACAGTTCCCCATCCTGGATTGCCAACCCAATCAATGACTGTGCCCTCGACCGTTCCTTCAAAGGAAACCGCATACCGGTACTGCCAGTGAAAATAGACGCCTTGCAATGTCTGATTATGGGTTACGGTTTCGTCCTTGCTGCATATACCCGTGTTGGTAAATACATATTCACTAATATGAAAATTGTCATTATTCTGCTGACTATATCCATAGATTCTCCGCTCTCCGCTGATACCCACCGAGGTATGGAAACGGTTAATCAATAAACGATCAGGTTTTAAATTTGGATCAAAAATTTCAACAATATCATCATATTCCATATCAGTGGCCGTTTCATTATCTACATATACGGAAGGATGTGGGAATCGCCCCTTCATGAGCAATCCAACTCCAGTCTCATCAAAAGGAATTGGCATCACTTCTATCTGTTCGATTTCAGCCCGCGGGCGCGGTCCGCAGTGCACGACTTTATGTTCATAAGTGGTTTGGGCAATTGGATCATTATAATTTGCCACGCCAATCCAAAATCCTTTGGCGGCCTGACAATCCTGATTAGGCCAGAATGCCGGCCATCTTAATCCAAATTGCTGGGTACTGCCGTAATCTTCTTCCGGTTCAGAGCCATGTTCCTGGTAAAAGTTATGTAAGTAACCCACATTGATCCATTTTGCCGCTGCCCCATAAGCATCATTTGCGATCCAAATCATGAAAGTAAAACTGAAAACAGTCGTAATCCGGATAAGCGTTCTTGATATGCTACTCATAATAATTCCTTTACACTTGAGTATTGATCTACTCGGTTCATGTTATAGCTCATAAGATATACGGATTCCGAAGAAAACATCCCGGGGCGAAAGAAACATAAATGACTCATTAGCAGGATTGAAAATGTAGGCCTTGTCATCCAAAATTTTATTGATCTTCTTCTTGGAGACAATGTCATAGTCTCCGTTTGTAGTCATTTGGACATAACTTTTAAAATCGGTTATGATTGAATTTGAATAATCAATCTGGGAAGGATTATCTTCGTAATACGCTAATTGCACATTATAAAGGCTTTGCAATTCATTTAAAGGTATTCCTGCAGTAATTTCATCCTGAGTATAGAGCTGATCTAATGTTATCTGATCGGCGAGATAAATAATCTGACGATCGCCAGTAAATGAATTACTGATCTTGTAAACGTAATCCATCGGTTGATAATCAACATCCAGCGGACGATAATCTCCCAGTTTATCATTTCCGGAAATGGCTTTCTCGCCCAACTCATCGTAAACTTTCTTCGGAAAATGCAGCGATTCGGTATACAGCGTGTAGATCGATGGAGTCAGATACATATCGCCCCAGGCATATGAAGACATATGCTTGAAATTGAACACATTATAAATATCGGCAATTGCCGTAATCTGAAGTTTCTTGATCTGAACCGATTTGGAAATCTTCATATTGACATTATAGTAATCTTTCCAGCGAACATTATTGGTAACACCAAGTACATTTCCGAACGTAGCGTATGAGCCAGCTTCCCAAGTGCCCGTAAATGTCCAGTCCCAACCACCGAACAACAGTTTTTGTAACTTGGTTCCGGTTTGATAGCGCGGGGAATGGAAAGAAACATTAAAGTGTATTTCTGGCTGAGGTATCGGTTTCGACTGGGATTGGTTGCTGATTGTGAAACTGTACTGTCTCTGCGAACTGGGATTCTCATACTGTTCACGGGTGCCGAAGTAACCTGAAGAATATACTGCATAGGTATAGTTAAAGAAACCCGTAAACCAATTTCCTCTGTTCTTTCGGAGTTCTACTTCAAGACCGCGAACATCCTGATAAAAAATATTGGCGTATTGAGAGTAGCTAACAGTATTATCCGCGCTGTAATATTCAATACTCCCCGCCTGGTCGCTCTTGTCTTTATAATAAGCGGCGGCATGCAGCAGGTATTGTTCAAATAATTCGTGATCATATCCCAATTCGTACATCACGGTCTTTTCCATCGGCAGCTCTGGATTACCGTATGCACTCATTTGACCGCCCGTCACGCGCCGGATTCCAAACAACTGATCCGGCTGAAATCTCTGGCGCATGTGACCGTAGTTAAAATACAGCTTGGAATGGATTGTAATCGGATGATTAATGCCAATGCGTGGCAATAACGTCAACAAGGATTTGGCTTTCTCCTTTGGTATCTGACCGTCTTTATCAGCATTATACAGAGAAGAAAATAAAGCCTTGTTATAGGCATCGACTTCATACCATTCCGTGTTAGGATTAAAATACTCCAGTCTTAAACCAATATTTGCGATCCAGCCTTCATACTCCAATTTATCAGTGAGGTAAACTCCAAATTGCCAGGGATTTTTCTGCCATTTGGAATATGGTCTGCCAACTGGTAAATCCGGGTTGATCGCACCGTAATTCATTTCATAGTTCCAATGATTATAGGCAAAACCAAATTTAATCTGATTAAACTTATTTACTTGGCTGACTAAATCATAGGTCACATCGAAGCTGGAAGTCTTGGATGAATCCCGTGCATTAGCTTTTGCGCCCATCATAAATCCATCGATACCCTTGGAAGCTAATGATGTTTCAAATCCCCAGGGAGCTTCATCTACATAATAGTCATATTCACCCGGAAATAAATCATATATTTTATCCGTGTTTCTAGCTTCGCCCGGCCCGGTTAAATAGGATGTCTTCGAATACTCAAGACCCGCTTCGTAAAAGGTTCTTTGACTTAAAACATGGGTAATTTTACCGGCCAGCATTCTGGTGCTGATATCCGTCGTACAATAATATTCCGGATAAAAGATTTTACTGTCTTGCTGACTATTGGATCCAAAAACACTGGCGACCCCACTGATTGAAGAAAACCAGTTCGGCAAACCGGTCTCACTGGAAGATACGGTAGCAGTCTCTTTCATAAAAGACGTTATCTGCAGTTTGATTTTATCGGTAATATCGGAAGTGAGTTTATTGTTCCAGGACCATTCTTTATACGCATCTCGTGTCAAAGGAATCAAAAACATGTTCTTTTCAGCCCTGAAGGAAGTAAAGAACCGTAAATTCCCTAACATCTCACTTACTATCGGCACCGGTCCACCAATTCCTAAATCAATATTATAGTCTGGCTTAGTAATATCTCCCTGCCGGCGATGCTGCCACTCAAATAAACGCTTAACTCCAGCCGGTGTAAGATCATCAGTGGAATCAGAATTAGCCATCAATTCTTCCGACACGGCATTCCAACCTTCAAAGGCCGGGTATCGGGCTTGCATATATTCATCCCAAGGAGATTCGTAGTATACTCCATCATTATTACGATCAACATAAGGTTCGCCGGTATCCCACTGCTGATTGCCATTAACATCAGTATATTCCTCACTATAGGTTCCTTGCCAACATACATCTTCATCCAGATATGATCTTAAAAACATCGAATTGGGATCATATATGGAGATACCAAAGTGTTTTGCCGCCGGAGGGCTGTATTTATAGTTAATATTAAATGTATATTTATCACTGGAGCCTTCCTTGGTCACAACATTGACTACACCGGCTTGCAGATCACTGTATTCGGCCGAGAAACCGCCCGATGTGATCATGATTTCCTGGACGGAGCTCAAAGGCACACCGGTAATTGGTTTCCCGGTACGATCATCCCGCATCGACACTCCATCCACTACCATAGCTAATTCATCTTCTCCGCCTTTTCGAATGCTTAATCCTTCCGCACCTGCCTGTAAACCAATAACTCCTTCAATATCAGTAACTGGTAGAGCATCTATTTCCTGGACGGAGATATTTGTCTGGCTCGCAGCAACATCCATTTTTATCACTTTTCTCTCAGCCACAACAACTACTTCCTCACCCGCGATGGATTCGACTTTTAATTCAATTGGTATATTTGTCGTCAAGTCAACATTAACCCGAACATCTTCAATGATCATAGGTGCATAACCTATCATTGTTGCCCGGATTTGATAGACGTTTGGTAAAACATTTAAAATTACATATCTTCCGTCCAAATCCGTAGCCGCCCCCATCGTCGTGCCTTCAATGACTACATTGACACCTGCCAGAGGGTCGCCTGTTTTGGCATCGGTCACCCGACCTGCGATTTTCCCCGTAGTTCCCGCAAACAGAATTGCCGCCAGCAACAGGCTAATCAGCAACAGGGTTAATGACTTTTTCATAAGCATTCTCTCCCTATTATATGAATTTTTATAAAATTAAAAACAGGCCGGTTAATGATGATGCCGGCATAAAATATTCCCCTTATGATTCTTATTATTAAACTTGCTGTTTTTTCTTGCGACCAAATTCGGTCAGGTGAACTCATCGTCTTAAGCAATAATATCCGATTTTTGTCCCCTCGTTTTGACAACTGATCTGAAAGATTTAAAAAAAGTCTGCATTTGCCCCAGCTTAACTCTTCTCATCACAAAATGCTTTTCCCCAAGTAATGCTTCTTGAATCTTTCAATGTGCGGGCACAATTTATTGCCCGTTACATTTTTAGTCAAGGTTATTCTAATAAAACTTTTTATCCGCTTCATATTTTCACTTGGATAAATACATATTACACAATGTCATATATTTGGATTTCTTTTTTAAAAATTATTTTAACGGTAACAATTTTTCTGGGAAATATTTTAATACCCAGACGATTCGGATCAATCGGTTCAAGGTTCGCTATAATATGTTCCTCAAGAGTTAAGTAACGGGCAGCCTCAATTGGTAAACAGGTATTAATTTCACCATCCACCAGATTTCTGGTCGGATTAAAAAGCCTCAAAATAACACTGCGATCATCGTCAGCCGTCTTTAATGCCGAAAACAATAATATGTCGGGATTCACTTTCAGAAACTGAATCTTGGCCGGAAGAAATCCAGCGTAATTTGTTAACTGACGTACGATTAATGGAGTATTAAACAATAAGGCTTCGATTAATATTTCGCCTGATTCCCAGTTAGCCAAATGTGGATAAAAAGCCAAGTGCATTTCTGCTTTTTCATTGCGCAGTCTGTCTTCCTCAACCGGTTTCTCGGCTTTGCTGATCTGAAAATTGCGCACCAGTGTCAGCGCTAAGGTATTATGTCTGCCGCTTTGTATCAGCTGGTATTCGTTGATACCATCACTCAGGACTGCAAATCCGCTCTCCTCGCTGGAGACTCCCACGAAATTCCGCATGGATAATTCCTCGCATCCCCGGCGACTTTGAAAATTGCGAGTTTCCACAGAAAAAAATCCATCAGTATAGCTGTTTTCCGGAATGAAATCTATCGGAAAACAGATTTTTATCTGATGGTCATAAGCGTGATCATGAATCTCTATCTTTAAATCTACCTGACGTGAAAGACGATCCAGAGATACGACCTCGATTATATTAATGCGTTCATGTCTGGGACTGCGGCGGCTGTGATTCCAGACGAACATCTTGGGAATTTCCCAATAATACTCGATCCGGTAAGCCGCTGCTTTAGGAGTATTGTAAAGCAGTTTGATCTGCGGATGCAATTTTTTGGTAGTAATAGGAACATGAGCAGTGGTTTTGTCGTCAGCCTGATATTGTCCCAGGTCGACTTCATCGATAAAATAACCAACCTCTGAAAAGAATTCGCCGGTCTCCTTGGCGAATATTTCAAGGGTTCCATTCTCGTTGATTTCAATCCGGAGATAGTCATTTTCAAGGGCATGCCGTTCCGCACTGATCGGAATAGCCGGGAACGATTTCGGGCGGCCATTCAATTCGATTTGAAAGGTTTTCCATCCCATTCCGGGGATATTTTTCAGTTCGACTAAACAGTGATATTTAGCCTTATCCTGATTATCAAGTTTAAAAAGGGCTCCTTCTTCCTTGCTGATGATCTTGAAAGGTATTTCACGGCCGCCGATGTCGCGGGCAACTATCGTGTCCCGGTTAAGAATAGATGGCATTTCCAAAACAACTTCGGCAATTTCCGTGCGGCTGTAGGGGAGAGGATTGATAATCGTGAAAAAATAATCTTTCGGATTGGCATTTTCGATTCCAATATTTGCCACAATGCCGTCGACAATCCCTTTCAGGTGTTTCTCACTCTCATCTGTCAAGGAACTAAGTTCATCGCAGAGAGTCTGTATAAATTCATTCGCGGAAGACTCTGTCAGATAGGTAAAAGCCTGATTTTTAAAAAATCGAATCCATAACGATTCTTCCGGCCGCGGATTGGAACTCATTTTCATCAAATTGGAAATCACAGACCAGGGTTCGATAATATATTGGATTAAATTGGAAAGACGATGGATGACTACGCCAACTTCTATGCTATGTCTTAAAAAATAGTCATATTGATTATCGCTGTTTATATCCCGGTTTTCAATACAAATCTCACCTTTATATCCGGCGATCTCCTTTATATCGAGAGAGTCCTTGATATTCCAGACCGTATCGGAAAGAGATTCGACCTTGACTTCCGCCTCTGCGGCGCCCGATAGTTTCTCAAGGTTTTCAGGTAATTTTTCCAGCCCGGTTCTGTCATAAAAAGAATAGATAATAACATTTTCCGAACTGAGATTAGTAAATCTTTCGATGACTTTCTTCAGTTCGGTGACAGGCATAGTTAACTGTTCGCACGTCCGGAACATCACCCGACCGACCAGTAGCTTCGAACCGTCCGGTCCCTCCCAGATAAATTCGCTTATCAATTTTTCCATTGCTTGCACATTGGCATCAATCACAACGGCGTCGATATTAAATCCCGCCAGGATTTGGGGCACCTGAGAATTACGTCCGCGCATCATTGGCAGAAATCCGGTCTTCTGAACGTCTCCGATGAGTCGCCCTTTTTGATGTCCGATTAAAAGATTGCGGATCAGTGCTTCTCCGGAAGTATGGCCGGAATGCAATTGGACAAAAAATGGCCCGAACAGCAGTTTTTTTCTCTCTACCAGCTGTCTGACGACCTCCTTTTTACCGGGATGATCGGCAAGGTATTCCAATAATGGAAAGAGCATCTGACCGATATGAAAAACTAAGGAGCAGTCTTTCGAATTTAAAAGATCTATGATATTATCAATGATTCCATTAATCTCATTCTTTGATGGATAAGGTACGGCCCGAAACGGATTAAAGACCGGAACGCAAAACATACTTTTTTTCATAACACCAATAACAGATTGCTCTCTTTAACATCCGCAAATCGAATGAGCCCTGCTCCGACTTGCCACATGAAATATATCACTTATTGAACGACATTTTCAATCAAATTTATCATGACTGAAAAAAATTTCCGGCAGAAACAGACTCCCGGAAAAATTCAGACTGGATTTTTTCATTAAAATGCTATATTTTCACTGCCGTTTTTACATTGAAATATGATTAAACATCCCAAAATCGCAATCGGTGGCCTCATTGAACTACGTAATCTAATGCTGATCTCGGTATTTTCCGTCCCCGATCAGCCTGGTTCGGCTGGTAAGGTACTCACTTATTTCGGGGAAAAGGGAATCAGTGTCGATTTTATTACCGAAAGCCGGAATCTGGAAGGAACCGCCGATATAAATTTCTGCATCAGTTTGCAACATAAGCCGCAAACCGAACGGACATTTCATGATCTTTCCGAGATCATCCCCGTCAAAGATATCAAAATTACCGAACCGGTCGCTATCATTACTTTTTACGGACCACACTTCCGCGAAAAACCAGCCATCGCCGGGAAGATCTGTCAGACTTTGGGAGAAGCCGGGATCAATATCCTCGGCATTTCAACCAGTATTTCTTCTGTCTGTTGTGTCATTCGCGACGATCTGGTCGGTTTAGTCCATCAAGTGATCTCAATTTACTTCGATTATCCAACCTAGGACCAAACATGCCTGAAAAATTAATCGCCGATGAAAACAAGTCCTGTGAACAGTTGCTTTGGGAACTACGGCAACTGCGTCTTCGTATGGCCCGCTTGGAAGCAGCCGACATCGAACGCCGCCGAATCGAAAAATCACTCGATAAATATGAAAAAAATTTCCGTGAACTGGTCAATCTCCTACCCCAAACCATCTACGAAATGGATAAGGATGGCCAATTTCGCTTTACCAATCAAGTCGGTTTCGATACCTTTGGATACAACCAGCAGGATATTGATAATGGCATTAATTTCAATCAACTTTTTAGTCCGGAAGAACGGGAAAGACTAAATCACAACATCATGGAAATTTATAATGGTAACGAAGTCGAAGGTCATGAATATACGGCTCTGAGAAAAGATGGAACCACCTTCCACGCCCTAATCTATTCCAGCCCGATTATCCAAAACAATAAACCGGTCGGTCTGCGCGGCGTGGTTATTGACATCACTGACCGAAAAAAAGTCGAACAGGATCTGAAAGATTCCCGCGATCAATTCCGCAATCTCTCGGCACATTTACAGTCGGTGCGCGAAGAAGAACGCTCTTATATCGCCCGTGAAATTCATGACGAACTCGGCCAGGCTCTGACCGCCCTGAAAATGGATTTAATCTGGATGAATAAAAGACTCACCTCCGACCAAACTGAAATCTCTTTAAAAATTTCCGCAATGTTCGATCTGATGGATAAAACAATCCAGACCATTCGGCGTATCTCAACTGATTTGCGCCCGGGATTACTTGACGATCTGGGACTTTTAGCCGCCATCGAATGGTACGCCGAGGATTTCCAAAACCGCACCGGTATAAAATGCATTTTAAATGTTCGCCCCGGGACCATTGAGGTAGATCAGGAACGCAGTATCGCCATCTTCCGCATATTCCAGGAGGCTTTAACCAATATCGCCCGCCATGCTCATGCTACAGAAGTCAAAGCCACTCTCAGAACCACCTTCCACGCTTTCGAAATGAAGATCGTTGATAATGGAATCGGTATTACCGACTCTCAGGTCAATGACCCCAAAAACCTGGGTTTGGTCGGTTTGCGCGAACGGGTATATCCCTGGAACGGTCGCATCGAAATTAAAGGTCGGCGTAACCGAGGAACGACCGTATCGGTTTTCATCCCACTGGATCATAATCTCCAATGATTAATATTCTCATCGTCGACGATCACCCGCTAATCCGTCAGGGATTACGCCAAATCTTTCAGGATACACCTGATATAAGGATCAGCGGCGAAGCCGGCGATGGCCCGACGGCCATTGCCGCGATCGAACAAAAATCCTATGACGCCGTAATTTTGGATATTTCATTGCCAGGCCGCAACGGCCTAGATACTCTTACTCAGATTAAGTGTCTAAAACCCGACCTTCCGGTGCTCATCCTCAGCATCTATCCTGAAAATCAATATGCCGTCCGCGTCTTGAAAACCGGCGCCGACGGTTACCTGACCAAAGAAACTCCGCCGGACGAACTGATCCAGGCGATTCGCAAAATTGTTCAGGGCGGTAAATATATCTCACCTTCGCTCGCCGAAAAGCTGGCTTTCAATATCACCGCTAATAATTCCACCGTCACCCACGAAATCCTGTCCGACCGTGAATTTCAAACCATGCTAGCCATTGCCAGCGGGAAAACCGTCAAGGAAATCGCTGACGAATTAAACCTCAGCGTCAAAACTATCAGCACCTACCGCACCCGTATTCTCCGTAAAATGCATTTGAAAAACAACACCGAAATCATCTGCTACGCGGTCCGGCAGGGTTTGGTGAAGTAGAATAAATTTCGTCATTCGTAGTCATTCATGGTCATTAGCCGCTTCGCGGCGTCATTTATAGTCATTCGATAGTCAATAAGACATTAAGGCATTAGGTCGTTCAATTTGAAATTTGCCCCGAAGGGGCTCTTGCAGAACAATCTACAATTTGCAATTTGCAATCTCCAATTTTCTAATTGCCTTTTATCCAAAACCTTGTTATATTACTTACGAGCAACTTACGAGTAATTGACAAAACGAGAGGAAAAACAAGATGGCTGAAAAACTTTCGCCCAAGAAACAGCGCTTCGTGGATTTCATTCGCGATTTTACGGAAACTCACAAACGCGCCCCGACTTTTCTGGAAATCATGCAGGCTCTGAAAATCAAATCGCCGGGTACGGTCAACTGGTACGTGCGTGAACTGGAAAAATCCGGCGCGCTCCGGCGTTCCGGCGCGCCCAACGCCAAACGCGCTCTGTCTATTCCTGAAGATGAAAACACCGCGACTTTGCCCCTGCTTGGGCTAATTGCCGCCGGTTTTCCGCTGGAAGCCATCGAGAACCAGGAAACGATCGCTGTGCCGCCAACATATTTGCACCCGGCTAATTACGTTCTGAAAGTCAAAGGAGATTCGATGATTGACGATAACATCCAGGACGGTGACTACGTCATCATCCGACAGCAGGCGCGGGCCGAATCCGGCCAAACCGTGGTCGCTTTTATCAACAACGAAGCCACTCTGAAACGCTACTATCCCAGAGCCGCCGGTGTCGAACTCCATCCACGCAACCCGGCCTATCCGGTCATCAAGGTCAACCCCAACGATGAATTCCGGCTCGGCGGAGTCGTGCTGGCTGTCTGGCGAAAGTACGAGTAAAAGGAGAAATATGACACGGAGATTCACAGAGGAAACGCCGAGTACCACGGAGAATTTCTTAATTCTTAAAAGCACTTATAAGTACTTCAATAATCCTCCGTGCGCCTCAGTGT
>CAZNUN010000024.1:0-30534 GCA_964576275.1 uncultured bacterium | reverse complement strand
AACCCTAAGACTAAAGACGCAAATGTCTGACGGATTGCCACGCTTCGCTCGCAATGACTTGATCAGACAAAGGGCGCAAATGCCTGACAGATTGCCGCGCTTCGCTCGCAATGACTTGAAACAGAAGTCATTACGAGGGAACGTAGTGACCGAAGTAATCCCTAAGACTAAGGACGCAAATGTCTGACCGATTGCCGCGCTGCGCTCGCAATGACTTGATCAGACAAAGGGCGCAAATGCCTGACAGATTGCCACGCTTCGCTCGCAATGACTTGATCAGACAAAGGACGCAAATGTTTGACAGATTGCCACGCTTCGCTCGCAATGACTTAAAGGAGAATGAATGAAAATTGACCTGATCGTCGGCGCAAGGCCGAATTACATGAAAGCCGCCCCGATTTACCGGGCATTAAATAAATATCCGGAAAAATTCAACGTTCGACTGGTGCATACCGGTCAGCATTACGACGAGAAAATGTCTCATATTTTTTTCCGGGAACTGGAACTGCCGCAACCGGATGTTTATCTGGGCGTTGGTTCCGGTCGTCACGGAGAGCAGACCGGTAAAATCATGATCGAATACGAAAAATCGATAATCGACAATCTGCCGGATCTGGTTTTAGTCGCCGGCGATGTCAATTCCACGATGGCGTGCTCGTTAGTTGCGGCTAAACTGTATGTCAAGGTCGGCCATATCGAAGGTGGGCTCCGTAGCCGCGACTGGTCTATGCCTGAAGAAATCAATCGCATTGTCACCGACCGGATCGCTGATTATTTATTTACCACCAGCCCGGACGCCGAAGAAAATCTGCGCGCGGAAGGCGTTGACGCCGCGAAGATTCATTTTGTCGGTAACACTATGATAGATTCGCTGAACTATTATTTACCAAGAGTCAAACACTTGAATCTGAGAGATAAATATTCAATCGAAGAGCGGAAGTTCATACTGGTGACTTTACACCGGCCCTCAAATGTTGACAATGATCAAACTTTACACGAATTGATCCAGGTGCTTTGTCAGATACAGGAACGCATGCCGATCATTTTTCCGATGCATCCGCGCACCCGTAAAATGCTGGCTGAATTTGGATTGAACGGTCTGCTTGATAACGCCCCTGATTTGATAATTACCGAACCGCTGGGCTATATGGAATTCCTTAAACTGGAATCTACGGCGTTCCTGGTGCTGACAGATTCCGGCGGAGTACAAGAGGAAACGACTGCCCTGGGGATTCCCTGCCTGACACTGCGGGAAAACACCGAACGCCCGATTACCATCTGGGAAGGCACAAACGAGTTAGTCGGTTCGGATCCGCAGAGAGTCCTTGAACGCACCAATGCAATCCTGGGCGGTGAACGGAAAACCGGAAAAATCCCACAGTTTTGGGATGGTCAGGCGGCAGAGAGAATCGCGGCGGTTTTACTAAATCACTGAAATCATTACCGCAATTTGACAAAGCCTTAAGCGATTGGGCGTCCGCTTAAGGCTTTTTTGTTATCAATTTTTACGGATGACCCAGACCTGGACATCCTTTGCGAAGACGGTCACCTTTAGGGGTAAAACACCTCCGGTGGCGTCTAAGGTTTGGGTTTTTTCGTATGTCAGTTCGTCGAGTTTATACTTACCGTCACGTCTGACATTCAGATTCACCGTCACATTTTCAGATTTTGGGCTATGACTGAAGATAAATAAAATTCGGTTTTGCGAATTCTCCATCAGGCGCACTTCGACGGGGTTTTCACTGTTTCCGTCATGCGAAGTTGTGAATGGCCTTTTAATGCCCGCCCAGTCAACCAGATTGACAACGAAACGGTTATTTAATGGAAGCCAGACCGGATGATTGGCGAGTCCCAAAAATGTTCCTATCACTAAAGTTTCGCCTTGTCGGAACTTATTGGCAATCAGGGCTGGCGAGCCATCATCGAGGGTGGCGAGAACCTGTGCTGAACCATTGGAGGCCGGTTCCAGCGATTCGGCAAAATAGGCTCCTTTTAAAAGGTCGTTGGTTTTTAATCCGTACATGGCCGGGTGATCGGTCGCAGTGATTTTAACGTCAAAGGAAGCGCCCATCCTGACTTTGGATTCGCTGGCGCCAAAAACTTCCGCCAGACCCATACCCGGAATCTGTGAAGCCGCAAAGCCGCGTTCGTCATTCCAGGCCAAACGCGCTTCCGCCAGCACCTTTCCGCCATTAGCCACGAAAGTTTTCAGACCGTCAGCGGCTTTCTGGGTAAACATCAAGGGATACGGCACGATGATAAGTTTGAACTGGCTGAGATCACGACTTTCCAGATCGCGCCGGTGAATGAAATCAACTGGTATATTATTTTCGGCGAAGGTGCGATAGTAGCTGATCAGGGAAGCGCTGTGCATATCACCGGAGCCGTGATGTTGCTCGCCGCCCACCATCTGCGCCAGCGGATTATAAACGATCGCAACTTCGGCCGGATAGGGTTTCGAATTCAGGAATAGGTCTTGATTGGCGGTTATGATTTTGGCGGTTTCACCGGCTTTTTGAGCGCGTTCGGTGACCGAGCCGTCTAAATTAATCAGACCATATCCACCGGATTCGTAACCGGAAGACATCGGATAATAGGCGTAAATATTAATGGCTTTAGCGCCGCGCGAGATGACCGTCCACATCCAGGTTTTATGATCGGCGGGGGTGATTGGATCACCGACGTTCAGGCCGATTGTGCCTTTGCCGGCCTGCATTTCTCCGACGTAAAAGCCGCCGTTTTGCCAGTTTGCCGAGCGGGTGAAGTCAACCGCGACCATGAATTTCCAATATTCCCAGTGAGTCTTGGGATTATTGTGTTTGGGATAGAGCGAGGTGCCGTAAAAATCGATCTGCTGAGCCATAAAAAAATCATCGGAAGCGCCATAACCGTTATACGGCGAATGAAAAATGGAAGGAGTGGCGGCGTGGGAGGTGATGACATGCGCTTTGTCAATTTCACGAATGGCGTCATAGCGCAGGCGCAGGTCACCGGCCAGTTTGTCGTAAATGAAATTTTTCCAATCAATGAAATCGGTATAGCTCAAAATCGTACCGAAGCGCGGCGGGTGAACTTCACCCCATTTTTCAAAATTGCGGTACCAGGCCTGGTTTAAATTATCCAGCGATCCGTATTTGGTCTGTAACCATTGCCGGAAGACCCGCTGAGTATTGGGACAGAAGCAGAACTGAGCGTTCGGGACATAATTAATATAAGCCCAGTTTATAATTAACGGTTCGCTCCAGAGATCCCAACCATAGAAGTTTGGATATTCATTGGCGACTCTGGCCGTTTCGCGCAGAAAATTTTCCACGGCCTGACGAACGCCGGGGTGATCGGTGCAATAACCGGGCGCGGCCTGGGAATGCACCTTTGAACCGTTTTGGGCTTCATATTCGCCATCAGGATATTTATTCCCGACCCAGTCGGGAGCGGAATCAAGGTACAGCTGGATAAAAACCTTTAAACCGACCTCGTCAGCCAAACGGCACAGCAGTCGCAGGTTTTCAAAGTGATATTCGCCGGGACGCGGCTCGCAATGCGCCCACTCGACCCAGGTGCGCACGGTATTGAAACCCAGGTTTTTGATCTGCTGAAGATCGCGACGCCATTCAATTTCCGAGTTCTCAGTAATTTCGGAAAGCATCGGAGCGCGAGCTTGACCGCCGCTGTACCAGGTGGAAACCGGCAGGAAGTCCGGCGTGAATTGAGTTTTGGCACTTGGATAACTGATCGTATGCCAGTCGCTTTGCCTGGCACAGCCGGTCAGCATGATCAAAATTAGAAAAAGCATCAGGGATTTTACTCGCATATCAACTCCGCACAATAGTTTATCGTTTTTATCCTGGAGTTCGTTATTCAAGTTTATAAAACCTGAATTCTAAATTCTTAATTCTAAATTCCTCAGACTCCGGCGATGCGGCGTTTGTATTCGGCCAGGGCTTCGGAAAGACGTTCGCGTGCGGTCGTATCACCCGGCACATTGTGTGATGGATGAATGTACAACTTCACGCCGCGGTCGGCTAAAATTTCCGCCACTGTGGTCACTGTCATCCAAACTGCGGTGATGAAAGCCATTGTGGAAATCGGGCCGATCTTATCGAAGTGATTTTTTAACGGGACGCAGGCGTCCTGAATCGGTACGCAGGTGTCAACGATGATATCGGCCAGTTCGAAAATGGTTTTCCCGCTGGAATGGCGGGTTTGTTTGCCGTTGGCTTCGGCGGCAGACCCGAATACGATCAACTTCATTCCGCGTTTTTTAGCTTCCAGGGCAACGTCAATATTGACGGCATTTATGCCGGTATGTGAAAAAATCCACATGCAATCCTGCGGATCGAAATTGTAGCCTTTCATGATTTCCTGACCATAACCCTCGACTCTTTCCAGGAAAACGAATTCGTGCACATTCATTCCGCCGACGATATTCGTGAAGAACGTCAGAGGTAATTCGATCATTGGATGAAATCCGACGAAACCGCCGATGCGGGGATACATTTCTTCAATCGGAATCGTAGCATGACCGCATCCGAAAGTATGTACCCAGTGACCGGAACCGATTGCGTCAGCCATGACTTTAGCGGCTTTATTAATATTATCCATTTGAGTTTTTTCGATCTTGTCCATGACTCCATGGGCATTCTTTAACCATTCCTGCGCTAACATTCGATTTCTCCTTTTAGGCGTTGACTTTTGTAGTGATTTTTTTTGCAATTATTGTGAAAAACAGTACCTGGAAAATCAGACCGACCAGCAGCACGACTAAGTAATACTGAATTCCAAAATGGCGATTTACAATTCCAACCGCGGCATTGATCAGCATATTGCCAATCAGAGCTATCCCGAAAACAATGCTGAAAGCCGTGCCGGAGGCCTCCGCAAAAAGATTCCCGACGTACCCCAGCAGAATCGGAAAAACGGCCGCGAATCCTGCTCCGATCATGGTCAAACCGACGAGGATTGTCGTATAAGATGGAACAAACATTACGATTACTGTGCCGATCAGAATCAGACCATAACTGCCGTAGAGCATGAGGTGATCGCGGATATATTTGAGCGTAAAGCCCAGAATGAGCCGCATGCCCGTCATACCAATCACGATAAATGAAAGCGCGTAGAGCGTTGCGTCCGGAGCGGTTTGTAGGTGACTGCTCAGATAAAGGGCGGTCCAATTATTCATCAGCCCTTCTATTCCGCTTTCGAAAAAGAGGATCAGGCCGATCAATAAAAGCAAGGGACTTTTGAGTAATTTGAATCCGTTGACGCTTGAATTTCGTGTTTTTTGCTTGGCTTCCGGAAAACGAATAAGCAGAAAATAGACAATGGTCAGAAAAATGATCAGGCCGATAACTTTAATAATTGTCAGAAAGGAAAAATAATTTTGCAAAAATCCCACCACGACCGGCATGCCGAGAGCGCCGAATCCGAAAAAAGCGCCCAGCAGGCTGAGCTTGGCGCCCTTCTCCGTATCGCTGATGTCGGCTACCAGGGCATTGGTACCGCCATTGATGACGCCTCCGCCCAGACCGATAATGAAAAACGAGAGCTGAACCAATCTGAAATCGGCAGCATAGGCGATGCCCTCGATGCCGCCGGCGATCAACAGGATGCAAAAAATAAGCAGGTTTTTATAACCGTAGCGGTCAATGATCGGCCCGAAGGTGAGCGACCCGATAAAAATTCCTAATGGCAGAAACACAGCCAGAGAAGCAATGTCGGGATTGCTATCTTTAAATTGCTCGGCAATGAAAATATTGATCGTTCCGAGCGAGAGCATCACGATGCCGAAAACCAGCATTCCCAGGCAGGCAGCCCAAAATACTAGATTACGATTGTACATAGAACCTCAGTAAATGATTATATTCAAAACACATTGCGGGCATTATTGATCCGGCTGGCATCAGCTATTCAGAAAACCCAGCCGTCCGGCTCCCAGAAGACCAGCGTCACTTCCCAGCGCAGAAGCTTCGATACGGACTTGTTTCATACTGATCGGCTGCGCCCATCTTTCGGCTTCCGCCCGGATCTTATCCAGGAACTGAGCCGCCGGTCCGAAAACACCGCCGCCGAAGACCACAATTTCAGGATTGAAAATGCTGATCAGATTGGCAGTGGCCATGCCCCACAGTTTTACGGCCTGTTCAACCACCTTCTGAGCAAGTGGATCGCCGGCTGAAAAGGCTTCGAATACATCATAAGAAGTGATATTTTCCGGAACTGGATTGCGCAGTAATCCGTAATAGTTGGGAGCCGCGTTAATAAAATCACGGGCAACGCGGGCCAAACCGTCGCCCGAGGTATGATACTCAAAACATCCAAAGCGGGTATATTCGGAACGGAATTCGGGGGTCAATGTCATCCATCCAACTGCTCCGGCAATGTCACTGTGACCACGCAGAATTTGCCCATTAACCATAATTCCGGCGCCGATTCCGGTTCCAACCGCCATGAAGATAGCATTTTGACAGCCGCGTGCGGCGCCCAGCCAGGTTTCACCCAGGATGTAAGCGGCGCGGTCGCTGTCAATTTTAACTGGTATGCCGGGGATGGTTTTCTGTAATTCCTCCTGGAGTGGATAATCTTTCCAGCCGGAGATATTAGGAGCCCAGACATGGCCGGTTTGGGAATAATATATACCAGGCACGGACACTCCGACAGCAATTACTTTTTGGTTATTTTTTTTAGCCGTAGTATGAAGTTTTTGAATTTGTTTTTGCAGAATTTCGCTAACTAAAGCGCCGCTCTTTCGGATAATCTCGACTTTTTCACGAATTAAAATGTTGCCCTTGTCGGAAATCAGGGCAGCGGATGATTTTGTTCCTCCCAGGTCGATTGCGATAACGGTCATATTGTCTCCATTTTTTAGGCTTTAAAAAAGTTCAAGAAACCCTTGCAATTTAAAATCCGGCATATTATGTTATCGTTAACATAGGGAAATATACAAAAGAAAAATTGAGAATCAAATATCAAATTAAAGCCCATCAAAAATTCCTCAAGAGTCCAAAGTTTTAAAGAAAGAACATGGCAAATTTAGAAAAAAGCAACGCCAAGAAAATGAAAAAAACCACTCTGCTCGATATTGCCCGCCAAACCGGTGTTTCGGCTATGACGGTTTCGAGGGTTGTCAGCGGAAAAGGTATTGTGGCGGAGCCGACCCGTAAGTTGATTCAGGAGGTTATTGATCAGCTCGATTATAAACCAAATTTAGTTGCCAGAATTTTCTCAAGTCAGCGCACGATGACGATTGGCGTAATCGTACCGAAAGTTCAACAGGTGTTTTTGGATAATTATATCGCCCAGGTGCTCAGCGGTGTGATGACGGTTGTCAAACAGCGTGATTACCGGCTGATGCTTTATCCGGTGGAGGAGACCGAAAAGTCCAATAATATCTATCTTGACATTATCCGGAGTAAACTGTTAGACGGGCTGATCATGCTGAAACCCAAGATAAATGATCCCAGCCTGGAAGCTCTGTTCGATTCCGGATTTCCGACAGTCTTAATCAATCACCGCACAACCGATCCCCGGGTGAATTTTATCGATTCTAAAAATTTTGAAGGCGCCGGCATCGCCGTCAAATATTTATCTGAAAAAGGGTGTCAACGGATTGCTTATTTTTCCGGCAGCCGGGAAGAAAGTAATGGAATCGATCGGCTGGAAGGGTATAAGAGCAGCATGAAGCAATTGGGTCTGGCACTTAATCCGGAATGGATCATTGAGACCGATTTCGACGCCAGTAAGGCCTATCATGCCGTTGACGGCTTATTCAATGGTGAGATGCATCCGGATGCCATTTTTTGCGCCGATGACTATCTGGCGATTGCAGTCATCAAACGTCTTATCGAACTCGAAGTCAATGTGCCGGACGATGTGGCTGTGATCGGCTTTAACAATATTGATCTGGCCCGGTACGCCAGACCAGCCCTGACAACCATCCGGCAGCCCTTATTAAGAATCGGAAAACTGGCCGCCGAGAGTCTGATAAGTCTCGTCGAACAGAGTTGTCAGCCTCCGATTCAGACACTTCTGGATATTGAACTGGTTGTCAGGGAATCAGCCTGAAGATTCGAGGTTTTTTGGCAGGTGTTCTAAGTGATATTTTGATGCTCAGAAACCGGGTGATTATTACGATTGAAATGATTATGGTGATTATCGGGTAACACCAATATGTGAGGTTTTAAAAAAAGGAGGTCGAGAATGAAGAGAGTCAGAGGCCTATCATTATTTTTATTAATTGTGTCACTATCGGCATTTCTGTTTGCAGGTGGAGGCAAGATCAGTGGTCGTGTGACGGATGCGACTACCGGAGAACCCTTGCCCGGCGCGAATATAATCATCGAATCCAAATGGGAAGCGGAAAAAACCGTGGATATTGACAATAAACAAGGAGCTTCCGCAGACGCCGAGGGCTATTACTTCATTTTGAATGTCAATCCCGGATACTACAACATCAGGGCTACTATGATTGGATATGCGCCTGTTGTACAGACTCAGGTGCGGGTGAATATGGATCGTACCATCACTGTCAATTTTAGCTTAAACACCAGCGCAATTGAAATGGGAGCCGTCGAGGTGGTAGCCCAACGCGAAATCATCATGCCAGATGTCTCCGGCACCCAGGAAATCATTACCACCGAAAGGCTGGCTGAAACTCCCGTGATGCGCATGGATGAATTTGTCGACAATATCAAAGGCGTTGAACTTGTTGCCGGCAGCGATGGTAATGGTCTGAGTATCCGCGGAGGCAGCATTCGGGAAACGGATGTGAGAGTAGATGGAATTTCGACCAGAGATCCCCGTTCGGACAATGCCTACTTGTCTCTAAACTCGACTTCTGTAGCGGAACTTCAGGTGCTGACCGGCGGATTCGAAGCCAAGTATGGGAGCTTTCGTTCCGGATTGGTAAACGTTGTGACCAAGGAAGGCGCCCGGGATAAGTACAGCGTTTCCCTGAAAGTTGACTTTACGCCAAGTTCCAGTTATAAGTTTTTTGGAGCAAATCCCTGGGGTGAAGATTTCTGGATTTACAAAGTCTATGCCGACACGAGTTTCGGATATACGGACGCAGACGGTGATTTTCATAGCATCTGTATGGATGGTGCCTATGGCGTGCCGGATTCGTTATTGCCGGAAGGACTCCCGGATGCATTCAAGTCTTTTCGCGGCTGGAAAAGCAATCGGGAAGGTAAAAAGAATTACGAAGCCATCGGACTAAAAACCGCACTGACCCCGGAGCAAAAGCGAAGGCTCTGGCTCATTCAACACCCGCAGTATAACTTCGCCAACAAGCCAGATGTCTTTGTAGAAGGCACAATCACCGGTCCTGTACCCGGCGGCTGGATACCAATATTGGGCAGAGTGTTGAAAAATTCAACTTTTCTTATGGCGGGAAAGTACGAGAACACCCAGTTTGCTTTTCCGATCGGACCGCGAAACAATTATCTGGACTATAATGGTCAGTTGAAGATCACGACACAGATCTCTCCGAAATTTAAGATGACAATAAATGGACTTTATGCCAAAGTTGAGACTAACAGTAATTCGGAAGCCTCTTCATTTGGCGGAGCTCTGATAGATAATTCCAGCCGCTTCGGATTTCTATCCAGCACTGAGCAATCCACCTATCTTCAGGCTGATATTCTTGGTAGCGGAAACGGATATTTAAACATGTTTAACAAAAGCCGGTTGTTATACTATGATCAACGCTGGTTGATGGGCGGCATGAAATTCAATCATGCCATTTCTTCTCGGGCAATGCAAACCCTGGAGATGCAATTTGCTTATCAGGATAACGAAATTTACTCCTTTGCGGCAGATACTAGTCAGGATGATACCTGGGCTATGGTTGACTCCAACATTTGGGTTTATAATTATCCGACTATCGGTACTCCCAACAGTTCCACGAATTTCGGTTCGGATTTGACTGACCTTTTTGTTATTTACGGTGGTTTACAGCAGGCCGATTCTTCCTATTCGTGGACCTTTGACCTGAATTATAATCTGACCGTCCAGGTGGGTCGATTTAATCAGTTTGAAACAGGATTCAATTTTAAATACGGATTTATGCATATCAACTCGGGCACCTGGCTGCAGTCGGAAAAAATGTGGACGCCTGACACCTGGCAGTATATGAATGTATCGCCGGTTGAACTGGGTCTCTATGTACAGGACAAACTTGAGTTTCAGGGGATGATTGCCAATGTTGGTTTACGGGGTGATTATTTTAATCCGAACCGGGATGCCTATATTATTGAATTCCCTTTTGATGAAGGGTACGCTGATTTCTATAATTTAGTTTATCAATACTTACCGGGGGATTGGGGCTCATGGGAGCGCTGGGTGGAATTCAGGGAAATGCTTGACGATCCGACCGGCTGGCCGAAGAAAAAATATAATGGTCAATTCGTCTTGTCACCGCGTCTGGGAGTCTCTTTTCCCGTTACGGTGAATAGTAAACTCTACTTCAACTATGGCCATTTTCACCAGCGCCCCAACGTTACCTTTCTCTATAATATGATTCTTACCGACGGTTCCTGTGTAGTACCGTCCACAGATTTGGAGATGGCTAAAACGGTGTCTTACGAGTTCGGTTATGAACAACGCTTCCTGAAAGACTTTCTGATCAATCTGTCTCTGTATTATAAGGATGTTAAAAATGAACCGTTAAGCTGTACATATATTGACTACTGGCAGGAATATAGTCTGTCGCGTTACTATGGCGATTCGTTTTCAGATACACGGGGCGCGGAACTGCGATTAGAGAAAAATGTCGGGCGCTTTCTGACGTTCTGGGGAAATTATGAATATATGTTGCAGAGTTGGGGGCAGACCGGATTATCCACCATTTATGAGAATAAAGTGACCCAGAATGATATCGAACGCAGTGCGAATGTAACGACTACTGAACCGGCCCCTAAAGGAAATTTTAATGTGAATTTGCATACACCCAAGAATTGGGGAATCCGGGTTCTTGGAATGCGGCCGCTTAGCCGCATTTTTGCCAGCATTATGTTCGATTGGGAAGACGGGGGCAAGGTGACCCTCGAATATGATCCGATAACCGGCGAACAGAAAAGAATTGACGCCGTTGATTACAGCAACCTGGATTTAAGGATTTCCAAAGTAATCGCGGTTAGGGATGTGAACATTGAATTCGTCGCGACGGTTTTTAACGCCCTTAATCAAAAACGCCTGAATATTTCCGGCATGAGTACTTCGCAGTATTTCCTGTACAAAGAGTCTCTGCATCTGCCTTGGGAGGAAGGCGACCAGCATGGTAATGATAAATGGGGTGAATATGACAAGGAGCATATTGATACCGGGTGGTTCACGGCGCCTCTGTTCCTTAATCCCCGGAGAGTGCTGGTCGGGATACGGGTTAATTTCTAATATGCGCAGCTACATAAAGGATAACGTTATGAAAAAGAGTATATTGATGAATATCCATAGTCGCGTGCTTTATCTGGTGGTTATTTGTCTGAGCTTGATGCTTACTCAGACAGTGTTTGCCCAGCGAAATTATCGCGGACGGCCGATGTTTATTGACGTCAATGCGATCAAATTAGATATGAAGAAGGTCAATGGCGAGGGGCAATTTACCTCTCAATACAGCTGGCGGCTGACGGATGGTGATGTACAGAGTGAAATTTTCATGTACCCGCAGGATGAGTGGCACTCGCGGATGCTCTACCAGATTTTTAATCCAATCTGTCCGGATGACAATGGTTTTATAAATGAGAAGGGTGAGCATAAAATCATTCCGGAAACATTTGTAAGCAACGGTAAGAACGATTTTTCCTGGGAAATACGGCGCTATCGACCGCCCAATGTGACAGTGGATGATTTGGCGCAAAATCAGGAATATTCCTGGGAAATTGATCCCAACCTCAAATCCGATATTAAAGCAGTCTGGGAAGATATTATCCCATTTTGGGGCATCCGTACTCACATTGAAGTGTATGGGTTCAGCAATCCGAATCATGCGAATTACCTGATCTGGAAAGCGACTTATAAATTCACCGGCGAGACCAAGCGGGCGATTGAGACTCCGGACAGCAGTGATTTTTTCCCGGATCAGACTATGCGTCTCTGGTGGCCTTTGTCTTTCAGCTTCGGTCCCTCGAAGGGCGGCGAATATTTCGCACGCAGCAGCTTTGGTTTTGAGGGTGAAGATGATTTGGACAGTTGGTTTGCAAAACCCTCTGCATTGGTTACCAACGGTCTGCGCGATTCTTTGAAAGTCGCCTATTATTGGGACTATAAATCCACGGGCGGAGCCGCTTACCTGAACGGCAGCGTAGATGACAGTGGCGATCCCGACCGGATTAACGGTCATTTGATCGCTCCTCAAATCCCTGGCTTTGCGCTATTGCACTCGGCGAAGAATAGTTTTAATGTAAGTCAGGACGATCCGTCTCAACCTTATGCGATGCCCCATGCCGATATTCTCTCGGATTTATGGGGACGGCGGGATTTTGGGTTGCGCGACACTTACATCGGCGATGATTCGCGCGGCCGCTTTCCATTAGACCCGATTAGTGAAGGATGGATGGCGGAAAATTCCAGTCAAAAGGGGCCAATGCGTTTTATTACGATCGGACCTTATGAACTGACTAAGAACAGTCAGGCCGGGGTCGTGGATTCAATCTGTGCCGTTTATGCGGTTGGAGCCGGCTCCATTTCATGGGAAATGGCTGACAGTATTGGAGCCGAATGGCTGGCAGGTAATATCAGCGATCAGGAAAAAAGGGATGCTATTTTGACCGGAAAGGATTCTTTGTTTCAGGCAATGGATCGGGCAAACTGGGCCTGGCACCGCGGTTTGGACATTCCTGATCCACCACCGCCGCCCGATCTGACCGTCACCAGTGACGCCGACCGGATATTAGTGGAATGGTCTTACCCGGATGAATCTTATTTTAAGGACCCCGATACCGGTGTGGATGACTGGGAGGCCTGGAGGGTTTATCGGAAAAAGGGAGCGGCCTATGTCAATTCTCCGGATGACAATCACAGCGGAGAACGCTGGGAAGTCGTTTACGAGACAACCGACAAAAATGAGACTAACTACATTGACACGGATGTAACTCGCGGGGTCAGCTATTACTACGCCGTTACGGCACTGGATGACGGTTCCCAGAACACGGATGGTTTATTTCCCGGTCAGAAGCTCGAAAGTTCGCGCTATGCTAATAAGACCGGTCTGCCGGCGATTCCATTCAAGGCCGGACGTGATCGTTCGGATCAGGTGCGGGTCGTTCCAAACCCGGCGACGATCGCCGCCGGCGCATTGGGATTTCCGGGCGAAAAAAACCAAATCCTATTCGCTAATCTGCCGTATAAATGTAAACTGGAAATATTCACCGAGACCGGAGACCGTATCAAGACTATCGAGCATAACGGCACCGATCAGGAAATCTGGTATCAGAAAACCGACGGCAATCAGTATGTCATGAGCGGGATTTATATTCTGGCAGTTTTAGAAGCAGAGGATGTGGATGGTAAATCTCTGCCTGATAATTTTGTAAAATTTATTCTGGTGCGATAGGAGGAATTTATGTGGTATAAAAAATATCTTGTGTCTGTGGTAGTTGCCTTGACACTGACGGCGACCGCGCATTCCGATATCGTGAAAAAAGGGCAGGTGGGATTTCGTTTTCTGCAAAATCCGGTTTCGGCTGAGGCAATCGGCCGCGGTGGGTTGGGATTAGTCAGCTTCCGGAATTCCAACGCCGTTTTCTGGAATCCATCCGGATTGGGCTGGCTCGAAGGGCAGTTAGATTTCAATGCCAATTATACCCAGGGAATCGCCGATATTAATTACAGCGCTTTGGTCGGGGCGTACAATTTAGGCAAGTTTGGCGTAGTTGGATTGGATTTTATGGGCATGGATTACGGCGAATTCTATGGCACCCGTCGGGCATATAATGATCAGGGTTATATAGATGTCGGAACTTTTCAGCCGAGCGCCTACGTTATTGGAATGACATATAGTCAAAAAGTCAGTAACCGCTTTTCATACGGAGTGCGTCTCAAGTACGTTTACCAGGATCTCGGCACCGCACTAATCGGGACAGCCGGTACGGATGTGGATGACAGCAGTCTAGTGATCGAATCGAAGGCTTATCATCACGGCGAACTGGCAATGGATATCGGCGCTACCTATGATTTCCTATCGCATGGTATCCGCTTTGGGGCTGTGATGCGCAATTTTTCCCGGGAGATCAAATACGAAATTTACAAGTTTCCGATGCCTTTTGCGGTCGGTTTCAGTATGGTTTTAAGACCGTTGACCTTTATTAATACCGATTCCAGGCAACACGATCTTGAAATCGGTTTTGAAACCGAACATCCCCGCGATTTTAAGGAAAAACTAAAGTTCGGAGCCGAATATACCTTTCACCGGATGTTGATTCTGAGAACCGGCTATATGGGTAATTATGATGAGCGCGGTTTAACCTTCGGAATGGGTATTTGCAAACAGATCGACCGCTTTGATTTTCGACTGAATTATGCTTATCAGGATTTCGGTATTTTTAACGCTGTTCATACTTTGTCGCTGGGAGTGACCAGATAGGTTTATTAAAATATTACCATAGAAAGGATTTTCAATTATCGAATATTTAAATTGATTAGGTATAAATGCTGAAAATCAGATCCGTCCGATGGCGAATTATACTTTTAGTCTGTTTTGCTTTTATTTACCAGACTTTCGGTGAATCAAAGAAGAGCGTCGGTTATTACCCAGCCTGGAACCGATATACATTTTCAGCGGATAAAATTGAATTCGAACACCTGACGCATATTACCCATGCTTTTATCTGGCCAAAGTCGGACGGCAGTCTGGATAAGTATAGCACGATTCCCTATCCGGATCTGGTTGACAAAACACACCAGGCCGGGAAAAAGATACTCATATCGGTCGGCGGCTGGGGGAACTGTACCTATTTTTCTGCGATTTTGACCGATTCTGCCAAACGTCAGGTTTTTCTAAATAACCTGGTATCATTTTGCGATGAAAATGGCTATGATGGTGTTGACCTGGACTGGGAATACCCTACCAGCAGTGATAAAAATAATCTCACTCAGTTTGTGATCTCTCTAAATCAGGCTTTGAAGGCGGATGATTCTACCCGAATTGTCACGATGGCAGTGCCGGCAGGGGCCTGGAGCGGTCAATATTATGATTATAGCGCTATGGCAGCTTATGTGGAATGGTTTGGATGTATGACCTACGATTTTCACGGAACCTGGACAAATCATGCTGGTCACAACGCTCCTCTCTATGCTCCCACAGATGAATACGATGGATCGGTAGATGAAGCTATTAAATATTTAAAATCCCGCGGGCTATCCGGAGATAAAATCCTGATGGGGATCCCTTTCTACGGGAGATGCTTTACAACCACTGGTTTATATCAAAGCAGCACTGGCGGAGATGGTTTGAATTATTCTGATATAATTTCAAAAATCGGTAACGGCTGGATATATCACTGGGATTCATTTGCGATGGTTCCATATTTAACCAATACCGATAATTCCCAGTTGATTACTTTTGATGATACTGTATCGGTACGTTATAAATGCGAATATGTTATATCTCAGGGTTTAGCCGGAGTAAAAATATGGCATATCGGTCAGGATCAAGTCGGTTATCAACAGCCGCTGTTAGCCCTGATTGGTTCCAAATTATCGATTGGATCATCGCTTTCTGACGAACCGTTGATCAATACTAAAGGGCCTGAGAAAATCAGCATCACGCGCACATTCCCAAATCCATTCAACGCCGGTGTGAAGATCTTGTATCAAATTGCGCAAGCAACGCACGTCCGGATTGAGATTTTCGATCTTCGGGGAGAAAAACTCGATTGTATATTATTAGGTTACCAAAACAGCGGCGATCATTGTCTGGTCTATCAGCCTCAAAATCTGATGTCTGGCTGCTATATAATTGTTATTTCAGATGAAAGCGGATTAACTTGCGCCTCGAAACTGATATATTTGAAATAATAAAATTGAAGGTAAAGATTGGAGTAACATTGTTATTGCTCTGGTAGAATCGTCAAAATTGCACAGTCCCGCTTCATCGGAATTTTAAGATAATCAGTTGTCATCCAGTACCAGTTATAACCAAAATGTTCCATGAGGGTTGCCGGCACCCCGTCTTGAACCACCCAGCAGAAGTGCAGAACCTCATAGTCTCCGGGCGGTAAAGAAGCCGCATCGAAATAAAACCGGATTGGCAGGATAGTCTCCTGATTATACGGCAGATAGTAGGTGTACATCAAAACGGAAGAGTTATATAGAAAGAGCGGTTTGACGTCCGCATTGTTTATCGGTCGCAAGATAATTCCACTCTGATAGGTTATGGTAGTCGCTCCCACCGGTTTATTCCAGATTAAACATTTTACAGGTAGAGATTCCCGGTAACTAAATAGCCGGACGTTGACCTGGAGAGTGTCCTGCCAATTACTGGATATTTCAGCGGGAGTTATTTCGGTTCTAATGTCCAACAACTTATCCAGTGTAAATGCATCCCGCAGCCGGCCATCGTTATCGATATTTTTTTGCGATTTAGCCAAACGACCTTCCGTCAATACAATTGTCAGGGAGTCGAGCGCATAATTGGCGCAATAAAAATAGAGGGCATACGAACCATTCAGACCGGCCTGTCCCGCCTGCATCTCCGGCGGTGGCATCGTCAATGAAAACTCACCTTCCGAATCGGTACAGGTTTTCAAATCCAAATCCTGCCACCAGACGAAGATACTATCCGGAGTAGTTCCGTCTCTCAGAACCACCCGGCCGGATACTTTTTCGAGTTCATAATAATCATCTTTGAAAAACGGATTCGATGTGCAGGAAAGCAGTATCCCTGTAATAATCACAATCAGCAGATATTTCCTGAACCAGGTCATCATATCTGGATCCCAAGGTTTATATAAAAACGTTGGTCATAAATCGTAATGCCTTCCAGAGCCAGTTCCCGATTGATCAGGTTGCGGCCGCTGATGGATATTGATCCGCCAAAGCGATGAAATTTTAAGGTCTTTCTTAGATGTAAATCGATATTCGCATAGGCCGGCAATTCGGCTAAATTAGTTGCCCCGGTCCTTTGTTTGATCCAGCCGGTGCGGGCGGATTCTGCAAAACCGAATAAATTCAGGTCAAAACCACGGTAATTGATATTTAATCCGGCGGTAATTTTCTGATCCGATTTAAATGGAAAAGCAATTTTATCCGATGGAAAGTAGCGGGAGAATGAACTTTGTAAACTAACCACCTGTTTGAAAATATCAATTTTTCCGTTGAATTCTGCTCCATAGATATACGATTCACTGAAGTTATCGCAGACAATGATTGGGCTGTTACTGATCCGCACTTCCCGGAATTTATCGAGGTACAAGTTTCTGAATAGAGCCATGGAAACAGAGTAAGTATATTTATCATTCAGGAAATTACCGGAATAGGTCAGATCGGCCTCAAGACTGCGTTTGGATTCCGGCTGCAATATGATTTGTTCATCATTGAAAGGTTTGTATCTCAGATAGGCTATCTGCTGATAGGGAGTCGGAATGTTGTAGGCGATTCCGGACGAAAGGCTGATGGATAAGTGCGGTTTTTCAGATTGATCGGTAAAGGTTAACGCGGCCTGATATTCTGCCTCTGACCAGGTTTTATTGATCGAAACAGTATCTAACCAGTAAAAAGAAACCGGCTCGAGATCGTCATCAGCCTTTTCCAGGGTCAGATTAAAGTTGACGGCATCCCAGCCAAAAGAAGGACGGCTGTTTGGGTTGCGGAATTGAAAAGAAGCCGAAATTAGATGTTGCCGGCGCAGAAAATCCGCCGGAAGGTCCCAACTCAGGATACCATCCGAACTGAAATGCGATTCATGGTAGTTTAATTTGGCAAGGTTCAGTTTATATCCCAGGAAAAGACAGAAACTATCATAACGAATTGTCTGATCGGCCATGAATTCATAGGATTGGTCGGCGGTCGTGCGTTTGGTTCTATTGAGAGTGAGGTAGCTGCGAATTGCGTTACTTTCAGTGCTTTGCTGAAAAGTCAGTCCCAGGTTGGTGTGGCCTGCCGGGAAAAGGTAAAATGAATAATTCAGGTTTCCGGTCAGGTTATCGATGGCCAGATTCTCAAGGTAGCGCCGGTTGTTATAATCCCGCTGGGAGTTCCAAAAACGTATCTTTATCAAATGTTTGAAATCGCCGTTAGATGATTGTCCTATTGGGCATTGTAAGTTCATCAGATAAGTTTTGGTGGCATGAGTGATTGCCAGTTTTTCCGGCAGATCAGCGTATTTTTGGTTTGAAGCGCCCTGCCGGATCGAGGAAAAGATCTTCACACCGGCAATTTTCTTATAAAAATTCAGTCCCCAGTCGCCGGAATCGTAGCTTCCGAAACGCTGCTGGAATTTTAACAGGTAATCCTGTTCCAATTTCGGAATGAGATTAATAACGGCGCTCGATCCGTAGGCCCCGATCGTTGCAGCATTTCCACCTTTAATGATATCGATCTGCTGAAGGGTATTCGGATCGATCATTGCCAGATCAAACTGGTTGTTATAGTTATTATTGATCCGAATACCGTCGAAAAGAACCGTGACCTCATCATTGTTAGTACCGCGGACGGAAATTGTTTTTCGGCCGCTGACAGTCTCGTCAACAGTGATGCTCTGATCGTTTATTAAGAGATCAGCTGCGTCCACGAATCCCTTATCTTCAAAATGCTGGGCCGGAATAGCGGATACAATATTCGTCAAGTCCTGCTCATATTTATAGGGTTTGCGACTGGCTTCAATCTCCACTTCCGGCAGATCAATTGGTTTTATTTTCAGACGAATGACCATATTAGGACGCCAATCGCGAATCGCTATCCGTCGCGAAAAGTAAGAGATATGTTGAATCAGCAGATAAGAGGAAGGTTGATGTGAATTGATTACCAGTGAGAAGTGGCCGTTCCTATCCGAAGCAGTCCCAAATTCAGTGCCTTCCAGGATGATCGAGACATCCGCTATCCCGACGTCAGATAATGAATCGACGACACTGCCGTTTAAAATAATCTTTTCCGCAAGAGCGTGATTCCAGGTTATTGCGAAAAATATCAGCAGTATAGGGAGACGATTCAGCGTCATTTTCAATCCTAAAAAAAACATCTTAGCATAGACAAGAGCGGCAATGATTTAAAGAATCAGTCGCCAAACGGTTAATATTGACGCCCAACGGTAAAAACCGAACTGACGGTAAGAAGAGTTTCGCGTAATTAAGACGCGATAATCATTCAGAGCGTGGAACGATAGTATTCAAAGGTCAGACCGGTATTGTTCCAGTTATCGAAGCGTCGGACGATCTGGGCGCCGCGGGTAAAATTGGCGGCGACTCCCTGCATGACGTGACCAGTGATGTAATTAAAACCGCGCCGCTTTAAAGTATTCTGATAAATCCGCTTTAGTATTTTGGATAATCCGAGCTGTCGCTTGTTTTTGCGGACGATATAGGCATAAGTGTAAACCGTATTACCTTTGCCGAGATTTTCATCGCATTGCGCCCAGCCTTCTTTTTGAAAATTCTCGAGCGGCGCACCGATGATAAATCCCTCGACTTCACCTTTGTATTTGATTATGAACGGCAGGGTTTTGGGATAATTGAAATATTTTTTTATCGAGCTACGGTTGAAACGCGCATTTTGTCCGAAATTGTCAACTAAAGTCTCAGAAATACTGACGATCCGGCCGAAGTCGTTTTCACCAAGGTGCTCGATCAGTTCGACTGAAATGCCATCTTTCGTCGCCGCCAGCATGCGGCTCTGCGTCTCGGAAAGAGTTACTTCAAACAGTTCGCTGGTTTCATTGTCCATACGCCGGAATTATAGATAGAAAAATCGAAATAATCAATGGCGATCTTGAAATCTGACCGGCAGAATATTCAGAGCCGGCGCAATTCGGCAATCATTTTGGTTTTTTCTTTGGTGCGAGTATCTACTTTCTTGATGAAACGGGCAGGCGTGCCGGCTGCGACGGTGTACGGCATTACATTTTCTGTCACAATTGAACCGGCGGCTACCACCGCGCCTTCGCCGATCCGTACGCCTTCCAGAATAACGGCATTGGCGCCGACCAGGACATTATCTTCGATTATTACCGGTTCGGCGCTGGGCGGTTCGATTACGCCAGCCACAACCGCTCCGGCTCCGATATGACAGCCGCTTCCGATTATCGCCCGGCCTCCAATTACGGTGTTCATATCAATCATCGTATTCGGTCCGATCACGGCGCCGATGTTGATGACCGCGCCCATCATTATGACGCAGTTGTCGCCGATTTCCACCAGGTCGCGGATGAGCGCCCCCGGCTCGATACGGGCATTGATTTTTTTCAGATCAAGCAGCGGCACGGCCGAATTGCGCCGGTCATTTTCAATGATATATTTGGCGATCGAATTTCCACTGTGTTTCAGGATGTCGCCAAATTCCTGCCACTCGCAAAACAGAATGCCGCTCCGCTCGTCTCCGAAATAGTCATAAGCGGCGAAGTCGGCCGGATTAAGATTGCCTTTCAGGTAAATTTTTACCGGCGTGCGGCGCGGGGCATTGGCGATGAAACTGATGATTTCTTCCGAATTCATACTGGCCTCTGATTTTGGTTGTGGAAAAGGACATCCGTAAAAGTAAAATAGCCATAAGTAAATTTGCGGGCGAACTCGGCCGAAAGCAACACCCCTTCGGCGAAAGTGCGACGCGAAAGCACCCGGTGAGTAATGCTGAGAGTTTCACCCAAACCACCAAAGGTGATCGTATGATCTCCCGGCACATTTCCCAGACGCAGTGAGCTAATCGCAACCGGTCGCTCCAGCGCGGCCGCCAGCATTTGGGCGGTGCCGCTGGGTTTGTCCTTCTTGAAGCGATGATGAGTCTCACTGATCTCCACATCCCAGTCGCGCAACGGTTCTTTCAGCAGACCAGTCAGTTTCAGCATCAGCTGGATCCCGATAGAGTAATTGAAGGACTGAACCACGGCGACTGCTTTTGCCAGGTTTCTGATTTGAGTCATTTGCGCTTCTGAATATCCGGTGACTCCGGTGATCAACGGGCATTTGAATCGCCGGACAATTTCAATGGTTTTATCCAGGGCGTTGGACAATGAAAAATCAATCACAACTTCCGGCTCCGAAGTGATTTCGCTCGATTTATCATCGCAGCGAAAAACCAGATTATGTCCTTTTTCCTGGAATAGAGATGCGATTTCTCGACCCATCCGGCCGCTGAATCCAACAATACCGTACTTCATAAAAGACCTCGCGATCGCATCAGATTAGTCAGTATTGTGGCGTTTTTCTCCGAAATCGGCATCAACGGCAGACGTAAAATGTTTTTACAGAGTCCCATCCGGGCGGCTGCGTATTTAACCGGCACCGGATTGACTTCCACGAACATGGCGCTGAAAAAATTCAGCCAGCGGTTTTGAATCTCGCGGGCTTTAGCCAGTTCTCCATCAGCCATGTAAGTTGTCAGGGCTTTCATTTCAGATGGGATGACATTGCTGGCCACCGAGACCACACCTTCGGCGCCCAGCGCCATGAAAGGCAGAGTAATATCATCGTTGCCGGAAAAAACCAGCATGCCATCCGGTCGGCCGGCTAATAATTTCGTCACCTGTGCGAAATCGGCGTTGGCTTCCTTGATGCCGATAACATTGGCACAATCCCGAAAAATGCGAAACGCAGTTTCCGGCAAAAGATTGAATCCGGTGCGGGTCGGTACATTGTAAAGAATCACCGGCAGTTTGGTGCGTTCGGCAATAAACTTATAGAACTGACAGATAGACTCCTGCGTACCCTTGTTGTAATAAGGGGTCACGATGAGCACTCCGTCGGCCCCCAGCTCTTCGGCCAAAGCGTTGTAATGCAAAACAGATTCGAGACAATTCGTACCGGTTCCAACGATGACCGGAAGACGTCGTCTGGTCTCCGTGACCGCGATTTCAATGATCCTTTTCCGTTCCTCGCCTGTGACTGACGGCGCTTCACCGGTCGTTCCCAGCACGACCAGGGCATCGACTCCTCCTGCGATCTGAAAAGCGATCAGATGTCTGAGTGCCTCATAATCCACCCCGCCATCTTTATCAAAGGGTGTGATCAGGGCGGTTCCTACTCCTTTAAACATATTCACCTCACTTTTTGGTTTACGGATAACGAAAAGGGGGTCTGTTATGCAGGCCCCCTTATGTATAATTATAAATTTATACGCTTGGGGGCTACATGTCCGGCTCCTTAGCGATCTTGGCGGCTTTCACAACAACATCTGAAGTTAAATATATTTCTAAATATTTAAGGTTCATTTTAATTAATTATTAAAGCAACTCGCAATTTTATACAAATTACGCACAAAGATAATATCGGATTGAAAAATGTGCAAGTAATTTTTATTAGATGTGATTAAGATGGTTTGTTCGATACAGAAAAATAACTAACTTTGGGTGCTTTTTGGGCTTAATAATAAGTGGAGTGTGTATGAAAAAATCTCTGATAATGTTTGTCCTGACCGGACTATTAATGAGTTACGCTTCGGCGCAAGACATCAATGTTTTAACTACGGTGGTCGTCGCCGACGGCGCACAGCAGAATTTTTCTGCGCCGCAATTCAGTCCGGACGGCAGTAAAATACTATTTTCGGAAGCCGGCTATAAAGGACTTTGGTTATACGATCTGAAGACAAAAACTATCACCCAAATCAACGATCTACAGGGCGCCGGTTACGAGCCGGTCTTCAGTCCTGATGGACAAAAAATCTTTTTCCGTACCGATAATTTTGTGGATTACAAACGTTTTTCCTCTCTGGCAGTTCAGACGATTGACGGTAAACAGATCGAATACATAGCTAAAGACGTCCGCCGTTTGTCGCCTCCCGCACTGGTTGACAGACAGACGGTTATCTATCGTCAGGATAAAGACCTAAACGCGTTGAGCGCCGTCAGCAAAGAGAAAACCTTGGCCAAATCCGTATCCGACACGTATGGATATACCGAAGATCAAAAGATTATTCTGGTCAACCGAGGGGTACGGAGAGAACTGGCTCCGGCCGGCAAAGGCAATTACATCTGGCTGTCCATATCGCCGGACAATACTAAGATGTTATTCACTCTGGCGGGCGGCGGCACCTTCATTTCCGATCTGGAAGGTACAATTTTAGTCAAATTAGGCAAGGCTAATGCCCCCAAGTGGTCGCCGGATGGCAAATGGATCGTTTACATGGTCGATGAAGATGATGGCCACACCATGACCGCCTCAGAAATCTGGGCGGTTACCAGCGACGGCCAAACCAAAATCCAGTTGACGGACACCACTAAAGATATCGAAATGTATCCGAACTGGTCGCCGGCCATGGATAAGATCGTCTATGAAACGTTTGGCGGAAAAATTGCTTACTTGAATATAGAGATTGCGAACTGAGGATATTTTATGAAAAAGATGATAAAAATATTGATTGCATTTACTTTAGCCATATCGTTTATACAAGCTCAAAATTTGAGTGATTATTTGATCTGTGTCGATCCGGGCCATGGCGGTCACGAATCCGATGATCGTAATATGGCTTATGCCGATTTCTGGGAATCGGAGAGCAATCTCAGCAAGGCTTTCTTTCTGGATACTTTACTTAAGAACTTAGGTGCGACGGTGGTGCTGACCCGTCATGGAAATGGCGATTCCGGTAGCGACAACGATCCGGGCTTATCCGAACGGGCAGCCGTGGCTAATAATGCCGGCGCTGATTTCTTCCATTCGATCCACAGCAATGGCGGCAATGGCAACGCCAATTACTCTCTGATACTCTATCCCGGACCGACCGGCGATCCGCGTATCAATGGTAAACCCGGATATCCTTCGTCTCCGATTGAATTGACGCTTTCCAATCAAATGGCGACGCAAATTTATGCCTGCAACCGGACGACCTATAAAACTACGGCGGGCGACTGGACTTTTTACGGAACCGGGCAGCCATATCTGGGAGTGTTTCGGACTTTGACGCTTCCGGGCACTCTCTCCGAAGGCTCCTTTCACGATTATTATCCGGAGACTTTTCGTCTGAAGAACAGTAATTATCATAAGAATGAAGCCTGGGCAATTGCCAGAACCTATGCTCTGGTACTGACCGATACGGATTTTACGACCCATAATCTGGCGGGCATCGTGCGGGATAATAATGTGTCGGTAGATTACACTTACCTGAATGCAAACGATTCCTATAAACCGATTGATCATATTGTCGTGACATTAAATCCCGGCGGGCATGTCTGCTATGGCGACGATCAAAACAACGGCTATTTTATGTTCGATAGTTTAACGCCGGGAACCTATCAAATCAAGGTCGAGGCGGCCGGATATTATCCGGATTCGGCGGAGGTCACCATTACTTCCAGTTTCTTCAATTTTAAAGACTTCTTTTTAAATTCAACCTTGCCTCCGAAGGTGGTTTCATCTACGCCGACCAATGGCTATGTCAATTTTCCGGCCTGGAATCAGATTATTATCAATTTCAGCCGTCCGATGGATACCACAACTGTGAGAGGCGCTCTCTCCATAACTCCGGAAATTCCTCTGAAACTTACCTGGTCGGGTACTAAAAAACTTAGTATCACGAGTGACAGTCTCAAATATCTGACCGAGTATACAATGACGATTGCCAAATCGGCCCTCGATACTTACGGACATGAATTTGACGGCAACGGCGATGGCGTCGGCGGGGATGCTTATAGCCTCACTTTCACGACCGGTCCGGAAGACATGACCGCTCCGAAAGTCGCCTCTTTTACTCCGACGTACTACGCCACCGGTGTGGATCTATATCCGATTATATCGCTGTTTTTCAGCGAAAAAATCGACTTTTCCTCCATTTCTGCGAATATGTTGAGTTTAATAGAAATTAACACCGAAGATACCATCCCGGTTATCTATCAGCATTATTACGTCAACGATATCAGCGTGTTGCACATTATTCCGACAGAAGTTTTGAAGGCTGCGACTTATTATAAATTTTATCTGGAAAGCGGCACGAAGGACCTCTTCGGAAATGTTATGACGACCCGCAAACTCCTGCGGTTCACGACCGGTTCATACGACTGGACCGTGACTTCCATTGATAATTTTGAAGCCGGTTTAGATAACTGGTGGAATCCCAGCAGCAGCGGCAGTACGACGGGAATCCTGCCCAGCACCAGTCGCGATACCGATACCCTTTTTTACTACTTTGGCGGGAACGGACGCCAGGCGATGAAACTCCACGTCGATTGGGACACTTCTGCCACAACCTGGTTGCTGCGGGAATATCTCTCCGGCGGTGCTCCGCGGAATGTGACCTTTAATTCGGAGAAAGTCTTGCAGGCTTATGTATTCGGTGACGGAAGCAATGTGCTTTTCCGCTTTGCGGTGGACGATGGCAGTAGTTTTTCCGGCCACGAAGTCAGTCCCTGGTACACAGTTGACTGGCTGGGTTGGAAATTGGTCAGCTGGAACATGGCGACCGATGGAACCGGCGTCTGGATTGGCGACGGGACTTTAAACGGCACGCTCCGCATTGACAGCTTCCAGTTAGCGTATGACGAGTCGTCGTCCGCGGTTTCCAGCACGCTCTATATTGATGATTTTCGGGTCGTCACGCTGAACGAGGTTGGAATCGAAACCGAAGAACCCGTCCGACCTCACAGTTTCACGCTGCATCAGAATTATCCGAATCCGTTCAATCCGACGACGACGATTGCGTTTACTCTGCCGGAAGCCTCCAATGTCCGGATTGAAGTGTTTAATGTTCTGGGCGAAAGAGTCCGGACGCTGACGAATAGTCGCTATAATACCGGCAATTACTCAGTAGTTTGGGACGGACTGAATGAAGCCGGGACACTCGTACCGAGCGGGGTTTATTTCTACCGCATGATTTCGGATATGGGCGTCCAGGTCAGGAATATGATGCTACTCAAATGACCATTTAATTTGAACGGATATCAAAGCGCCGGAATACCATTTCGGCGCTTTTGCATTTTGAAATAGTGTGGAAAATTAAAGTCGTTGTTCGAAATTATATCGGTTTGAAATACTAAGAAAACGGTTATTTATAAATGAGGGTATACAGAAATTTGAAGCGGATTATTTGCATCGCAATGTATATTGGAATTCTTTTCGCTGCCGGATATGGAGAGCAGCTTAGCAGATATGTAGTTTTAGTTATAGTCGACGGTGCGCGCTACTCTGAAACTTTGGGTGACAGAACCGCGCGATATATTCCCAGAATGAAAAACATTGCGGATGAAGGCGTTGTAGTTGACAGTATGATCAATGATGGTTTTACCTACACATCCAGAGCCGTTCCCGCAATCTGGACTGGCAGCTGGGCTCCGATCTACGATACGACCGTGACGCTATCGGCTTTTGGAACGCTCAATACTCAATATACCACCGTTCCGTCGGTATGGGAGTATTATCGTAAGTCTGTAACTACCTCTGAGACTCAGGCAATTTATTGTTTAAAATATCTTTCAACTCCCTGGCTGCCGAGTTTTCATAAAGATTATGGACCGAATTACTGGCCTTTATATGTTTTAGCCGGGAAGAACGACCGGGAAGTCTGGGTGAATGCCAAAAGCCAACTGCAAAATTACCATCCTGCGCTTTCGGTAATTTATCTGGCGGATGTTGATCATTATGGGCACAGTGGCGTCTGGGAAAATTATACAACCGCAATTATGATTGCCGACAGTATCATCGGTGCTATCTGGGATTTTTTACAAAACGATCGCTATTTCAAAGATAATACAACTCTCTTGGTTACCAACGATCATGGCCGCCACCTGGATGGAGTGAGTACCGGTTTTAAGGGACATGGCGATGACTGTTGGGGATGCCGGCATATCATGATGTTAGGCATTGGGCCAGCCGTAAAAAGCGGCGGAATGCGGATCAGCCATCCCTATTACCTGCCGGACATCACGCCGACGATTGGCAGAATCCTCGACTTTGAAACGCCCCTCGTCAGCGGGATGGTAATGACGGAATTTCTCGAAATACCCGAAGAGAAAATCAATGATGTACCCAGACCGGGGACTTTTCAAATTGCGATTAAAAACTATCCCAACCCGTTCAACTCATCAACCAGCATCACTTATGAATTGTCACTGAATAGTAAAGTTAGTTTGTCGGTCTATAACCTGACCGGGGATTTGGTTGAAACATTGGTAGATGAAGTTCAAACCGCCGGCTGCAAGACGGTCATCTGGAAAGGGCAGAATAAGGCCGCCGGTTTGTATTTCTTTCGTCTTGGGGTAGACGGAATCAGTAAAACCAGCAAGGGTCTTTTATTGAAATAAAGGATCTAATTACGAATCAGCCGTCAAAATGGAAACTGATCGGCGAATACCTGCTGACACTCGGGTTAGGGTTGGTGGTTTACCTGTGGCTGAGGAAGCCGGTGACGGTTGATCTAAACTCAATCGAGCCGGAGATTCCCATTCCGCAAAAGACGATACTCTCAGCGCAAATGTTTAATCGTGAATTATTAGCAAAAAATAGCGCGGTCCCTTCAGGAGCGGATTCATTTCTGACCGGCTGTCGCACCAGCAATCAGAAATTTTATACATTGGTTTTAGAGCCAGCCCTGAAACCATATCTATCAACTCTGGGAAGGAAATCGCCGACAGAATGCATTAATAATTTGATCGTTTTCTGCTTTACCGCTTTTCAGGAATATTTTGGACCGGATTTTTACCGCTGGGGCGGCGATATCATGGATCTTGACGATCCCCAGGCAGAAGGTGTACGCTGGCAATATAGCTACGGACTGGATTGCTCAGGCTTCGTGGCGGCGCCTTACGAAATAGCAGTTGATTGCGGTCTGTTGAAACCCACCTCTGAAGGAGCGGTCTTTTCATCCAAAGGTTTTAAGCTGTATTGTCACCGGAACAACTTTACGGATGGCGGAGGTCGTTCAAGCGATGGTAACCGCTATCGCCTGGATACCGCGGAACTGGCACAGCTCGGCCGGATTGTGTTTGAATTGCCACAGGGCGGCAAGCCGGCGCGGAAGCAGATAAAAAGTCTGCAAGCCGGCGATCTGGTCGGAGATGCCGGACACTTTGGAATAATCATTGAGATTAACAAAATCCCTTATTATCTGGAATCGGGCGGCCGGGTCGTGCCCGAACATAATTACCGGCCGGTGCGGGCTGATAAAGCCCTGACCAGCTTGGCCACCAAACGACCGATTACGGTGCGCCGGGCATTACCGGACCGGAAAAAATGAGGCAAGGTAACAAATTACTGGCGTTGGTTGATATTGACGGCACACTGATATCCGCCGGACTGACGCCGCGCCGTTCCCTAACGCAAGCGATATTCGATATTACCGGTCAAAACGTGACATTCGAAGCCGGGCAATTGGCCGGACTAACCGATCCGTTGATAATCAGAAACGCCCTGGAGCGGCTCAGTATTCCTGTGCATACCGACGGCCTGCCGGAAAAAATCCTGGACCGTTATCTCGAAATATTTTCGCGCGATTACCCGTCGGCGACTGATAAAAGAGTTTATCCGGGCGTTTTCGATCTTCTGGAATATCTGAAGTCGCTTCCGGTGCGCGTCGGATTGCTGACCGGCAATGTCCGCCGCGGCGCGCAAACCAAACTCACGCCATTAAATCTGTGGGATTATTTTGGATTTGGTGTATTCGGAGATGACAGCGCCGACCGTAATGCTTTGCCTCCGATAGCGCTTGAGCGGGTGAAAATGTCGTTTGCGGAAACTTATCGGCCGGAGCAGGTCGTCGTTATCGGAGATACTTTGAATGACGTCACCTGCGCGCACGTCAATAATATGCAGTCGGTAATCGTCCTGCGACGCCTGGAATGGCGGGAAAGCATTGAGGCCGCAAAGCCTGAACTTTTAGTTGAAAGTTTTGAACCACTCGAGCCGGTAAAAAGCTGGTTTGAAGAATTATTTAGACAGAGTTAACAAGATTTACATGTTTAATGATTAAATACATCTTTAAATTCAATCAATTGTGAAATAATCTCTGCGCTCTCTGCGGTAAGAAAAAAATCCTCAGACATTGAACCGGAACTCGATCACATCGCCATCCTTGACGATATAATCGCGCCCTTCAGAACGGATCAAACCTTTGGTGCGGCAGGCGGACAGGCTGCCGTTTTCCAGTAAAGTTGTATAGTGTACGACTTCGGCGCGAATGAAACCGCGTTCGATGTCGGAATGAATCGCTCGTCCAGCTTTCTGGGCGTTGTCGCCGTTAATGATCGTCCAGGCGCGGCATTCGTCTTCACCGACGGTGAAGAACGAAATATAACCCAGCAGTTCGTAAGAAATCCGGATAAGTCGGTTTAGCGCCGGTTCTTTAATATCAAGTTCTTCCAGGAAGAGCGGCTGGTCGGCCGGATCGAGTTGGGCGATTTCCTGTTCTATCGCGGCGCACAGCGTAGTATAAGTCGCGCCGGTCGTTTTCAGGTGGCTAAAGCGGGCTTCGATAGCCTGGCGCTGGGGTAATTTATCTTCGGCGATATTGATGACCGTCAGGAGCGGTTTGGCGGTCAGGAACTGGAATCCGCGCAGGATTTTGTCGTCTTCCGGTGAAAGTGACATTTCGCGCAAAGGCTTTTCCGTTTCCAGAAAAGTCCGGCACTTCTGAAGCAGTTCGAGTTCCTTACGGTTTTGCTCGTTGTTGACTTTGGCGAGTTGCTTTTCGAGACGCTCGATGCGGGTTTCGATGATCGAAAGGTCGGAGAGCAGGAGTTCGCTGTTGACGAAATGGATGTCGGCCTGCGGATCAATGCGGTTGAGCGGATGCGGGAAGAGCGGATTGTCGAAATCACGGACAATGTGCAGAATCACGTCCACGGTTTTCAGATTGGCGAGGAACTGGGCTGGCAAACCTTTGGCAGCCGCCGATTGGCTTTCCAGGCCGGGAACTTTCAGGTACTCGATCGTGGCCGGAACTTTTCGTTGCGGCTTAAAAACTTCGGTCAGGCGATCGAGGCGGGCGTCCGGAACTTTGACGATACCTTTTTCGGCTTCTTTTTTTCGATAGGCGTCGGCTTCGGCCTTGCGGCTGGCGAGCGTGGCGAAAAGGGTGGTTTTACCGGCGTAGGGCAGACCGATTATTCCGATTTGCATTTATACTCCAATGAAAATAGCGTTTAAAAATCGGCGGAATTTAATTCCGAACGGCAAGACCGCCAAATCTGAAATTGCGTCATTCGATGGTCATTAACCGCCTTCGGCGGTGTCATACGATTGTCATTCAATGGTCATTAGCCGCTGGCGCGGTGTCATTCGATTGTCATTGATAGTCATTAGCCGCTGACGCGGTGTCGTCATACGGATTGCAAGTTCCGAGTTTCCAGTTTAAAGTTTGCACTTTTCATCTATCCATCACTTTTTCATCACGTCTTACGCTATACGAATTACGGACCTGATTTCATTACTGTCCGGTTAAAAAAGAGCGAGTTGTGGGACCGGGCTTCTGGCACGT
>CAZNUN010000023.1:0-32101 GCA_964576275.1 uncultured bacterium | reverse complement strand
CGATGGAGAAGGAGCTGCGTTTCGCGATTCGTGAAGGCGGTCGTACCGTCGGCGCCGGTGTCGTTACGGAAATCATTGAGTAAGGAGCAGAACTGTGCCGGGACAAAGAATCAGAATCAGTTTAAAGGCTTACGATCATAATCTGCTCGATAAGAGCACCAAAAAGATTGTGGCGACAGCCAAATCCACCGGAGCCATGGTTTCGGGACCGATCCCGTTGCCGACGCACCGAACGGTCTATACAGTTTTACGCTCACCCCACGTCGATAAGAAATCCAGAGAGCAATTTCAGACCAAGATACACAAACGTCTGATTGACATTCTGAATTCCACTTCCAAGACGGTCGATGCCCTGATGAAGCTGGATTTACCGGCCGGTGTGGATATAGAAATTAAGGTATAATGGAAGTAACAATATGATCGGAATTATTGGAAAAAAGATCGGCATGAGCCAAATATTCAGGGATAACGGCGAGATCGTCCCGGTGACGGTCATTGCGGCCGGGCCTTGTAAAGTCATCCAGGTTAAGACCCAGGAAAAAGACGGCTATGCTGCGATTCAGCTGGGATTCATGGAAGCTAAAGAGCGCCTGATGACCAAACCTGAAATCGGCGTCTTCAAAAAAAATAATCTACCCCCCATGAAACATCTGGTGGAGATTCGCGACTTTGATCCTAAGTTTTGCCAGGTCGGCGAAACCGTTACGGTGGCAGCTTTCAATCCCGGAGACAGTATCAAGGTAACCGGCGTTTCGAAAGGTAAGGGATTCCAGGGAGTCGTCAGAAGACATAACTTCAATGGCGGTCCAAAAACTCACGGCCAGAGCGATCGCTTGCGTGCTCCGGGTTCGATTGGCGCTTCGGCCTATCCCTCCCATGTTATCAAAGGCGTCCGTATGGCCGGCCGTCTGGGCGGGAAGCGCTGTACCGTCAATAACCTGACGATTGCTAAAATCGATCCCGATAACAATTTGCTCTATATCAAAGGCGCCGTGCCGGGTTCGAAAAACAGTCTCATAACTATTCGGAGGCAGGAACGGTGAGTGTCGAATTTTCCATATACAAAAAAGACGGTTCGGATTCCGGCGAAAAAATGGTCATCGAAACTCCGGCGTTCGATATTAAACCGCATGATCATGCAATTTATCTGGCCGTTAAAGCCGAGATGACCGGTGTTCGTCAGGGAACCCATTCTACCAAAACTCGTGGCGAAGTCCGCGGTGGCGGCAAAAAACCCTGGAAACAAAAAGGCACCGGCCGGGCTCGCGTCGGCTCGCGACGCAATCCGGTTTGGACCGGCGGCGGACGGGCTTTTGGTCCGAAGCCGCATCCTTACCTGATGAAGGTCAACAAGAAGGTTAAATTGCTAGCCCGTCAGAGCGCTCTGGCTTACCGCCATCAGGAAGGTGCCCTCAAGATTATCGATGACCTCCTGTTCAGCGAACCGAAATCCAGAAACATTCGCGAACTGCTGAAAAAGTTTGATCTGACAGACAAGAAAGTGACGATTCTGACAGCCAATCTGGATAACAATTTATTTCTGGCCTGCCGTAATTTTGCCAATGTTCTGGTTCTGGACGCCGAAAGCGTCTCGACCTATGATCTGCTGGATTGTGAAGTACTGCTGATCGATAAAAGCGGTCTTGAAAAACTGAATAATGCCCTGCTGGGTAACAACAGGAATTAAGTATGTCTACCAAGTTATTTATCATCAAGCCGATTCTGACCGAAAAGGTCAATGAGCTACAGGAAAGCCAACGCAAGTACGGCTTCAAAGTTCTCTCATCGGCCAATAAGATTGAAATAAAGAAAGCGGTCGAAACCAAGTTCGGCGTCAAGGTCGAGAAAGTCGCCACCCAAAATGTCATGGGGAAGACCAAACAGATGACTGTGCGCAGCGGCGGACACGTTATCCGCACCACTGGGCGGCGCTCAAACTGGAAAAAAGCTATCGTGACCCTCAAGAAGGGCGAGAAAATAGATTTCTATCAAGGAGAAACAGCGGTATAGTATTATGGGCATCAAAACTATCAAACCGATCACACCCGGACAACGTTTTAAGACGGTCAATACTTTCGAGGAAATTACCAAAAAGACTCCCGAAAGAAGTTTACTGGAATCGATCAACCGTTCGTCCGGCCGCAATAACCTCGGGCGGGTAACATCCCGGCACCGAGGGGGCGGACACAAGCGCGCCTACCGGATTGTCGACTTCAAACGTAATAAATATGATATTGAAGCAACGGTCCATGCTATTGAATATGATCCCAATCGTTCCGCCCGGATCGCGCTTTTGTTCTATAAAGATGGCGAAAAACGCTATATCATCGCCCCGGACGGATTGGTTACCGGCAGCATCGTGCTCTCCGGTGAAGAAGTGCCGATCAAGGTCGGCAACAGCCTGCCGTTGAAGAACATCCCGGCCGGTACCTTCGTGCACAATATCGAGATGAAGCCGAAAAAAGGCGGACAAATTGCCCGTGGAGCCGGCTCGGCGGCGCAGATCATGGCCAAAGAAGGTAAATATGTCACATTGAAAATGCCTTCCGGCGAAATGCGCCTGGTCAGTGAAGATTGTTACGCCACGATCGGAGTCGTCAGTAATAAAGATCATGAAAATATTAGCATCGGCAAAGCCGGACGCAGCCGCTGGATGGGAAAACGTCCGCATGTGCGCGGTGTCGCTATGAATCCGCTGGATCACCCGATGGGGGGCGGCGAAGGCAAGAGCTCGGGCGGAAGACACCCCTGCTCACCCTGGGGACAGCCGTCCAAAGGTTACCGGACGCGCAAGAAACGCAATCCCAGCAATCAATTTATCATCAAGAGACGAGCTAAATAATTAGGGAGAAGATTGGATGAGTCGTTCGCTTAAAAAAGGTCCGTACATCGACGCCAACCTGATCAAGAAAATCGATCAGATGAACAGCGCCGGGAAAAAAAGAGTGGTCAAGACGTGGGCACGCCGCACCACGATCTCTCCCGAATTCGTTGGGCATACCTTCGCCGTGCATAACGGCAATAAGTTCATCCCCGTATTTGTGACGGAAAATATGGTCGGCCATAAGCTCGGTGAATTCGCCCATACCAGAATCTTCCGCGGCCATTCCGGAGCGGAAAAGAAGGGAGCTTAATCAGGATTATGGAAGCAAAAGCAATACACAGATATGTCCGGCAGTCGGCGCGCAAAGTCCGCCTGGTTGCCGATCTGGTGCGCGGGAAAGATATCGAAACAGCCTTAAACCTGCTGCACTTCAATAGTAAAAAAGCCTCGGAACCGGTTGAGAAAGTTGTCCGCTCCGCGGTTTCAAATCTCATGAACAGCGAGGGCGGCTCCGGCCTCAATCCGGAAGATTTATACCTGAAGACCATTTTCGTCGATGGCGGGTCCATGGTGAAACGCTTTCGGGCCGGCTCGATGGGCCGCGCCAGTATCATCAGACGGAGACTTTGCCATGTGACCGTCGTGGTAGCTGAAAAAGAAAACAAAAAAACCAAAAAAGTTAAGTAATCGGAGGTGGCTTGGGTCAGAAAACGCATCCAATAGGCTTTCGTCTGGGATTCAATAAAGAGTGGAGCAGTTACTGGTTTGACGAACGCAACTTCACTGAAAAATTAACCGAGGACATCAAACTGCGGCGCTATGTCCTGAAACGCCTGCCCAACGCCGGCATTTCTAAAGTTGACATCCACCGCACGTCCAAGAAAATCACGATCGTCATCAATACTTCGCGGCCGGGAATCGTCATCGGCAAAAAAGGTGAAGAGGTCGATTTGCTCCGCCTCGAACTGCAGAAAGTCACCAAAACCGACGTCCAGATTAACGTCAACGAAATCAAACGTCCGGAACTGGACGCCTCGCTGGTCGGCAGCAATATCGCTGCTCAGATCGTTAAAAAGGTATCTTACCGCCGCGCCGTTAAAAAAGCCATTCAGGCTACGATGCGCATGGGCGCGGACGGTATCCGCGTGCAGTGCAGCGGCCGGTTGGGTGGCGCTGAAATCGCCCGTACCGAAACCATTCGTGAAGGACGCGTTCCGTTACACACTCTGCGCGCCGACATTGATTTTGCAGCCATTACCGCCCATACTACTTATGGCTGTATCGGCATTAAGGTCTGGATTTGTAACGGCGAACGCTTTAAGAAAAGCTAACAAAGGATTGATAAGTCATGCTGGCACCGAAGAAAATTAAATGGAGAAAACAGCAAAGAGGTCGGATGACCGGAGTCGCGACCCGCGGAAATGCCGTCAGTTTCGGGCATTTCGGACTGAAGGCTATGGAACCGGGCTGGATTGACAGTCGGCAGATTGAAGCCGTGCGGGTAGCCATTTCCCGTAAAGTCCGTAAACATGGCAAGATGTGGATTCGGATTTTCCCGGACAAACCCATCACCAAAAAACCGGCCGAAACCCGTATGGGAAAGGGCAAGGGCGCGCCCGAATTCTGGGTCGCTGTGGTAAAACCGGGACGCATCCTGTTCGAAGTCGAAGTCGCTACTGAGCAGGAAGCCAAGGAAATCTTCGAAACCGCTACCCATAAACTGCCCATCCGCACCAAAGTAGTCGCCAGAAGAGAGTTAGGAGCATAAGGTGAAAACGAGTACTTTACATGAATTATCTCTGAACGAGCTGGAAATCAAACTCCGCGATAATCTGACGGCTCTGGAAAACCTGCGCTTTCAGAAAGCTCTTCAGCAGTTGGAAAATCCTCTGAAAATCAGACAGGTCAAACGGGAAATCGCGCAGATCAGAACCGTTATGCACGAGTATGAACTGGGACTCAGAACAGAAGGTAAACAGACAAATAAATCACAGGATAATCAACAATGATTTCAAGTGACAAGAGAAAAATTTTAATTGGAACCGTAATCAGTCATAAGCTCGACAAAACAGCAGTCGTATCTGTTGAAAGAACGGTCAAACATAGCACCTACGGCAAATATGTTCGGCGCACTTCCAAGTTTTACGTGCATGATGCCGAAAACAAATGCCATGAGGGCGATCAGGTTAAAATCGCCGAGTCGCGTCCGTTAAGCCGGTTAAAAAGATGGCGCCTGTTGGAAGTGATAGCGCGCTAGACTAAACCACAAAGGATGTTTTTATGATACAGCAAGAGTCAAGATTAAAAGTGGCAGACAATACCGGAGCAAAGGAAGTGATGGTCATTCGCGTCATGGGCGGTTCGCATCGTAAATATGGTTCCGTCGGCGACGTGATCGTCGTGTCGATCAAACAGGCTACTCCGGGCGGAATGGTGAAAAAAGGCGAAAAGTCCAAAGCTGTCGTCGTGCGCACTACCAAGGAAATCCGCCGCCGCGACGGTTCCTATATCCGCTTTGACGATAATGCCGCCGTTCTCATTGATAATAATCTCGAGCCGCGGGGAACCCGAATTTTTGGGCCGGTTGCCAGAGAACTGCGCGAAAAGAATTATATGAAGATCGTGTCCATGGCCCCCGAGGTACTGTAAAGGAGAATGAGCATGTTTCGCATACGCAAAAATGATACCGTTATGATCATTGCGGGAGAATCGAAAGGCAAGACCGGCAAGGTCCTGAAAGTCTTTCCCGACAAAGAACGGATCATCGTAGAAGGTGTAAATTTTATAAAAAGACATACCCGTCCGAGTCAGAAAAATACCCAGGGCGGTATTATTGAGAAAGAAGCGCCCATACATATGTCAAATGTCGTGCTGATGCACGCCAATCAGAAAACCAAGGTCGGTTATAAGACCCTGAATGACGGCAAAAAAGTCCGCATGGCGCGCAAGTCGGGTGAAGTTATTGATTCTATATCATGAGGAGTCGTAAGTGGCAAAAAAGTCCGCATATAAACCCCGCTTATTGACCGCATACGAAACGGATATTATTCCGGCTATGCTAAAAAAATTCGGCTATGCCAATATCATGCAGGTGCCGAAGTTAGTCAAAATAAGCATCAATCTGGGGATTGGAAAAACCAAGGAAGATCCGGCCAGCCTGAAAAGGGCGGTGGAAGATATCCGCATCATCACCGGTCAGCAGCCGATGGTGACCAAAGCCAAACGCGCCATATCCAATTTCAAAATCAAAACCGGCGATTCGGTCGGATGTGCCGTTACACTGCGCCGGTACCGCATGTACGAATTTCTGGATCGCCTGATTTCGACCGCCCTGCCGCGCGTGCGCGACTTTTCGGGGCTTTCCGATAAAAGCTTCGACGGGCGCGGAAATTATTCCATGGGCTTGAAGGAACAGATCATTTTCACCGAAATTGACTACGATAAAGTCGACCACATCCGTGGCATGAATATAACCTTTACAACGACGGCCAAGACGGACGCCGAAGCCTATGAATTACTGGCGCTGTTCGGCTTTCCGTTCAAGAAACGGCCGGTCAGAGCTCAGGGCGAAGCTAAGCCCGCAATGGAGACCAACTGATATGGCAAAGAAATCACTCATTGCAAAAGCCAAAAGAAATCCCAAATTCAGTACCCGTCGGGTCAACCGCTGTTCGGTTTGCGGACGGCCACACGGATATTATCGCAAATTTGGACTTTGCAGACTATGTTTTCGGGAATTAGCCCTGAAAGGCGAAATCCCGGGTATCACTAAGGCAAGCTGGTAACACAGGAGTATATTGATATGGCGGTAACCGATCCAATTGCAGATTATTTAACCCGTATCCGAAATGCCCAGGCTGCGCAACATCGCTGGGTTGATATTCCTGCATCCAATTTAAAGAAGAAAATTTCGCTGATCCTGAAACACGAAAATTTTATTAAAGATTTTGTTTTAATTAAAGACGGCAAACAGGGACTTATCCGCATTTACCTGCGCTACGCCAAAACCGGAGAACCAATGATCGAAGGCCTGCAGCGCATCAGCAAACCCGGCCGGCGGGTCTATACGACTGCCGACAGCGTTCCGCGGGTCGTGGGTGGAATGGGAATTGCCATTATCTCCACCCCGATGGGAGTCCTGACCGATAAAGTCGCCCGCAAATACAGCGTCGGCGGCGAAGTCCTTTGCTATGTCTGGTAATGAGATTATAGGAGTACAGAGTGTCACGAATCGGTAAAAAACCTGTTGAAATTCCTAAAGGCGTCACCGTTACGATCGGGGATCAGGTCTTTGCGGCCAAGGGTCCCAAAGGTGAACTGAAATGGAACTTTCCGGTCGACATTAGCGTCGCGGTCGCCGACAATCAAATCGTTGTCACCCGACCGAGCGACAGCCGCAGCCATCGCGCCCTGCACGGATTAACCCGTGTCATGATCGCCAACATGGTCGAAGGCGTCTCCCAGGGTTTCAGCCGCGGGCTGGAAATCGAAGGCGTCGGTTACTCGGCTGAAATGAAGGGCAAGGCTCTCCAGGTCAACGTCGGCCTTTCCCATCCGGTGCTCATAACCCCGCCGGACGGAATTACATTCGAAGTGCCCAAAAACCTGAATATTCTCGTCAAGGGCATCGATAAACAGAAGGTTGGACAAATTGCCGCCAAAATCCGGTCCATCAAACCGCCGGAGCCTTACAAAGGCAAAGGAATTCACTATGTAGGTGAACACATTCGCAGAAAAGCCGGTAAGAAGGTCGGCGTGAAATAGAGGTTTTGAAAATGAGTAAAGTCAAAAATATCAAAGTATATACCCGTGAACGCCGGCACAGACGCGGCCGGCGGAAAATTCATGGCACTACCGAGCGTCCGCGTGTGGCGGTTTTTCGCAGCCTGAGCCATATTTATGCCCAGGTGGTCGACGACAGCAATCACAAATCGCTCTTTGCAGTTTCCGATCTGACTCCCGAAGTTAGACAAGAGATCAAGAGCGGCGTGAAAAAAGCCGACCGCAGCGCACTGGTCGGGAAATTTCTGGCCGAAAAAGCCCTGGCCAAAGGCATAACTAAAGTGGTCTTCGACCGCGGCGGTTATCAATATCATGGCCGGATTAAAGCATTAGCCGAAGCGGCCCGCAAAGCCGGATTAGAATTCTAACAGCGGAGGAAGGGCAACTTGAGAAAGTCTATAGATCCAACTCAACTCGAACTACTCGAAGAGAAAGTCATAAAAATCAACCGGGTCGCCAAGGTGGTCACCGGCGGTCGGCGGTTCCGGTTCAATGCCTTGGTCGCCATCGGCGACGGTAAAGGTCACGTCGGCATCGGGCTTGGCAAAGCCCTCGAGGTCACGGCTGCGGTCACCAAAGGCAAGGAGAACGCCAAGAAAAATCTGGTAAAAATTCCGGTCATCAATGGTACTATCCCGCACGAAGTTCAAGCCCGCTTCGGCGCTGCCAAAGTCATTCTGCGGCCGGCAACTCCCGGTACCGGCATCATCGCCGGAGGAGCAATCCGAGCAATCATGGAAGGACTCGGAGTACGCGACATTTTATCCAAATCGCTGGGATCAAACAATTCCCATAACGTGGTCAAAGCCACCATGCTGGCCTTGTCGCAGTTAAAAGACCCATATACGGTGGCACACCGCCGCGAAAAGACGCTTCAGGAGATATTTGGCTCATGACAAAGAAAAGTACAACCCAGAAGTTGAAAATTACCCAGATCAAAAGCGGGATCGGGTACCGTGAAAGAAGCAAGCGGACTCTGCTGGCTCTGGGAATAACCAAAATGCATCAGACGGTCGTTTTACCGGACAATCCCGCGATTCGCGGAATGGTCAATGCGATTCCGCATCTGCTTAAAGTCGAAGAGGTTAAGGAATAGTTATGCATTTAGATAATCTTAAACCGGCTTGCGGTTCAATCAAAAATAAAAAACGCCTCGGACGCGGCAATGCCTCCGGTACCGGCGGCACCTCCGGACGCGGCAATAAAGGCGCCGGCGCCCGCAGCGGTTCGGGAGCCCGAATTTATTTTGAAGGCGGCCAGTTACCGATTTACCGGCATCTGCCCAAGCGGGGATTTCACAACATTTTCAAGGAGTATTTTCAGATCGTCAATCTCGACTCTATCGCCAGACTCCAGATTAGCGAAGTAAATCCGGAAATCTTGCTTAAAAACGGTTTGATCAAATCCCTGAAAAAACCCGTCAAAATCCTGGGACGCGGCGAAGTCACGACTGCCATCACTGTCAGCGCCCATGCTTTTACCACAACGGCTAAAGAGAAGTTAATCGCATCCGGAGGAAAGGCAGAACTTCTATGAAACAACAATTCCAGAGTATATTCAAGATTCCTGAGTTAAGAAAACGCATTGGCTACACTATCGCCCTTCTGGCAGTTTTCAGAATCGGATGCCATATTCCGATTCCGGGTATTGACAGCGAAGTGCTGAGCGCAGCCATGAGCAGCTACGCGAATACACTCTTTGGATTGTATGATATGTTTTCCGGCGGCGCTTTTGCCCAGGCAACCCTATTTGCCCTGGGAATTATGCCTTATATCAGCGCCTCGATCATTCTGCAATTGCTCGGCGCGGTTATCCCTTACTTTCAGAAATTACAAAAGGAAGGCGAAGAAGGACGCAAGAAACTGACCCAGATGTCACGTTACGGTACGGTGCTGATCGCCGCGGTGCAATCCTTCGGCGTTGCACAATTGCTGATGAGTCCGCAGATGTCGGCCAGAGTTAGCAATCAGATGCTGCCGGTGGTTCCCAACCCGGGTTTTGGTTTTGTCTTTATGACGATCATCACTCTGACGGCCGGAACCGTCTTACTGATGTGGCTGGGTGAACGCATGACCGAACGGGGCATTGGTAATGGAACCTCGATGATCATCATGATCGGTATCCTTGCCCGTCTGCCCAATGTGGTGGTTAAGGAAATCACCTTGATTCGGGAAGGTATTCATGGCATTTTTACGGAAGTAATTTTAATAGTCCTGATGGTCGTGGTGATTGGATTCGTGGTTCTGCTGACGCAGGGAACCCGCCGCATCCCGGTGCAGTATGCCAAACGGGTCGTCGGTCGGAAAGTCTACGGCGGACAAGCCACACATATTCCCTTGCGGGTCAATACGGCTGGTGTCATGCCAATCATTTTTGCTCAGTCGATTGTTTTTATACCCAGCACCATCGCCACGTTTTTCCCGAACAGTGATTTCGTGCAGGGCATGATGCGGATGTTCAGCCCGCAATCGATTGTCTACTGGCTGATATACGGCACCCTGATAGTTTTCTTCACATATTTTTACACGGCGATCGCCTTCAATCCGATTGAGGTGGCCGATAACATGAAAAAATACGGTGGTTTTATTCCAGGCATCCGGCCCGGAAAGAAGACCTCGGAATTCATTGATAACATTCTGACCAAAGTCACCCTGCCTGGTTCTATCTTTCTGGCGTTGGTGGCGATATTCCCATATATTTTAATGAAAGTGATGAGCGTCGATTATGAGCTGGCTTCGTTCTTTGGTGGTACGAGTCTGTTGATCATAGTCGGCGTAGCATTGGATACTTTACAACAGATAGAATCTCATCTTTTGATGAGACATTATGATGGTTTTTTGAAAAGCGGAAAATTAAGAGGCCGCCGCTAAGAATCAGCGTTCATGGTGCATATTCGCACGCCTGAAGAGATCGAGAAGATCCGCATAAGCAGTCGGATAGTGCACGATACCCTCGTGATGTTGGGCCGGGAAATCAGGCCGGGGATCACGACTCGTCGGCTTGAAAGAATGGCGCAAGAGTATATCCGCAGTATGGGCGGCTACTCGGCATTCAAAGGCTACCATGGCTATCCCGGTCATATCTGCACGAGCATTGACGAGCAGGTCGTTCACGGGATACCATCGGATCGCATGCTCAGGGACGGTGAGATCATTAGCATTGACGTGGGTGTGCGGAAAAACGGCTATATCGGCGATGCTGCGATGACCTTTGCAGTCGGGCAGGTTTCCGAAGACCGGCTCCAACTGATGCGGGTGACGGAAGAAGCTCTTCTGCGAGGCATTGCCCAGGCTCGCTCCGGCAATCATCTGTCCGACATCGGGCACGCGATCCAAACCTATGTCGAAAGCTTCGGCTACGGCGTGGTGCGCAACCTGGTAGGACACGGAGTCGGACGTGAACTGCACGAACCGCCGGAAGTGCCCAATTACGGTGAACCGGGACGTGGTCCAGTGTTAAAGACCGGCATGTGCCTGGCGATTGAACCGATGATCACCATGGGCTCTTATGAAGTCCGTTTATTGAGAGACGGCTGGACAGTGGTCACCGAGGATCACCAGCCTTCAGCCCATTTTGAACACACGATTGCCATTGGTCCGGATGGACCGCAAATCTTATCGCAAGGTGCGTAAGGAAAAATGAAATGGTGAAAGAAAAATTGATCAAAGTCGACGGGACGATCAAGGAAAACCTGCCGAACGCCTCCTTTCGGGTGGTGCTCGAAAACGGACATGAAGTCCTGGCGCATGTTTCCGGGAAAATGCGCATGCACTTCATCAAGATTTTACCGGGCGACAAGGTTACCATGGAACTATCGCCGTACGATCTGACCAAGGGCCGCATAACTTATCGTTATAAATAGAATGGAAGAAGATATGAAAGTAAGATCATCAGTAAAGAAAATTTGTGACAAGTGTAAGATTATCCGTCGTAAGGGAGTGGTGCGGGTCATTTGCGCCAATCCAAAACATAAACAGAGACAGGGATAAAAGCATTAGGAGGATAATTTGGCTCGAATTGCCGGTGTCGATTTACCGAATGAAAAAAAAGTTAAAATAGCTCTGGGATACATCTATGGCATTGGCCGTGCCAACGCCTTAGAAATCCTGCAGAAAGCCGGGGTTGATCCTGAAATCCGGGTAAAAGCACTGACCGAAGAACAGGTCCGCGATATCCGCAACGTGATCAGCAACGAATATAAAGTCGAAGGAACTCTGCGTACAGAAGTTCAAATGAATATCAAACGTCTGATGGATGTAGGCTGCTACCGTGGTCTCCGCCATCGCCGCGGACTGCCGGTTCGCGGTCAACGTACCAAGACCAATGCGCGCGGACGCAAAGGACCGCGGCGCACCGTCAGCCGTAAAAAAGCAAAAGTCGGGAAAAAAGGATAATATAGGAGGTATTTGATTTGCCACCCAAACGTTCTATCGTCAAGAAAAAGAAACGTACTAAAGTCGAATCGGAAGGTATTGCGACGATCAAGGCCACTTTCAATAACACCATCATTTCGTTGACCGATAATTATGGTAACGTGATCTCGTGGGCATCCGCCGGAACCGCCGGTTTCAAAGGTTCGCGTAAAAATACGCCATACGCTTCTCAGATGGCAGCCGCCAAAGCCGCCCAGGAAGCCAAAGACCTTGGGCTCCAGCGCGTCGAGGTGCGGGTTAAAGGACCGGGCGCCGGTCGTGAAGCCGCCATCCGCGCCCTCAATCTGGCCGGATTGCAGATTTCTGCCATCAAGGATATCACCCCGATCCCCCACAATGGCTGTCGGCCTCCTAAACGTAGAAGAGTATAAAAATTAATCGGAGCATAATCAATGGCAAGATATACAGGTCCAGTATGTAAACTCTGTCGCCGGGAAGGCAAAAAACTCTTTTTAAAGGGCGAACGCTGCTACAGCATGAAATGCTCGTTCGAAACCAAGAGTTATGTCCCCGGCCAACATGGCAGTCAGACAGCTCACCGCCGTTTGTCTAATTACGGTGTGCAGCTGCGTGAAAAACAGAAAATCAAACGGATTTACGGCGTACTGGAAAGACAATTCCGTCAATATTTCGAATTAGCTAACAGTCAGAAAGGCGTCACAGGTACCAACCTGATGAAGATTCTGGAACGACGTCTGGACAATGTCGTCTTCCGGCTCGGCTTCGCCTCTTCCCGGCGCATGGCCCGCGAGTTGGTCAGTCACCAGCACTTTACCGTGAATAACCGCACCGTCGATATTCCTTCTTTCCAGCTCAAAGCCGGCGACGTCATTCAGGTCAGGGAAAAAAGTAAAAAACTGCAGGCTATTCACGATTCCATGAAGCGCATTCGCGGCGAGCATGAACTGCCCTGGTTGATTCTTGACAAAGCTAAAATGCAGGGCATTTTTATCCAGGTTCCCGAAAGAGATCAGATGAATGTCGATGTCAACGAACAACTTGTTGTCGAACTTTATTCTAAATAAGCGAGGTAAACGATGACTGCTCATGACCAAATTTTAGCCCGGGTTGTCAAAGACGAAAACTCGACCGATATGCACGGCATCTACTACCTTGAACCGCTTGAACGCGGTTACGGGATCACCGTCGGCAACGCTCTGCGCCGGGTGTTGTTAACATCCATACCGGGGGCTGCGATCTGCTCGATCAAGATCGACGGGATTCTGCACGAATTTTCCACCATACCGGGCGTGCGCGAGGATGTCGCCGAAATAATCCTGAATCTGAAACAGGTTCGTCTGAAATTATTTGATCCCAAACCTGATAAAGTCACCCTGCAATTCAAGGGCGCCGGTGAATTCAAGGCCGGACAGATCGGCGAGAACATTACTCAATTCCAGATTTTAAATCCCGATCTGCATATCTGCACGATGAATGCCAATACTGATTTCAGCATCGAGATCCGCATTGCGCGGGGCACCGGTTGGGTTCCGGCCGAGAAAAATAAATTGCCAGATTATCCGATCGGCACGATTTTCGTTGATTCGATCTTCTCGCCGATTCTGAATGTTTCTTATAAAGTGGATAACCTGCCCGGCACCGCCAAGGAAATCCTTGAGAAAATGACGCTCGAAATCACCACTGACGGCAGCATCACGACCGACGAAGCCCTGGATTACGCTTCCGGTATCCTGCGCGATTACTTCGGATTGTTTTCCCGGGTCGAAGCCAAGCCGCTGGAATATCAGCGCGAAATTCCGAGCGAAGACGTCATAAAAATCCGTAATCTTCTGAAAAAGAGCGTAGACGAAATGGAATTATCGGTCAGGTCCTACAATTGTTTAAAGGCCAATAATATCCGTACAATCGCCGACCTGGTCTCCCACGAAGAAGCCGATATGTTGAAATTCAAGAATTTCGGGCGGAAATCCCTGAACGAACTGATGGCCAAACTAAAAAGCATGGGGCTGGAATTCGGGATGGACGTCGAGCGTTATCTCGTCGAAAAAGAAGAATAACTGTAAAGGAGTATCACAGAAATGCGCCACCAGAAACGGATTGCCAAACTGGGAAGACCAGCCGACCAACGCAAGGCTCTGTTGCAAAGTTTAGCCCGGGCAATGCTCATCAATGGTAAAATAAAAACCACCGATGCGAAAGCTAAAGAACTGCGCCGTGTGGTCGAAAGGTTGATTACCTTCGGGAAAAAAGGGACTGTACATACCCGCCGCCAGGCTTACCGCCTCTTGCAGGATCGCGATCTGATCAAGAAACTCTTCGAACATATCGCCCCGCAATATGCCAATCGCAATGGTGGTTATACCCGCATCGTAAAATTAGGATTTCGGGATAACGACAATGCCGCGGTTTCCCTGATAGAATTCGTGGACTATAAACAGTCCGAAGAAGAAAAGAAAACCGCTGCCGATCGGGCGGCTAAAAAGGCTCAGGCCAAGGCTAAAAAAGAAAAAGAAGCCGCCGCGGCTAAGGAAATCCCCGAAGCTGAAGTAGCCGAAGAGGAACCGGTCGAGGAAAAGCCGGCAAAGAAAACAAAAACCAAGACCAAATCCGCCGAGGGGACTGAAGAAGCATAACCGGCGGAATGTCGTTGAAGGCCAACTTCCATTCCATATTCAGGGCAGTCATGATGGCTGCCCTGCTGATTTTTACCGCAAACCTCAGCGCCCAGACGCAAACCCGTCTTGGATTATGGATCGTCCGGGATCAACTTAATACCCGGGAAAAGATCGACGCCTTTGTAGACTTTGCAGCTGACAATGACATACAGGATATTTTCGTCCAGGTGCGCGGGCGCGGCGACGCCTTCTATCGTTCCACATTCGTCGTCCGCAGTGAATATCTGAATAATCATGACTGGGATCCGCTGGAATATACTTTGACCCGCGCGCATGCCCGTGGCCTGAAAGTACACGCCTGGCTCAACGTCCTTTTACTCTGGTCGGCCGATCAGAAACCGAAAAACGAGAACCATCTTCTCTACCGGCATCCCGAATGGTGCGCTGTCGATGCGGACGGAGTCAAGGACATCCAGAGGCAAGCTGCCGATTTTGCCAGTCTCGGTACGGAAGGAATTTATCTCTCCCCGCTCGTTCCGGAAGTCCGTCAATATCTGATCGAGGTCATCCACGAATTGGCAAGTAATTATCCGCTCGACGGAATACACCTGGATTACGTCCGTTATGCCAAGTACTGTTATGATTACAATCCGGTCGGCCGTTTGAAATTTCGCAGTCTGTATGGAATCGATCCGTTGCTCCTGAGCATAACCGACCGATCGCTCTATAAAGGCCTTGAACTGGCAGAAATCGATTCTTTGATTACCGAATGGGATAATTTCCGCCGCGCGGCCATTTCCGACCTGATCCGGGATATACGCACAATTCTGTTGGCTGATCGTCCGAAAATACTGCTCAGTGCTGCTGTTAAACCCGACCCGGAAGAAGCCCGCAGATACTTTTATCAGGACTGGACAGATTGGTTAAAACAGGACTGGCTGGATTTTGTAGTCCTGATGAATTATTCCCGCGATACTGACCAATTTGAACGTATCCTTAAAAAAGTCAGTTCTTTGCCGCGCAGAGAAGACCTCTGGATCGGGATTGGCGTTTATAATCAGAACCAGTATGACGCCCTGACCAAAACTCTGCTGACTCTGAATAATCGCTTTCAGAAAATCGTATTTTTTTCTTATGACACTTTCCAGAAGAATCCGCAATATCTGCCAACCGTTCGGAAAGCCTTTCAGATCACCGGAACCCGCTAAGACCGATTAGCGATCTGGTTCTGGATTTCCCCAACCTTTTGTAATCTGGAAATCGAAGCCCACAACATGTAGGATTTGAGATGTTTATAAAAAAATATGGTTTTTAATAAATATTTTACTTGCAATTCAAAAAATATATGTAAATTCCACCCCGAAAAATGAAGATTGCACTAACATATAGTACGAAAATTGGTTTACGAAAGGAGTATGGTAAGCGCTTTGGCGTCGATCCCGACGACGAAGACATCCCTCCCGACCTTTTCGCCGAGGGCGATGACCCTCGGACGATTGCTGCAATCGTAACAGCTCTCCAGTCAAATAATCATACCGTCGTTAGCTTTGAAGGCGGCGAGGATGTCGCGGTCAATCTGGAGCGCGCCCATCCTGATTTGGTCTTCAACATTGCCGAAGGATTATTTGGCGACTGGCGCGAGTCTTACGTGCCGCTGATCTGCGAACGCCTGGGGTTGCCCTATACCGGTTCGGATCCGCTGACCCTGGCGATTTGTCTGAATAAGGCTCGCTGTAAGGAAATCCTGAGTTATCATCGTATTCCCACGGCTGATTTCCGGACCGTCACGGCTCAAAATGACGGTTTCGACCCAGATTTTGAATTCCCAGCAATCATTAAACCGCTGGCGGAAGGCAGCAGCAAAGGGGTTTTCGATAATTCGGTTGTGCACAATGCCTTAGAGGCGCGTAGCGTTATTGCCGCCTGTTTCCAAAAGTATGATAACGAGCCGGTCATAATGGAAAAATTCCTGTCCGGTCAGGAATTCACGGTAGCCGTTCTGGGAAATGGCGATGCCCTGGAAGTTTTACCGATAGTGATGATGGACTACTCTCAGTTGCCGGAAGGGGCTCAGCCGATCTATTCATACGAAGCTAAATGGATCTGGGATCGTCCCGAGAAACCGCTGAGTATTTTCAACTGCCCGGCTCCGATTGATGATCAATTACGATCGGAAATTGAAATTCTCGTCCGCCGGACTTGTCAGGTTCTGAACATTCGCGATTGGTGCCGGCTGGACGTTCGTCTGGATGCGAACCGCATACCGCACATTTTGGAACTCAATCCTTTACCGGGCATTTTGCCCGATCCGGAAGACAACTCCTGTTTTCCGAAAGCCGCCCGCACGGCCGGGTATACTTATGCCGGAATGCTGAACAAAGTTGTTCAGGTAGCCGCCCGGAGATACGGCTTGTCCTAATGTCGGAAGACTCACAGAAGATCAAAATATTGGTGGTCTTCAATGATTTGGCGGCATTGTCTTCCGATCCCGATCCGGATGTAATTTCGGAAGCGGCAGTCAGGGACGAAGCGGTGGCCGTTTATGAGGCTCTGACTGCTTCCGGCTATGACTCTGAACTGTTCCCGATCAATGATCTGGAAGCAGCCCTGGCGAAGGTCAAGACCTTCCAGCCGGCGGTTATTTTTAATCTGTGCGAAGGTCTGCCAAGCCGTACTAATCAGGAAATGAATGTCGCCGGTCTATGGGAGATGCTGAACCTGCCTTTTACCGGTAATTCGGCGCTGACGCTTGGCCTGGCGCAAGATAAAGTGTTATCGAAAAACCTGTTCAGAGCCGCCGGAATTCCGACCCCGGATTTCCGTGTTTTCGACACGGCGCCCGAGAATTGCGATCTGGAATATCCATTGATCGCCAAACCTTCCCGCGAGGATGGCAGCCTGGGCATCACGCAAAATTCGGTCATCCGCAATGATCACGAATTGCACACAGTTATCAGGGCTCTGCTGGCGAAATACAAACAGCCGATCTTGGTCGAAAAATTTATCGCCGGCCGCGAATTCAACGTCAGTATTCTCGGCAATGGTCACCCCCAGGTTTTACCGCCCTCCGAGATCAGCTTCGAGCAGGTGGGCGGAGATTATGTGCCCATTACCAGCTACGAGGCCAAATGGCTCAACGATCATCCAATGTATAAAATGACACCGCCGGTTTGTCCGGCCGACATTAATCCCGAACTGGCGGCTAAACTGGCCGATGTCAGCCGGGCGGTTTATCGGATCCTGCGGGGACGCGATTACGGACGGGTTGATTTTCGTTTGGACGCTGCCGGAAACCTTTTTGTGCTGGAGTATAATCCCAATCCCGACATTTCCCCGGAGGCCGGATTCGTCCGCGCCCTGAAAGCGGCCGGGATCAGTTATACCGCTTTTGTAGAATCGCTCATCAATCAGGCGCTGGAAAGAAAAATATGAACACTATTCGCCAGATAAAATCCTCCGACCGCGAACCACTGCTCAAAATCCTGACCGCCACCGCCATGTTCACCTCGGCGGAAATAGACGTGGCCATGGAATTAATTGACATCGCTCTCACCAAGCCGGAGCAGACCGATTACCTGATCTTTGTTTCTATCGATAATAACGAAATGGTGACCGGTTATGTCTGTTACGGTCCGACACCGGCGACCGAGGGAACCTACGATTTGTACTGGATCGCGGTCGCTCCCCAGATTCAAGGACAGGGCATCGGCCGGGATTTACTGAATTATGTCGAAACTGCCGTCCAGATGAAGCATGGACATTTAATTATCATCGAAACCTCATCGCAGGAGAAATATTGGCCGACCCGTAATTTTTACCTCCGAAACGGTTATACGATTGCGGCTCAGATCAAGGATTTTTATCGTCCGGGCGACGACCGGGTAATTTTTGTAAAATATTTTAACGAGGAGAATAAATAAGTCATGGAAAAATGGCAAAAATTGATTCGCAAAAGTTTGACGACTGTGGATCAGATCTGCGAGGCGCTGAATGTGCCCAGGGAAGAGCTAGCCGGTCTTGACAAGGTTTTCAAGATTAAGATCAATCCATACTATTTGTCCCTGATAAAGCAAAAAGGTGATCCGATCTACAAGCAGGTGGTTCCTGACCAGGCAGAACTGGAGGACTGGGGATTGGAATCCGATCCGCTCAGTGAGGAAAAGGACTCGCCGGTACCCAGTATCGTGCACCGCTATCCTGACCGCTGCCTGTTTCTGATTTCACCTACCTGTGCCTCCTATTGCCGGTTTTGCACCCGCAAACGCAAGGTCGGCGATTCTGAAAAAATCAGCCCGAAATTCATTCAGGAAGGCATCAAATATATCTCCAACCATCCCGAAATCCGCGACGTGATCATTTCCGGCGGCGATCCGCTGATGCTCAGCGATAACAAGATCGAGCAGGTGCTGTCCGGATTGCGGAAACTTCCGCATATTCAGATTCTGCGCATCGGTTCGCGCGTGCCGTGCTTTCTGCCGCAACGCATCACGCCGAAACTGGTGCGGATGCTGAAAAAATATCACCCGTTATATATCAATGTCCACTTTAATCATCCCGACGAACTGACTCCCGAAGCCTTCAAAGCTCTCGGACGACTGGCCGACGCTGGTATACCGCTGGGCAACCAAACCGTGCTCCTGAAAGGCGTCAATGACGATCCGGAAGTGATGAAAAAATTAATGCAGAAACTGCTGCAAGCCCGTGTGCGGCCGTACTATATTTATCAGGCTGACATGGTTTCCGGGACGGAACACTTCCGGACGCGCATCGAAAAAGGTTTGGAAATAATCAAAGCCCTGCGCGGCTGGACCTCCGGGTTAGCCGTGCCGCATTTTGTCATCGACGCGCCCGGCGGCGGCGGTAAAATCCCCCTGCTGCCCGAATACGTCCAGTCCATCACCGACGAAGAGGTCGTAATGCGTAATTATACCGGCAAGGAATACCGGTACCGACAACCCGGCAATCGGAATCAATCTCAGACATGTGCCCGGGAAATTCTGGCCGAAATGCTGGTCGATGAGAGTGATCTGACTTTCAACTGAGTAAAAGTCAGATTTCCGTAATTTTCCACTGCTTCGGCAAATAGTCTCTCCGCTCTGCGCTGTCTTCTTTCCGCAAAATCGGTTATTGCAAAACTCGAATTAATTATTAAATTCAAGTGGGAATTTAATCGGAAACTGCAAAACTGAAAATTTGGAGTAGAAAATGGCACTGTTGGAAGTTTGTCTGGTTAATGACTTACCGATAATCGGGTACGTCAGCGCAGTACTGCGGAAACCGGATGCAATCGTCTGGCTGCGCACCCCCAATCAAAAAAAGACCGTGGCGACGATCGAATCGGCTTTAAGCGGTCAAATCGGGGCTACCTTCGAAATCCGCGAAATCCAGGAGAATGATATCCCTGAATTTATTAACCAGTGCAACAAGATCCTGAAAGATTATCCCGAGCATGAGACCGTGTTGAACGTCAGCGGCGGATCGCGCCTGCATGCCCTTCTGGCAGCAGAAGTTTTTAAAAAGGCCGGCAAGGAAGTGATTCTGATAGATCCGGAGCATTCACGAATAATCGATGTCCGGACGGGTGAGGCCAAGTCCTTTCAGTTTAATTTGACCGTGAACGAGTACATCGCCATGCACGGAGTCAGGATGGAATCAGGCACCCGATTCGATCCCGAAATCGGCAAACGCAGTTCGTTGTCATTCTATATCGGCAATAATCTTGAGTGGATCGTGCCATTTATCGATGCCCATCGTGACGAATGGAATAATATGGGTGAAGTTAAACAAAACTGTCATTGGAAAATCGAGGAAGGCAGTCAGCGTTTCGTTGTCAGTTATGAGGCCGAGCAGAAAAGGATGCATATCCGTTTCGGCTTTGGCGAAACCCAGAAAACGGTCGAAATTCCAAACGATAATGGTGATTATTTATTCAATGGCGGCTGGTTGCGGGAGTTGGTTTTCCTGCGGGTGCATCGGAGTCAGTATGACGACGTGCGGCTGAATGTCAGGCTTTCCCGTGAGAGCATCGCCGAAAAGAAACACCTCGAGTCCATGATAGATATTGCCATGATGAAAGGGTGCTCTTTTTATATCTTTCAGTGTTTTTCGTATCCGATCACCCGCGAGTCCTTTATCGAATTATCCGCGGTACATGAGACCATCAAACTGCTAAAAGCCAGGGGCTTCATTTTCATGGCGCACCGCCCGCATCACGGCTTTATCGAGCGGGCTCACGACGTCGGTCTGGAAGTGATCACCGGCCACCGTATCGTGAATTTTATGCTCTGATCTTTGGGCACTAAGCTTTTAGTTAAATCTGTAAACAATTAAGTTCAATAAGTAGGGGTATTCTTTTGCAGTTGGTGGCTACGACTACGCGAACGCGATACAGGTAGCTCCGGCAATAATAATCAAACCGCCGGCCAGACGTTCTTTCAGGTTTTGTTCCTTGAACCAGAAAATACCATACAGAATGGCGAAAAGCAGACTGAGCCGTTTGATTGAAATCATGTAGGCCACCTGAATCATACCGATCGCCGAGAAATGCGTAATAGCCATCAGGGCCATGGCCAGTCCGATTTGAATGAAGGCGGCTGGTTCAGCTGCAAGCAGCCGGAGTCTGCCTTTTGATCTGAGCAGCACGAAAGGCGTATATCCGATCGCGAGCAAGGCAAAATAAAAAATCGCCATGATCAACGGTGAAGAATGTTGAATAGCCAGTTTGCCAAGCGTGGCCGTAAGAGCGTAACAGATTGCCACGATCAGCATATAAAACGAGCCCCGGTTTTTAAAAATAGCTAGCCAGGGTTCCAGCCAGCCGGATTTTACACGATTAAGTTGGAGCGTGTAGGTGCCGAGCGCGACCAGGATGACTCCCAGGATGCCGACGGGCGTGAGTTGCTCTCCGAGAACAAGCGAAGGAATTATCAGCAGAAAGATCGGCGTAAGACCGAGATATGGAACCGTCAGAGAAAGCGGCGCAACCTGGATAGCGCGCATGTAAAGTACAGTCGAAATCATGTCCATAGCGACGCAGATCGCCATAGCAATCCAGAATGTCGCATCCAGTTCCGGTATTTTTATAAAGAATAAGAGGGGCAGGAGAAATGGCAGAGCGTAAGCTTCCCGCACCCAGGCTAACAACAATGCGTCCGCCCGGCCGGATACTTTTTTAGTCAAGGCATCGGCGGTTGCCATACAGAAACCGGAAAGGATGGTTATAAAATACCACATAATTTAGGGCTGTTCCAGAACTTTCTGTATCCTTCTCACGACCGATTCGGCTTTCTCGAATCCGAGTAAACGTTGTTCAATAAGTTCCCGACCGTTTCCGGCGATAAAGATGATAGTCGGAACGCCTTTGACTTCGTACCGTTCCTGCAGAGCCCGGACTTCCGAAGTTACGCTCCCGGTCAGGTCGATTTTTAGCAGGACGAAATCTTTACTCAGACGAATTACTTCCGGATCGCTAAAAGTGTACTCGTCCAACTCCCGACAGGGTATGCACCAGTCGGCAAAGAAGTCGAGTATGATGGGTTTGTGAGCCTGGAGAGCTGATTCATAGGCTTGCGTCGAAAAGGATTGCCATTGCATCTCCGCCTGCCCGGCTTTTTCCGGCTTCAGAAACCACGCTCCGATGATGATCGCGATGATTGCCAGCAGATTTTTTATTAATACGAAAGGGCGGGCACTTTCGCCCGCCCGGCTGAAAAGTATCAGGAAAATGCCGGATCCAATGGCATCCAGCCACAGAATTTTCGCGGCGATTGCATCCGGTAGCAACGGTCTGATAAAGTAAAGCGCCATGCCGACCAGTAAAAACCCGAAAAGCTGACGCACGCCAACCATCCATTCGCCGGAACGCGGCAAACGGTCCAATTTTGTCGCAAAGAATGCCAGCACTATGAAAGGCAAACCTAATCCGAGCGACAGGGTGAAAAACATCAGAAATCCGAAAAGTGGTTTGCCGACTGCGGCTACATATGTCAACAAACCGATCACGAAAGGACCGATGCAGGGCGCAGCCACGATCCCCATGGTCAATCCCATAAAAAGTGCGCTGAAGTATCCGCCACGATCAGATTGTTGCCGACCTGCCAGATTCAGAAGGAAATTCGGAGCGCCAAATTCAAACAGGCCAAACATGCTGAGAGCCATTGCCAGCATGATGCCGGCGATGACGATCAGTACGATTGGATTAGCCATGAAAGCACCTAACAGACCGCCGGAAAGCGCCGCCAACGTTCCCAGCAAAGAATTGATCAGTGCCAGACCGAGGACGTAAAGCAGCGCCATCAGCAGGGTTTGGCTCTTTTTACCGACGGCCTGACCACCGAAATAACTCAGCGTAATAGGAATCAGCGGATAAACGCAGGGAGTCAGGTTCAGTCCCAGACCGCCCAGAAAGATTAAAAGAAAGGTTATAAAAAGACCTTTTTCAGCCAGCGAATTGCTTACATCGAATATTTTTTGAGTCGATTTAGGCTCATCGGAAGTATCATACTCAATCAGAGCGGTCTTCTCCGGTAAAATTTCATCCGTCAGCCGGACCGGAATTTTCAGATAAAATGGCATTTCTCTGGGTGGCAGACAAATCTGATCGTTGCATCCCTGGAAAAAGAGTGTTCCGGAGAATTGCACTTCATCTTTGCCGGTGATTTTTCCGGCGCATCGAATAGTAAAATCACCCTCAAAAATCGCCAGCGGTTGATCTGAAAACGCCAGGCGTTTTAATATTTGCTCAGGATAAACGATCCGAGTGATCCGATAATCGTCGGACGGTGCAATCCGTAATTCGGTCGGGATCAGGAATTCATCGGCGGGTTTATTGGAATTGATATGCCAGTCGGTCTGCATCCGGATATCGATGGCGACTTCAAACGATCCTCCTGTCGTGACACTATCCGTCAGCAGGCGAGGGGTCACCGTTAAAATTTCCGTCTCATTGGCGGTGATCGTTCCGATTAAAAATATAATGAATGAAATCAGGATTAAGGATTTGGTTTTCATATTTTTTATTTTCCGCTGAATTTCGACAGTACCGTGTGCAGAAACCCATCGCCGGAGCTGAGACGTTCCCTGATCGTCGGGATTGCGGCTTGCGTCGCCTCGATGCCGGCCTGGATAAATTCCTCAAAGCGATAAAATTCACTCCAGTGAGCATTCTTCACATCCGGATGAATGCAAATGTCGGCTTTCTGCAACTGCTGCTCAGTCTGGTGAATACCACGGATTACATCGACCCGCGAGATAATGTCTAAAATATTCGGCTCGCTGAGCGGCTGGAGATTATTGAGCCCGACGTCGATGGCAATGCTGAAATCGGCGCCCATGGCTTGGATAGTTTCCACCGGAACGGCAGCGGTGACAGCTCCATCGGTCAGTAGTTGGCCGTCACGGATGTGCGGGGCGATAAAACCGGGAATGGAGGAACTGATCGTGATGGCTTCCCGGATGCTTCCGGAATGTAGCGTTACGGTACGGCCGCTATTTAGATCGCTGGCGACCGCCGCAAAGGGAATCAGCGTGTCGCGGATATCTTCCTCAGCCACTAACTGGGCGATGGCATCCGAAAGACGGTTGGTTTTTAAGATCGCCGGCCGGTAAGGGCTGATGTTGATTACCACTCTTTTGGCGATAACGCCTAAAAACTGCGAAAGCAGCGAGGAAGCCTGTTCCCGCTGATGCATAATAAAGCGGGTGCCAAGCGAGTTAAAATCCGGGCTTTTAAGAAAACTCAGCCAGCGGTCAATCAGTTTATCCGCACTGGGATATTGGGCATACATGGCCCCAATGACCGAACCCATCGAAGTCCCCGCAATAAGGCTGATAGGAATGTGGTTGTCTTCGAGAACTTTCAGAACGCCGAGGTGAGCCAGGCCACGTGCGCCGCCGCCTCCCAGAGCCAGACCGATGCGCCGGTTCATTTTTTCAAGGTTTTACGGTCGGCCATATAGACCGATTTCATGATAACGTCTTTCAGCGGCCGGTCACGCGGATCGCGTTTGACGGCGACAATTTTATCAACGACATCCAGGCCCTTGATTACTTTACCATAAACGGTGTACCCGCCACGATCCAGAGAGGGTAAGTCTTGAACACAGACGAAAAACTGGCTGCCGCTCGAGGCTTTCTTGGGATTGACCTGGTCGCCGAGCCGGGCTGCTGAAAGACAACCGCGCAGATGTTTTTCGCCGATTTCGGCTGGAATGGTATAGCCCGGACCGCCGGTGCCGTCATTGTTCGGATTATCGTCGCGGCTCAGTATATCGCCGCCCTGGATAACAAAACCGGGAATAACCCGATGGAAAGTCGTGCCGGTATAATAGCCAGCCTTGACTAATTTTTTAAAATTTTGAGCGTGTTTGGGAGCTTTGTCAGCGTACAATTCGATTACGATTTTACCATAATCGGTCTCGATCACGACAACTTCGTTTGGATCCACCGGTTCGTCCGGCAGAGCCTGAACTTTTTTCTGGATTGCGGTGATGTCGGCTTCTTTCAGCGTCTGGGCGGAAATTACGCCGGCCATCGCTAGGATTGAAAGGATAATCATACTTTTCATAATGCACCTTCGGTTTAGGTTATTGATTATTAATTATCGACAGGTCAAATACCGGAGTCGGCCGATTTTGGTCCGCAACGGCAATCTGATAGCTGCGCGTAGTCACATCGGTATTATCTTCAAAAAAATCCCGGACAATATCAGGGTGATTGTTAACTTCACTGAGATGTCCCAGAATCAAGTATCTTAGATGTCCGTTCGGGCATAAACGTTGCAAAAATTCCAGAGATTGTTCATTGGAAAGATGGCCGACGCGGCTTTTGATGCGTTGTTTGAGATCCAGAGGATAAGGTCCGTTTATCAGCATCGTCAGGTCGTGGTTGGATTCCAGAAATAACAAATCCGGAGCGCCGATCTGCATCAGAACCGATTCCGATACGGTACCCAGATCGGTCACGACGGCGATTTTGTACTGTTCGGCTGAAATGACCACGCCAACCGGATCGGTGGCGTCGTGGGGAATATGAAAGGTCTTGACGGATAAATCTTCGATATTAAGAGTGTCGCCGGCAGTGAAGGTTTTGGTCTTCACTTTATTTAAATACTCCGGATTGATGCCGCGGATCGTTTTCTCTGAGATGTATACGGGAACCTGGAAACGGCGCGCGAAAATGCCGACGCCTTTAAGATGATCGCTGTGCTCATGAGTCAGGATGATTGCGCCAACCGAATCGCCATCCAGACCGCTCGCCTCCATGCGGCTTAACAGGCTCTTCAGACTAAATCCCTGATCAATCAGGAGAGCTTTCTGCCGGTTGCGAATATAAGAGCAGTTGCCTTTACTGCCACTACCGAGGTTGCAAAAAATCATGCCTTGCCGGTCCGACCACGAGCGGTGAGCGGAATACCTGTCAGACATTGTGGACATTCTTCCGGTTTAAAGGTCGGTATATCGAGTGTTATCAGGGAGTGAAAAGGAAAACCGAAGTCGATTTTACCGCCGCTGCGGTCGATCAGCACTCCGATTCCCAGAATATGTCCGCCGTATTTAACGACGAGATCGATCAATTCCAGGATGGAACCGCCGGTCGTGACTACGTCGTCCACGATCACGACGCGCTCTCCGGCTTCGATATTGAAATCCCGCCGCAGAGCGAGTTCATTGTTTTCACGCTCCGCGAAAATGCTACGGCAGCTGAGAGCGCGACCGACGCTGTGGCTGATGACGACACCGCCGGTGGCGGCGCCCAGGACTACATTCGGGCTCTGGGTCTTGAAATTATCGGCGATACCTTTACAGAGTTTGTCGCACAGCAACGGATATTGCAGAATCTTGAATTTTTCCACATAGGTGGCGCTGTGCAAACCGGAAGTCAACAAGAAATGACCATCCAGGATAGCGCCGCTTTCTTTTAAAATATTTAAATAGTATTCTGCTTTCATAATGCCCTTAAAATTTGAATTGTTGCTGATAATAAGCCGCCATGCGCGCGACATTTTCCGGAAAGATGCCTTCCGATGGGAAAAGAATTCCGCGCGAAACGTTGATTAATCCGGTACCGCATTTTCGGCATACGTCGACAGCAGTGACGATTTCGCCGCCCTGCGTTCCAACGCCCGGTATCAAGAAGGGTAAATCCGGGTAAATCTGACGCACGCTGATAAGTTGTTCCGGTTTGGTGGCCCCCATCACCAGACCGAGATTGTGATGACTATTCATCTGGTGAACCATTTGGGCGACCTGCAGGTGCAGAGGTTTTTCACCGCCGTAATCCTGAATCGCGCGACCGGATGGGTTGGAAGTCACGCACAGTACGAATGCCCCGTGAGATTCGTCTTCGATGAAAGGCTGAATGCTTTCCGAACCGAGATAGGGGCTGAGCGTCACCGCCTGGAAAGGCAGGGCTTCCCGGAAAGCCCGGGCGTAGAATCTGGCACTATTGCCGATATCGCCGCGTTTGGCATCGCCAACCAGGAAAATATTCTTTGGTATTTCGGTAAGTAATTTTTCCAACGCTTGCCAACCTTTGAATCCCCACAGTTCGAAGAACGCCAGGTTGAATTTATAAGCTGGCGTGAGAGCGCCGGTGGCGGCGATAATTTCTTTGACGAAACGGTAAACCCCGTCGGCGTCTGCGGAAAAACCGTGCGGCAGTTTAGCTGGATCGGGATCGATACCAATACATAAATATGACCGTTTCTCAGTCAGGCATTCGGTAAAAATTTCTTTGTATTGCATGGCGCGGGAAATTACATTTTTTTTAATGATAATACAATAACCAGAATGTCAGATCGGTCGGTCAGATGAACTCCGCTTTTTGGAATGAATTTTACGGCTTTTAATTTTGCGTTTCGATCTCCAGGGTTACGACCGACTTGGCCGGGAGGACTATTTTGAGCTCATTTTTTTGAATTCGGAAGTCTGAGAACGGCTGAAGATTGACTTTCTCCGGTTTGCCGAAGTCATTATAATCGTTCATCGCTCCGGAGGTAATTATCGCGCCGCTGACTTTAGTAATTTTTTTAACCCCTTTTACTTCAGAGATGAGTTCGGTTTGGTTGTTCGGATTTAGATTGGTGAGCGAAAGATGGATTCTTTTCTGGTTGTCTGCGGAAGCCGTGGCGCTGATGCCCGGCAAGGTCATTCCATCGTAAGAATAGGAAGCGCAATTTAGCTCGGTGGGCAGGAGAGTCGCATTCTGGTGGACCTTATACATTTTAAAGACATAAAACGTCGGGGTTTTTACCAATTGTTCATCTTTGGTTAAAAGCATAGATTGTAGCACGTTCACGGTCTGAGCGATATTAGCCATCCTGACACGCCGGGCGTGGTTATTGAAAATATCAAGGTATAAGGCGGCGGTTACGGCGTCGCGCAGGGTATTCTGCTGGTAGAGAAAAGCCGGATTGGTGCCGGGTTCGACGTCATACCAATTGCCCCATTCATCGGCAATCAGGCCGATTTTATTGTCCGGATCGAGTTCGTCCATGATTTTGATATGTTGCTCGAGACGCTCTTCCATTACGAGCGTGTTTTTAAGAGTATGGAACCAATCATTTTCATTAAAATCAATAGCCGAGCCTTTTTTATCCCAGCCGTGGCAGACGGTATAATAGTGGAATGAATAGCCCTGGATGAGCTGCTGATAATTTTTGGTTTTTTGCATGAGAACCGTCGTCCAGTTGTAATCGCTATCAATGCCGCCGCTGGCCACCCGGTATAGATCACCCGAGCGCAGGTAGGTTGAAAAGCGTTTGAAAAGATCGGCATAGTAATCTGGAGTCATGTGGCCGCCACAACCCCAACTTTCGTTGCCAACCGCCCAGAATTTGACATTCCAGGGTTTTGCGCGGCCGTTTTTGCGACGAAGTTCGGTCATCGGGCTTTGGACGCCGGAATTGACATACTCTACCCATTCGGCGGCTTCCTGGACTGTGCCGCTGCCGACATTCAGACAGAGATACGGTTCGGCTCCGAGCAATTCGCACAGTTCCAGGAATTCGTGGGTGCCGAAGCTGTTATCTTCAGTAACTCCGCCCCAGGTCGAGTTTATGATAGCAGGCCTTTTTTCGCGTGGGCCGATGCCGTCTTTCCAGTGGTAAGTGTCGGCGAAGCAACCACCCGGCCAGCGGATTACGGGCGGATTGATTTCACGGAGCGCGGCCAGCACGTCGTTCCGGATTCCATGCGTATTCGGAATGGGCGAGTTTTCACCGACCCAGATGCCGCCGTAGATGCAGTTTCCCAGATGCTCGGCGAAATGGCCATAGATATTTTTACTGATTATTTCGACCCCCTGATCGGCGTGAATGATGACTCGGTTGGTAACCTCAGCGGCTTTTAAGGTGACTGTGCCGAGCAGGAGTGCTGCTACGATAAATTTTAAGGATTTCATACCGTTCCCCTTTGATATTATTAAAATTCGCGATTAACCGTAATCTTCAAAATCTCTGTCGGTTAATATATAGTATCGTTTTTTTGCCAACAAGAGGATTTTTATTTAAAGGATAAAATCGAAAGCGATCACCCAGCGGAGCGCCAATTCTTTTGCGGATTTTGGCGGTTGCGAGACCCAGAGTGGAAAATGCATGCCCAGTTTGACAGCTTCCAGCACCTCCAGTTCTAGGCCTAATCCGGCGTCGAAAAATGTCTTTTGCCAGTCAATTTCTTCGAACGATTCCGGCAGGATGCCACTGTCGAGAAAAAGTAAAAAATCGAACAATGCGGCTCCAAGCCCGGCTAAATTGCGCCTTAATTCAGTGTTGGCGGTGAGTATTTTGTAACCTTTCAGGGACTGATCACCATAACCACGCATATCACCGGCGCCTTTTGCGAGACGATAGGATTCGAATGATTGATTTTCCAGAACATTCTGACCGAAGAAATAAAAATATTCCTGTTTAGGCAGATTACCATGTGCATTGCCGAAAAATAACCGCTGGTATAGCCAGTAGCGCCGACTCAGACGGGTTTTTACCTGAGTGTCGACGGTCAGTTTGTCGAAGCTGAAATGCCGGTCGTCGACCGGCAGTCCGTATGCAAATTGTAAGCGTAAAATGTGCCGGATGTCGCCCCAGTTATGAAAATTGACATAATCTAGAAACGGTTTCAGAGTTTGGCCGGACTCCCAGTTGGCTTCGTTTAAAAATTGCAGAGAACGCACCTTCTGATAATCAATTCCGAGGCTGAGCTTCTGATAACCCTGCACCCGGCTCAGACCCCAATATCGGACATCTCCGAGGTAAACTTCGGTCGATAGTTTGGTTTGCAACAGATCGAAGTAATCCCGAAGACGCAGGTAGATCCGCGGTTCGAAAATGAAGGCCAGAAGCGCCGTGCTGTAACTCAGATCATAGCCCAGGGTTTTACTTCCATAGCCATAGTTGATACCCAACGACCATTCGTCTAAGCTCTGAGCTGGGAAAAGCGGCTGCATATTGATCCAATATCGACCACGCAACTTGACACCGAAGCGCAATATATCAGTGCGGTTGAAATCGAAAGTTGGGTAATAAAAAATCTGGTAAGTATCGATGCTGGGCAAGCCGATCAGAAATTTGAACACAACTGAACGCGGATACTGATTGTTGAAACGGTTGGAATCCCATATCCGGCGGTTTGGATCGAGGCTGATTTTATAAATCGGCTGCCTGGTGATGAATTGCAGAGTGTCGTATGACCCGGCGTCAAGGAGGTGTTTTTGGTTGATAACATTTCCGAGACGGTCAATGACCTGGGTTTCCAGAGGAAGATATAGCGGAAGTTTTTGTTTGACGACGACGGTGGTGGCATGTTCAGTCGGCGATAGTCGCGTCCGTTTTACTTTTTGGATTTTAAAGTCGGTTGGTTGTTCCGAATTAAGCGAATTTTGGTAAAATTCAGAAAACAGGAAGCCCGATTTATCCTCGGCAATCCGGAAGAATTGAGCCGGATCGGGAATATTGAAATTTAGGTAAGCGCGATACTGCGCCATAACTTGATTGAAGAGTGAATCGCCGAGCGCGTAACGGGTCATTTCGACCATTTTCCGGCTTTTCAGATAACGGGACTGAGAACTGGTATATATCGTATTAGCCCGATCGTTGATCGCGCCGCTTTGCTGCATGAGATTTTCTCTTTCGAGGGCGGATGTAAAAATTCCCATCAATTTTTCAGTCAGGGTAGCAAGTCGGCTTTCGGGAAGATGGAGTGTTTTGTGTAATGACCGATATCGGCTTTGCAGGAAATCTTCGGCAATTGCGGCGGCCAGTCCATTGCTGATGCTAATATATTGCGTGTCGGTAGTATTAAGATCAGCTCCTAAATACTGGCGGGCTATTTCCTGAGCAAGAACGTAGATGCTGAAATAGTCGAGCCGGGTTACTCCTGAAAAAATTGATTTGTCAATCATAATAAAATTCGGAGCTGAATAGCCGGCGCTTATTATTGTTGGGAAAATGGTGAGGCGCAGGCTGAAGTCAGAATTCATCGCTAGGTAAAAATCGACGATGTCTTGAGCAATTTTCGTGGCAATTTGGTCTTTAATCCGGTCGCCTCCCGAATGACTATTGACGACCCTGATTTCTCCATTGGTTTTTGACTGGAGGGAGGATATTCGGAAATTAACGCCCAGTATGAAGGCGATATCCTGAAGATATTCCGGTTTAAAGAGGTAGCACGACCGGTTGTCGTTCAGGGTGAGCACGGAGTCGGTTTGTAATGAACCGGCGGGAAAGAAACGCGACGGTAGAGTCAGTCGCAGGGTGTAATGGGCATATTCAAGTGAAGGACGCTCCAGATCATTCAGCCGGCCGACCTGCCAGCCGTTGTGATGATATTCGGCGATTTTCGGATAAAAGTTGATCAAACGATAAAGACTTTTGGTATGCGTCGGACATAGGCTGCTTCGGCCCTCAGGGATTTTTGTGATGAATCGCAGCGCGATAATTATGGAATCACCGGGTATAAGCGGCTCCGGCAGGATGATGGCCGGATTGACGGAATGGTAGTTGATGACCTCTGGCGAACGGTTGCCAACTGTCAGCGAACTGATACTGATACCAGACGGAGCTTCGAACTGGTCCTCGTATTTTTGATAAGCGCGTGCTTGGCGGGTGCGGAAGGCGTTGGCCTTAACATCCAGAAAGATTGTATCGATGGAAGTTTGAGAATTATTCCGGAATCCGATGATTTCCACTCCGGAAATGGTATTGGCGCGGGAATTGAAAACGAGATCGAGATCGTACCGAATACCATTTTGATCGGCGCGCGCTGGAACCGTTAGAAAAATAAAACTGAAAACGGCACAACCGAGAAAATGCAAGATTGGATTTGAACGCGCCATGGCTTTAGTAACTTAAAATCCGAATCGCTTCCAAACAAGCCTGCCGGCAGAAATAAAATCCACAGCCCTGTTTGATTCTTCGGTCGAAAATCTTAAATTATCGCGCTTTTTTTCAGCCCCAATAGCTCAACTGGTAGAGCAGCGGACTCTTAATCCGT
>CAZNUN010000022.1:0-33791 GCA_964576275.1 uncultured bacterium | reverse complement strand
CGATCGTCCCTACGTTAACATGCGGCTTCGTCCGCTTAAATTGTTGCTTCGCCATTGGTGCTCCTTCTTATTTTTTTTAACATTAATAATTCTCGATTTGACTTTACTCAAAGACCAGATTGCGTTGAGCCCAAGACCAGGATTGAACTGGTGACCTCATCCTTACCAAGGATGCGCTCTACCAACTGAGCTACTTGGGCGTAATTTCGAATATGCTATCGTTAATTGGTATTCAAAAGAGCGGGTGAAGGGAATCGGACCCTCGTAGCCAGCTTGGAAGGCTGGAGCTTTACCACTAAGCTACACCCGCAAAGTTGTGGGCCGGGATGGGTTCGAACCACCGTAGGCATACGCCGGCAGATTTACAGTCTGCTGCCATTAACCACTCGGCCACCGACCCAGTTTATTTTTTTTGATTGGGAAATTTTCGTAATCGAAATACGCTATTCATTATTTGACTTAACGAAAGTGTGCACTCTCTCCCAAAAATCCTCTGCGATCCGGGCTTTGGTATCTGTCAAATCTCCATTTCAAATAGCACTGGCATCAAATCCTCGAGCCACCAGTAGGATTTGAACCCACGACCCGCTGATTACAAATCAGCTGCTCTACCAACTGAGCTATGGTGGCAGGTCTTCGTGTTTCAAAAAAGCCGTGAAATTTAAGCATTTTATTTTTCAAATCAATATCTTTTTCTGAATTTCGGTCAATTATCGGTTAAAATCCCTCCGCCTGTTAATGGTTCATTGAATATTTCGTTTGAATTTTCACCAAATTGGATTAATCTTTTAAAAGTTTTTTTTTAGGAGCGAAATGGCTATTCTCGTCACCGGCTCGGCCGGATTTATTGGTTTTCACCTGGCCCGCAAATTACTCGAAGAGAGACTGGAAGTTGTCGGTTATGACAATGTCAATGACTATTACGATCCGTCCTTAAAAGAGGCACGGTTAAAAATTCTGGCAGACTATGACAATTTTGCTTTTTATCGCGCCGATCTGTGTGATTTTACAGCGCTCGCAAATGTCTTCCGCCAAAACCACATCGAAAAAATCGTCCATCTCGCCGCCCAGGCCGGAGTGCGCTACTCCCTGATCAATCCGTTTGCCTACCAGAAATCGAATCTCGAGGGCTTTCTAAACATCATCGAATCCGCCAGGCGCGCCGGAGTGACGAATTTCATCTACGCCTCCAGCTCCAGCGTTTATGGCAATAACCGCGATCTGCCGTTTTCGGTAGCCGATTATGTCGACCGTCCGATTTCACTTTACGCCGCCACGAAAAAGGCTAACGAATTGATCGCGCACACTTATTCTCATCTGTATCGCCTGCCCTGCACCGGCATGCGTTTTTTCACGGTTTACGGACCGTACGGACGCCCGGACATGGCTTTATTCATTTTCACTAAAAATATCCTGGAGGGCAAACCGATCGATGTTTACAACTTCGGCAATATGAAACGCGATTTCACCTACATTGACGATATTATCGCCGGTTTGCGCGCCTCGCTCGATAAACCTTTCGCTTATGAAGTGTTCAATCTCGGCAATCACCGCAGTGAGAACCTGATGGATTTCATTCATCTCATTGAAGAATATTCCGGGCGCAAAGCCCAAATCAATTATTTACCGATCCAGCCTGGGGACGTCCCCGAAACTTACGCCGACATCGCCGACACAACCGCCAAACTCGGCTTCCAACCGACTACGAACATCCGGGAAGGCATTAAAGCGTTCCTGGACTGGTATTTTGAATATTACCACATAAAATAACCGGAAAAAGATATGCCAAAAATCAACCCGAAAGCCGATCTAACTCCGGAAAAAATCTTCCGGCAATTCCATCATCTTAACATTCTGGTGGCCGGCGACCTGATTCTCGACCAATATATCTGGGGCAAGGTCGAGCGCATTTCGCCGGAAGCGCCGGTGCCGATCGTGGCTGTCAGTCACAGAGAAAACCGGCTGGGCGGCGCCGGCAATGTGGCCGCCAATCTGACCGCTCTGGAATGCTCGGTAACTTTGGCCGGAGTCTGTGCGGACGATCCGGCCGGCGCTGAATTGCAGGCCCTGTGCCAGACTAAAAACATTCCGGCGATCATCGAAATCCTGCCGAATCGCCACACGTCGTGCAAATCGCGGGTGATCGCCCAGCGTCAGCAACTATTGCGCATAGACGAGGAAAGCGTCGAACCAGTTCATAAAAAACAGGCCGACGCGCTGCTCCAGAAAATCACCGCGCAAGCCGACCGTTTCGACGCCGTGATCCTTTCCGATTACGCCAAAGGCTTGCTGAGCGACCATTTCATCCATTCCATCTTAAATCTATTTCCCGACAAACCGGTTATGATTGACCCAAAAGGTTATTATTACCTGAAATATCGCGGCGCCACCGCCATAAAACCGAATTTCAAGGAATTCTGCGCCGCGGTGCGCCATCCTGAACTGACCATTGACAACATTGAACCGCTCGCCTGCCGCTTAGTCGAAGAACTCGGACTGAAAGGCTTGATTATCACGCTGGGTGAACATGGCGTTTATGTACTCGATGAAAATAATCGCAGTTCGCTGATTCCAACCAAAGCCCGCGAGGTGTTCGATGTCAGCGGCGCGGGTGATACCTTTATCGCGGTTTTCACGGCTGTCTTCAGCCTGACGCGCAACTGGAAAGCCGCCGCTGAAGCTGCTAACCTGGCCTCCGGCGTCGCCATTGGCAAAGTCGGCACTGCCACAGTTTCATTGGCTGAGATTCTGACCGATAAATAATAGCATTCACCTTTTTATTAAACGCAGAATCTTAGTGTCTGCGTGCCATAATAGAAAGTCCTCAGATTTTCCGCTTCCAGGTCGTGCCTTTGGGCGTATCTTCGAGGATGATATTTTTGGCGAGTAATTCTTTGCGCAGGCGGTCGGCCTCGGCCCAGTTGCGCTCCCGGCGGGCCTGATTGCGGGCGTCCAGCAGGTGTTGTTCTTCAGATGATAAGCTATCGCCTTTTTCTTTCAACACATTCAGCACCGCATCAACCTTTTCCAGCGATTTTTGAATAGAATCAACATCCGCATCGGTCAACGGGTTATTCTGACGATAAAAATTCACTTCGTGGATAAAGGTAAAAAGTGCCGCGAGGGCGTTCGAAATGTTCAGGTCGTCGTCCAGCGCCGCTTCAAATTCCGCAGCGCATTTGGCAGTGATTTCTCCGACCCTTAGGGCTCCCGTCGGGAATTCGCCTTCCAGCGATTTTCTGAAATCCCGTAACCGGGTGACGATTTTGGCGGATTCGTCCAGTTTTTCCAAAGTGAAATTCAGTTTAAGTCGGTAATGCGTACCGAGCAGGGACAGGCGGATCGCCGCCGGATGATAGCCCTTCTCAAGAAGAGTGCGCAGATAGATAATGTTGCCGAGCGATTTGGACATTTTCTCGTCATTGAATAGCAGGTGCTCGCAGTGCATCCAGAAGTTGACGAATTTCTCGCCGGTGGCTGCTTCGCTCTGGGCGATTTCATTTTCGTGGTGTGGAAAAATATTATCCACTCCGCCGGTGTGCAGATCAAAATGATTCCCCAGATACTTCATACTCATCGCCGAGCATTCGATATGCCAGCCTGGCCGCCCTTTGCCGAGCGCAGTCTCCCAGAACACCGCGCCGTCTTCCGGTTTCCAGGCTTTCCAGAGCGCAAAATCCCGGATTTCCTCCTTTTCGTAGGAATCGTTAGCCACCCGCTCGCCGCGTCGCATTTCATTCACATTCAGATTGGCCAGCTGGCCGTAGCGCGGAAACTCGGCGATCTTGTAGTAAACCGAGCCGTCTTCGGCCTGGTAAGCCACGCCTTTCCGCAATAAAGTCTCCACCAGGGCGACCATCTCGTTGATATGCTCCGTGGCGGGCGGATAATATTCCGCCGGATCAATGCCCAGCGTCGCCAGATCGCTCATGAACGCCTGGCGATACGGTTCGGTAAATTCATGAATCGAAATGCCTCTTTCGTTGGCGGCTTTGATAATTTTATCATCAATATCGGTGATGTTCATGACCTGGATAACACGCAAGCCTTTGAACTTCAGGTACCGACGCAGTAAATCCTCGAAAACGAACGCCCGGTAATTGCCGATATGCGCAAAGTTATACACTGTCGGCCCGCAGGTGTAAAAGCGGACAACGCCCGGCTCGATTGGCTGGAATTCTTCCTGCCGGCGCGTTAGGGTATTGTAAAATCGGGTGCTCATATTAAAATCCCAGTGGTAAGGTAATCTTGATCTTCTTTTCAGGCAGAACCGGACTCAGGAAACGCGACTCGATTTGGACGGTATAGGCCGCCTGAACGGCGTCCAGAGCCAGGACGAATTTTTCCTCATTGTCAATACGCTGAATCTTACCAAAAATACCCTTGAGCGGCCCATCGGTCACTTCGACTAATTGGCCGACCTGGATATAATTAGTCGGCGATAAAGTAAATCCACCGTCCAGACTACGCTTCAGGGCATTGATCTGAAAGTCAGGAATAACCGCCAGTTCCTTATTGAACATGACGAAGCGGACAACGCCATGCGTTTCCAAAACGTAGAGCGCTTCCTGCGGCCGAATCCGGACAAAAACATAGCCGCGGATCAGAGGCTCTTCGACAATCTTGCGGCGCTGACTCCACTGGTGTTCCTTACGCAACAATGGCAGAAAGCGCTCGATCTTGGCGTCGCCTAAAAGTTCATCGACCTTTTTTTCATGGCGCGGTTTGGTATAGGCCGCGTACCAATGCGGCGAATTCACATGGTCAGGTTTCGCTGACGCAGATTCGGAACCGTTCATCTATGCATACCCAATGCTATAATTTTTTCTAATAATTCGTTGAATGACATCCCGATCGCTTTAGCGGCTTTCGGCACTAAACTGGTGGCCGTCATTCCAGGAAGGGAATTGAATTCCAGGAAAAAGGGCTGGTTGTCAGGCGTCAGACGCAGGTCGAAGCGCCCATAGCCATGACAGCGCAAAGCCTTGATGCCGCTCGTCGCCCAGTCTTTGATCTTACGGGCGACCGGCTCTTCGACATCCGCCGGAACGATGTATTCGCTCATGCCACTGGTATATTTACATTCATAATCATAAATGCCATGTTTCGGGCGTATTTCAACCAGCGGCAAGGCTTCCTCGCCCAGCATCGCCACGGTGATCTCGCGTCCTGGAATATAACTCTCGACCAACACAGAACTGTTATACTGCATGGCTGTCACGACGGCCGGATGAATTCCCTCGGCGGAATTAACGATGGACAAACCGACGGTCGAACCTTCGTGCGCCGGCTTTACAACTAATGGCAAAGCCATCTTATCTTTTATGGCCTTTGCAATGGCCGCGGCGTCCCGCCATTTTTCCAGTTCAAATGACAACCATTGCGGCGTCGGAACGTCGTTGCGCTCAAAGATGAGCTTCGATACGATTTTATCCATGGCGATGGCACAGCCTTCGTGGTCGCTTCCATTATATTTGTAGCCCATCATTTCCAGCACGCTCTGGACGGCGCCGTTTTCTCCACTGCCGCCATGCAGGGCATTGAACACAAACTCAACTTCCCGGACTTCCGGTTCTCCCAGCAATTTGATCAGGTTGCGCTCGCCGTTCTTCAGCATTTCCGGACGTGGTTCGATCTTCCGCCGAATTTGCTCTATCGGTAAAATCGTATCCAGCGCGACCACCGTGTGACCGTTTTCCCGCAGGGCGGCGATTATATTTTTTCCGCTGGAAAGCGACACTTCCCGTTCGGACGAAACGCCTCCCATTAAAACTGCAATTTTCATAGGTTCCTTTCTCTCGTCAATTGTTCTATGAGGGCTACAGCCGCCGGCAAATCCGCGGCGGCATAATCCGGCTGAACCGGCCATTCCGATATATGCGCATAACTGTCCCGGCGCACCCCGGTTTGCACCAAAATCGTCTGGCAGCCGGCGGAATACCCGGTTTCGACGTCGCGATGCGAATCTCCGATAAAGAATGACGCTTTCAGGTCGAGGTCATGTTCGCGAGCCGCCCGCAACACATTTCCAGGGCGCGGTTTGCGGCAGTCGCAATTGTCGTCCGGGTGGTGCGGACAATAATAGATACCCGTCAGGGAAACTCCGGCGTCCGCTAATGTTTTTTTCAGATAATGATGAATTTCCTCGACGGCGACGACGGTCGTCAAACCCTTGGCGACGCAGGCCTGATTGGTAATGACGATCATTTTATAACCAGCCGCCTGTAATTTTTGCAGAGCGGCGATTGTATCTGGAAACAGTCTGAATTCAGTTAAGTTTTTGATATAATCAAAATTGTCGAAATTCAGGGTTCCGTCGCGGTCCAGGAAAACAGCTTTATACATTAAAAATTTCCCCGGCCTGATTTAGCATTGCATCGCATGCATTACTTTTTCGACGCCCTCGACGGCGTTGCGGGCGTACAGGTCGGCCTGAATACTGCTGGCATATTCTTCCGAGACCGGCGCGCCGCCGATAATTATCACAGCCCGGCAGCCACTGGCGCGCAGTTGTTTGATAATATTGTCCATATTGACCATGGTGGTGGTCAGAAGGGCTGACAGTCCGATCACGTCCGGCTTGTGCTTTTGGGCTTCCGCCACGAATTTTTCCGCCGGAACATTGACTCCCAGATCAATCACTTCAAATCCGGCGCCCTTGAACATGATCGCGACCAGATTCTTACCGATGTCATGCAGGTCGTCTTTGACGGTGCCGATCAGCAATTTCCCCTTCGATTTCACGCCGCTTTGCATCAGAAGCGGCTCCAACCGGCTGATACAGCGGCTCATCGCCCGCGCCGCGATCAGGACTTCAGGAATAAAAATTTCGCCTTCCTTGAATTTCTGGCCGACGATGTTCATACCGCGGATCAAACCATTATTAAGTATTTCTTCGGCGCTCAATCCCTCTTCAATACTCTGCTCTACCAATTCACAAAGTTCAGCCGCATTGCCGGATTCCAGATTTGCGGCGATTTCAAGCAGTAATTCCATACGCGTTCTCCATTAATAAAAATGCGGGCATAAGTTACAATCCAGCGACGTAAAATAATAGTGCAGAGCGTTTCTTAAAATATTAAATTGCATCCGAATTTCTGAAAAATGAAACCAAGCGAGAGAATCATGGCCGACATTGAACAATTCAAACTGACCCTCAGACGCGGCAAAGCCGCTTACGTGCCCATCGCCGAACTGGGTATTCATCCTATTATTAAAGCCAAATTTTTGGGAAGACCGATCGCTTCGGTGCAGGATGATGTCGAATTCTGGTATAAAGCCGGTTACGATTACATCAAACTGCAACCGGCCGCCGATTTTAATCCGGGCAAACTATTCCTGCAGGATGAAACCAATACGACCTTCAGCGATGACGGCAGCGTTTCCCGCAAATGGGCTTCCGAAGGTCAGGGCGCTATTACCGACTGGCAGAGTTTCGAAAAGTATCGTTTCCCACGCCGGGAAGATTTCGATTACCGTAATTTTGAAAAAGTGCGGCGTTTCCTGCCGGATGGTTTGGGAGTTATCGGTCAGTATGGCGACATTTTCACCATGGTTTGGGAACTGATGGGTTTCGAGCAATTTTCGCTGGCGCTCTACGATAATCCAGAGCTCGTCGCCAAACTGTTCGATACGATCGGCGACCTGGTGCTGAGCATGTTTGAATATTTCGCTCAGAGCGACGTTGTGGACGTCCTGTGGTACAGCGACGATATCGCTTACACTTCCGGTCCGATGCTCTCGCCGCAGATTTTCCGCCGCTATTTTTTCCCCTGGCTGAAGAAAATCGGCGACCTCGCCCGCCAATCCAACAAGCCGTTGATTTATCACAGTGACGGACGTCTGGATACCATGATGGAAGATATCATCGCCAGCGGCGTCGACGCCATTCATCCCCTTGAACCCAAGGCTATGGAAATTGCGGAAACCAAAGCGCGCTGGGGCGACCGGCTCTGCCTGATAGGGCACGTTGATGTTGACCTGCTGGCCCGCGGCACTTCCGAACAAATCCGCGCCCAATGCCGGAAAAATATCGAGGAAGCGGCCTATAACGGCGGCTATTGCCTCGGCTCCGGCAACAGCATTCCGGAATATATCCCGTTCGACAATTATTTGGCGTTGCTGGCTGCCGCGCGCGAATTCGGAAACCTTAAATGACCAAACGTCATTTCATTATCGCAATCATTTTAGTTTGCTTAAATGGACTGTTCGCGGCCGATCCGGATTTTAATCAGCCGCCCAATCCATTAACCCAACCCACCGCCTACCTGTATTATTATCCGCTCCATGTCTGGAAAAGCCTGAATAATTTATGCGACTGGAATTTTAACAAAAACATAGTGAAAACCGGGGCGTTCCTGTTACCGTTGGCTTTTCTGTGCGACAACGCCGTCCGGGATTACGTAACCACGCATGGTTTATTCTCACAAGAGATATCCGGCATCGGAGATTTCTATGGTCATCGCTGGGGATATTTGAGCGCCGCAGCGGTAGTGGGAATCCAGAGTTGCTTAAGCGGCCAATCCTGGAATAAAACCTTTTCACGGATAGAGTTACTGGGCAGTTCGGTAATAGCTACGGCTCTCGTTACCGAGACTCTGAAAATCACCGCCCGGCGGGAACGTCCCAACGGCAACGGTTACAAGTCTTTCCCTTCCGGACATACCTCCAGCTCGTTTACGCTGGCCGCCGGACTCGATGAGATTTACGGAAAGAAGATCGGTATTCCGGCATACCTGATGGCAGTTTTCGTCGCCGCCAGTCGCGTCAACGACAACAAGCATTATCTTTCCGACACGGTCGCCGGTGCGCTGATCGGCGTCTGGATCGGACGCAGTTTCGCACGCCAGCATCACCTCGAATGGCAAATCGGCGTCGGTGAAACGAAGTTCCTCTCAGTGACAATTCCACTCGGATTCTGATCCAATGTCATTTGCTGAAGTTCTCCGACAAACCAGGTTCCTACTCTTAGACGGAGCGCTGGGAACGGAGCTGGCACGCCGGGGTGTGTCGGTCGAATCGCCGCTCTGGTCGGCCAATGCGGTTTTACATCACCCTCAGGCGGTAATTGACATCCATTCTGATTACATCCGGGCGGGCGCCGACATCATCACCACGGCGACCTTTCGCACCGATACTTTGACTTTCCTGAGCGCGGGATTTCCCGCATCGCAGGCTGAAGAGACAACTCTCCGGGCGGTCGAACTGGCTCGCATGGCAATTGCCAATTCCACCGCAGAACGCGATGTCTGGATTGCCGGCTCGATAGCTCCGCTGGCGGACTGCTACCAACCGCAGGCAGCCCCCGATTTCGCCACAGCCCTAAATTTTCACCGTCAGCGCGCCAGATGGCTGGCGTCCGGCGGCGTGGATTTCTGCCTGCTGGAAACCATGAATAATGGCATGGAGGCGCGGGCGGCTACGATCGCTGCTCTTGAAACCGGCTTGCCGGTTTTCACCAGTTTTATTTTGAACGAACAGGGTGCTTTACTGAGCGGCGAAGAAATTTTCCCGGTCGTCAATCAAATTGTAAAACTCGGCGTTACCGGCGTGGGTATCAATTGCTCGCATCACAGCCTTATCACAGACTTCCTGAATAAATTCGCCGACCGGATCTCATTGCCGCTGATTGTTTATCCGAACGCCGGGGTCTATTCCACAAAAACGGGCTGGCGCTCCGATCCGGAATTCACGCCCTCAAATTATACCGTCATAGCAGACGGCTGGCTGAAAAAGGGGGTTAAGATTGTCGGCGGTTGTTGCAACACGACACCTGAATATATCCGGGCTATAACGGATCTTAAAAAAAGTCCAGTGTGACCGGGTATCACGCTGGACTGGAGGGTAGTGAGGTTTGGGGATTTCAAAAAAGTCTGACTTAATATAAACCTTCATCATAAATAAAGGATTGCCCTAAATCACATCGTCAGAGCTGTCCGTAGATTCACCCGTAAATTTGCTGAATTGATCGAAAATTTAGTCTAATCCGCCCCGGCAGACGACCAGGTGATATTAGCCGTCGAGCCCCGCAAAGTGGTCACATGCCCCCAGCCGCTTTCATCATTCACTGAACTGCTGAAAACCGCATTAAAACGCCACAGCCCGGCTAGCGTCGCCAGATCTGCCGGCACATAATGCTCAAGCAATTTATCCGGATTATTAAAGTGAAATTGCACCTCGGAATCATCCAGGCAACGCGTCCATAGTCGCACTTCGTCAAAATTACCCCGCCAGTAATTACCGACGTTGGAATTAAGGGCGTCATAATCCGCCCCGATCAGCAGATTGCTGGTGCCAATGGCAAGGTTCAGGCCGGCAATCAGTCTGGAACTAATTTTAATGCCGTCAAAATAAAATGATACTACATTATCTGCCTCAGTCAGGCACACGTAGTGAAAATATGATCTGCGCCAATCCAGACCTGAAATTTTAAAACTGCCAAATAACTGTTCGTCCACATATACTACGATCAGGCTCGAATCCTCCGCGCCCTGGTATATCGCCAGTTCATCGCCGCCAGCGTCGTTGCCAACCATAAGCAGACAGCGCGGGCTGGTCGGCAGGGAAGCGTCCGCCATGGCCCAGAGTTCAAGGCTGAAATCGCCGCTAAATATACTTTCCAGGGTATCGGAATTGGCGACTTCGATATAACACGCTCCGCCTAACCGGATGGAGTTGGTGCTTTCCTCAACGACCGGCTCGCTGCAATTGAAAAAAAACGCCGTCAGCGCGACAAGCATAATCGCGGCGGTCGGGAAGTATTTCATAAAGCTTTATAGAGACGATCGATCAGCGTGCCGTCCGGACGGTAAAATTCCACTACCTGTTTCATTTTTTCGTAATCAATGGCAAAAGTCTGATAGTCGGAAATCGTCTGTTCCCTTCCATAACCGACGCGTTTGATCAAGCGTCCGCGTTCGTTATAAAACAGTTCGCAGTATCCGGCGGGCTGTCCGGCCTGATCGAAAACCTGGTTAATGACCGTCATGCCTTCGTCAGTCTTTTGATAACTGAAACGGTAATCGTAATAACGATTGCCGAGGTCGTCCATTACGACTAATTTCTTGAGATATTTTTGCTCGTTGTAAAGTCCTTTGGCCAGCCAACCAGTCTTGACAATATCGAACTGTTTGTCGAAGAGGAACGGATTTAAATCAGTCAGACAGCCTTCACCTATAAATTCGATCCGCTGTTCGATAACCTGATCTTTTTCACCATAGTAAAAAGTACTGCTCGCTACCTTGTTCCCGGCTTCGTTCAGGTAATCCACAAAACGGATAAGCCGGGTTGAATCGCGTAATACGATCGCCCGTGATGGGAAGCGGTTGCCTTCCGCGTCAACATAATACAGCGGCCGGTTGAAGATCAAATCCCAGACAGTCGCCCTTGAAGAGGTGAGCTTGATTTTAGGCGCTGGCGGACTGCTTTTCGAAGTTTGTTCGTTGCAGTATTCCAGCGACAATAACCTACCGTCAGCTGCATAGGTCGCCTTAAAATAAGCCCCATCCCGGGCAATGGCGTAAGGAACCGCTTTACCGAGAAATTGTTCAGGCATTTGACGGGTTTGATAATATTTCACGACTTGTGGAAACTCGCTCTGCCCGTCTGAATTCGGCGGTGTTTCATTCAGATTCAGAGCATTTTTCGCAAAATTATACATTTCCTTCAATTCGGTTTCTGTCAGTGGAATCGCCACATTTAACGAATCCACGATGAGATGCGGACCGCCTTTCTGGCGATATGATTTAAGGAAATGCAAACCATGCGGCCGCGCCTTCGGTAATCCCACCGGATCGTTCTGGTCAACGGTGGTTACACCTTCAAAAAAATCTTTACGTGCGGCCTCTTTGCGACCGCCGCAATGTAAAAATCCCAGACCGAGCCACAAAAGCCCGGCAATCAAAATAAGATTTCGGCCTCGGATAAGTTTCATTCGATTCATGGTCTAAAAATAAAAACATTAAACACAATATGCAACAGAACGCCCCAAGCCGCCGTCAAATCGTCGCCGGGGCTGGCGTTTCAGTCAGACAATGATAGATTGTTCGATCGTGCGTCGTTTCTGACGGAGATTGGATAATTGAATCACCAGGGCGGCGCTGTCCTCACCTTTTTTCTCGGCGGCTTTGATTTTCTCGCGCACAGTCAGGATTTCGCCATCAATTTCCTGAGTCAGCAGAACAGCTATGCAATCCTTGGTCAGCTTATTCAAGGTATCGTTATCATCAGAAAACTGAAGCGGTTCGGCTTCCAGAGCCAGACGCGCCAGGTAAAGCCTCTGTTCTTCATCCCAATCCAGATTAAACAGTTCGTTGGCCGCAGGCATTTCCCCGGAGTCCAGATAGGTTAAAAACTTTGCGGCAATTGGATGTAAGATGTGATGATGGAAATGTTCCGGTTTGAGATGGCGATCTATTACCGATTGCAGATCTGCATGTCGCGAAAGCACAATTTTCAACAATTCGTATTCGGCTTTGTCCGCGGCTGTAGTCAGACGCACTTCTTTGGGACTTCCGTTCCCGTTTCCGGGGCGGGTCTGATTGGTGCGCCGCCGTGAGATGTAGCGCATCTGCGCCTGAATATGTTCTTCCCTGACATTGATCCGCCCGGCAATTTCACCGATGAGCAGGTCGAGCGTCACCGGATTTTTAATCTCTACCAGTTCTTCTGCCAAACGTTCCACAAATTGCGTCTTGCCGGCAGTCGTTTTTAATTCCGGCGCGTTGCGGTCAATGTAATAAGTCATAAAATCGGCAGCCGACATGTAGAGATTCCGGAATTCCTCTGGTTTGCGGTCGCGCAGGAAGGAATCCGGGTCGTCTTTTTCCGGCAGGCGGATGGCATGAACGTCCAATCCTTCGCGCATTAACAGGAAACCAGCCCGTTCGGTGGCCTTTTGCCCGGCTTCGTCGCCGTCATAACAGAGTGTCACTTTATTTGTAAAACGGCGCATCAGGCGGGCATGGTGATAGGTCAAAGCCGTGCCGGAACCGGCCGCGACGTTCGTAAATCCGTTCGTATAAAGCCGCAGGAAGTCGGTATAGCCTTCAACGATGATCGCATTCCCGGCTTTCTGAATGGCGTCCTTCGAGAAGTTCAGGCCGAAGAAAATGCCGCTCTTGAAGTAGATGGGCGTTTCCGGGGAATTCAGATACTTGGCCTCCTCTTTCGGGTCGAGCGCGCGCCCGCCAAAGGCCACCGTTCGGCCGGCTAAATTAATAATCGGAAAAATTACCCGGTGGCGGAAGCGGTCGTAAAAATTATTGCCTTCCTTGCGGATAAAAAGGCCAGATTTTTCCAGCACTGCCGGCGTAAAACGGCTGCGGTCAATCTGCCGGAAAAGGTTTTCCCATTCTTCCGGGGCGTAACCTATGCGGAAACGATCAATAATCTCATGCCCGAAGCCGCGCTTTTCGACATATTCCCGGGCGGCGCGGCCGCGGTCGGATTTTAATTGCTTATGATAAAATTCAGCCGCGATTTCATGCAGCTCGTAAATCAGAGCCACTTCGCCTTTTTGAGAATCGTCGCCGCCTTCCCACTCGATAGTGATCGCGTATTTATCGGCTAATCTTTTCAGAGCTTCGTAATAATCAATTTTTTCATATTCCATTACGAAGGTCACGGCATTGCCGCCTTTGCCGCAACCGAAACAGTGAAAAATGCCAAGACTGGGATTGACGCTGAAGGAGGGCGTCTTCTCCTCATGAAAGGGACACAGACCAAAAAAATTGCGGCCGCGTTGTTTCAGTTGCACGACTTCCGAAACGACGTCCAGAACATCGGCCCGGGCTTTGATCCGTTCGATAGTATTGTTGGAAATTCTCGGCATACCGACGTTAATTTAAGCTTTCAAATTTTATTCGGACAGGAAGATATTTGCTGGCACGGAGTATCACGGAGTGCATTTTGAATACTTATAAGTACTTTTAAGAATAAAGAAATTCTCTGTGCACCTCAGTGCCTCTTCCGTGAACCTCCGTGTAGCTTTATAATTCGACGATCGTCGCGCCGGTGCCGCCGCTGTCGAAATCTTCAAAATGATAACTGCGTACGCCGGGCGTAGCTCGCAGCACTTCATGAGTCATTTTCTGGAGCGCGCCGGTACCCTTGCCATGTATGATTTCGATCTGATTCAATCCAGCCAGCAGAGCGCGGTCGAGAAATCTTTGCAAAGCACTCTCGGCTTCGTCATAACGCATGCCGCGCAGGTCTAAGCGCGGTGAAAAGAGCGGCTCGCTTTTCAGCATGGGTGGCGCGGACTGTTTGGTCGAAACGGCGCTTATTTTGAAAGGCTGGAGCGCGTCGCGACTGACCCAGAGCGTTTTTCCGCCAACGACAATCCCGTAGCGGTCATTCCGGGCGCCGATTTTAATAATCTCGCCTGGCTCGCTGACGCCATCAATCCGGACGGAATCGCCGACCCGCCATTCGGGCCGACCGGCCGGTGCGGATTTCTTCTGCCGGGTCTTAATTTTCTGAACATTTTCCTGGATAGTGGCAATCGTTTGCTGTGCCTGACGAATTGTCTCCGGTGCGGCGGCTTTTTCGCGGATTTCCTTGACCGCGCTTTCAATGCGGCGCCGCGATTCAGCGACAGTCTCTTCGAGTTTGCGGGCCAGATCGGCGTCGGCGTGCTCTGACTTTTCGCGCAATGTATTCAGTTTACCTTCGTATTCGCTGACTAATTTGTCGAGTGTTCTCTTGTTCTGAGAAATGATCCGGCGATCCCGATCAACCTCCCTGCGCAGTTGCTCGACCTCGCGCAACAGATTGGTTAGGCGCACCGATTCCTCGCCGACGATCTGGCGGGCTTTGGCGATGACCTTTTGCGGCAAACCCAGCCGGTCGGAAATCTCGAAAGCATAGCTGCTTCCCGGCAGGCCGATTTGCAATCTGTAGGTTGGCGCCAGGGTCGCAGTATCGAATTCCATCGCGGCGTTGACGGCGCCCGGTTGCTGCTGGGCAAATTCCTTCAGGGCATTGTGGTGGGTAGTGACGATTATCAGGCTACCGGCGGCGAGTAATTCCGCAAGCACTGCCTGTCCGAGCGCCGCGCCCTCGGTCGGCTCGGTGCCGGTGCCGAGTTCATCGATCAATATCAGGGTATGTTCATCGGCAGTTTCGAGAAAATACTTCAGGTTATTGACATGCGATGAGAAGGTCGAAAGGTCGTTTTCAATGGATTGCTGATCGCCGATGTCGGTCAGGAAGCGCGTTATAAACGGCAGACGGCTTTCTTCTTCGGCTGGGATCGGCAGGCCGCACATTGCCATTTGCGACAACAGGCCGACCGTCTTCATGGCGACGGTCTTGCCGCCGGCATTCGGGCCGGAGATAATGACCGCGCGCACGGCCGGTTCAAATTCCAATGGCACGACCTCTTTATGCAAAGCCAGTAATGGGTGCCGGGCTCCATGCAGACGGAAATTGCCACCCTCTTCAACAATGAGCGGCGGCGTACATTTGAATTTCAGACTGAAGCGCGCACAGGCGTTCAGGCAATCAATTTCACCCAGGATCTGAATATTTTTTTGAAGCGATAGAAAATCCGGCCGGATTTTATCAGTCGCCTGGCGCAGAATGCGCTCGATTTCTTCCTTTTCCGCCTGTTCGAGTTCCTTTAAGGCATTGTTGATCTCGACCGCTTCAAGTGGTTCGACATAAACCGTGGCGCCGGTGGTGGATTGCCCGTGGATAATCCCGTTGATTTTACGCTTGGATTCGACCCGCAATGGCAGAACCAGACGACCGTCGCGGATTGTCGGTTGATCCTCGTGCAGCCATTGCTGTCCGCGGGCTAAATCCATCAGGCGCAGGATTTCATGGTTAAGGCGCCGTTGACTGGCGCGGATTTCATGGCGGATGCGATTCAATTCCGGACTGGCGTTGTCGCGGATCGTTCCGTCGGGAGAGACGATCGCCTCGATGATTTTTCGGACGTTCGGCAACGGTTCGAGATCGTTAAAAAGCGGTTCAAGGGATTTTAATCGCTGACGCTGAAGGCGGAAGAAACGTCGCTGTCGCTCGATGATTTCCAACAATTGATCAATCCGGATCAGCGTCTCCAGCAGGAGAAATGCGCCCGCAACGCGGCAACGGATCAACTCCGGGCGAAAATCCCCGAATTCACTCAGCGGCAGGAATTCGCCATCCGACAAAACCGTTTGTAAAGCCGTGATCCGGTTCTGAATGACACGAATAGCGGCTAAATCGGTCAGTGGTTGGATTGCAGCCGCCAGTTCACGTCCGGCCACCGACATAGTCTGAGCCTGGATCAGCTCAATGACCCGCTCGAAGCCGAGTTTATCGTTGATTGAATTCTGAATCTCCGGCATGAGAAGTGATGATTAGCGGATTTCCGGCGGTATTTCGAGACTGTCAACCGCGGGAGCTTCCGGCAGAAAAACGGATTTGCGTAAACTTTTTTCCAGGACATCGAGCCGGGAGTCTAACCGACAGCCGCGTGCCGCCTTGATCTCCATGCGGCTAAGCAGCTGGAAAGAGGTGGATGATTTTTGCAGGCGACCGGTAAAACCAAGTTCCGGGAAGAGATTAATCCCCCAAACGACAATCATCATTATTATCACGCCTTCTAAAAAACCGAACAGCAGGCCGCCGAGGCGATCCACCCAAACCAATTTTAATTTCCGCATCAGACTTTTCAGCATCGAGGCGATCAGTTCAAAAAAAAGAAAAACAGCCACAAAAATTATCACGAAACCGATCACGGCGCGCACACCTTCAGAGAGGTTAAAGAAATCGGCGATCAGCTGACTGCCGATGAAAAAATACCGGGATGCGGCTATCGTGGCTAAGGCGAGCCCGACTAATTTAAGAGCGGCTTTGATCAGTCCACTACGTAGTCCCAGGAACATAAAAACACCAATGATAGCAACCGAAATCAGATCAAACATATAATCGACTCTCTAACGCCCGCCGCGAGTTAAACCAATTTACTGCGCACGATGGTCTGTACCTGCGAACCATCGGCCCGACCTTTAACCTTGGCCATGACAGCGCCCATTACCTTGCCTAGGTCTTTGATGGTCGTTGCACCGGTTGTGCGAATCACCTCTGCAACAACGGATTCCAGCTCCGCAACTGCCATTGCCTGGGGTAAATATTCACGGATAACTGTCAGTTCGGTCTCCTCCTGAGCAACCAGGTCGGCGCGGCCGCCATTTTTATAAGCCTGAATAGAATCCTGATGTTGCTTGGCGGCGCTCATCAAAATCCCGATGACATCGTCATCCAGGAAATCTTTTTTCGAATCAATTTCGGCTTTGCGGATATTCCCGCGCAGCAGGCGGATAATGCGTAAACGGTCTTCGTCTTTAGCCTTCATGGCCGCGATCATATCCTGCTGAAGTCTGTCCTTAATGGTCATAAATCACCTCTGTCCATTCATTGGATTGTTTAGGGCGATTACCGCCAACATGCGACCGGTCGAGTTGCCATCCCGGCGGTAAGAATAAAATTTATCGGGCATACAGGCGGTACAGTAGCCACTGTCCTCGATTTTTCCAGGCAGCAATCCGGCCGCCAGCAGACGATTGCGCACGGCGGCAATCAGATCCAAATAGAAGCGATTGCTTTTCAGAACGATTTCTTCCCCGGTAAATCTTCCGGCGACATCCTCTTTAACCTCATAGCAGCAGGCATGGATGGCCGGACCGATAGCGGCGATTATATCTTGCGGATTGGAGTTAAAATGCGTCCGCATAACTGCTATCGTGTTATTGACAATTCCCTCTACCGTTCCGCGCCAGCCGGCATGCACTGCGGCAACCACCTGATGAACCGGGTCGTACAGCAATACCGGAGCGCAGTCGGCGGTCTTGACGCTCAGTAAAATGTGCGGATGGTTGGTAACCAGCGCGTCACAGGCCTGATACGGTCGGCTGGCTTCGACAATTGCCACCCGGGCGCCGTGCAGCTGTTCGGCTTGAGCGATATCGGAAGGGGCATAGTTCAGGGTATTGGCAAAACGTTTGCGATTGATAAGGATATTTTTCAGGGTATCGCCGTCGGTTATTCCCAGATTCAGAGATCGAAACGCGCCGTGGCTGACTCCGCCGTTACGGGTGCTGAAAGCATGGGTCAATCCCGGATAATCCGACAGTTGTGGCGCCCGGATGATCTCGATGCCTTTTGTAACTATTAGCGGAAAAGTCATTTGGACTTATCCTTCTCTTGTATTACGCCTCTTTCGATCACCGCCACCGGGTGAAGACGCTCTGACTCAAAACCAAGAATAAAGGCACAGGAATTGACCCGCGGACGATTCCCCTGGAAGGAAATGTTGCGGCAAACGCCATGATAGACCGGCATGACGTTCAGTCCTTGGCGGATAGATTCACGGGTCACGGAATTCCGGTCAATTACCGTTAAAATGGCGTTCATTGTATCGTAGCCGTACCATTCCAGACGCCCCGGCTCAGTCTGGATATTCTTTTTGAAATCACCAGCCTGTTGACGATAAACAGGCGACTCTGTATCGATATAATAATCTGAAATGAAGCGCAGGTTATGCAAAACATCACGGTGCTTGCGGAACAGCTCCGGGTCGTTCCAATTGGCGCTGCCGAATAAAGCTCCGCGAATATCGTAATAGGTCAGTTGGGGAACGATCAAACTGGCGTCATCGGCGCGTGCCGGTATTAAAAAGCCATCCACAAGGCCGTGCGGAAAGGTGACCGTATCCCTTTTAGGAACCTCAAAATCGGTGCTTTTCATCAGACCGGTCATTATCAAGGCATCCGGAATGGACAAGCGGTAGGTCGTGTCTGGTTTGAAGACGATGCAATGCTGCTCGCCGACGGCAATCCTCAGCGAGTCGTTACGGTAGCGCGGATCGTTCGTCACCAGGTTGAGCAGCTCTTTTTTAGCCAATTTGAATTTTTCATCGAAATGCGCGAGAAAACGGTCAATAGCCGTCAGTCGCATCGCATTGATTTGCAGCTTCAGGTCGGCCGGCTCGCCATGATACCATTGCTGGGAAATGACCTGACCGCCATATTCATCAATCGTCCGGCAGTACGCGTCGGTGAATTCCCGGCCGAATTCATCTGCCGGTGAAAGCGATGCCACGGTCTTGACCCCGCCTATTTTGGCGCTGTACATTCCCAGATAACGCCCCAGATTCTCATAGTCCAAATTAGCCTGGAAAACGTACGGCCCGAGTGCAGCTAACTGCGAACCGGATGCAGTCGGAGTAATCATCGGAATCTGGTATTGGTTGGCGGCTACTGCTACCAGAGTGGCGTTCTCGGTCACCATCGGCCCAAAAATCGCCAGCACTCTGGGATTCTTGGCTAAAAATTCAGCCTGACGGTAACTCTGCACGGGATCGCTGCGGTTATCGAGAACCAGGGCTGCCAGATCGACCGCGGATTTTTCACGGTATTTAGCTAATGCATATTTGACGCCGTTCAACAATTTTTTCCCGGTGGCTGCGTTTGATCCGGTTAATGGCAGAATCACACCGATATATTTCCGCGCAACGGCTCCTTTTTTCAATTCTTCTTCGGTATTTTGCCTCAGATCGTTCAGATAACGGTTGCTGATTTTACCGGGCAGTTGGTGCAATGTCTGGAATGCCTGGGAGGTATTGCCGTCGCTATGTAATTTTTCGGCTAATTTGATCGTCAGATATTGACGGGCAAATTCGCCTGGGATGGTGTCCCGCAGAGCAGTAACTGTTTGTGTGTCAAGATAAACGCCGATGACTTTATCCAGGTGATCCTTACAAATGTTAAGGGTTCCGGGATCGGTGGAATTCTGTAATAAATCCAAATAAATATTCAAAGCCTCCGGAAAACGGCCCTGAAACAGTAACATTTCCGCAAGAGTGATTTTGACCTCGTTGATATAGCGCGAATCTGGAAATGTAGTTAAAAATTTCCATGCCAGAGCTTCGCTTTGTTCGACTTCGCCCAGACGATAATGAGTTTTTACCAGCAGCAGTGAAGCGGTCGACAGCAACGGATTAGTATTTTCCGGCAGCCCTCTGATCTGTTCGAAAACTTGCTGGGCGTCCCAGTATTTTTCGGCATTGAAAAAGGCTACGCCTTCTTCAAGCAGTTGCTTGCCGTAGTCCTCCGGTTGGGATGCCGAATCAAGCCTGCCAAAGGTTAGGATAATCATGGTCGTAATTGTAACAAAAGGAAAAATTCTACGCATAACTTTCATTCTGATTAATTTACTCCCATTCGATGGTAGCCGGTGGTTTAGAGGTGACATCATAAACGACCCGATTGATCCCGCGGACTTCATTGACGATCCGGTTCGACACGCGGCTGAGCAGGCCTTCCGGCAGGCGCGACCAGTCGGCGGTCATGCCGTCGCTGCTGTTGACCGAACGCAGCACGATCACATTTTCATAAGTGCGCTGATCGCCCATTACACCGACAGTTCTGACAGGGATCAGCACTGTAAAAGCCTGCCATACGCGCTCGTACCAACCGCTTTTATGTAATTCTTCAATAAAAATAGCATCCGCGCGCCGCAGCAGATCCAGGTGGCGCGGTGTAATTTCACCGATGATGCGCACTCCCAACCCGGGGCCGGGAAACGGATGGCGCTGTAAAATCTGTTCGGGGATGCCCAGCTCATGACCGATCCGACGCACTTCATCCTTGAAGAGCCGGTTGAACGGCTCGATCAGTTTCAGGTTCATGCGCTTCGGCAGGCCGCCGACATTGTGATGGCTTTTGATGACCTGAGATGGTCCGTTGACCGAGCGGCTTTCGATCACATCGGGGTAAAGAGTACCCTGCGCCAGAAATTTTACCGACGGATATTTGGCGGCGATATCCTCAAAGGCTTTAATGAATTGACGACCGATGATCTTACGTTTGCGTTCCGGGTCGGTAATTCCCCTTAACGCTTTGAGAAATTGTTGCGAAAAATTATAACCGTGAATCGGCAATCCCATCTGTCCCTTCAGCTGACGAACTACCTCAATCTGTTCGGTCTGACGGAGCAGGCCATTGTTGATAAAAACCGGAATGCAGCGTTTGCCAATCGCCCGGTTGATGAGCACTCCCATGACAGATGAATCGACTCCACCGCTGAGGGCCATCAGCACCTGTTCGTTACCGACTTGCCGGCGAATATCGGCGACAGTTTGTTCGATGAATTTTCCCGGCGTCCAGTCCGGTTTCAGTTTAGCGACTTTAAACAGAAAATTCGCGAGGATTTGATTGCCTTCCGGGGTATGTTCCACTTCCGGATGAAATTGCAATCCCATGATCCGGCGACTGACATGCGTCAGGGCGGCCGGTGCGCCATTGACCGACAGGGCGGCAATTTTAAAACCTTCAGGCAGAGTATCGACATGATCGCCATGGCTCATCCAGACCTGGGTCTGGGCCGAAACCGCATCAAATAAAACATGCTCGTTTTTAATTTGAATTCCGGCCGGTCCATATTCCCGATGATGATCGGAATGAACCCGCGCGCCGAAATGCCGGGCGATCAGCTGCAGACCGTAGCAAATCCCCAGCAGCGGCAGGTCCAGATCGAAGAATTCCGGGGCTAATTGCGGTGCATCCTCGGCATAGACGCTGGCCGGTCCGCCGGATAAAATGATTGCGTTGACATTACTGGCAACGGCTTCGCGGGCGGTTACGGTCGGTTTGACGATTTCCGAATAGACGGACAGTTCACGCACCCGGCGCGCGATCAGCTGGGTGTACTGCGAACCGAAATCAACGATCCAGACTTTATTGACAGAATTCATAAAGATTTATACTCCGAGACCCAGTTTTCCAATTCCGGGATAAATTCATAGTTGGTCAAATCATATTTGACGGGCGTAATTGAGATCATATTCTGACGGATCACGACATCGTCGACATCGTCTCCTTCCGGCAATTCGGCTTTTTTGCCGTCCATCCAGTAATAAACACGGTTACGCGGATCCACACGCCGGTCGAAAAGCTCGGCAAAATTGGCCATCCCCTGACGGGTGATACGCATTCCGCGAATTTCCGCGGCCGGCACATTGGGGACATTGATGTTCAGGAGCGTCCGCTCCGGCAGACCTTTTTGCAAGACGAGGCGCGCTATCCGTACCGCAAAGGAGGCCGCCGGGTCGAAAATCGGATCGGTGTACGTCGTCAGCGATACGGCAATGGATGGAATTCCCAGGATTGTGCCTTCCGTCGCCGCCGAAACGGTGCCGGAATAAATGACATTGATACCGGCATTCGAACCGAGATTGATACCGGAAACGACCAGATCCGGACGCCGTTCGAGAAGAGCGCCGACCGCGATTTTAACACAATCCGCCGGAGTACCCGAAACTGCGTATCCCCGCCAATGGCCGTTTTTATTGTAATCAACGACCCGAATAGGATCGGAGAGCGTAATTGCATGTCCGACGGCGCTTTTTTCGCTGTCCGGAGCGACCACGACGACTTCACCGATCGCTTTCAGCGCGCTTGCCAGAAAATCGATACCCGGAGCGGCAATCCCGTCGTCATTGGTCACTAAAATAAAAGGCTTAATGCTTTTCATGGAAAAAATGCAAAATTTTACTAATTAATTGTTTCATTTCGGAGCGGGGCACAATGATATCGATGAAGCCCTTTTCCATCAGCAGTTCGGCGTGCTGAAAGCCTTCCGGCAGTTCGTGCCCGATGGTCTGCTTGATAACGCGCGGGCCGGCGAATCCGATAAATGCTCCCGGTTCGGAAATTATCAGATCGCCCAGCATTGCAAAGCTGGCGGTTGTACCGCCGGACGTCGGATCGGTCAGGATCGAAATGAATAGACCGCCCTCCTCATGGAAACTGGTCAGTTTGGCGCTGGTTTTAGCCATTTGCATCAGCGAATAAATGCCTTCCTGCATGCGGGCTCCGCCGGACTGGGAAACGATAATCAGGGGTACGCGCAGCTCGCGGGCTTTATCGGTCGCACGGGCGATTTTCTCGCCCACAACCGATCCCATGCTACCGCCGATGAAATTGAAGTCCATCACGCACAAAACGACCGGTAAATCATCAATGCGGCCGAGAACGGTTTTGACCGCCTCATTCGAACCGGTCTGACTGACAGCTTGTTTCAGGCGCTCTGCGTATTTTTTTGAGTCTTTGAATTTCAGAGGATCGAGAGATTGCATTTCTCGGTTGAACTCCTCATAATCCCCGTCCAGCAGAATTTTAATATAGGCATCGCAGGTTATGCGAAAGTGATAATGGCAATGCGGACAGACCGAAAAGTTCTTATCGAGTTCGCGTTTATAGAGATATTCATTGCAGTTTTGACACTTCACCCAGAGTCCGTCCGGGATTACCTTTTTCTCGGTGCCAAGCAGACCTTTTTTTGTTCTTTGAAACCATTCAGCCATAATTACCTCATCAGAGTCGGCGGGTTAGGATCAGGGCATCGTCGCGGTTGGCATAATAGCGCGGCCGGCGACCGGTTAAGTCAAACCGGTATTTTTCATAAAGTCGCCGGGCGGCCGCATTGTGCTCGTTGACTTCCAGCGTAATTGTCTTAGCCCCGTTGCGTCGTGCCATGTCAAAAGCGAAATTTAATAATTTTCCGCCCAAACCGGCACTTCTAAATTTTGGGTGGATGGCAATATTGGCGATATGGGATTCATCAGCCACGATCCAAAATATGATGTATCCGACGATTGTTTGCTCCTTTTCGATCACGTAGAAGCGGCTGATCGGATTAAAAAGTTCATGGCGAAAAAAATCCTCGCTCCAGGGATCGGAGAAAGATTGGGCTTCAATTGCCAGTACCGCCGTCAGATCGGCTTCATCAGCCCGGCGAATCCGTTCCGTCACTGAGTCGGCCAAGTTTTAGCCTCCAGATTGGAATAGTAGTCCGGCTCTAGCTCGGCGTTCGACAATTGCTGCGTTTCGTCATAATAACGGGCGGCGAGTTGAGCAACGGCGTCGCCGGCAGGAAAGCAAATCTGCAAACGTTTTCCATATTGACCGTTAAAATCATTATCGCCAATCAGGAGATGATCCGGATAGAGCTGGGCGACTGCGGCAATCCGGTCGTGCGCCACCTTTCGTCTGAAGACCGGCGATTCGTCTTTTCCCGCGACCGTGTAATAAATCAAATCGCGGTGAGACTTGATAAAAAATACGGCCGGACCGGAAAATTGACGGCGCGCTACGTTTTCCAGAACCGTCAGCGTGGGAACCGGCAACAGCGGCTGAGTTCCGCTAAAAGTCAGACCTTTGGCGGTCGCCAGACCGATCCGCAGACCGGTATAAGAGCCAGGTCCGATACTGACTGCCACGGCTGCGAGGCCGGCGAAATCCGTATGGGGTCTGAGCAATGCATCAATCAGATCAATTAGCTTCTCCGAGTGGACAGCGCGATCCGTCAGATTCTTTTGCCCGAGGATGAGTTCACCGCGCGTCAGGCCGACGCTGCAATTGATGGTGGCGGTTTCGATGCCGAGGATGAGTTGTTGGTCGGGGGACATATTTTAGTTTATAGTTTCAAAGTTTACAGTTTACATTTATTAGCCAGAGCGGAGATGATTTCCGGCGCGCCGCTGATATCCAGATAACGAATCGTATCCTGCTTGAAATCCTGATGCAGATTAATAAACAGTGCCGTTTCCGGCAGCAATGGCCGAATCCGATCCGCCCATTCAACCAGAGTGATACCCTCTCCATAAAAATATTCATTGATGCCGAGTTCCAGCCATTCCGACAGACGCTGTTCGCGGTAGCAGTCGATATGATAGATCGGACCGGGATATTCGTTGACCAGCGTAAAGGTCGGACTCTCGACGGGACGCGGTACCCCCAATCCCTGACAGATTCCGCCGATCAGAGTCGTCTTGCCCGCCGCCAGTTCTCCGATCAAGGCCACAACATCTCCGGGTTTCAACAACGATGCGATCGTTTTACCTAACCGGACGGTTTCAGCCGAGCTGCGAGTGGTAACCGAAAAATTCATGCTTATTTTCTGGGTGTCATTTTTACCACCGGCAGGATCATTTCCTCCATCGAGATACCACCGTGTTGAAATGTGTCTCGGAAGAAGGTCTGGTATTTATGGTAATTGGTCGGGTAAACAAAGTAAAAGTTTTCCTTGGCGATCAGGTAATTGGTATTAATGCCTTGATCGGGAAGTTTAAATTCGGCCGGATTTTTAATACTCAGGGCATATTTAGGCGGACAATTCAGATTGCGTCCACTCTTGAAGCGAATGTTGGAAGAAGCGGACTTGTCGGCCACTACCTTGACGTCATTCTGCACCCGGATACTGCCGTGATCGCTGGTCAGAATAATCGTAAAATCGGTGGCGGCAAATCGGCGTAATACCGAAAATATCCAGGAATGCTGGAACCAGGTGCGCACTACGGACCGATAACTGGATTCGTTCGGTAAAATTTCCTTCAGCAGGTCGGAGTCCGCTCTCCGATGAGCTAAAATATCAACGAAATTAAGTACCAGAGCGATCATCGAGTTACCAAGATACGAGGAAATACGCTTCTCGAGCGCCCAGCCGGAATCAGAGTCCAGCACCTTGAGATAACTGAACTTGCCGCGCAGGTCAAGATCATGCTGGGCCAGCAGATCCTCGAGCATGCGCCCTTCGTAGCGATTCATGGAGGTTTCGTCTTCTTCCTCGCGCAGCCAGATGTCAGGATGGATTTTCTGGATTTCGCTGGGAAATAAACCGCTGAAAATTGCATTGCGGGAATAGGGGGTGGCCGATGGTAAAATCGAGTAATGGTAGTTTATTTCAATATTAAAAAGGTCATAGAGCAAAGGTGCAAAAGTGTACCATTGATCGAGGCGCATGCAATCAATTACAATGAACAGCACTTTATGGCCATCTTTCAGCAGCGGCAGGACATGTCTGGGAATCAAATCCGGGGATAGCGCCGGGCGGAAATGCGGATCTTCGTTGATCCAGCCCTGGTAGTTATTATCAATAAATTTTGCGAACTCGATATTGCAGTCGCGTTTCTGGTCTTCCAGGGTATCGTTCAAACCGAGATCGGGGTGATCGTCAAACTCGATCTCCCAGCCAGCCAGTTTCTGATAAATATCGATCCAATCGCTACTTTTCAGATCATTGAAAAGTTGCTGGGAAATAGCGTGAAATTCCTCCAGGTAATTGCGAGCGACGTGCTCGGAGGAAATGCGTTGTTGTTCGAGAATTTTCTTGCAGGCCATCAGCACCTGGCTGGGATTGACCGGCTTGGTCAGGTAGTCGGTGATCTTGCTGCCGATGGCTTTTTCCATGAGGCTTTCTTCCTCGTTCTTGGTAATCATGATCACGGGCAAACCTGGTTTGCGGGCTTTGATATCCGCCAGGGTCGCCAGGCCATCTTTACCGGCCATCATTTCATCCAGCAGCACCAGATCGAAATTTTCCTGGCTAACTAATTTGACGGCATCGTTGCCGTTGGATACCGGAGTGACCTCGAAGCCGCGGCTACGCAGAAATAGGATGTGGGCTTTCAACAATTCAATTTCATCATCCACCCACATTATTTTACCTTTTTTAAGAGTCATATTTCCTTCTTTATACTTTTTCCGGTTATAATAACCGGCGATGGATTTGTTTCAGGTTCAATTGATTATCTACAGGAAAAAACATGTGTTAATTTAAGCACAAGGGTTGCTGGAAAAAGATAATTTTCTGGGATTCCGGCGGCCGGATTGTTAGGGAATTAAGTGCCCTTATTTGGTCTTCATGACAAACTCGCCCTGCCAATCCGGACCGGGTGGATTTTCCTTATAGATATGACAGCGGTCAATAAAGACTTTCGACGGGCAGTCTGCGCCGGTAACGGCGGCGGCTTTCTCAAATTCGACAATCGCGGCGTCCCACTGGCGATCCCAGTAGAGGTTGATGCCATCAGTGAAGAAAGCCCGGATTTTTGCCATATCCGGATCTAATTGATCCTTTCGTCCCAACAACTGATAGACAGTGATCGGTTTAAGTTTACCTTTCACCACCAGCCGGTCGAGAATCCGTACCTCGATCTTGTCTTCGGCGCGGCGCAGGGTTTCCTCGCCGATCATGATATAAGTACCGTATTGCTTGTTGGCGCCTTCGAAACGCGAAGCCTGGTTGACGGCATCGCCCATGACCGTGTACTGGAAACGCTGGGTGGATCCCATGTTGCCGGCGCTGACAACCCCGGAATTTACGCCCATGCGTACGAAAATATCCACGCCGTGATCTTTCTTGATCTGTGGACGCAGGACTTCCAGCGCCGCCTGCTGATCGAGAGCAGCGAAGCAGGCTTTCCAGGCGTGATCGGGATCTTCCATCGGCACCCCGAAGTCGCACATGATCGCATCACCTTCATACTTATCGACATAGCCGTCGTACTTCATCAAAATTTCAGTCATCGGCGACAGATATTTATTTAATACCAGGGCTAATTCTTCCGCTGAAAGACTCTCGGAAATAGTCGTGAAATTGGCCACATCCGAGAAAAACATGGTGGCTTCGCGCTTCTCACCGGAAAGACTGAAGGCGTCCGGGTGATCTTCCAGGTATTTCAGGACTTTCGGGCTCATATAGGTCTGGAACATGCCGCGAATCTTTTTCTTTTCCTTCTGTTCGGAAAGAAATTGGTAAACGACACTGGCGAGATAGCTGGCGGCCACTCCCACCAACAGCGGGATCAATTGCACCCACAACGCCTGGGAACGAAACATCCAATAGGAATATAATCCGGCGATAAACGCCAAAGTGAGAGCGAGCATTCCGCCGAAAACCGGGCGGGCAAAGGCCACACCCACGGCCGTTAAAATACTGATCAGGAAAATCGCGATGATATTGACCGTGATCGGCAGAGTGCGGATAAAGCGTTGGTCCAACATTGTCTGGATGGCGTGGGCATGGGTTTCAACTCCCGGGGTCAAGCGGCGATTACCGCCATAATTATAAAACGGGGTGAACTTATTGTCATGCAGTTCCTCGATGGAAACGCCGACCAGCGCGATTTTATCTTTAAAAGGATTGATCTCTCCGAGAATCGAAATGACCCGGTTCGTATCTCCAGCCGCCAGAGCCGCGATGGCTTCCATTTGCCTTGTTGAATCGTCAATTAATGATATGCGTAATTCCAGCGGATAGACCGAATTGTCTTTGAACATTTCGAGATAGTCGGTATCCTCTTCATCTTTCAGATCGAAATCGGCGTCGTCCAAAACTGCCGACATCGAATAAGTTGGAAAAGTGTTGGCCGGACCGTAATAATTGATCAGAATGGTCTGCTCCCAGCCGAGACTGCCGCGATGTCCGAGCAGCTGATATGAATTGTTGGAAGTCGAATCGGAAAAGATAAAATAGCCGTCTTCAAAGCGGAACTTCGGTTCGGATGGCAAATTCATTTCTTTCAGAAATACTCGAGTGCCAAGCGAATAGATAAATTCGTCCCGATATTGTTCGAAGATCGAATAACGCCGGGTGAATCCATCCGGATCCTGCATTTCTCCGACTACGCCCCATTCACTACCGGTTTCCAGTAAAATGGGCAGAGGTTTATCAGCGTAGATATTCATGCCGCCCACCGTGAATTCACGCGCAACTTTACCAGCCAGAATCACGTTACCGTTTTTCCTTATGGCATCCGCCAGGATTGAATCACCCCGGGGATTCTTATAATCCGGTTCAGTGAATTGAATATCGAACATGACCGTCTTAACGCCGACTTCCTGGAGGTTCTCGACGAGGGTAGCGTAATATTCACGCGGATAGGGATAGCGGTCGCGGCAACTCTTAAAGGTTTGGTCATCAATCGCAATGACAATCAGGTTGGAGTGCGAGATATCCAGCGGTCCGCGATTTTTAAAACGCGCGTCCAGCGATTTTAACTCCATATCACGAAACAACCCGAAAAGCAGCAGAACCGAAACGACGATCGCCAAAACAATGGCGATCACAATTCCCCAGAGAGCCTGTTTCAGAGTGTTCTTTTTCATAAACATAAGGCTGGGTTAAAAGTTCATGGAATAGATCACGAAAAAACTCAGGTCGTTGAACTTTTCATCGCTGGTGCGATCGTCCAGATGAGTGAAGCTGATATTACTGCGCAGCTGGTGGATTTTCAGAAAATTGAAGATAAATCCTCCGTAGACATTGCTTTGAGTGTATTCGGCTTGTCCTTTACCGCTGGTCAAGACGCCGCCGGCGATCAGACTGAGGGCGCTGTTAAAAAATTCGTACCGCCCCTGGGCTCCGAAAGTGTAAAAGTCGTAAGGCAAGTCAGTCAGAGCGCTTTCGCTGTGGTTGCTGGAATAGCGGAGATTGGTTTTCAGCGGGAACGGGAAAGTGCTGTTGATGCTGAAAGATACCAGCGAGGTTTTCATGGCGCTGAAAATATAGCCGGGGGCACGGTTGAGTCGGTCGCTCCTGTCAGAATTCGCCCAGGACAGGTTGAGCGTATTTTTCACCTTCATGAATTCGACGTTATGGGAAATGCGGATGTCCTGGCGCATGGTCAGATTTGACTCGCGATTGTCTTTGATGCTGAAAGAGTCGGCTTCCGTTCCATACCAGGTGGTATCGAGTTGCGTCAGATCGTTTTTCCGCCCGTACTGCATTGTATTCAGATCGATGCGGGGCAGATTCTCGCCGAGGAATAAAGACAGGCCGGCCATGAAGGAGGTGGTCGTCGTGGTGGCTTTTTTATCATCATTCAGATTATCCCGGTTCTGTTCGAAACTGATATTCAGAAAAACCTTATTCTGGAACAGGCGGATTTTATCGGCAATATAGAAGCCCTGAATATCATTGCGCATATATGGATTAGCCAGAGAGTAAAACGAGCTGCCGATATGCTGATATTTGATAGTTACGTAATTATTGAAGTAATTGAGGTTGAGGGCGCTGCGGAAGGCAGTCGAAGGCATATTGAGCACCTGTTGCATGCCGCAGGCCAGATACGTCGAGTCGTTCAATTGAATCTTGAAAAGCGGATTTTTGACATTTTCCAAAGAATCGAGAGTTATCGGTGAAATCGGATACATATTGAGGTTGATTGTAAAAATATTCTCAATGGAGCTGGGGTCGAATCCGAGGGTTGAGATTGGGATATTGAAGTCACCCAGCGCGAGAGTATCGTCCTTGCTGAGAGCGCCGCCGGTTATGTCCCGGTTCAGCATCGAAATGGCAACGGCATTTTTCCAGACGAAGCGCTGATTATCAAAGGCCAGTTTCAGATCCGTGCCGATGACGATGTTGTCTTTCGGCTTCTCACCAGCCATTACGATGCGATGAGTATTGTCGTTAAAAATGCCGCCCATCTCACGATTGACGGAAAGCGTATCATCCTTGACTTTAATGAAATTGATTCCGAACTGGAAATGCCGGCCGCTGCCGAAATAGGGCCGGATAGCCAAAATATTCCGGTCGTAAGTATAACCGCTCCGCGAATATTCCAACAGGCCGTCCGCGAGAGTATCCGGAGTTTCACTGATTTCCCCGGCGATGGTACGTTCGGTCTCCCCGGAGACGACATGCAGATTGAAATACCTGAGTTTGAGATGGGCTTCGACGCCACGGACTCTTTTCCCGCGCAGGCCGAACTCGGAAAACTGCGGGTTGAAATCACCAAAGTTCATCTCAAAATAATTGGACGAAAATCCGGCCGTATAACGGTCGCGCGGCTGTCTGAAGCGATTCTCTTCTGAAGTCTTAAAAAGGTTAACATTGAACTTCAACCAGTCATAGGAACCGTTGAAGCCGGTGGTCACCTGCTGGATATTCTGAGTGATTCCGCGGACTTGTTCCGAGGTAACCTCGGCCAGTACGCGTCCATTGTAATTAAAGATCTTTTCGGCTTCGCGGACGCTACCGACCACGGTGACATTCCAAAGCAAGGGATTGTAATAAACTCCGTTGGTATTGGCAAAAGTGACGCGGATGGAATGTGATCCCGGGGACAGGTTCTTGGGTCTTGCGACGATCAAGTCTTCTGAAATCTGCGCATCGCCGGTGATATCTATTCCGTCAATCTCGACTTTGATCGTATTAAGAGACACATTCCGGGCATTGAATAATGAAACGGCGATTACGATTTCTGAAGACGCGACAATTTCGGCTTCTTCCGGACTGAGAATAATGGCATCGCTGGGTGCCCCGCCTTGCAAATCAGGGGCTGCGCCGCTCTGGCCGAGATCACCCTCAGCAATTTTGCGGCGAACGCTTAAGAACATCGGCACGTTATATGGATCAACTTCCGGAAATGCCGCCATACTGCCATCGGCAAATTCGGCGGTTATCAGGTATTCCAACCCATTCTCGGTCACGAACTTCGCCGGGATGTTGTACTTATAAACGCCCATGACTTCATTCATATTGTCTTCGATGAAGGCATCCTGCCCGGCTTCCCGGAACAAGATTTTCACATCCTGTACTTCGGCAACCTGACGGTCAATTATGGCTTCGATCAGTATCGGCGAACCGGCGTAGACTTCCCGTGAGGGAGAATGAATAATCTTGGCCTGTGAAAAGGCTATCCCGCATAATAGGGGTAGAGTCACAAGAAATTTTAATATACCACGCTGCATGGGCTTGATCCTTAATTTGCTCATAATTAATTCTGACAAAAGGGAATTTTACTCAGTATTCGATTTTGACGTCTTTGGTCTCTCCAGAAGGACTGCGGAGTTGAATCTCCAATATCTGATTTTCTTCTGTTCCACCAGTATCATCATCAGCGGGAGCCGTACCTTCCGGGGTGCTTTCGACATTGACGTCACCGCTGGGAGTCGAGGTTCCGGTCTGATTGGCACCGACGACTATCACTCCGCCACTCTCGTTATTGACCACTTCGACGCTACCTGATAATCCGTAGAAAACATCTCCTTCCAGCGGATCTGACTGAACCCAGAAGACTGTACCTTTCACCGACGCGACCGAGGTCGGCGTGGCGATTACGAACTCGCCTTTGCGCATGGGCGTGATCTCGGCTTTTAAGGTTCCAAATTGCATATCGACCTGTTTGGAGATAGATTCGCGACCGCGTTCGCCGGAAATGACCATTTCGGAATTTTCACGAATTTTGATCTGGCTCTTATCGTCCAAGAATACTAATACGACAAATCCGTCCTTGCCGGTTTTGATTTTATCCAGCGAATACAGGTTATCGCCGATTTTGACTCCTTTTTTGAAATCAGTTTCGCCGTTGCGTTTAATACTGGTCTCACCGCGTGTTTTAAGAATCAGAGCGATTTTATCCTGGCTGAGCCCAGATGCCGTCAGAAGGGTTACAATCATAAGTATTACGAATATTTTATTCCTGCGCATTTTCCCGGCTCCTATTCAACTACAATGGATTTAATGGTAATCTGACCGGTCAGAAACTTGACGACCAGTTCAGAAAACTGCTCCAGGGTTAATCTCTGGCTATTATTGAGCGTCACAGTCCCGGTCGGAACGTATCCATAGAGCTCCCCGCCATCCTTAAACCACTCCGGGTTTATCTCCGGGATTTGATTGAGCAGGGTCAGGTATTCGGAAACGTCGATGCCGGATGTGGAACTGGTCTGCCCCTGTGACATTATCTTGAAGGCAAAAATCGGGCTGGAGACTACTTCGGCCCCGGAGGTCGTGGGGAAGGTCTTGCGGACCTGCCAGACGTAAGTCTTGCCGGCTTCCAGCGGCTTGGCTCCGGTCAGTGGATACTGAAAGATCGTGCCGGCAGTGTATAAATCCAGTCCCGCGACTTGGGCAACCTGAGTGGACGGCAGTTGATAATATCCGCCGTTATCCGGATAGGGCAGATTAGCCCGGTCTTTTAAGGCCTGGTCAACTGAATTATGCTTGGTGGCATCATATTCGGCGACCCGGATGGAGTAGCCGCATTCTCCGCAGTTTATCCGGCTCCACATAAAATCGATCGATTCCCATTGAAAAGTTGGCAGAGGCGTGGCAATCTCGAAATTGTCTTCCAGCTCACCGCCGGGCGAAATCAAATCCAAGGTTGAAGGATTTGAGACCTCGATCGTCTGGGTCTGGCTTTTAAGAGGATTGTCATATTGGTCGGTTATATTTAGTGTAAAAACATAACTGCCGGCTGGTAGTTTGCCACCCGTCGAAAGAATAATAGACTGCAGGGATTCCAGAGCCTGTTCCGACCGGTCGATACTGATATTCAATTTGCGGCCATCAGTCGTAAAAATACTATTCAAATTCTGATCTATTTCTTTCGTTGTCAGGGTAACCTGACCGATGAATTCGAAGGGTTTGGTAAGAATATACAGAATTCGTTTATTACTGATATTCATAGATGGAATATTGGCAATCCACTCGAATTCGATTTTGATATTGATCGGAGTAGTCGCATCATTAGCCTCGTAGATCAGCGAGTATGAGAACATATCGGGATTGTTGCGACCGTTGTTAAAATCGAAGTCGAGCAGGTAATACACTTCGAAATTATAAAAATAATCCGTGGTGAGCGTCAAGACTCCGTCAACTCCTGATGTTTGGGCACCAAGGGAAGTGATCATCAACCCAATAATCAGCAGATATTTTAATTTTAGATTCATAATTACCTCCAATCAAACTGAGAATAATCTAAACGAGACTGGACACATTCTTTGTGAGATAGAACAATGGATTTTATTGATTTTGGAATATTCACTTTGTACTCTCTCTAATTCACGGAGAGAATATAAGGTAAGGACGCTCGAGATACAATAAAAAAAATCCCGCCATAAGGCGGGATTAAAAGTTCCCCGGTGATGACCTACTTTTCCACCCCGTCGCCAGGGCAGTATCATTGGCGCGGGAGGGCTTAACTGCCGAGTTCGAGATGGGATCGGGTG
>CAZNUN010000021.1:0-46442 GCA_964576275.1 uncultured bacterium | reverse complement strand
TGGTTAGAGTACTTGCTTGACATGCAAGGGGTCACAAGTTCGAGTCTTGTACCGCCCACTAAAGCGGCCAGGGTCGCAAAATTACGAGGTCAGTTTGACTGAAAAGCGAGAAAAGGAAACAAATTTTGGAACCAATGCGGAAGATTACGCTACATTTACCCGACAGCTCTTCGTTGGAAGTAACGGCGGGTATGTCAATTGGACAGATTGCTAAAGAGATCAGTCCCGGCCTATTCCAAAACGCTCTCGCCGCTAAAGTCAATGACAAATTAGTAGATTTGTCGACCATTCTGACGGAAGATTCCACTCTCGAAATATTGACCTACAATTCCCCGGAAGCGGCTGATATTTTACTGCACAGCACCTCGCATGTTATGGCGCAAGCGGTCAAGCAGCTTTATCCACAGGCCAAAGTGACGATCGGGCCGGCTATTGAAAATCGCTTTTACTACGATTTCGATATCGAACCGCCGCTGACCGACGAAGATTTGACTAAGATTGAAGAGCGGATGAATGAAATTATCGCGGCCGATCTGCCATTGGAGCGGCGGGTGGTTTCGCGTGACGAAGCGATCGCATTATTTACTGAAATGGGCGAGACCTATAAGGTTGAAATTATCAGCGAAATTGCACCGGAACTACCGCTGTCGATATACACACAGGGTGATTTTACCGATTTGTGCCGCGGTCCGCATATTCCTTCGACCGGTAAAATAAAAGCTTTCAAATTATTGAACGTGGCTGGGGCTTACTGGCGCGGTGATTCGCGTAATAAAATGCTGACCCGGATTTACGGGACTTCCTTTGCATCTCAGAAAGACCTTAAGAAATATTTGAATTTTCTCGAAGAGGCCAAACGCCGCGATCACCGTAAACTGGGCAAGAGTCTCGAGCTGTTCGAGATCAACGATCAGGTTGGTCCCGGATTAGTGCTCTGGTATCCGCGCGGAGCCATGCTTTTACAGCTGATTAAAGATTATTGGATCAGAGAACACATTAAGCGCGGTTATGAATTAGTTCAAACCCCGCATATAGGGAAAGCCCAACTCTGGGAGACCAGCGGCCATCTTGGATTTTATCGCGAATCCATGTTTGACGGTATGAAAGTCGAAGGCGATACCTATTACATCAAACCGATGAACTGCCCGTTTCATATCCAGATTTATAAGTCGAAAACCCGCAGCTATCGCGATCTGCCGATCCGGTATGGTGAGCTTGGCACGGTTTACCGTTATGAATTGTCCGGGGTGCTTCACGGCTTAATGCGTGTGCGCGGCTTTACCCAGGACGATGCGCATATTATTTGTACGCCTGAGCAGCTCAACGAGGAAATAGAGAAATTAGTTCTGTTCTCGTTTGAATTCGTACGTTCGTTTGGTTTCCAGGATATGGATGTTTACGTGGCTACCCGACCGAAAGAGAAATACGTCGGCGCGCCCGAAAAATGGACGGAAGCGACCGAATCTCTTAAAGCGGCTCTGTCCAAACTCGGCGTTGAATACCACATGGACGAAGGCGGCGGGGCTTTTTACGGACCGAAAATTGACATTAAAATCCGAGACGCCCTGAACCGTTCCTGGCAGTGTACGACCATTCAATTCGACTTCAACCTGTCGGAACGTTTTAATATGGAGTATATCGCCAGCGATGGTAGTAAACAGCAACCATATATGATTCACCGGGCGATAATGGGCTCGCTGGAAAGATTTGCCGGGGTGCTGATCGAGCATACCGTCGGGGATTTTCCACTCTGGATTGCGCCGGTGCAGGCGGTCGTGATACCGGTGACCAATAATCAGGATGTGATCGCCAAAGACTTTCATACTCAGTTAATCGCCAAAGGTTTTCGGGCGGAAATAAATCTGAATAATGACACCATCGGAGCCAAAATCCGTCAGGCCGAACTGATGAAAATACCCTTTATGTTTATCATCGGCGAAAGGGAGGCGGCCGGAAAGCAGGTTTCCGTTCGTCGCCGGAAGATGGGCGACACTGGCGTAATGGGCTGGGAAGCAGCTCTGAGCCTGATCGCCGCAGAAGTTAGTTTAAAAAAGGAGGCTAAATCATAGAAAAAGATATTCACGTAAACGAACAAATTCGCAGCCAAACTGTTCGCCTGATAGATGCTGACGGTAAACAGGTTGGCATTGTCAGTAATAGAGAGGCTCTGCGTTTATCCGAAGAACGCGGACTCGATTTGGTGGAAGTCTCACCAACCGCCAATCCACCGGTCTGCAAGATCATGGATTTTGGCAAGTATCGTTATCAATTGCAAATGAAAGAGCGGGAGAGTAAGAAAAAACAGCACGTCATCAAGATCAAGGAGGTTCGCTTCCGGCCGCATATCGGCGAACATGATCTCGACATGAAAATCAACGCCGCCCGACGATTCCTCGGCGAAGGTTGCAAGGTCAAGATCACCCTAATGTTTCGCGGACGCGAAATGGCGCATCAGGAAACCGGAACCGAACTTGTTCAGAAGATTCTTGAGAAACTGGCAGATGTCGGAACGCCAGAAAAGACACCCATTCAGGAAGGGCGCACGATTGTGACTTACCTAACCGCAAAATAGGAGACCATATTAATATGCCGAAAACGAAAACCAGAAAATCCGCCGCCAAGCGCTTTACTTTGACCGGCAGTGGAAAAGTAAAACGCAATAAAGCGTACCATTCTCATATTCTTACCAAGAAATCCGCCAAACGCAAACGCAGTCTCGGCCAGGCCGGTGTCGTTGAGCAGTCGGATGTCAAACGCGTTAAACAGATGATTGTCGCTTAGGAGTGCAACCATGCCAAGAGCTAATAGTTCCGTACCCCATCATAGAAAACACCGTAAAATAGTAAAAATGGCCAAAGGCTATCGCGGCTCGCGTAGCAAACTGTACGTCAATGCCAAAGACGCCGTCGAAAAAGCCTTGCAATATGCCTATCGCGACCGGCGCAATAAAAAACGTGATTTTCGTTCACTTTGGATTGCGCGCATCACCGCCGCCGCCAATTCCCACGATACTTCCTACAGCAAGCTGATTGCCGGGTTAAAAAAAGCCAGGATCATTCTCGACCGGAAAGCCCTGGCTGAGATTGCCATGAACGATGCCGAAGGTTTTACCGCGTTGGTAACGTTGGTAAAGGCCTGAAAGCATGAGCATCCTGGATCGTGCTGATGAGGTTCGGGCGCAACTGCAAAATGATCTTCAGCAAGTAGGTGCCGATCCGCAGGCGGCCGAAAATCTCAGAATAAAGTATTTGGGCAAGAAGGGACTGATCGCAGCTCTTTTTGCCGATTTCAATAAACTTTCGCCGGATCAGAAACCTCAGGCCGGCAAGGCTTTGAACGTTCTGAAGAATGAGGCCGAAAGTCAGTTCAGGGCCATCGGCGAGCGATTGAAAAACACCGCTGGTGAAGAGGAATTCTTCGACTATACTTTGCCCGGTCTGACGCCCGCGATTGGTCATTTACATCCCATAACCCAATCGCTGAATCGCGTCATCTCAATCTTCAGGGAAATTGGATTTGGAATCGAATACGGCCCCGAAGTCGAAACCGATTTCTACAATTTTTCGGCCTTGAACTTTGCCGATAATCATCCGGCGCGCGACATGCAGGATACTTTTTTTATTGACAACAAAATTCTGCTCAGAACGCACACTTCGCCGATCCAGATCCGCACCATGCTGAAGCGCAAGCCGCCTATCAGGATTCTGGCGCCGGGGCGCGTCTATCGCAACGAAGCCATCAATCCGCGCAGCCATTGTGTTTTTCACCAGGTTGAAGGCCTTTATGTTGATGAGGACGTGACTTTCAGTGAATTGAAAACTACGCTGGAGATGTTTGCCAAGCGCTTTTTTGGAAAAGATGTGAAGACCCGTTTCCGTCCGAGTTATTTCCCATTCACCGAACCAAGCGCGGAAGTGGATGTGTCCTGCTTTATTTGTGGCGGAAAAGGCTGCCGGCTCTGCAAATACACCGGCTGGCTGGAGATTCTGGGTTGTGGCATGGTGCATCCGAATGTGCTTAGCAATGTCGGCATTGATCCTGAAAAATACACCGGTTACGCTTTTGGGATGGGCATAGACCGCACCGCCCTGTTAAAATATGGCATCAACGACATCCGCCTTTATTTTGAAGGCGATCTGCGTTTTCTGGAACAGTTTTAATTATGATTGTCAACACCAACTGGTTAAAGAAGTACACGGATTTCGATTTTAGCCCGGAAGAACTGGCGGAGAAACTGACTTCCGTCGGGCTGGAAGCGAACTTGATCGCCGATAAGAGCGCCGGTCTGGAAAACGTGCTCGTGGCGCAAATCCTGGCAGTCAATCCGCATCCGAATGCCGATCGTCTGACGGTTTGTACGGTGACTGCCGGCGACCGGGAAATGGAAGTCGTTTGCGGAGCGCCCAATGTCAGGCCCGGCCTGAAAGTGCCATTGGCGTTGGTCGGCACAACTCTGCCGAACGGTGTAACGCTGAAGCCGGCCAAGATCCGCGGAGTGACTTCCGAAGGGATGCTTTGCGCCGAAGACGAGTTAGGGATTTCCGACGATCATACCGGCATTATGGTGCTGAAAGACAGCGCCGCGCCAGGTAGTCGGCTTTCAGATTATTTGTCGGAAAGCGGCCGCAGTCTGGAAATTGATCTGACTGCCAACCGGCCGGATGGCGCTTCACATATCGGAGTCGCGCGTGAGATTTCTCTGCTGACCGGCAAGCCACTGAACAAGCCTGAAATTAAACTTTCGGAATGCGGGGAACCGAGCAGTGATTACATTTCCATCGAAATTCAGGATCCGGCCGGTTGTCCCCGTTACGCCGCCCGGATGGTGAAAAACGTCCAGGTCGGCCCATCGCCGGATTGGCTGGTGAGATCCCTGGAAAGCATCGGTCAGCGTTCGATCAATAACATAGTTGACGCGGCTAACTTTGTCCTGATGGAAACCGGTAATCCGCTCCACACTTTCGATTATGCCAATATCAGCGGGCGCAAGATCGTTGTCCGGCGGGCCGCTCAGGGTGAAAAAGTCGTGACTCTCGACAGTGTCAGCCGCGAACTGACCGGCGAAATTTTGCTGATCTGCGATGCGAAACGTCCAGTGGCCATCGCCGGCATAATGGGATTGGAAAACAGCGAAATAAAGGCCGACACCCGGGACGTGCTGATTGAGAGCGCCTATTTTAATCCCGGCGTGATTCGGAAAGGATCGCGCTATCTGGGGCTTCAGACTGATGCGTCCTACCGTTTCGAGCGCGGCGCCGATTACGAGGGTGTTATCTATGCTCTGAACCGGCTGGCGGAACTGATCGTGGAAGTCGCCGGCGGGCAGATTTGTCAGGGAATCGTTGATAATTACCCGGTTCCCCTAAAGCCGGTAGAGATCAACATGCGTTTTGAACGTGCCAATCGATTGATCGGTGTGGATTTCGAGCCGCAGTGGGTGAAAGAAGTATTAAAGAAACTGGGATGTGAAATCATCCGGGCGAACGCTTCAGAGGTGACTATAATCGCTCCAACCTGGCGTCCCGATCTAGAAAAAGAAGTCGATCTGATCGAAGAGCTCGTCCGGATTTTTGGAATGACGAAAGTGCCATCCGCCAAGTATTTAAAGGTAATCCCCAACACGACGGCAGATGAACGCTATGACCGGATCGAAAGTTTACGCTCCTTCATGGCTGCCTGCGGGTATAACGAATTGTATTGCAATTCCCTGGTGAGTCAACGAGAGACCAAATTGGTTTTCGAACCAGCCAAACCGGTAAAATTATGTAACGCCCTCAGCCAAGATATGGCCTATCTGCGAACTTCACTGCTGCCGGGAATGGTTGCCGCTGTTAAACATAATTTCAACCGGCGGCGCTTCGATTTGCAACTTTTTGAGATGGGAAATGTGCAGACTTTTGACGCCGGCTCGGAAACGACCGCCCGCGAATCTCTCCACTTGGGATTAATTCTGACCGGTAACCTTGACCGGTTGAACTGGGCTTTCCCGCGGCGCGGCAGTAACAGTTTTATCCTGAAGGGAGCGATCGAGGCAATTGCCTTGAAATACGGTCTGGGCGATGTCCGTTACGAAAAAACCGTAAATCCATTTTTCAGACATTTGACGAAGGCGGTTCTCGGCAAGACGGTTTTAGGTTATTTCGGAGAACTGGCTTCCGATTATCTCCAAAAGGATTTCGATATCACCAGCCCGGTTTACGCTCTGGAAATCGATGTGGAAAACTTACTGGGACATGTTAATCCGGACGTTCGGTATCAGGAGCCGCCTGTATTTCCGTCTATCGAACGGGATATTTCCATTATAGTTGAAAAGAAACTTCCCGTCGAGACGATCATCACCAATATCCGTAAAGGCGGCGGTGAACTACTGCGGGAAATCAGGTTCTACGACCTGTATTTAGGAAAAAATCTTGACAAAAATGAAAAAAGTCTTACATTTAACCTGTTATTTCAAGCTGGCGATCGTACTTTAACGGATGCAGAAATTGATCAGATTATGACTGGCATACATGCCAATTTAGCGCGGGAACTGAAAGCCCGTTTACGATAAGAGGGAAGATGAACATCGCAAATTTGAGTTTACTGGAAGAAAAAATCAAAAGTTTGCTGACGGTCGTAACCCATCTTAAAGAAGAAAATCAAAAAATGAAGACGGAATTAAAAGAAGGCGCCTCTCTCGAAGTCATGCTGGATTTGAAAAAGAGACAAGAGCTCAGAAGCAAGATCGAGAGTATGCTTGAACTTTTAAAGGATTATTAATCCAACCGTAAGTGTTATTTGAAACCCTAATCGAAATTTAAAAGATGGAAGAATTAAACGATAACTTAGTCCGCGTCACGATTTATGGTCAGGAATATACAGTCAAATCCAAGGCCGAACGCGACTATATTATCAGCGTAGCTAACTACGTCAATGAAAAAATGGAGGAAGTCGAAACTTCGCTCCGTACAGTTCAAACCCCGATCCGCGTGGCGATTTTAGCCGCGATGAATATCACCGATGAATTATTTACCTGTAATCAGGAAAAAGACAAAATAGTCAGCTCCGTCGAGGAGAAGGCGGGCTTTTTAGTCGACATCATTGACGAAAAATTGAACGAAGAAGCCTAATCCATCTTTCATAAATAACAGCGATTGACTCTGCCGCCCAGATTTACGGTTGGTTGCGCAGTTCAGAATGGTAGAGTCTTAACCAAATCAATAAGGAGCAGAATAATGACTTGGATATATATCATCTTCGCATTGGGCGGAGCAGTGGCGGGCACCATCTTGTCCCTTTATATTTACAATCAGAAATTAAAAGGCGCCCAGAGCACTGCCAGTGATCTGCTGACTAATGCTCAGAAAGAAGCCGAAGAAGTCAAACGCGAGGCGCGTCTCGAAGCCAAAGACGAAGCCATTCGTATCCGGAATCGCGCCGAAGACGAAGCCCGCAATAAAATGAGAGACGTCCGCGAGATCGAGAAAAAACTCGCCAAGCGCGAATTTTACCTCGACCGTAAAACCGAAATCGCTGATAAAAAAGCCGAAGAACTCGACAAACGCGAAGAAGAATTAAAGAAGCATCGTGACACGCTTTTGCATAAAGAATCCGAATTGCAAGGAATTATCGACGCTCAGAACGAGCGTCTGGAACGGATCGCCGGAATGACCAGCAAGGAAGCCGAGGAAATATTAATGAACAACCTGCTGGAAAAAGCCAAAGAGGGCGTTGCCCGTAAGGTTAAAGAAATCCGTGAAAATGCCCTGACCGAAGCCAATCGCGACGCCAAGAAGATAATCGTCTCCGCCATCCAGCGCTCGGCCGCCGATCATACCGCCGAAACGACCGTTTCCTTGGTCAATCTTCCGAATGACAACATGAAAGGGCGCATTATCGGGCGCGAAGGCCGCAATATCCGGCATTTCGAATCCCTGACCGGAGTGGAAATAATCATTGACGACACTCCGGAGGCGGTCGTGCTTTCAGGATTCGACCCGATCCGGCGTGAAGTGGCTCGCATCGCCCTCGAAAAATTGGTTGTAGATGGTCGCATTCATCCAGCCCGTATCGAGGAGATGATCAAGAAAGCCGAGAAGGAAGTCGATGAAGAAATCCTGCGCGCCGCCGAAGAGGCGATTGACGAAGTGGGAATTCCTCAACTCCATCCCGAAATCCTTAGAATGATCGGAAAGTTAAAATATCGCACCTCATACGGTCAGAATATACTGAAACATTCTATCGAAGTCGCCTGGCTCGCCGGTCTGATGGCCTCAGAGCTGGGGTTGAACGGCGAATTAGCCAAACGCGCCGGTCTGCTGCACGATATTGGTAAAGCAATTGACCGCAATGTCACCGGAACACATGCCCTAATCGGCGCTGAATATGCAAAAAAATACCACGAGCATCCGATCGTGATCAACGCCATCGCCTCCCACCATGAAGAGGTTGAGGCGACTCATCCGATCTCAGCCATTGTCCAGGCCGCCGACCAGATCAGCGGTTCCCGCCGAGGCGCACGCGGCGATACGCTCGAAAGTTACATCCAGCGTTTGGAGAAACTGGAAGGAATTGCAACCTCTTTCGCCGGTGTTTCAAAAACCTATGCTATTCAGGCCGGACGTGAAGTTCGGGTCATCGTCGAAAATGGCGTGGTCAGCGATGCGGAAGCCGACAGCCTGGCCGAAGAAATCGCCGCCAAAATTCAGCAGGAACTCAATTATCCGGGGCAAGTAAAAGTAGTCGTCGTTCGTGAACATCGCAGTGTGAGTTTTGCCAAATGAGTAATCCTTTGTTAATCAACGGAATTGAAATCGCCGCCAAAGTCAAAGAAGACCTCGTTCCGCGCATCAACGCCCTGAAAGCCAAAGGAACTGTGCCAGGATTGGCGGTGGTACTCGTCGGCGACGATCCGGCTTCACAGGCGTACGTCGGAATGAAAGCCAAAGCGTTTGAAAAAATGCAACTCTGTTCCGAAACCATTCACCTGCCTGCCAATAGCACTCAGCAAGAGGTGCTAGCTCTGATCGGAAAATTGAACCGCGAACCAAGATTCCATGGAATTCTGGTACAATTGCCGGTTCCGAAACATCTGGACAGTAACTCTATTATCCAGGCAATCAGCGCCGATAAAGACGCGGATGGCATACATCCCACCAATCTTGGAAAAATGGTGCTGGGAGTCGAGTGCCCCTTGCCATGTACACCGCACGGGATTTTGATGTTATTAAAATATTCGGACATTGATCCGGCTGGTAAATATGTCGTCGTGGCCGGGCGGAGCAATATCGTTGGCAAACCGGTCGCCAATCTGCTGATGCAAAAACGACCGCTCGGCAATGCCACCGTCACGGTCTGCCATACGCGCACGCGGGATTTACGGGAAATTACTCGTCAGGCAGACATCCTGATTGCCGCCCTCGGTCAGCCGGAATTGATTGACAATACCTACGTCAAGCCCGGAGTGGTCGTGATTGATGTCGGCTCAAATCGTATTGACGATCCATCTGCCCCGAAAGGTTACCGCTGGGTTGGGGATGTGAAATTCAATACAGTGGCGGAAATCGCCTCTGCCATTACACCGGTGCCGGGCGGAGTCGGTCCCATGACAATAGCAATGTTGATTTCAAATACCGTTTTCCTGGCAGAACGGACTGCCGGATAACATTAGGAGGAGCTATGAATACGATCGAGACTTTGCGACATTCTGAATTGACCCATGGCCTGACCGATAGCGAACTCGAAGCCCTGGGCAGTCTTTTTCGCAACCGGCATGTCGGACGTAACGAGACCATCGTCAAAGAGGGCGAACCGAGCGAAGAACTTTATATCATTGTCAGAGGGCGAGTCAGCGTGATGATCTATTCCACTTCCCATCCCGGCGAAAAGGAAAAGATTGCCTCTCTGCGGGACAATGAGCTCTTTGGCGAATTTTCTTTAATAGACAGCTCGCCGCGTTCGGCTACCGTGACTGCCGATGAAGACACCGATCTGATTTTCATTGATCATGTCGCCTTTCATCGCCATTTAATGGCCAATGAACATGTCGGCTTTCTGATTATGCGCAATATTGCGAAAATTCTGACCGGCAAACTGCGTAAGACCAATTTCGATATGCGGAATGCCATTTTATAAAAATATTTAAGAGGCGAATCGTGTCCAGTTCAGAAGGTTTTCTCAATATTATCAAAACCCGGCGCACTATCCGGCAATTTCATCAGGAAGAGATTCCACTCTCGGTTTGGTTGGATTGTATCGAATGCGCCCGCCTGGCGCCTTCAGCCCGCAATCTGCAACCGCTCGAATATTATTTAGTGACCAAACCGGAATTACGGGAAGAGATTTTTCCGCTTCTCAAGTGGGCGGGCTACATTGCACCACAGGGCAATCCATTGGAAGGCAAGTACCCGACCGCCTATCTTGTCGTTTTAATTAATAAGGAGTTGATGCTGTCGCGTTACGCTAACGATGCCGGCGCGGCTATCGAAAATTTTATCCTGGCCGCCTGGGCGCAGGGCATCGGTACCTGCTGGATTGCTTCAGTAGAACGTGAAAAACTACGCACTTCACTGAAAATCCCGGAGCAATATGAGATTGATTCGGTAATTGCCTGTGGCTATCCCGCGGAAACGCCGGTATTTGAAACATCTACCGATGTCCGTTACTGGAAAGACGAACAAAACGTTTTACATGTCCCTAAGAAATCCATGAAGGATATTCTGCATATTGACGATTGGGACAACTGGGGAAAATGAATCATGTATCCTGAACTATTACACATTGGTCCGGTGACAATCTACACCTATGGTCTGATGATGGCTACCGGATTTCTGGTCTCGTATCTGCTTCTGCAAAAGGAAACCAAGAAACTCGGCGATCATCCCGATCTGGCCAGTAATATCGTCTTTTGGGCGGCGATCGGTGGTATATTAGGTTCGAAGATTTTATACATTTTTGAGAATATCCCGGATTTGATCGCCGATCCGATAGGCATGATCTTTTCCGGTTCGGGATTAGTCTTTCACGGCGGACTGATTGGCGGCACAATTGCCGTGGTCATCGTATTATATAAATCCAAAAAGAGCATCGGTGTATATGCCGATATTATCGGACCTCTGCTGTTAATCGGGCAAGGGTTTGGGCGGATCGGTTGCTTTTTCGCGGGCTGTTGCCACGGCAAAGCCTGCAGTCTGCCCTGGGCGATAACTTTTCCGCATGCTTCACCGCCAGCCGATTATCCGGTACATCCGACTCAGTTATACGAAGCATTGCTTAATTTTGCATTTTACTTTGTGCTGGTAAAACTAATTCGTCCAAAAACCACCCGAAACGGCCAGACCATGGCCATTTATCTGATGTTCGCTGGTCTGGAGCGTTTTATGATCGAATTTATCCGCGTCAATCCGCGCATTTGGCTGAATCTTTCCAGCGCTCAGTTCACCTCAATGGGTGTTTTCTTGGCCGGTCTGATTATTTTTTTTATAATCAGACAATCGAAAAAGAAATAAAGCTGGCTGTCACTTTATTTGTTTAAAATCTGTCAGAAGTTAGGAATGGAAATTCCTAAAACGGTTATTGGATAATGATATTTGGTTAAAATACCCAAATTAATATAGAGGTTGAACAAAACCGCGCGGCGGCGAATTGTATGGATGATTGAATGATTGATTGTATGAATGTTTTAATGACCATTCCTGACAATCAATGACCATAAATGATCAAGCGCCGGACTTCGCTTCGTTCAGCAATTGAATAACAACCGAATGTCCATCGAATGCTTATTTCACTGTTTCCCGGTTGAAAACCTGGGCTGAAAATATCTGGATTTCGGTGTTTTTATCCTGCCAGGCATTGCGCGGCAAGCCGGCTTTCAAACAAGTGTGTTCCAGGAAGGTTTCGCGGTCCCAGCCGTAATCGGTGGCCACCTGCGGCAGGAGTAATCCCTGAGCATAACCGCGCTTCATGATGATGCCATGTTTGCCAACTTCAATTAGAGAGGGATCGGTGATCGTTTCAGGAACGGTTAAGACGGAAATTTCAACGGTGATATTTTTCAGTTCGCCGGGACTGACAGGTGAAAAACGCGGGTCGCGCAGAGCTGCTGAGTGCGCCATTTCGATCACGGTTTGGTAAAGCGGCAGGATCGGCAGAATGTAACCGATACAACCCCGCAGTTCACCATTTTTCTCGAGTGTGACGAAAGCGCCGCGTTTGACTTTGAACTTTTCCGGGACATCTTGCGGATCAGGTAAGGGTTTTTTATTGACACAAGCCGTGACAGTTGCTTCGGCCAGATCGAGGAGCCAGATTTGTTCTGCCCGCGTAAGTTCGCCTTTATTCAGTTGACTGTCTGACATAGTTTTTACTTCCTTTGATAGATTATTTCTACGATAAATGGCGGCCGCGACGTAGCCGACCACGCGCGACTTATCGCCGTGCGGGATGTCGCCGCTGTTGGCGACTTTTAATATTTCAAGGGCGGGATTCATATTTTGTACCGCGATTAGCAGTGAAGTGACCGGGCCGCCGCCGCAGGCTTCATAATTTTCACTAACCAGCCCGCGATGGAATATTAACGGGTCTAATTTTTTGAGACTGGCGATGGCGCGCTGATCTATCGCCTGGCATTCCGCATAGGAATGAAAATGTGAAAAGTCGGTTGAAGCCACGATCAGAATATTTCTTTCCCGTATTAATTGCCCCAGCCGGTCGCCGAGCGCTTTGAGGACTTTCCAGTCCTGAGTGCCAATCACGATCGGAACGATTGGCGTATTGGGCAAAACGATTTGCAGAAAAGGCAGTTGAATTTCGAGACTGTGTTCGGAACGGTCGAATTTGCGGCTGAGGTGACCCTGGTTGGCGAATTTCACCAGACCATCCGACGTAACACATTCGGCGGCGAGTTGTTTATCGATCAGGACTTTGCCGAGCGGTGTCAGGTAAGCCTCGCCGGGATATATAGCTGCGAATGGAAAATATTCGACGTGGCAGGGCGCCAGGATAATCACCGCATCATAATTCTGGTTTTTGATTTCACGGTAAGCGTGCGCCGCGACTGCTCCGCTGTAAACATATCCGGCATGTGGTACGATAATGCCCAGCGGTTTCGATGATAACGAAGCAGTTCCGGCATTTTTCAGGAATTCCGTTATCTGAGAGGTAATCTCTGGCGCTTTTGCCGGATAAAAAGTACCGGCATTATAAGCCGGACGTTCGTCGGCATAGATTGACACTGCGGTAATGATTGCAAGCAATGCAGCCAGAACGATTTTTGGATACATATTCAGCTCCATACTCCCGGAATTTTTGTTTGGCAATACTTGCACCGACCATTCTGAATGCTGATTTCTCTCAATTGGTAGCCGATGCGCTCAATCACTTTGCGATGACAATTCGGGCAATAGGTGCTTTCCGCAGCATGCCCCGGGACATTGCCGATATAAACGAATTTCAACCCGGAATCACGCGCAATGTCATAAGCCGTCTCGAGAGTGGCGACCGGAGTCGGCGGCAAATTCTGCATCCGGTATAGCGGATGAAAGCGCGTGAAATGGATCGGCACGTCCGGTCCGAGATTATCCATGATCCAGCGACACATTCGGCGAAATTGATCCTGGTCGTCGTTCTGAGTCGGGATGACTAAGTTGACGATTTCCAGCCAGGCATCGCTTTTCCGGATTTGGCGCAGGGTGTCCAGAACGGGTTGCAATGTACTGTCAGTGACATTGCGATAAAATTCATCTGAGAAAGCCTTGAAGTCAATCTTGATTGCCGACAGCACCTGACACAAATCGCGCAGCGGTTCGGAATTGATGTAGCCGTTGGAAATCATGACGCTGTGGATGCCTTTGGCACGCGCGGCTCTGGCAGTATCAAGAATATATTCGGTAGCGATAGTTGGTTCAGTGTAGGTAAAAGCTATGGAAGGGGATTTGATTTTAAGCGCCAAATCCACCAGTTTCTCCGGTGAATAATACTCGAAAGGAACCTCTTCGGGCGCGACCTGCGAGATATTCCAGTTCTGACAGAATTTACATTTCAAATTGCAACCCGGAGTGGCAACCGACAGAGACTTGGTCCCCGGTAAAAAGTGAAAAAGCGGTTTCTTCTCGATGGGATCGTTATTAATGGCGCAGAGCCGGCCGTAAATCAGAGTATTGTAAACTCCTTTTTGATTTTCGCGCACCCGGCAATACCCGCGTTCGCCATCGGCAACCAGACAGGTGCGCGGGCAGAGCAGACAGCGGACTTTGCGGCCTTCCAGTTTGGTGTAATAGCGGGCTTCGCGGATGTAAGGTTTGTTTTCAGATTGAGGCTTTGCCCAGCCGTGGTTAAGGATTCGCGGGGCAACTACTGAAGCTGTTAGCCCGGCTCCGATCTGAGCGCAAAACCAGCGGCGTGAAATGGTCATATCACTTCATTAGTTTTTTATCGGTCAAACGGGCAATATCCAGCAGATAATCGTCTTTGCCGGTCAGGTTGCGCTGGGCGGTGACGCGTACGAAATGATTTTTACGATAGAAGGAAACAAACCCCGGACTGGAACTGCCGTCACTGCCTACCGGAGCTTTGGTGATTGTCTGATAACGCTGGTACAAATTGCGGGCGTTGGCTTCGTCGGGTGTGGTGAAAATTTCGACTTTTATTTCTTTGTAATCCTCAGTCCGCAAGGTCTGAATGACGACTTTTTTTGCCTGGTAGCCGATGAACATCTGGCAGCTTGGCCCGAATACTTTTTTCATCTGGCTTTCCGATTTACAGACCTGGCGCTTGACTAAGCGCCATTCGGTATTATCGTTTGATCGGACAGTCAGTTTACTCGGTCCACAATAACTAAAAATCAGCAGTGCGATAAAAATCAGACGTTTCATACAGAAAACCTTTCTTCACCTTCCCGGACGACGGTTATCCCGGCTTCGCCTTCCAGGGGACATTTGTTTTCGCAGATGCCGCAACCGATGCAGAGCGATTCATCGACGTAAGGATAATTGACGGTTCGTTTTTCCCCGGAGACCGGATCGATGTATTCCTTTGTAATAACTTTGATAGCTTTGTCAGGCGTCGGACAATGTTCCTCGCAGACGATGCAATTTTCATTCAGGCGGTAGGGAATGCAACGGTCTTTCAGGAAAAATGCCTGGCCCATTTTGACCTTTTGTTTTTCCGGAACTCTCAAAGGCTGAATAGCTTTGGTCGGACAAATCTGCCCGCAGAGATTGCAATTGTATTCGCAGTAACCGCGCCGATATTGAGCCAACGGGGTCAGTAAACCTTCCAAGCCACTTTCCAGCACCGATAATTGCAAACATTTGCCGGAAGTCGAACAGATGCGGACACATTCACCACAGCGTATGCAACGTTCCAGAAAATCATCTTCCTTCAATGCGCCCGGCGGTCGAATCAGGCGATCGGTTTGACGCGGATTGATTTTATTGATTTTTAATAAACCGGCGCCGGCAATGGAAGCCAGCCCGGTACCCAGAAAAGCCCGGCGCGACAGATCGACGCGGTTAGCCATTTGTTTTGGAGAGCGCCAGCCGAAAGTAATCGCCTCGCCCGGACAGTCGTCTTTACAATTGAGACAGAGAATGCATTCCGACTTAGCCGTTGTCACAAAGTCCGCTTCGATCGCATCGGTTTTGCATTTATACTTGCAAACGCCGCAAGCGGTACATTTTTCCGGATCAACGATGCGGCGTAATGGACTCAGGCGGGCGACCAATCCCAGTAAGGCTCCCAGTGGGCAGAGATAACGGCACCAGAAGCGTTTTGTCAGGCAGCTCAGTCCGAGAATAATCAGGAAAATCAATAATGGCGCGAACAATCCGCCGAATTCGGGATTGGAAACCGGAAAGAGATAGCCCGAAAGCCAGTCCTGAAAATTTCCAAGCGCGTTTGGGAAAATTCCGACTGCTATCAAACCATTCAGAACAGTATCGACCAAAAGGAAAAGGAATGCCATGCCAATGACACCCAGCGAGCGCCACAGGAGCGGTAAGGGATCGAGCAGCCAGGCGTATTGTACACTGCAGATTGCCAGGATAACCACCGCGGTCAGAATCGCGAGTTTCAGAGGACGTAAACGCCGGTAATCGCGGTGCTTTTTGGGGACAACAACGTGATCGCAGCCATCGATGACCGTGCCGAGCGGGCAAATCCAGCCGCAAAAAGCCCGGCCGACAATTAACGGGCTGAGCAGCACAATCAGCGCCAAGACAAAGACAATATCGAAGAAATGACCGGCGAGCTGGGTCGTAATTGCCGTCAGCGGATCGAGCCAGAGAAAGAGTTCCGGCGGCAGCCAGGGTTTGAAAGGATAAGTCGCCTGGAAAACCGTCACCGTGAATAGCAGGAGAAATGTAATCTGCGATGTTTTCCGGACGGTGAGCGGCCTGATTTTCATGCCTTGAAAGAATAGATGACCGGTTGAAATTTCATGACGTCCATTTGTCCCATGCCGGCCGCGTGCGCCAGTTTGATATATTCCACGTCTTGCGGATTGACGCCGAAAAGTTTGGCTGCCCAGGCATCCACCAGCACCCGGTCGGTTCCTGCGATAATTGTATTCAGGCGCTCGACGTCTTCCAGGTTGCCGCCGACCGGACCGTTGCGGCGCAAAATCCGGATGGCATCCAGAATGGTGAGATTCGGTTTGATTATGCGGTTGATGTCGACAATATTCTCCGGGAAAGGCCGGTGAATCCGCCCGCGGTTGCCACCGACTAATCCCATCATATTTTTAAAGCCGGATGTAATCCCGGAAATGTGATGATGTTTCAGGATCGGAATATTAATAATTTTGTCGGCTTTGAAAACTTCCTCGTGGATCGGCCAGGTTTTCATCCGGGTTGCCCCGGGAATTTCGGTATCGACGAACTGATTGTCGCGTACAAAGCGCACATCGGCGCCGACGGCTTTGGCGTATTCCGGTATTTTACAGGTGTCATAGCAGCGGCGGGCATCGTTGCAGGTGTTATCCAGAATGATGACGGTTTTAGCGCCGGCCTGATAACATTGCTTAACGACTTCGGCCACCAGCTCGGGATTGGTCGTGGCGGCGTATTCCGGGGCGCGATCCCAGCTCAGATTGGGTTTGAGCAAAACGGAATCGCCTTTGGCAACAAACCGCCTGAGACCGCCCAGCATATCGAAAGCTTTGCGGATCATTTCGGCCGGCTGGCCGTTTTTAACCATTACCAGATCCGGATAAGTAATCTCTTTCCCCAGAATCCGGGGCACGCCGAGTACGAAACTGCCGGTCAGAATCGCACCGGTCTTGATGAATTTTCTTCTGTCCATAATATTTACCTCTGGACATAAAATAAGATATATCCGGCAGGGTTTCAAGCTGAAAGATTGGAGATTGCAGATTGTAGATTTCAAATTGCTCCGCCGGAGCTCCTTCGGGGCAAATATCAAATTTACTGATTGGCTTTTCCGATGCAATTAAAGTATAAAAGGAGCGCTTCAACAATGTTGAAGGGTTGGAAACCATTTTGGCTTCGTTAACTGGTTTGGCTGAAAGCCAATATTAAATATTTATCTTGTTAAAAAATAAAAATATTTATACAATAACATAAGGTTGGAAAAAAGGAAAATGAAAAAATTATTTTATCTGTTGTTGGTATTGTCGGTAACATTCACGGATTTGATATCTCAGCAATTTACCGTAAGCGCAAATATCAGTGGCATTTTTGGAAAAGCAATCTCTCCCGTGTTTAAAGATAATTATAGTTATAAAAATATGAACTGGAATAATGTTTTGTATGGTTTCAATTTGGGATATGAACTGCGGACGCTTCCGGTCAATTTTGGAATTCAGACTAGTTTCCAAAATAAAAAGACCTTACAAAAAATCACCGAAACGACTTTTAATTCACATCAGATTGAAATTAAGATGTTTGTCGTTGATCTAACTTGCGATTATGAGAAAATGATACTTAAAAATATATCTGTCCGGGGAGGAATAGCCATATCCGGAATATCGGCAACTTTTTATAGTACCGGGTATAATAATGGAATTAAAGGCACCTCTAAAAAAGAAATTGTCAATTTGGTAACCCCGGGTTTGACAGCCGGAATAACCTATACTCTCGCTGAACATATCATAATTGAACTTGCTGTTATGGAACGACTTTTTATGCCGTGTTACAAATATACTCTGGCTTCTATAGTTTATCCGCCGACAGGGGAAACAACTAATTATTATGAAAAAGCGACCATAAGTAGTTTTCAACCAATTTTCTCAGTTGGATATATTTTTAAACTAAAACATTAATCGAATAGATATTGGTCGTATTTTGTTTATAGAGAGTAATGATGTCTGAAACCTTAGCCTATTGCGGTTTAATCTGCCAAACCTGCCCGATCTGGCTTGCCAGCCGTATTGAAGATAAAACCGAGAAATTGCGTCAGAAATCAGAAATCGCCAGATTGTGCCGGGAAAATTATGGGATGCAATATCAACCGGAAGACATTACCGATTGCGACGGATGCGGGGCTGAAAACGATCGGATATTTGCTTCCTGTCGAGTCTGTGCAATCCGCAATTGCGCCAGGGAAAAAGAAGTTGAGAACTGCGCATTTTGCGATGAATATGCCTGTGACAAGCTGAAGGCTTTCTTTGCAACTGAATCGAATGCTAAAATGCGGTTAGATATGATTCGGGATGAAAAGTGAACTTCTTTTTTCTTCCGGTTTTCAAACCGGAAGAGGGGTGGGATTCTTGCAAAGCGATTAATATTTATTGACAAGAGGAGGATTATGCGGAAAATGAATTATGCAATGGTTGGGCTACTAATCAGTATGTTGGTATTCGGTTTTACGGCCTGCGGAATCCTGGACAGCGATGATTCTGAAGAAGGTGACGCTTTGTACGTGACCGGCTCGATCAAAGCCCGGCTGGGTTATATAAGTGTTGAAGAAACCGGCCCGGAAATCGAATTGACCGCGACCAACCAGAAGTCGGAAAATAGTTACTCTTTTCCGTATAATGAATATACGTTGATCATAAGTGAGGACGAATAACCCAATCAGTCATTCATTGTTTCCCAGACATCGGTAAGTATCAAATATTATCTGCCGGTCAGCGTCGAATATGAGTATGACTCAGACACGCAAACTTTCAGTAATATTTCAGCCAGTTTCCAGGGAACCGTTGAATATGGCACCGGCATCGTTGATAGCAGCGTAGCGGTTGAGATTCACGGCTTGTAACAGATTATCGCAAAATGATAAACAGACGTAGTGGCTCAAGATTTTGAGCCCCGGCAAACATGATGAAAATCATCACTGCCGGGCAATCCGGTTGGTTTGCAAATGCGGGGGAAAACAACGTCCGATTTGAGCGTCAACGAAAAGTCTAAATTGGTTTTATTTGCAAAAGGAGTGCTTCAACAATGTTGAAGCATTCCCGGCCGACGGGAAACCAGATTTAAGCAGAGCCAAACTGGTTTTGGTTGAGAAGGCAATTGAAGCCTTCAGAAGGTCTGACCACAATTTTCATTTCTGTCATAATTTGTCAAACCGACCTTCTGAAGGTTCCTAAAGGTTAAATTTCATCACGCTTTACGTCTTACGTCTAACGAAAAATAGTGTTAATTCGTGTTCTTAATCGCGTTCACTCGTGGTGAAAACACGCTATCAGGTCGTCTTTCGGTAACGCCAGGTCGCCAGCGAAAGCATTGCGATACCGAAAACAAACAGGCTGACGACATCCCGGTAGATATCAATCATTCCGGAACCTTTCAGTAAAATTGTGCGCACGAGGCGCATAAAGTAGGCGATCGGATTCAGGATATTGGCGGTCTGCGCCCAGTCCGGCATACTCTCGGCGGAAGTGAATAGTCCGCTCATCATCATCATCACGATCATCAGGAAGAAATTGATGAACATGGCCTGTTGCTGAGTCCCGGCCAATGAAGAAATCAGCAGACCCATTCCGAGCACGACCATCAGATAAATCGCCGCCGTAAAGAAAAGCAGGAATAAACTGCCGTTGATCGGAATATCGAAAAGCAATTTACCGAGTGTAAGACCGACGCCCAGTTCCACCAGGGCGAGAATCAGAAACGGGGTCAGTTTGCCGATAATGAACTGGTATTTGCGGATTGGCGTGACATTGATCTGCTCGATCGTGCCGATTTCCTTTTCGCGGACGATATTGAGACCGGAGAGAAAGGCCCCGATGACCGTCACCAGAACAGCTAATATGGCCGGAACCATGAAGACTTTGTAGTTCAGTTCCGGATTGTACCAGAAAGAAGTCCGAACGTCAATCGTTTTGGCCGGCGTAATCACGGCGGACGGATTGATCCATTTCAACAGGATATCGCGATTATAACCGGCGGTGATCGAAGCCGCGTAGGCGTAGCCGATGCCGGCGACCGTGCCATTGATGGCATTGATTAAAAACTGTACGTCGGCCTGGTTTTCGCGCACGAGGTGCTTCTCGAAATTGGCTGGAATGTGAATGATGATGTCGCATTGTCCGCGTTTCAGCCCGGACTCGGCTTCATCCAATGAAAATGAACGTCCGCGGATGCGGAAGAACGGGGAGGCCGCGAAGCGATCCACTAATTGCCGGGAAGTGGCCGAAAGGTCCTGATCGACGATGAAAAGGTTCAGGTTTTTCATTTCCATGGTGGCGGCATTGACTAAGATAATCATCTGGATCAGCGGCATGACGAAAATAATCGGCAGCATCATCCGGTTGCGGAAAATCTGGAGGAATTCTTTTTGTAACAGGAACAGGATCGTGCGCATTTATTCCAACCTGATTTTAAATTTTTTCCAACTGATCAGCAGGAAGAGACCGGTCATACCGACTAAAATTAAAGTCTCTTTCCAGACATAACCCAGTCCGACGCCTTTTAGCATAATGTTTTTGACAATGATGATGAACCATTTCGGCGGCATAATCTGGCAGAGCCATTGCAGGATTTTCGGCATGTTTTCAATCGGGAAGATGAACCCGGACAGCAGGATTGTCGGCATCATCAGGCCGACGGCCGAAATCAGCATGGCGATTAACTGGCTGTTGGCGACAGTGGAGATTAAAATGCCGAGTGAAAGCGCCAGCAGAATGTAAAGCAAACATTCGGCTAACAACAGCGCCAGACTGCCCTGAACCGGTACCCCGAAAACGAAATATCCCAGCGCAATAATCGTAATGACATTGATGCAGGAAAGTACGGCATACGGGATGACTTTCCCGACGATGATCTGCATCGGTTTAAGCGGCGAGATCAGCAAAACTTCCATCGTTCCCATTTCTTTTTCGCGGGCGATGGAGATGGACGTCATCATGGCCGACACCAGAACCATGATCAGCGCCATGATGCCCGGAACGAACAGGAAGGCGCTTTCCAGATTTTCATTGTATAACATGCGAACTTCGGTGGCGATTTGCAGCGGCAGTTGCGAGTTTCGGTTATACTGACTGACAAAATCCTGGATGATGCCGGTCGTGTAAGTGCTGACAAGATTGGCGAGGTTGGCGTCGGTCGCATCCAGAATCAATTGGACATGGGCTGTGCCGTTGCGCTCGAGTTTTTCAGCGAACTCCGGTTCGAATATGATGACTTCCCGGACCTGTCCGCTGCGGAAGACTTTTTCAATTTCGTCCGGGCTCTGGATATTGTATTTAGGAATAAAATACCCCGAGGAAATGATCTTATCGGAGATTTTGCCGGTGATGACGTCATGGGATTGATCGTAAAAGGCAATCCCGACATCGCGGACTTCGTTGCTGACGACAAAACCGAAGATCAGCATCTGGGCAACCGGCAATCCAAACAGGATTAAAAGCGTTCGTTTATCACGGAAGATATGAAAGAATTCCTTGCGGACGAAACCGGAAAAGCGGCTCATTGGTTTGCCTCGCTTTGGGATACGCCCGGCCGGGCCAGTTTAATGAACAATTCACTGATGTTTTTGACATTAAATGTTCGGTATAAATTTTCAGGAGTATCGAGCGCGGCAATCCGGCCGTCCACCATGATCGAAATGCGATCGCAATATTCAGCCTCGTCCATGTAATGCGTTGTGACGAAAACCGTAATGCCGTCATGGGCAGCGGCATAAATCAGGCTCCAGAACTGGCGGCGCGTGATCGGATCGACGCCGCTGGTCGGTTCATCCAGGAAGACGATTTTCGGGCGGTGGAAAATAGCTACCGAGAAAGCCAGTTTTTGTTTCCAGCCCAGCGGCAGGCTTTTAATCAAGGCATTCCGGAAATCTTGTAACCCAAGTTCGGCAATCAGAGCCTCCGCCCGCGTTTTGATCTCGTTCAGCGAAAGTCCGTAGATTCTGCCGTAGAAGCGGATGTTTTCGTAAACCGTCAGGTCTTCATAGAGCGAAAATTTTTGACTCATGTAACCGATATTGCGTTTGATCTGTTCGGTCTGGTGATAAGCGTCGAAACCGGCGACTTTTATTTCACCGGCAGTCGGTTTGGATAAACCGCACAAAACCCGGATGGCGGTCGTCTTGCCGGCGCCGTTGGCTCCCAGAAAGCCGAATATTTCACCCGGATAGACATCGAAGGAAAGCCGGTCATTCGCGACGAAGTTCCCGAATTTCTTGACCATTTCACGCACCTGAATGATCGGCTCGCGGACGGTTTCGGTCATACGGTTGGTTCTCCGGGCGCCGGCGCCATCAATTCCATGAAGCAGTCTTCGATGCCGGGCTCGATGGGGTTAACGAGTGGATTCCGATGTTCGTGTTGCTTTAAATATTCGACCAATTCGGCGGGTGTGAATGAATCTGTATTCGGTGTGAAATGAACACTCTGCCCGAATGGAAATGCAGTATTGGTTCGGCTGAATAGCCTGAGATCGGCCAGTAATTTGTAGGTGTTTTCGGATTTGACCGCGTAAAGTTGCTGACCGTATTCGGCGATGATCGCTGACGGCGTGGCGATTTTTAAAATATTGCCAAACTGGATGAGCGCCACGCGGTCGCACAAACCGGCTTCTTCCATGTACGGCGTGGCGACCACGATCGTGATGCCCTCGGCTTTCAGTTTTTGCAGCATTTCCCAGAATTCGACCCGCGAAACGGCATCCACGCCGGTGGTCGGCTCATCGAGAATCAGCACTGTCGGTTTATGGATCAAAGCGCAGGAAAGCGCCAGTTTCTGCTTCATGCCGCCTGAAAGTTGCCCGGCCAGCCGGTTTTTAAACGGTTCGATCTGAACGTAAATATCACGGATCAGGTCGTAATTGGTTGCGATGGTCGTTCCGAAAATTGAAGCGAAGAATTCCAGATTTTCGGCGACAGTCAAATCGGGAAAAAGCGAAAAGCGGCCCGGCATGTATCCCAACAGCGGCCGCAGTTTTTTATAATCGCGGACGATATCGAGTTCTTCCACAATCGCCGTTCCGGATTGCGGGACGAGCAGGGAAGTCAGGATACGAAAGAGGGTCGTCTTGCCGGAACCGTCCGGCCCGATGAAACCGAACAATTCGCCTTTTTCGATTTCGAAGGAAATTTCATTCAGAGCGAGAACGCTGTCGTAGGACTTCGAGAGATGTTCGACCCGAATGGAAAGCATGAAAGTCCCGAATTATTTGGAATCGGTGATGAAGGTGACTTCGCCGGGCATGCCGATTTTGAGCGCGCCGTCGTTGACAACTTTGACTTTTACGGCATAAACCAGATTGACGCGTTCGGCTTTGGTCTGGATTGTTTTCGGGGTGAATTCGGCCGTAGTCGATATCCAGCTGACGGTGCCATTTAAGGTGCGATTGGTTTTTTTATCGCGGTCGATAATGACGTTGACCGGCATACCGAGTTTGAGGTCCGGCAACTGGTCGCCGCTGACGTAAACGCGCAGTTCCAACGTCGAAAGGTCGGCGATATTGTAAAGCGGTTTACCGTACGCGGTCAGTTCTCCGGCTTCGGCGTATTTATTCAGGACGGTGCCGTTAATCGGATTGATAATCCGGCATTTACGGATATTGTCGTCGATCTGTTCGATTTGTTTGTCGTAGACGGCGAGTTCCTTTTGAACCGCAAGGCTCTGAGTTTTCGTAGCGGCAATCTGTTTATCGAGCAATTTCAGATTGGCGTTGAGGTCGTCGGCCTGTTTGGTAGTCGCCGCGCCGTCTTTAAGCAAATTGCGCACTCGTTCCCGATCATTTATCAGGTTTGTACGCTGTTGTAATTGCACGTCAATCTGCGACTGAATGTTGACAATGCGAATTGCGGCGGCTTCGCGTTGGGCGATGATTTGGGCTTTTTTCAGTTCGAGGTCACTGGAGTCGATATTACCGACGACTGCATTAGCCGTCAGGGTCTGACCTTCCTCTACTTTCAGTGCTAAAATCCTGCCATTGGCTTCGGCGGAAACGGTCACTTCGATGGCTTCGAAATTTCCATAAGCATCGCTGCGGTGATTGTTACGACTGCAATTGCTCAGGAACAGCGAGACGGTTAAGAAAAATATCCAGAAATACGGTTTCATTATGAAAATCCTGCAATGGGTTGAGGCGGTATTCATTGATTGAATCTCCCGGAATCGTAAAGATAGGCGGCCTGGGCGCTTGCCAGCCGGATTATGTTAAACTGTTTATTGAGACGCGCTTGGGTTTCGGCGTTGAGTTCCGCCAGGTAATCGGTGGCAGTCACGACGCCGTTTTCCAGTTGCGCCGCAAAGGTGTGAGTGATTTTCGACCGGAGGGTGATGATTTCATCATCTTTTTGGATCAGAGCTTCGAACTTCCGGATTTCAGCCCGGTCTTTTTTTAAGAGAATCCGGATCTGCTGTTCGAAAGTTTCTTTCTGCGTTTGAACGATGCTTTTTTGTAAGTCAAACCACTGCCGGTCACGCCGCACCTGATTCCAGTTCCAGGGCGTCCAGCTCAGACGGGCTCCGAACATCGAGAAAGTGTCGAAATCATTGGAGAGCATGTTCAGACCTGGCCGTCCGTAACCGAGTTGTCCGAAGAGCGAGACTTTCGGCATAATCCGAACTGTAAGCAGGGCTTTGTTGGCGTCCAATTTGCTGGTTTGTAAATCCAGCAGGCGCAATTCTGGTCGCAGGATCGTCAAAGTATCTTCCGGTTCGGTGAAAACCGGCAGGGCGAATTGAATATCTGGCGGCAGAGCCTGCTTCAGATATTCGCCGAGAATATCCCGAACCGATTCGCGGCCAAGGTCAATTTCCAGCAACTGCTGATCTACTTTGACAAGTTCAGCTTTTAAAACATCGGCGTTGCTGGCCAGCATGATTCCATTACGCACGCCAGATTCAACAACGGCCAGACGGGAATTCATTTCAGAGCGCATTATGAGCAGTAATTTTTTATTTTCCTGTAACTGTAATCCCGTGAAAAAGACCTGGTTGATCCGTTCGCGCAGTTTGTATAATTCGACTTCGAGATTTTGCTGGTCAACCTGGAGAGCGCTGCGCTCGGCTGTTTTCTGGCGGTTGACTAAACCGCCGTCATAAACTGCGTCCGAAATATCTAACGTGAGTTTGTAAGAATCCTTGTCAATTGCTGGAATCGTGACATTCGGAAGGTTAATTGATATTTTCGTGACATCCGATTGCCAGGCGGCTTGTCCGTTCACTGACAGTTGCGGCAGACGATTGGCGGTCAGGTTGCGGATTTTCTGATCGGCTGCCTGTCGTAAGAGTTCGGATTGCTTCGTCAGTGGATAATTGGCGCGCGCCTGTTCCTGACAGAATTCAAGTGTCAGTGGATTGGGAACTTCCGCACAGAGAAAACCGGCTGTAAGTAAAACGAGAATTGTAGATCTGGTCTTCATTTCTTTTCCAGGGCGTTGAGTACAAATTTGGTGACTTCTTCTTTGCGTTGCTGAATGAATTCATTGTAGCGATCAGTATCGTTGCCGAATAAAATCGGCTGAAGAATCGGACGACCAATAACCGGAAAGATACAGAGGGCGATAATATTAATCATAAGTTGTTGCGGTGCGATCTCGATAAAACCGGCCGATTTGAACTCTCCGTTAAGTTTTGATAAAAGGCCGCTGATGGTCTGTTCCGTAAATGGCAGCAGGTTACTGATTCTTTCCGGATTACGGTTTAATTCATGTAAAACGAAGGCCGGAAGGTGTGGATTTTCCTGAATCAGGTCGATGTAGTTACTGATAAATAATTTAATTTTCTTGGTGATTTCGATCGGAGAGCCCATGATTTCGAAAATCCGGGGTGCGAATTTAGCGAAGGCTTCACGGAAGATAGCTTCAAAGAGGTGGTCTTTGCTACGGTAGTAGTAATGTAAAAGCGCCTTGTTGATCCCGGCGGTATCGGCGATTTCCTGCATGCGGGCGCCATCGTAACCCTTCTCGATAAAAATCCGGCGGGCGGCATCGAGAATCAGAGCTTCGGTGTTTTTATCCTGGCTTGTCATTCTTTTATCCTTTTAGTTTATCTGATTGGTTTAACCATACGGTTAAATTTATACATGCAATTGATGTCTGGCAAGCGTTATTTTTAAAATCCGGTGTGAAAATATTGAATGGTGCAGTTCCGTTTTTAATTGTTACTGTCATTACTTCTGGCTATTTTACAATCCGGTTTGATAAGTAAAAAAAGATGGAGCTGTAATTGAAAATTATCATTGAAAGGCTAAAATGGTATTGCCGGACGATCTCGGTTCTTTTGATTCTCGCTCTGACGGTGCGAGGTGGAGAACGTCATGAAATCGCTATTCCGGATATTCCCGGGTATACGATTCTGAAGTGCGATCTGCATATGCACACGGTATTTTCGGACGGGGTAGTCTGGCCGACCGTACGGGTTGAAGAGGCCTGGGAAGATGGTTTGGATGCCATTGCCATTACCGATCATATTGAGTACCAACCACATAAGGAGTATAGTTTAACTGACTGCAATGCTCCGTATAGGATAGCTAAAAACCTGGCCGATGAACTCGGGATAATCTTGATACAGGGAGGCGAGATTACCCGTGGCTATCCGCTGATGCACGGCAATGCGATTTTCCTTAAGGATGTCGAGGCTCTGCGGGTTCCGGACGAGCGCGAAGCATATCGGAAAGCCATTGAGCAAGACGCGTATATCTGGTGGGATCATCCCGGCTGGCGGATGCCGAACGAAATTCCGGTTTGGGATTCGGTACACGCCGCATATTATGCCGACGGCCTGATCCATGGAATCGAGATCGTCAATGAGAAGTCTTACTATCCGTTGGCTTTTCAGTGGGCGCTTGAGAAAAATCTGACCATTTTAGGCAACTCCGACGTGCATAGTCCGATCGATGCATTATATAATGAAGAAATGGGGGAACACCGCCCGTTGACCCTGATTTTTGTAAAAAAGAAAAAACCGGAAGCCATTAAAGAAGCGTTGATCGAGCATCGCACCGCCGTATATCATGCGAATACAATTTTTGGTAGAGAGGAATTTCTGCGACCAATGGCGAAGGAGATTGTGCAGTTAGCGGAGCGGAAAGTAAGGTTTTTCAGCGATCGTCACACCAGCATGCAGATAAAAAACAATTCCTGTCTCGATCTGGTAATTGAACCGGCAAGGAACGATTGCATAGTAAAATTCCAGAAAACGATTATTCCGGCTCGTAGCATTGGATTGATTTCTATTTCAGGAGATTTCAAAAAACTGGCTGATGAAAAAGTCACCATCCCAATATTGGTAGATAATTTTCTGATCGGTCCAGCCGATACTTTATCGATTGAGGTGGAAATTAAATTAGTTGATGGAAAAGCAAAATAGGCTTCGCATCTTCAGATTTAATACATAAAATAAGTTCAATAAACAGGAGGTGAAATATGAAAAGAATCTACCGTTCGAAAACCGATCAAAAACTTGGCGGGATCTGCGGCGGACTCGGTGAAATGTTCAAACTCGATCCAACTCTGGTGCGTCTGGCGTTGGTATTTGCCACGATAGTGACCGGTTTCTTTCCATTGATCATTACGTACATTATAGGCTGGGTGATAATTCCGGAAGGTCCGATAGATTAAGTTATCGAATTCTGAAAGGTTGATATGCTGGGGACTCTGGTTAATGTCGGAACGGTAATTATCGGCAGTTGTCTTGGACTACTGCTGCATGCCCGGCTGTCGCGTCGCATCACATTAATTGCGTTTCAGGTAATCGGTCTGTTTACCCTGTTTGTCGGTTTCAGTATGGCGCTGAAGACTGCTAATTTTCTGATAATGATTTTCAGCGGAGTGATTGGCGCGATAATCGGCGAATTGTGTAAAATTGATATAGGCATTGACCGGTTCGGCGAGCGGATCAAAGCGCGCCTCAAATCGCAGAATGATAAATTTTCCGAAGGATTTGTGACGGCCTTTCTGCTGTTTTGTATGGGTTCGATGACGATTTTGGGTGCTTTTGAGGAAGGACTGGGCGGCAAGCCCAACCTATTGCTGGCGAAAGCATTACTGGATGGATTCTCATCAATGGCATTGGCAGCCGGACTGGGAGTCGGTGTCCTGGTGGCGGTGGTACCGTTGTTTTTATATCAAGGCGGACTGACATTGTTAGCCGGTTTATTGGGTGATGTGTTGACCAATACGGTGGTTAATGAAATGACGGCGGTCGGCGGTTTATTACTAATTGGGCTTGGTTTGACAATTCTGGAAATAAAGACTATCAAAGTCGTCAACATGTTGCCAGCTTTAGTCGTCGCGGTTATCCTCGCCGCCATATTTTTATAATTAATAGAGAAAATAGTTTTGAGATTTGGTCGATTAGCGGCCGTGTTGTAATTTTATGCAAATGTTGAATAAGCAAAGATATATTCTGCGTATTTACACAATCCTGATCGCTATCCTGATTTCATGGACAACGATTGCCGCCGGTGATCGACCTAAAACCGCACTGGTTTTGAGTGGCGGCGGAGCGCGCGGATTTGCCCATATCGGCGTGCTGAAAGCTTTAGAGGAAATCGGATTTTATCCCGATTTAATCGTCGGGACTAGTATGGGTGCATTAGTGGGAGCCTTATATGCCAGTGGAAATACGCCGGAGGAGATTGAAAATATCGTTGCCAGGACACGCTGGACAAAGATTGTTAGTGACAAACAGTTCCGCGATATTGAGTTTGTGTCCCAGAAAATAACCGAATTGCCGGAATTGTTTACTCTGCGGTTTGACAAGAATTTTAACGTTATTTTTCCACGTAATCTGCTATCCACCCAGGGCTTGCAGGAGCGGCTTTTTCAATTGATGATTTACCCGGAGTATAAGGCCGGTTCTGACTTTGACAGCCTGGCAATTCCGCTGCGGATTGTTGCGACAAATCTGAAAGACGGCCAATCGGTTATTTTAAAGAAAGGAAATTTAGCTCGGGCGGTGACGGCCAGTTCGGCTTTTCCGATTGTTCTGGCGCCGGTCTCGGTAGGACCGTACTTGCTGGCAGATGGCGGCTTGACGAATAACGTTCCAGTAGACGTCGCAAAAAACCTCGGAGCTGAGTTTATTGTAGCGGTGGATGCCAGCAGTAAGATTCTGCCACTGGCCGAAAACTTCGATGTATTTGATGTTTTCGGGCAGGCGATGAACACTCTTGCGTATTTATCCGATACGAAGAACCTGAACCTCGCGGATGTCCTGATTCAGCCGGATATTACTGATATTTTCACGGCGGATTTCGATTCAATGGAAACATTGGTAAAAAATGGTTATAGTGCCACTCAGGGTCATCTCGAAAAAATTAGACCGTATGCTACTCAGCAGCGAAAATCGCCTGAATTTTTGAAGGAGTCGGAACGCGAACTCAATCAGACGACGATCAATAAAATTCATTATAAAAGCAATCTTGGAACTCGTGAGTTTATTCTTCGCCGCGAGATGCAGCTGCAGGAAGGTAAACTGTGGGATTTGACCCGGGCAAAACGCAGTATGAAGAACCTGTTTAGTACCGGCTTGTTTAAAAATGTTTATTTATCAATGTCTAAAATCGATTCTAATCGGGCTGATCTAACCGTCGAAGTCGAAGAATTGGAACGCACCTCGTTCGGTTTCGGAGCGCGTTACGACAGTGAGCGTAAAGCCAGCGCCTTTATTACGGGAAAATACCGTAATCTCTTGGGTACCGGACTGGACAATCAGGTCAACCTCATCCTGAGCGATCTTCTATCGCGGATTGAATGGAATGCCCGCACAACCAGGATTATTACCTCCAACTTCACCGGTTACACTTCCCTGTATTATTTGAATGAAAATGTGCCATTGTATCATAACGGCCGGCGGATCGAAACCGGAGTATATAACCGTACCGGTCTTGAAGCTAACGCCGGAATTCAGATTAAGAGGGTGGGGTTGACTGCCTTCGGCTTTAAATACGAACGCACACAGGTGGATTCGATGTATATCGCAAATTTTTGGATTCCGAAAAAAGATTATACATTCGGAAGCCTGTCGCTGCGGATATTTGTGGTTAACACAGATAATCCCGATCTGCCCAAGTCCGGGCGGGTGAACGACATCCGCTATGAACATTCCATTGAAAAAGATAATCTTGACCAATTTGATCGTATATCGGTGGAATCGGTGACCTACGAAACCTTTGATGACAAATATACCTATTCAACGATTATTCGCTTTGGATACATTAATCGCCCACTGAGTCACTATGAACAGTTCCGGCTGGGCGGCCTGACGTCATTACCAGGTTACCACCAGGATGAACTGTGGGGTTCGATGGTGGGAGTGATCGGGTTGGGATTTCGGGCGCCGCTGGCTTCCGGTGTCTATTACCGTTTAACCGGAATGGTCGGGAATGTCTGGGACGGATTCAATGATTTCGATTGGAAGGAATCCCGAGCGGGGATCAGCGCCGGAATCGTTATCCCGACGCCCATCGGCCCGATTTCCTGTGATTACGGCTATGGTTTCAAAGGCCGTAAAGTCGTGTATGTCTCTGTCGGACACAGCTTTTAAAAACTTGAATTAATCTTGTTTAATCTTTTCTGATCTCGTTAAAGATCAGCATCTCAGTGCGGTAAGCCGTTTTGTCGATACCGGTTACGCGGAAGAGAATTTCAAAGTAGCGGGGAACATAGCCATATTTGTTGATGAATTGCTGTTCGACCGCCAAACGCGTTGCGGATTGGGTGAGGTGATTGACTATTTCCGGGGCGCCCAGGCTATGATAAGAAGCAAGAATGAATATTGAATTATCAGCCGGACCCGGCAATTTTACCGCCAGCGCCAGATCTTCATTGGGACCCGCCGAATGCAGACTGGTCTTAAATACTTGGGTGGAGTCATTGTTTTTATAAATAACCCGATGGGGTAGAATTTCATAGCTGAAGTGTGATTGCATTAAAGTGTGTCTGAGAATATTCAGGGTTTTTATACTGCCCAGAAAGATGATATTGTATTCACTTAAAACCGGAGTGTTGAGCGAAGAAGATTTGCGAAGAATTGGTTTTTGTCCGGCGGCGTTTAATATAGACAGCACCGGTGGTAAACTCCAGATACTGTGATAGGGGAAATAAGGTTCGTCAGCCGGTTTAAGAAGGCTAGTGGGATACTGGGACTTAAGAGCCTCAAAATCTTCAAAGGAATTAATCCGTCCGGAACGAATCGTGATATTGGATTGAAATTTTTCACTGTAATCATCGAAGAAAAAATGATCGCCTACGACGATCAATACCGGTTGTTTGGATTGGAGATAATCGCTCCAAATTGGATCGTTTTTGTCGAGAATCCGAAAATCGGCGATTTGGTGCTTTAGGGCAGAATTGTAGAGTAAAACTCCGCTCAACACTATTAGCAGAATGATGATGGCAACTAATTTATATTCGCGAGCGAAGAATCGCAGCATACGGCGCGGGTGGTAGGGATTCTCCGTAAAGGGCATGAATGTGGCGTCGTAATGTCCTTTGGGAATCCGGAGGCGAAATTTGTCGTCTTTACCCTCGTCGTAGTAATAGCTGTCGAGTTTCTTGCGCAGATTGTAGGTGTGCGTGCGGACGATCGTGTCTTCAGTTGGATTGAATTCCGGGCCTTTCCCAAAAAACTCAATCGCGATAGTGGTTTCTTTCAGGCATCTGCCAGTTTCGGCGGCCTCCACCAGATAGGTCAGATAGGAAGCATAGATTTTAGAGCCAGCGAACTCTTTACTGGACAGAATTTTTTCGAGTAATTTTTTTCGAGCTGGCTCGGTTAACATTTGTTTAAAACTTTAACATTTTTTCTCTCAAAAACAAATAAAAAGTTACACGCCCTTTTAACAATGTTAAAAATGGTTGTTCACCGTTTTTCACTTTATTGTCTGCTAAAAATTCGTTCTATTTATCGTGTCTTGCGGTAAAAATGAAAAATTGGTAGTCGAAATGGTGATTTGCGTATTTGGCGTTACAGACAACCGACACACTACTTACAGGGCTATATGATTTGCAAAATAATGGGAGCGTATGATGGGGCGATTTGAAACTAATAAAAAAGTGGTGCGATTGAATTGCTTGCTGACCCTCGGCATTTTAATCACGACTTTTACCGGCAAGGCTTATTCATCAAGCACAATTCGCGGAATCGTGACCGATTCGCTGACTTCCCGAACTCTGGTAGGAGCGAATGTGTTTTTAGTTGGAACCGCACTGGGTAGCGCTACTGATATAGAAGGCGCCTACCGGATCGGATCGGTGCCGGCGGGTTCTTACAAATTGCGTGTATCGTATATCGGATATATAGACCGGGAATTTGACATCGTTGTAGAAGATGATAAGACTTTTACGCTCAATGCAGGTTTGATCGCTGATGTCATTCAGGGAATGGAAGTGGTGGTTCATGGGCAGGCTGTCGGTCAGGCGGCGGCTATTAATCAGCAGATCACATCCAATACGATCATCAATGTAGTCTCGGAAGAGAAAATCCAGGAACTGCCGGATGCCAATGCCGCCGAAGCTATCGGGCGTCTGCCGGGAGTCTCTATTTTACGTTCCGGTGGCGAAGCCAATAAAGTCATTTTACGTGGTCTTGAGGATAAATTTACGAATATTACTATTGACGGCGTTAAAATTCCGCCTACTGATGCTACCTCACGCGGCGTTGACCTGAGCACTATTTCGCAGAGCTCATTGTCGGGGATCGAACTATACAAAGCTATTACTTCAGATAAAGATGGCGACGCTCTGGCCGGTAGCATCAATCTGGTTACCAAGGGCGCGCCTGATGACCAAAAAATGAAAATTGATTTGATCGGCGATTATAACAACATGATGAAATCGGCGAATCAATATGACGTCTCGATGTATTATGGGAATAGATTTTTCGGCGATTTACTCGGAGTGCAACTGCAGGGCAATCTGGAAAAAAGAATCCGAAGCAATGAACGCATTGACATCGATTACGGCGATAATGATAAAGATACCACCTGGTATATCAATGATTTCCTGCTGGAATTTACGGATGAAGACCGAAAAAGAGACGGCGTCAGTCTTTTCTTGGATTATAATACCCCGGATGATGGTGTTATTCGATTCAATAATAATTTTAACCGGACACAGAGAAATAGCATGAATTATATGCGTGATTATCCATCCAACGGGGGAGGAAACCAGGATGGAAATCCGGTTTATGAGTACCGTTACCGGGAAATAGAGATGAAGACTTACAACAGCTCTATCCGGGGCGATAATCATCTAATAGGATTCGACCTGAACTGGGGCTTATCCTATGCCAAGTCAGAGTCACGGACACCTTTTGATTTTGAAGCGATATTCGTCGAACCTTCCGGTATGAATGCATCCCCGAAGGTGCAAACCAATCCCAAGCAACTGATCAGTTATGCCGTCAACGATTTTACGAATACGTCGTTATATTGGACCTATTTCCGGGATCAGGAAAACAGCGACAAAGAAAAGACGGCGTTTACAGATATTGCTAAAAAATATACCATAGGAGGATATTTTTCAGGAGAGTTCAAGTTTGGTGGTAAATACCGGGTAAAAGAACGGATGAACGAGAGATCGGAGGATTTTACTCCATATTATTTGGGAAAGTGGAAAACATACGAATTATTGCCGGATGGCACTCATCGTCTCAAGGATTTTACCGGAACGTATTTTGAAGACTGGCTTGACGCCGGAGGCGGATTCATAACCATTGATCGGTTTTTCAGTGAGCAATCTGACCGCGATGTTTACGGCGCCTACAGTTTGAATCCACTGATTGACGTCAGTCATTTGGAACAATGGTACGAACTAAACCGCTATGGTGTTGATGTCACTAAAAACGAATTTGAAGTCTGGACAAATCCGTTGATAAAATATGACGATTATGAAGTGACCGAAAGAGTCGCGGCCGGATACCTCATGAATACTCTCAATATCGGGCAAAAAGCGACCGTTATCGCGGGTGTGAGGATCGAACAGGAAGATAATGACTATGTCGCCAGTTTTATGCCCAAACCGGTTTCCGGCTTTCCGGTGCCGGCTAATTCGATTCAGGATACCACTTCGCATATTGAACAGACCGTGGTGCTGCCGAATTTGAATGTGGCGCTGTCGCCAACCGATTTCATGAAACTGCGCCTCGCGGCTTATAAGGCACTGGCCAGACCAGATTTCAATATGCGGCTGAATCGTTACATCGCCGGGCGTCCGGCGGAAGTCGGCACTTCTTTCCAGGTTCATGTTGGCAATCCCAATCTGAAAACCGCCGAAGCCTGGAATTTTGAGGTCAATACATCCTTTTTCGGCGATAAAATCGGTTTGATTTCCATATCGGCTTATTATAAAGAAATCGAAAATATGTATCACATGTTGAATAATTTCAACACGACCGGCGATTCGATGTTGATGTATTTCGGGATCGAATGGGCGAGCCAAATGAAATCGACGCCTTACAATCTGACTCTGCCGTATAATTCACCGGATCCGACTAAAGTATGGGGTTTGGAATTTGAACATCAAATCAATTTCCGGTTTCTGCCCGGCCTGTTAAAAAATATAGTTCTGTCGTATAATGCCTCGGTAGTTCGGTCGGAAGCCATCCTGTACGGTTCGGAGATCGTTACCTGGGTAGATTCAAGCGGTTGGTTCCCGCTTATTAAATCGAAAACCATACTTGTTAAAAATAAACAGAGACTGGAAGGCATGCCGGAATATTTTGGAAATCTGGCCATTGGTTACGACATCGGAGGGTTTTCAGCCCGGTTATCATTATATCATCAGGGCGAATTTTACAGTTCGTATTCAGCCAATGGATACAGCAATCAATTGACGAATGCCTTTACCCGCCTGGATTTGTCGGTCAAGCAAAAGGTTACTGAAAGTATATCATTAATCTTGAATATCAATAATATGACTGATACCGAAGAGGGCACTTCAATCTACAATGCCGTTTACGATCGCACGATGTTTAACGAAAGCGAGAAGTACGGACTGACGGTGGATTTTGGAGTGATCGCAGAATTTTGAGGTATGTTTAATTGCTTTCAAAAAAAGGAGGTGTTGAAAAACGAAGCATGATTATTTTTTGTCGGAGGAAGTTAATTATTAACCAAAAAAGGAGTTACGAATGAATTACAAGAAATTTGCTAAGATGGTGGTGTTACTGAGCCTCTTTGCTTTTTCTGTTTACGGACAAACCGTCGTAACGATTCTGCCTTACAATGGTACTGCGGAGACCTATGTAAACGCTCAGATCGTTGCCGATACGACTACGGCCGGCGGCTTGACAAACCGTATCTATGAATTAGCACGAGACCAGTATTTTCTTGCCAATGCGATTTTCACCGTTCCGGCCGGAGATACATTGCATCTCAGAGCCGCGGATGGTAGCGGCAAGAAACCGGTGATTTATCTGTGGGAAACTGGTACGGGTTCCAGCCCCACGCGACCGCCGGGAAATTTCGTTGTTTTGAATGCTGGCAACCTGATCATGGAGAATATCTGCGTTGCCGGATTTTATGAACCGGAACCGGATCGTCTGGATGGCGTTCAGGGCGGTTTGATCAATACGACCGCGGCCGGGGCTTCGATCATTCTCGATGGAGTGGTTTTATCCAATATCAACGGACAACATGTCCGTACCGGACAAAACACTGTGAAAGTTAAGGTTACCAATTCGATTTTTGCGAATATGGGAGCTTTGACCACTTCAAATCTCGGCGCTGGTAAAGGATTCGATTTGCGCGAAGCCGCCTGCGATTCGTTCATCGTGGTCAATAATACATTCGTGAACTTCCAGGATCGCGCTATCCGGCATTACAATTATTCTAATCCGACGGCCGGAACAGGCGAGATCAAATATGGCCGAATCGAGCATAATACTTTTGTGAACGGCATGGGTTTTCATGGTCTTTTTTCACTTGGCAATGTTGGCCCTGACATCATCATCAAGAATAATTTGTTTATGGATGCTTTCGCTCTGGGAGAAGATTCGACTGACGCCACCCGGGCGGCGGAGTGGGCCAATACCGGTGAAATTTATCCGAATGGCAGGAACCGGATTACCTGGATTTTTACGGCTCCGAATGAGACGACTAACTGGACAGTCTCGCATAATTATTACTGCATCAGCGATTCAGGCCAGGCTTTCCTGGATGATTTCAATTTTCCGGTCGGTTCGCCTCTGTCCTGGCATATCAACAGCAGACTGGGAGCCGATTCGGTAAACGCCTTTACCGAAGTTAGCGATCTTGTGCTGGCCAATATTCCAAAGTTGATGACCAATATGATGCGTTGGTATGAAGCCGATAGTATTGACGGTGGAGCCGGTAAGAAAAAAGATCAGACTAACTTCGTTAAGGCACAGCATGACTACGATCGCCGTCTGATTCAGTATTACCGCGATACTCTTGACTGTAGTTATCCGACTACCTCAGCGGCATATACGGCCGCCGATGGCGGTTTCCCGGTTGGGGATCTGAACTGGTTCCCGGACAAGAAAGCTGAATGGGTTGGTATTAAAATAGTCAAAACGACCAATCCGGATTGTTTTGCGCTGAAACAGAATTATCCGAATCCGTTCAATCCGACCACTCAGATCAACTTTGAACTGAATAAGCCCGGATATACGACCTTGTCGGTTTATAATCTGCTTGGTCAGACTGTGGCTACGCTGGTTTCAAAGCATATGTCGGCCGGATCGTATTCGATTAACTTCGATGCCAGTCATCTGACCGGTGGTTTGTATTTCTATAAACTGGAATCGGCTGGTCAGGTCAGCGTTCGTAAAATGATGCTGGTGAAGTGAGTTTTTCTTTCCTGACAACCTGAATGTGCATGAGTATGGGAGGATTCAAAATCCTCCCATACTCAATTTTTTCAGTTCGACAATATCTTTTAAATTTCAAACAATGCGAAAAACTACAAACCTGTTTCTCTGCCTGTTGATCTTCCTGATCTCAACCCTGAAGGGAGCTACATCTCATTTCGGAGAAAATTTGCCGTGGTCGTCCCGGATGGCCGAATCAGTTATGTATCGCAATCCCCAGCCCTGGTTGATTGATGAAGCCAATCCTGCCAAATGGGAATATACCTATGGTCTGATGATGAAGGCTGTCCTCCAGGTTTGGGAAGCGACCGGAGATCGGCGTTATTTTGACTATGCCGAGTCGTACTACGATCATTTTATCGATGACACCGGCCGGATATTAACTTATCGGATGAATGAATACAACATTGACCGGATCAATGCCGGTAAACCATTATTTCTTTTATATCAAAAGACTGGAAAAGTGAAATATCGTGTTGCTCTGGAGACGTTGAGAAGTCAGATGACGACTCATCCACGCACAAAAGATGGCGGCTTCTGGCATAAAAAAATTTATCCGCATCAGATGTGGCTGGATGGAATCTATATGGCCTCGCCGTTTCTGGCCGAATATGCCCGGACTTTTAATGAACCGGCGCTATATGATGATGTCGCCAACCAAATTATCCTGATTGAATCCAAAACACGCGATCCACGCACCGGTCTGCTCTATCATGGCTGGGACGAAAGTCGGCATCAGGCCTGGGCGAATCGGGAAACCGGTTGTTCGCCCAATTTCTGGGGCAGAGCCATGGGCTGGTACGCGATGGCTTTAGTCGATGTACTTGATTATTTACCGAAGGAGCATCCCCAGCGTCCGGACATTATTGCCATATTGCAACGACTGGCTGAATCTATCATTATGGTACAGGATCCGGCAACCGGCGTCTGGTATCAGGTTTTAGACAAGGGCGGACAACAAGGCAATTATTTAGAATCGTCGGCTTCATGTATGTTCGTTTACTCATTAGCTAAAAGCGTTCGGATGGGATATCTCGCTCAAAAATATCTGATCGCCGCCCAAAAAGGCTACCGCGGCCTCCTGGAAAAATTTATCGAAGTCGAAGAAGGCGGATCGGTAAATATCACCCAGGCCTGTGCTGTCGCCGGTCTGGGAGGCAAACCCTATCGCGACGGATCTTATGCCTATTACATCGGCACGAAAATCGCCACGAACGATCCGAAGGCGGTCGGACCATTTATTTTAGCTAGTTTGGAAATGGAACGTATCGATAAACGTAACTGAGCGATCTGTATAAATGAAAGATAATGTATGAGAAAATGGATTTTGGCAAGGGGTAAAATCACTCTGATCCTGATACTATCCCTGCTATTTGGGATCAGTATTTCCTGCCAATCGATTCCAAACGCTGCAAGCGGCTGGGAGCAGGTTTCGCATATTTTGGCGGAAATTAATCCGCCGAAGTTTTTCGAACGGGAGTATAATATTAATGATTACGGCGCAATTGGGGATGGGGAACATGATTGCTCAGCTGCTTTTACCGGGGCAATCGCAGCTTGTAATAATGCCGGCGGCGGAAGAGTGGTCGTTCCGGCCGGTCAATATCTGACTGGTGCGATTCATCTGAAAAGTAATGTTAATTTGCATATATCCGAAGGCGCAATTGTGCTTTTCAGTCGCGATCCGCAGGATTACCTGCCGGTGGTCCATTCGCGTTTCGAAGGCATGGAATGTATGAATTATTCACCTTTTATTTATGCCTACGGACAGGAAAATATTGCGATTACTGGAAAGGGTACGCTGGACGGTCAGGCCGGCAACGATACCTGGTGGAACTGGGTGACCAAACCGGAATATGGCTGGAAAGAAGGGCTACCAAATCAGGAACCCGATCGTAGTAAACTGATGGAATTGGCCGAAAATAATGTGCCGGTAGCCGAACGCGTTTTCGGAGACGGTCATTACTTACGTCCGAATTTTATTCAATTTTATAAATGCCGGAATATTCTCATCGAAGACATCACCATGAAACGTTCCCCTATGTGGGAAATTCACCCCGTTTTATGTGAAAATGTGACCATTCGTCGGGTCATCATCGACAGCCATGGTCCGAATAACGACGGCTGTGATCCCGAAAGTTGCCGCAACGTCCTGATAAAAGACTGCTATTTTGATACCGGCGACGATTGTATTGCCATAAAATCCGGACGCAACGGTGACGGTCGTCGTATCAATATGCCGAGTGAAAATATTATTATTCAAAATTGCCGGATGAAAGACGGTCATGGCGGGGTGGTTATCGGCAGTGAAATGTCAGGAAATGTCCGGAATGTCTTCGCCGAGGACTGCCTCATGGATAGTCCGAATCTGGATCGGGCGCTGCGGATTAAAACCAATTCACTGAGGGGCGGCATCGTTGAGAACATCTATATGCGCAATGTAACGGTCGGTAAAGTAAGTGACGCAGTTGTGCGGATTTATTTTCATTATGCGGAAGGCGATATTGGTAATCACACTCCGATTGTCCGTAATGTTTTTATCAGCAACGTCACCAGCCAGGAAAGCGACTATGCTCTCTTACTGGATGGATACCGGCGCTCACCGGTAACCAATGTTATCCTGGAAAATTGCCGCTTCGACGGCGTGCGCAAAGCCAGCATTATTAAAAATGTCAAAGGCTTGAAGATGAAGGATGTTTATATTAATGGCGAATTGCAATGAAATCCGGGTGTCGGATTGGAATCGGACGCCATTAAATGACAGACTGCCACAGAGAGCGCCAATACAAGATTTAATTTATTCCGGCGCAGTCATCCTGATCTTACATTTAACGATTCTTGCCCAGCAGTTGGCTTTTCCGACCGCCGAAGGATTTGGACGTTATACGAGCGGCGGACGTGGCGGCAAAGTCATTGCCGTGACGAATTTGAAGGATAATGGTCCGGGTAGTCTGCGGGCTGCTATTAAAGCCAAAGGAGCCCGGACGGTTGTTTTCCGCGTTTCCGGAACGATTGCCTTGAATTCTGAATTAATTGTCAAACACGGCAACCTGACGATAGCCGGGCAAACCGCGCCGGGCGATGGAATTTGTATCCGAAATTATCCTCTGATTATTAAAGCCGATAATATCATTATTCGTTATATTCGGGTTCGCCTGGGGGATATATGTGGAGTCGAAGGCGATGCCATTTCGGCAATTTTCCAAAAAAATATAATCATCGATCACTGCTCGTTCAGCTGGGGCACAGACGAAGTCGCTTCAGTGCGGGATAACATCAATTCCACCGTTCAATGGTGCCTGATCAGTGAAAGCCTCAATTCTTCAGTGCATCATAAAGGCGAACACGGATACGGCGGCATCTGGGGCGGGCAGGGAGCGACCTTTCATCACAACCTGATCGCGCATAATGCCAGCCGCAACCCGCGCTTTAATGGCAGCCGGTACTCTCACAGACCGGACCTTGAATACGTGGATTTTCGCAATAATGTCATCTACAACTGGGGATTCAACAGCGCCTATGGCGGCGAGGGCGGGCATTATAATATTGTCGCCAACTATTATAAAGCCGGACCGGCTTCAATCCACCCGGATCGGATTGTCGAACCCTGGGATAGCACCGGACAATGGTATATAACGGTAAATTTCGTCGCTGGTTTCCCGTCCGTTTCAACCGACAATTGGGCGGGAGGTGTTCAAGGCAAGTTTCGTAATTACGGACGCTCAGAACAACCTTTTATCACGGCGTCGGTCGTTACCCAATCCGCTGAAAGCGCCTTTAAACTGGTATTAGATGAATGCGGAGCGACTATGCCAAAACGCGATTCCGTAGACGAGCGGATCATCGCCGAAGTCCAGGAAGGTGTCGTTCACTTTGGAAATAAAGGAATCATTGATTCTCAGAAGGAGGTTGGCGGTTGGCCAGATCTGCGCCCCACTGAACCGGTTAAAGATTCCGACCGGGACGGTATGGCGGACGACTGGGAACTGAAGCATCAACTCAATCCGACCGATCCGTCCGACTGCAACTCCGATAGCAATGATGACGGTTACACCAATCTCGAAGATTATCTGGATAGTCTTACGAAATATTCTGAAATTGAAGTTAATCCTTGGTGAGTGGATTTGAATAGTATGAATTTCCGGAGTGTTTTAAAAATATTATGGTCAAGTTTCAGCCTGGTATTGATGACTTTCGCGCAGTCTGCGGATTCGATCTGCGTGGATCGGAACGGCGGCGGTCAATATACTACAATTACCGAAGCATTGGCCGCTTTACCGGACTTCGCCTATCAACGGGTGGTGGTTTATATCCGTAACGGCGTTTACGGGGAGAAAATTAGAATAACGCAGAATTATGTCACTCTGCGCGGCGAAAATCGCGACAGTACGATTATTCGCTATAATCAAAAACGGACCGATTGGGAATCTAATCCGGATTATATCGGACCAGCTGTCATCAACATCCACGCCGACGACTGCATATTAGAAAATATGACTGTGGAGAATACCCAGCCGGAAATCGAGTCGCACGCCTTTGCGGTTTATGGAAAAGGCACCCGTACGATTATTCGCAACTGCAATCTGTTGAGCAAAGGCGGCGATACAGTTTCACTCTGGAATTATCAGGAAGGCCTGTACTATCACGCCAACTGTTATTTTCGCGGAGCGGTGGACATGGTCTGTCCGCGCGGTTGGTGTTTTATTCGCGATTCGCGCTTTTTCGAAGTCAAGACCTCGGCGGCGATCTGGCACGACGGTCATTATAACGCGGATCAGAAATTGGTCATTGTCAATTCATCTTTTGACGGCGTTTCCGGTTTTCATCTCGGTCGTCATCATTATGACGCTCAATTCTTTCTTATAAATTGCTCTTTTTCGGACAACATGAGCGATCGTCCGATCTATCTGAAAACCTACGATGACCAGCGTCGTAATAATCCATATTTATGGGGCGAACGTAAATACTTTTATAATTGTCACAGAGTCGGAAAGGACTTTGCCTGGCATCGCGATAATCTGGAAAGCATTTCTGATCGTACCGGGGCGTCGGGAATCACAGCTGCCTGGACTTTCGCCGGTCGTTGGGATCCGGAATCATCGCAACCGGTGACGGTGACAGCCTCGCGAATTAACGGATCGCAGCTCACGTTGATATTTAATGAAAATGTGACGGTAAGCGGGCAACCGGTGTTTATTAATCAGCAGAAGTTGGAATTTATCATTGTTCCTCAGCGTTTTACAGATAACAAAAGTCTGCTTTTCACCGCCCGGCGGACGCTCGAACCGCGCGATATAAGCGGTGATATGCAATTGAAAACCGGTGCGATCATGGCCTCGACCGCCAACGTCAATAACAGGCATCTGGAGCGGCAATTCCGGATCATTCCATAGAATCATTTAGCGCAATGCAAAACACAGGAGGTTGAAAATGTCGAATAAAATCATTTTTACAATCGTCGTAACTTTTTTTACGCTTTTTTATGCCTGCAGCGAAAAAGCGTCCGATTTACCGAAATCCTTTCAAATATTGGTCGGAAATCCATCTGATTTTGCCCGGCAGGATGCTTTGATCGACCTTGATCTTGCCGAGATTATGAAGAAACATTCGGATTTTAACGTCCAGGCTTTTGGGATTTTTGATGACGGAACAGAAATCCCGTTTCAGTTATACCCGGCCGATAATGGCATGCATTTGGTTTTCGTCGTCAATCTGGAAGCCGGCCGGGAGAAAGCTTTTACAATTCGGTACGCGCAGACCGGTGCGCGCGTTGTCAATTTTCCTAAAAGAACTCAGGCGGAATTATCGCATAAATTCGGGGGACGCTTTGTCAACCGGGTTTATGAAGGTGGATATTTCCAAAATGTCTCCAGCCTGCGAGTTCCGCCCGAACACACCGATCATTCCTGGTTCATTCGGTACGAAGGACCGGGGTGGGAATCGGATAAAGTCGGCTACCGTTTCTACCTCGATTGGCGTAATGCCATTGACATTTACGGCAAGAAGATACCGGATATGGTATTGCAGGAAGTCGGCCAGGACGGTTTTGAATCTTATCACAGTATGTGCTCCTGGGGCATGGATGTCCTGAAAGTCGGCGAATCTCTGGGAATTGGTTCGCTGGGGATGTGGTTGGATAAGAAGGCCGAACGAGTCGCCGTTACCGACAGCATTTTCTGCGAGATTGTGCAAAATGGGGTCGTACAATCTCAGATCCGGACGCATTATTCAGGCTGGCAGGCTGGCGGCGGTAAATACAACCTGGTGTCGGATTTGACTATTGCGGCTGGCAGCCGGTTGACCCGTCACGACATCAAGATCAACCCCGAACCGCCCAATCTTTGCACCGGAATCGTTAAACTGGAAAATACGACGCTGCTGAGTTCAACCGACCAAAATTGTAAATGGATGTACTTCGCCACATTCGGTAAACAGAGTCTGGCAAACGATAATCTCGGAATGGCCGTGCTTTTCCGACGTCAGGATATGGTTCAAATCAATGAAGATCAGTACAGTTATGTGGTCGTTCTGAAACCTTCCGGCGGGCGGCTATCGTATTATTTTCTGGCGGCCTGGGAAATGGAACCGAACGGAATCAAAACGGAAGATCAGTTTGCCGAATACCTGAAGGACACTGCCAAAATGTTGGAACAAGAACTGAATGTCATCATTAGATGATCGCATACAAGTATCCTGAATAGCATTTAATTATTATAAAGGAGCAGTACTATTGAAAACAGGTAAATATTCATTGGGGATGGGAGATCGCTTTGGTCATCAGGCCGAGGCGCAGCTGACCGCGCTTATTTTGGCAGCCGAAAAAGGAGTCAGAATCACACCGGTCTGGAATAAATCTTACCGCGAACATAATATTATTGGCAGCCAACCGGCTGACGTCCGTCTCGCAGCCCAGAATGCGGTCAAAAACCTGAATTGGCGGGACGGTTATTTCGTCGACGCGGATCATATCAATCTTAAGACGGTCGGCGGATTTATCGACTCCTCGGATTTTTTCACTCTGGATGTCGCCGATGCGATCGGCCACCCGGCGGAAGAGGAAGAGATCCGCGCTTTTATGAAATTTGCCGAAAAATATACTCGTCCATTCAACATTCCCGGCATACCGCAGAAAATCGCCGTTGACGGGCAGACTGTAGAAAAAATCGCCCGCCAATATCTGGCGGCGGTTCTCTCGGCCAAAGTAACTTATAATTATATTATTTCGAATTGTCGACGCGATTTCATAACGGAACTATCCGTCGATGAAACCGACAAACCCCAGAGTCCGCTGGAACTTTTCTTTATCCTGGCGATGTCTGCCTGGCAAAAATTGCCGCTGACCACGATCGCCCCGAAATTTTCCGGACGCTTCAATAAGGGCGTCGATTATGTCGGCGATCCGGCCAAGTTTGCTCTGGAGTTCGAACAGGATGTCGCCGTGGTCGGTTTTGTGGTGCAGGAATTTGGGTTGCCGGAAGGTTTGAAACTCAGCGTGCATTCCGGGAGTGACAAGTTTTCACTCTATCCGCATATTCACAACATAATTCAGAAAACCGGCGCCGGTCTGCATCTCAAGACCGCCGGTACAACCTGGCTGGAGGAATTGATTGGGTTAGCAGCCGCCGACGGTGACGGTTTAAGAATTGCTAAGGAAATCTACAGCCAGTCATTCGATCATTACGAGGAATTGGTGAAACCCTATGCAACGGTGCTGGACATCGACCGGATGGCTTTACCGGCTCCGGCGGTTGTGGATAACTGGACTTCTCAACAGTACGTAGCCGCCTTACGCCACGACCAGAGCGAAAAAAGGTATAACCCGCACCTGCGTCAGTTGCTGCATGTCGGATATAAAATTGCCGCCCAGATGGGCGATGAATATCTGTCAGCTCTGGATAAATACGCCGGGTTTATTGCGCCGAACGTAACGGAGAATCTGTATGACAGACACATCCGTCCCTTGTTTGGAATTATTTAGTGACGAGTGACGGGTGATCCGTCAGAGCCAGTCAAAGCCTGATCTACGACCGGATTTCGCTACGCTCAACGAGTGACGGGTAAATTCGTAAGGCGTAATCAGAAAGACACATCATTCAATGGTCATTGGCCGCTGGCGCGGCGTCATTCGTGGTCATTTATTGTCATTTACCCTAAAGCGTATAACGTGACAAACTGTAAACTATAAACTACTCCGTGCATTTGCTATCTTTTGGTGGACATAAAGTAAAGAGTTAAACTATAAAAAAACAGCGAGGTAGCGGCGGACGATCTTTTTATTTACTAAAATGAGGATTGACAGCTTAGATTACATACGCGCGATAATCCGGTCAGAGTAAAAATATGCAGTTTAAGCGCCGAGCAAAATACCGAATTTATACTTCAGAGGCTAAGCGATCAGATGAAATATCAGCTTGGTAAAGAAGCGGTTCTTCTATCGGGCAGTTCTGAGGAATACTATCAATTAAGTTGTGTATATACTTTACCACAGGAATTTGTAGTTTCGCAGAATTATCCTAATCCTTTCATTCCGGTGACAAGGATTAAATACCAGTTACCGAAGACATCTGAAGTTAAAATGACTGTCTATAACTTAAGAAGCGAATTGATTGAGACACTCGTGAATAATAAACAAGAAGATGGTTATTATTCTTCGGAATTTGAATCGAAAAACCTGAGTTCCGGCATCTATTTTTACCGAATAGAAGCTGAAGAATTTATCTCAGTAATGAAATGTATGATCGTGAAGAAAAAATGGCGGGTAAAGAGACTAAATCATAAGAGGGAAGTCATGAAGAATATATTTTTATCGCTCATGTTATTGGTGTTTGCTGTTCAATTAAATGGCAGGGGTGACGCAACGCGGAAGATAAATCCAGGTCATCACCGTGAAATTCTGAAAGGTCAGCAAGTGGAGCGACCTTATATGACATCAAGCGAAAATCAACGACCAGATGGACGATTTCGCGATCCCGGATTAGAATATATGGAAAGCGCGGAATCAGATCATCAGGATCGAATGGGAATCGAGCATTTAAGACAAGTCAAAGAGCGCTTTCTTCAGCAGAACATTTCAAAATTACCTGCTCCGTCTGCTTCGGTACTTCCTACGGATTGGCAGGTTCTTGTACCCGATTTTGAGGTAAATGAGAATGTGGGACGATGCGATCACTATGATCCCAGGATCGCAACTGCAAGTGACGGAAGTTATATCGTCATATGGGAAGATAACCGAAACGGGAATTCTGACATCTATGCCCAGCGCTACAACTCC
>CAZNUN010000020.1:0-49506 GCA_964576275.1 uncultured bacterium | reverse complement strand
GATTATTTCTCTCCGGCAATTACATAATATGAATTTTTCAGGAACGACTAAATAGTAACTGGTAAATCTAAAAAACCGGTCGGGAAGAATTGATTCCTGGCTGGTTTTTTATTTTTAATGCGGCCGGTGTTTGGATTATATGGTGGTTAGTCTAAATTTATTGCAATGAAAATTGGGACCAGTAAACGGAAATATCAGGGGCAATTTATGGACGAACAGACAATCCGGAAAATCATCACTTTCCAGAAAGATGAAATAACCAGCTATACGCTTTATCTCAAACTGGCGAAAGTCATCAAGGATTCTCATAATGCGCAGGTGATTCATGAAATGGCAATGACGGAACTGCGGCATTACCAGTTCTGGAAAGAAATCAGTCAAACGGAAGTTCGGCCAAACCGATTAAAGGTTTTCCTGTATCTGGTGATGGCGCGTCTGCTCGGCCTGACCTTTTCAATAAAGTTGATTGAAAAAGCGGAAGTGGCTGGCGCACAGGATTATGCGGAATTTGATAAGATTGTGCCGGGTGCGGCCCAGATCGGTCGGGATGAGGAGGAGCATGAAGAGTCTCTGACAGCCATGATCAGGGAAGAATTCCTGCAATATGTAGGCTCGATTGTGCTGGGATTGAACGATGCGTTGGTCGAATTGACCGGAACGCTGGCAGGTCTGACACTGGCTTTGCGCAATGGCAAGTTGGTGGCGATCAGCGGCTTGATTACTGGGATTGCGGCCGCCTTTTCGATGGCCGCTTCGGAATTTCTCTCTGCCCGTGCCGAAAATAACACCAAAGCCGGACGCTCGGCGCTGTATACCGGTGGCGCTTATTTGGTAACAGTCGGATTACTAATCATGCCGTATTTATTCATTTCCGGTGAGGGCAATATTTTCATTAGTCTGGCGATCACTCTGACAATTGCCGTGCTGATTATTTTGTTTTTTAATTTTTATATTTCAGTTGCCAGGGATTTGCCGTTCAAACATCGTTTCCTGGAAATGCTGATAATCAGTATGGGAGTCACTGTTTTCTCGTTTCTGGTCGGCTTACTCGTGCGGAAGGTATTTGGCGTCGAGGTCTGACGATAAATGCGCGGCGGCACGCGATTCATAATTTTATTCAAGACATTTTTGTATATTTAGCCTTGTTTAGTTATGTAAATAGATGAGGCGAGTGGTTTGAAAAAAACGATGTTAATTTCCGCAATATTTTTTTGTATGGTTAATCTGTTGACGGCTCAGCCCTGGCAGCAAAATGATGCGATTTTCAATCCCAGCGGTATTCCGAGCCTGTCCTTTTCTCAGCCGCGTTTCGCCGATCTGGATGCCGATGAAGATTTGGATATGATTATTGGGAATATTGTCGAACTGCCCGCGTGCTTTATGAATGTGGGCAGTCGGACGTCGCCAAAATTTCAGAAAAATGATACTCTTTTTCAGTATGTTTCTGGTCTCGATGCTGAAATGATGGTCTTTTACGATCTGGATGCAGACGGAGATTTGGATCTAATTGCCGCAGGCTTCAATGGACTGGCTCTTTATTATAATTCAGGTACCGCGCAATCGCCGTTTTTTCAAGAAAAATCAGACCCTTTTCAGAACGTTATCGATAGTTCAAATCCCATTCCGGATTTTGGAGATTTGGATAGTGACGGCGATCTCGATATGGTTCTTGGATTCAGCGAGAGCGGAGCCGTCAGGCTCTATACCAATACCGGAAATGCCCAATGGCCAATTTTTTCAGAATCGAATTCGGTGAGTATCAGTGATGTAGGACTCTTTGCCTATCCCATATTAGACGATCTGGACAAGGATAATGATATTGATCTACTCGTCGGGAGAGATATTTATGGTTTTGTTTATTTCCAGAATAACGGTGACAGCGCAAATGTAGTCTGGCAGCAGAATACCTCGGTTTTCCCCAGTCTGGCAAGCGACACCTATTGGAATTCACCTGACCTGGCCGATTTAAATGGCGATGGGAAGCTCGACCTGATCTATGGCACCGCCTCGGGTCCGCTGATGTATTATTGTAATACGGGAACACCTACCGCACCGGTCTGGACGCAGAACACGAAGCTTTTCGGCGGAGTGATGGACGTTGGTGGAGCCAGTTCGCCATTTTTTTTCGATTTCGACGGTGACAGCGATTTCGATATGATCTGTGGAACACAACTGGGCAACATAAAATATTACGAAAATACCGGGACGGTAACGGCATGTGCCTGGAAAGAAAACAGTAGTGGTTTCTCAACACTGAAGCACTCGATTTACTCTGCTGTGACTCTCGGCGATATAAACGCCGATAGTCTGGCTGATGCTATCGTCGGTGACCTGAACGGTAATCTTTATCTGCATGTTAATACCGGAACTGGTTTTAGTTTGGATAATAATCATCTCACTGGCATTGTGCTGAATGGTTTTTCTGTTCCGCGACTCATTGATTTTGATTCTGATGGCGATCTGGATCTCGTAGCCGGCAATGAAGACGGAAATCTTTTTTACTATAAAAATCAGGGGTCGGCAAGTAGTCCTGATTGGGTTGAGATTAGTGAATTTTTCGATAACATTGATGTCGGTTCAGACTGCGTGCCGACCTTCTCGGATTTGGATGGAGATAAGGATTACGATTTTGTCATCGGTAATCTTTTTCATGAAATTAAATATTTCGAAAATGCTGACAGCGTTTGGATTGAGAAACCCGAGATGGTCAGCGGCATCACCGGCGGTCAGAATGCCGCGCCGGCCTTGGCGGATTTGGACGGCGATGGTGACGATGATCTGGTTATTGGAAATTACGATGGGACATTCAATTATTTCGAAAATATGCGCACGGCTGATGCGATCGTGTCAACGGGAGTGCCGTCCGGATTTCGATTGTTTAACGTGACTCCGAATCCTTTCAATCCGCTGGCCCGAATACAATTTGAAATCCCAAAATCTGCGCCGGTCACGATACGGATTATTGATCTTTCCGGCCGACTGGTGTTTGAAAAGCGCTGGAGTTTTCTTTCCGGGGGACGCCATGATTACGTTTGGGATGGCTCCTCAGCAGCGTCGGGCGTTTACGTCATCCAGGTTTTTACAGGCGAAAACAAACAATCAGTCAAGGCTGTTCTTCTTAAATAATAGGATAAAAAACAGACTGTGATATTCGCTTTATCGATTGATAGTACGCGGATCTCTGCAGATTTAATCGATATGTAATCGCCATTTGAAAAGAGTGGAGATGGACGATTAAACGCCGATCGTTTTGCCGAGATATATAAATCGCGCTGTAACCTCTTAAATAATCATAAAACCATTAACCGAAATATTTTTTTTTTAATGGTTAATACGGATTTTCTGGTAGTTGCCGTCAGTTTGGCATCTGTTATGGAGAAACAATGAAGAATATTGGTGTTGGGAAAAATTTACATGAAACTTTACGGATAATTTTTGTACAATGCGCGGTTCTGTTTGGGGTAATTTTATGTCAGGAAAATCATAATATTGGTATCGTGACATATGTTGAAAATCACGAACAGCAAAAAGCCGTGAAGGCCTTGGTCAGCAGCATCCGGGAGTTTGGTGGTAAGTATCAAAACAGTGCAATCTATGTTGTCCTTGGCGATACGGTGAATTTTCCAGGCGAGGCTTTGAGGGAATCAAATATTAAGCTGATTCCGCTGGAAATGAAACCGGCCTTTCGCGATTATCCATTGGCGTTCAAGGCCTTTGCAATGGCGCAGGTTGAAAAAAGAGTCGGCAGGCAAATCCGGTCTTTGATCTGGATGGATCCGGGAGTAATAGTAATCAACTCACTCGACGCTTTAATTTTAGATAAAAATTACGACGTTGCCTTACGGCCGGTGACTTTAACGAACAATATCGCGTTGCCACCGGGAGAAAAACCGAACGATTACTGGAAACCGATTTATGATGCGACCGGTTTGAATGGCAAGCAATTGTCAAATATTAAGACAATTGTGGATGAGGTAGAAATTCAGCCGTATTATAATTGCGAGGTCTACGCAGTAAATCCTAAGCTCGGACTCTGTCAGAAATGGGCGCAAATCCTGGCGAACAGGTTAGAGGATCAACAATATCAGGATACGGTTTGCACGACTTTTACCCGCAAACTCTTTTTACATCAGGTCGTTTTAAGTGGTGTGCTTGCCGCGAATGTCAAACCGAACCGTATAAAAACTTTACCGCTGACCTATAGTTATCCGTTCAACCAACACGAACGGTTATCTAAGGAAAAACAAGTCAAAATACTCAATGATTTATCCGTTGTCATATTCGATTTTGCCTGGGAACAGACTCCAGACTGGCTACAGAAAATACCTGTCGATGAGCCGCTAAAATCCTGGCTGTCAGATGCATATCTGGATTACTTAAAATTATCTGATAGACTTTATCGAGTCGAAGGTTCCTGTAATTCGTATCTGATTACAACAGCGGAAGGGAGTGTATTAATCGACCCGGCCGGAGCGCTGATTGCGCCGGAATATTTCAGGAAAATTCTGACGCGATATCCATTGAAAGTGATTCTGCTAACTCATTGTCACCAGGACCATTGTGCGAATCTTAGTGAATGGCTAAGCGATACCACTGTCACAGTCATTGCCCAGCGTGAGATAAATTCCTGTAATGAATACCGGGCGAGATTAACGCCGTTTTTTGCCAGGAGGGGCGCAATCTGGAGCCGCCAACAGCTTCCGGATTCTGCGAAGATTCATAAAGAACAATCAGTTGTTCCGACAATAACTTATCTTGATGAGTACAATTTCGAATTAGGCGGTTTGCATTTCTATCTGACCCATACTCCCGGTGAGACGCCCGACCATACAACTATCTGGATTCCCGAGTTGCAAGCCGTATTTGTCGGCGATAATTACTATGAATATTTCATCAATAATGCGACTCTGCGGGGAACTTCGCTCCGACCGGTTTTGGGATATATACAGGCGCTCGATCTGGCTCTATCGTATAAACCGGAATACTTTCTTCCGGGACATGGAGCACCGATTATTGCACAAGCGGTTATCGGAGAAACCGTGGAAAATTTACGCGACGGATTGCGGTACATTTACGATAAAACCATCGATGGAATTAATGCCGGAAAGGATGTTTATACCCTGATGCAGGAAATTATAGTGCCGGAAAAATATAAGCTGCAACCGTATTTCGGAAAAGTAGAATGGACCGTGCGCGGCATTTACCATGAAAATATCGGCTGGTTCGATGAAAATCCGGCTTCCATGTATGCTTTACCACCCAGTAGCATTTATCCTGAATTAGTGGAAACAGCCGGTATCGAAGCACTGAATCAGAAAGCCGTGCAGCTCCTGTCAAATGAGGAGTACATAAAAGTTCTGCATCTTACCGATATTGTTTTAAAAAGTAATCCCGACGACCGGAAAGCCAATGAAATTCGTTCGAAAGCCTTAGAGGCATTGAGAAGCAGTACGCGCAATTATATCGAACGGATTTGGCTCGATTACGGAATTCGGACGGCCCGGGAAGCAATTAATGAAGTAAATATCAAATAAAACAAGAATTGCCTATGGAAAGGAAATTAATTTTAATAGTTGTCGCGTTTTTTTGGCTTGGCGGTTTCAATGCCTGCCATGATGCTCAATTTGACAGGGAAAAGGAATCTCAGGCAGTTGTACAGGCTATAAACAATGTCATTGGCTGGGCGGTTGATAAGGATTTTATCCTGTTTTTCAATACAATCGCCGACGATTCGAATTTTGTCAGCGTTACACCTTACCAACGGGTGAAATTCGGCGTCGCTGCCGTTAAAAACGATACGGCTTTTTGGGCTAGTCCGAACTTTAAAGCCGTCGGTCACGAGATTTATGATCTGCGGATCAATTTTTCCCGGAATGGCAAAGTCGCCTGGTTTTATTGCGTTCTCGATGACTATAACACCTGGAAAGGTAAGCCAGCCAATTGGGAGAAAGTCAGGTGGACCGGCGTGCTGGAGAAGCGGGATGGAGCTTGGCGTGTGGTGCAACAGCATTATTCCTGGCCGAAGTGAAATACCAGGGGATGAGACTATGCAACCGCAGAGAGCGCAGAGGACGCAGAGAAATGATTAAAATTGAGAGAATAATGGAGAATTTATGCGAATAACAACTGGCCTGACATTTTTGTACATTTTTGGAATCGGATTACTGATTTCATGTTCTCAAAACCAACCAGAACAAAAAGCCTTGAATCTTCAGAAAGAGCGACAGGTTATCGAAAAAGTCATAAATGACAATATCAAATGGGCGCTGAATAAAGACCTCGATCTGCTCTACAGCACTGTCCAAAAGGATTCGACTTTCCTGATTGTCAATCCGGACGCGTCACTGATGGAAGGGTTTACACAGTTCGAAAAGACGGCCAAATCCTTCTGGATGGATCCGCGCTTCAAGGCGACCCACTCGGCCGTCAAGGATTTGAGGATTAATTTCTCGAAAGATGGAACGGTAGCCTGGTATTATTGTTTGCTCGACGATTTTGGCGAGTGGGACGGCAAACCCTATAAATGGGAAAATGCCCGCTGGACCGGGGTATTGGAGAAGATGGACGGTCGTTGGGTGATCCGGCAGATGCATATTTCATTCCCGAAATAATTTGATATTCTCGTTGCGGACTTGTAGTTCGCAGCGATATCAAATAAGCTCATGAACAGCCCCGAGTTTTAACTTGGGGCTGGATGAGTACGCTCTGAATAAGGGATTTTAATCCCGGCGGTGTTCCGGGTTAAACCCCGGGGTGGAAAGGGGAATATTCTGTTCCACGACCTGAAGGTCGTGGCAATTCATTTTTTCGTTTCGGACGAGACGCCCGGAACAAAATAGTAAGGATATATTTCAGGTAAAAACTGTTGGGATTTAACGCAACAATATTTTACATTTAGGCGTCTATTTGTAAAATAGAGGTGCTTGAATGGTTAAAAGAGAATTCTGGATCGAGCATATAGCAGCTGTTTGGAAACAGCGTCCAATCGTATGGTTAGCCGGAGTGCGGCGGGTTGGTAAAACCACCCTGGCGAAAATGTTCAGTAACGCAATTTATTTGAATTGTGATTTACCTTCGACGGCTCAACGATTAACTGATCCGGAATTGTTCTTCGAGCAGGTCAATGGCAACCGAATCATTATTTTCGATGAAATACACCGGTTGGAAAATCCCAGTTTGATTCTCAAGATTGCCGCGGATGAATATCCAGCGCTGAAAATTCTGGCCACCGGTTCGTCAACTTTGGCGGCAACCCAAAAATTCCGGGATTCGTTAACCGGCCGAAAACAAACGGTATTTTTACCGCCGGTACTTTGGTCCGAATGTCAAAACGAGTTTAATCAAAAAGATCTCGATCACCGTCTGCTGCAGGGCGGATTGCCTGAGATGTTATTGGCAAACGAAAAAATACCGGAGTTCTACGCCGAGTGGCTGGATAGCTTTTATGCCCGTGATATTCAGGAACTCTTCAGCATTCGGCAGCGCGCCGGCTTTTTAAAAATGCTCAGGTTATTGTTTCGCCAGAGTGGCGGATTACTGAATTATACGAACCTGGCAAAATTATCCGGATTGAGTCGTCCGACGGTTAATAGTTACTTAGAGGCCATGCAGATTGCTAACGCCATCTATTTATTGCCGCCGTTCCATGGCGGTGGACGCCGTGAGATATTACAGCAACCTAAATGCTATGGTTTCGACACCGGTTTTGTCACTTATCTGAACGGCTGGAATACGCTTCGAAGTGATGAACGCGGTTTGCTGTGGGAACATCTCGTACTGGATACTTTACGGACTTTTGTAAACGAACAGGCCCTGTTTTACTGGCGGGATAAATCCAACCGCGAAATTGATTATGTCATCAAAACCCGTGATGATCGTGTGTTGACGTTTGAATGTAAAATTTCGCCGGATCATTTCGAACCGGGAAACCTGAAAACCTTTCGGGCTCTCTATTCCGATGGCGATGATTATCTGGTCTGTCCGTTTGTCAAAGAAAGTTACCAGATGCGTGTCCGGGATCAGAGCCTGTGGGTCATTAATGTTAGCGACCTGATACAGATTATCCGACAATTGTAAGTTATAAATATACCTCACCGAAAATTCAGCGTCACGGCGCAGGAGCGCCGTAACGAGTAGTCGCTGGAATTTTCAACATCGATTACGCCGCTATAACAGCGCCACCTGATCTGCCTGGTGAGCAGAAACCGTGGCTATAATCTTGCTCTGGTCTGTAGCCTTTCTCGCTTACTGTGGGATGGGAGTCCGCAGCGATTTCATCATAAGCGTAAGTAGACAGGTTTTCAATCCTGAGGGGACATCCGTAATGAAATTATCATACTGTTTGCGCTGTTTTCACGGTGTGAACCAATCGAAGATTATTGGCATGTAGTTTTTGTGCAACAGAAGCAACCTGCTCCAGTATTTCCGCTTCACCGGGAATCACTCCGTTTTGCATTAAGATCTTACCATTACAAATAGTTGTATCGACATTATAGCCATTCATACTATAGACCAGATTGGATTCAGCGTGATATAATGGCGTCATGCTGATGGAATTTAAATTTACGAGGATTAGATCGGCCAGTTTGCCTTCTTTGATCTCACCGCAATCCAGATTGAAAGCCTGAGCGGCGTTGATCGTCGCCATATCTAAAACTTCATGAGCGGGCAGGGAGGTCGGATTTCCGCTGATTAATTTATCCAAAATGGAGGCTACTTTCATTTCCTCAAACATATCGAGATTATTATTCGAGGCGGATCCGTCAGTTCCCAGCAAAATTTGAATGCCCTTGTTGTGGACTTGTGAATATTTGAAAGCGCCGGAACTGAGTTTCATGTTTGAAATTGGATTGTGTATGATCTTAACCTGTTTTTCTTTCAGAACATCCATTTCTCGCTCATCCAGCCAAATCGCATGAGCGGCGAGTATATCCGGCCCGAGAAAACCAAGCTCGTCCAAGTATTCTACCGGACGTTTTTGGTTTGTTTTTAAACAATCCTGAACTTCCTGAGCAGTCTCGGACAGATGGATGTGGATTTTGACTTTTTTCTGGGTTGCAAACTCACGGATCCATCTCAGGGATTGCGGTGAGACGGAATAAATGGCGTGCGGTCCGAGAATGAAACGAATCCGGTCGGAGAACTGACTTATCTCGGTGAACCATTGTTCGTTTTCAAATCGTTGCTGCCTGGCACGTTCCGGATCGAAGAGATCGAGGAAAACCGGACTGATTGTCGCGCGTAAACCCATCTCATCCACCGCCCTGGCAGTGCTATGAAAATGCCAGTACATGTCGTTGAAAAAAGTCGTTCCTGTGCGGATCATCTCCAAACAGGCTAATTTCGCGCCCCAGTAAACGTCTTCTTCCGTCAGATTAGCTTCCAATGGCCAGATTTTATTTTCCAGCCACTCCTTTACCGGCAGATCGTCGGAATAGCCGCGCATTAAGGTCATGGCGGCGTGAGTATGACTATTCATCAAACCCGGCATTGCCAATTTGCCGGTTCCATCAATTACAGTACTGACGGGATCGCCGATGCCATTAGCAATTTTTACGATGCGATTGCCTTTAATTAAAATATCGGTGATGTTGTCCTTCAGAAGAGCATTGCGAATTAAAATACTCATGACAGTATTTCCTGATTATTTTACGATCATATAACGATCAATTACTTACTGATGTTATTGAAATTTCAAAAAATCCAAGGCAATTTAATGAATCGTTTAATATTTCTCTTAGAAAAAAAATTATTGAATGATTCCGAGCCTGTCTGGGAATGAAGAAGTAAAGACTTGGTCTTGAGAGATAGAGAAAATTGTTATCGGTTACCAATGATTTTGTGGGCCCCCGGGGATTTGAACCCCGAACCGACGGATTATGAGTCCGGTGCTCTAACCGTTGAGCTAGGGGCCCGTGATTGCGAAAAAGCGGTCAAAATTATTTTAAAATCAGTTTCTATCCAAGAAAAAAGGTAGCATTCAACGAGAATAATACCATTGAGTCAGCGCGATGAATTCGGCAACCGTCAGGGTTTCCGCGCGCCGGGAAAGATCGATGGGACAAGCGTGGATTTCTGTAATAATCGGCAGGTCGAGCGAATTACGCAGGATTTTACGCCGCTGATTGAAGGCTTTGCGAACCAGCGCATTAAACTGCTTCCGTAAAACCGGTGTGTAATTATTCTCGATTGGCACAAGACTGATTACACTGGAAGTGACTTGCGGAACAGGGCGGAAGACGTTCGGGGACACGTTGAATTCAATTTGTGACCGTAAATAAAAATTACTCATCACGGAAAGGATACCATATTCCTTTGTGCCGGGTTTTGCGCAGATTCGCCGGGCGATTTCTTTCTGAACTAATAATACGATCCGGTCGAGATTTTCAGTCATTTCAAAGAATCGGAAAAGCAACGGGCTGGTGATATTATAGGGAATATTGCCAGCCATTTTTATTTTTTGACCAGGTGAAATTATAGCAGAATAATCGAAATTCACGGCGTCGGCATGATAGAGATGAAAGTTCGGATAGTTGGCAAATTCACTTTTTAGATAAGTAACCAATTCCGGATCGAGTTCGATCGCGTGAATCACAGCGCCGGATTCGAGTAAGTGTCTGGTTAAAGCGCCTTTACCGGGACCGATTTCAACAATTATTTCACCTTCTTTTGGAGCAATTGTCTTGATAATTTTCCGCAGAATATTTGGATCGATCAGGAAATTTTGACCGAGTCGCTTTTTGGGAATATGATCAATCACTGCAAGCCGAAAAAGGTGAAAGCGTTTTGAGTAGTGACAGTTTCAACCGTTTCCAGCGGCAGGCCTTTCAATCCGGCGATTTTAGCCGCGATCAGCGGGGTGTTGGCTGGCTCATTAATTTCGCCGCGTTTGCCTTCCGGGGCTAAAAATGGTGCGTCGGTTTCCAGCATCAATTTACTTAATGGCGTCGCCCGGACGGCTTTTTCGGTTTTGGGATTGCCATAGGTGGCGTTGCCGGTAAAGGAGATATGCAAACCGCGTCTGGTCATTTCCGTCGCAAAGTCTGCATTTCCGGAAAAGCAATGCAACACGCCGCGATAATAACCGGTTTCGGTCAGAATCTGTTTTAAATCTTCATGCGCCTGGCGGTCATGCAACACTACTGGCAAATTTAATTCCTGCGCAATTAATAACTGCTCCCGGAAAACTTCGATTTGCTTTTCTTTAGGTGAGTAGATCCGGTAATAATCCAGCCCGATTTCACCAACCGCCACGACTTTCGGCAGAGTAAGCAATTCCCGCAATATTCTTTGCCAGTCAGACGGTAAATTCGCTGAGTCTTGTGGATGGATTCCGACGACAGCAAACACGTTGTCAAATTTAATTGATGATTTGATGACTGATTCAGAAGATTCCAGGTCAGTGGCAATATTGATAATTCTCTTGACACCGGCGAGATTGGCGCGCTCGAGCACCGCTTCAAGGTTTTCCGAGAGATCGGAATAAGTGAGATGTGCGTGTGTGTCAACGAACATGTAATCAGCTGATTTTGGAACCGGAACCGATCGGTTCGAGAGTGCTGAGCAGAGTCATTTTTCCATCTTTTTTCGCGGCCAGCAACATGCCTTCGCTCCTGATGCCGCGAATCGTCGCCGGCTGAAGATTGGCGACCACGATAATCGTTTGCCCGACGATTTGTTCGGGTGAATAATGTTCGGCGATCCCAGCCACTATCTGGCGTTTCTCGGCGCCGATTTCAATCGTCAATTTCAGTAGTTTAGTGGCATCCGGAACCTTTTCAGCTGTCAGGACTTTGGCGGTCGTCAATCTGATTTTGGCAAAATCTTCGATACTTACGAAAGACTCAGACGGTTTAGGCGGAGCAACCGGCTCGATGATTGGCTTGGCAGTTTTATCGATTCGCGGGAAAAGAATTGGGATTGGTTCCAATGGTTTTCCAGACTGAGTGCATCCCCACTCGAATTTTGTTTTTTTAGCATTGACAGGAATTGCTCTCAAAAGAGCCGCGATTTTGGTCGGCATGATCGGTTCGAGCAGGGTAGCGGCCAGACGCAATCCTTCGAGTGCGGTGTATAATACGGTGCCAGCCGCTTCTTGGTCGCTTTTCACCAAATGCCAGGGTTGACGGACTTCCATATATTTATTGATTGAGCGAACAAAACTAATGACGCCTTCCAGCGCGTCGGTCAGCTTTAATTCAGCGATTAGTTTGTGGGTTGCTTCCGGTAATTGAGCGGCGGAGGCATGAATTTCGTTTTCTTCAGCGCCGCTTTGTCCGGGGGCGGGAATTGCCGGGAAATTCTTATTAATTAAGGTTGCCACCCGGCTGGCGAGATTCCCGAAATCGTTAGCCAATTCCGAATTATAGCGCTTGATGAAAATTTCCTCGCTGAAGTTGGCGTCCTGCCCAAGCACCATATCGCGCATCAGAAAGTAGCGCACCGGGTCAACGCCGTAAGCGTCCACCAGATCGAGTGGCTTGACGATATTTTTTAGCGATTTGGACATTTTAGTTTCGTCAATCATCCACCAGCCGTGCGCAAAAATGGTTTTGGGCAGGGGCAGTCCCATGGCTTTCAGCATGGTCGGCCAGTACACGCAATGGGTCGTGACGATGTCTTTGCCGATCAGGTGATAATTGGCCGGCCACCAGCGCTCGAAACGTTCGCGGTCGAAAGGATAACCGATCGCGGTGACGTAATTGAGGAGCGCATCGAACCAGACGTAGGTGACGTAATCCGCATCGAAGGGTAGTTCGATACCCCAGCTCAGTCGCGCTTTCGGACGGGAAATGCACAGATCGCTGAGCGGATTCTTCAGGAAACCGAGAACCTCGTTTCTGCGGCTGTCCGGTTGGATAAAATCGGGGTTATCCTGAATATATCCGATCAGCCACTCCTGATATTTGCTCATGCGAAAGAAGTAATTCTTTTCCTTGATGAATTCCGGCTCTTTTAAATGTTGAGGACATTTGCCATCCACCAGCTCTTTCGGAGTGTAAAAACGCTCACAGCCGACGCAATAATAACCGCCGTATTCGTGGAGATAAATTTCGCCTTTGTCAAACAAATTCTGGAGCACGTTTTGCACCGCTTTGACGTGAAATTCGTCGGTGGTGCGGATGAAGAAGTCGTATTTTATCTCCAGTTTTTCCCAGGCTTCGCGGAAATGGACGACCATCCGGTCGCAATGTTCCTGCGGTGTGATTCCGGAATTTGCCGCGGCTTGCTGAACCTTCTGACCGTGTTCGTCAACGCCGGTCAGGAAGAATGTATCGACGCCGCGCGCCCGGTGAAAACGCGCCAGGATATCGGCCAGAATGGTAGTATAGGCATGACCGATATGCGGTTTGTCGTTGACATAATAAATCGGAGTTGTCAGAAAGAATGTGTCTGATTTTGGCATAATTAGGGATTATTGAATTACAGTGATCTTGTTGTTACTGAAATCGGTGAGCGGAAAATCTTCCAGGGAATTGTCTTCGTAGCGGATGGTGACAGTTTTAGTGAAGATGTCGATTTTTTCGAGGACACCGTTTTTATCGGCGACTTTAACTTTCGAGCCGTATGCGGGATAATTTTTCAGGATTTCTTCGTAGAGGTCGTGTTCGTAGCGGTAACAGCATTTCAGTTTTCCGCAGACGCCGGAGATTTTGGCCGGATTCATAGGCAGATTCTGTTCCTTGACCAATTGGGTGCTGATCGGATCGAAGTCGTCAATAAAACCGGCGCAGCAGAGCGTCCGTCCGCAAGGTCCGATTCCATTGATGCGTTTCATTTCTTCGCGGGTCGAGATCTGACGCATTTCAATACGGGTTTTGAATTCGCTGGCTAAAATCTTGACCAGTTCACGAAAGTCAATCCGATCTTCAGCCGTAAAATAAAATACGATTTTGCGACGGTCGAGACGCAGATCGACGTCGATTAATTTCATTGGCAGTTTGAGTTCGTTTACTTTGGAGAGACAGAAATCGAAAGCCTGCATTTCCCGTAACCGGTTTTCACTGTCATGGGAAATATCAATCGGAGTAGCTTTGCGCAGGAAGGTGGGCATCTCGTCTATATTTTCCGGTAGATTTGAGCTGTCCGACCTGGGCTCTGCCGTAGGACGCAGCGGCGGAGCCAGTACGACGCCGATCTCTTCGCCACGATCGGCTGAAATGATCATCCTGTCATCGTTTTCGACGGGAAATCCCAGCGGGTTATGACATAGAAAGCGATTACGACCTTTAAGTTTTATTTTTACGAATTTATCAGAAGATAGATTATTCATTTTTTAATGCCCAATTGGTTTCTAAGCTTAAAAAACATTTCAACTAAAGCCAGGCTAATATAGACATTCCGGTTAATGAAATCAATACAATTCTCGACGGAAGTTTTCATGTTTTGAGCATCGAAAGCGGGATAGTTATTTACGAAATTGTTGAGTCTTTCGGCATAATCAAAGTGAATTATATCGTCACTCGATCGGCCATTGCGGATTAATTCGGCATCGCGAATCCAAAAGAGGAGGGATTGCATCAATTGGTTGAAATACTCCGGATCTTCGCGGTTGGCGGCGACGATTTTCTGGATATGTTGGTAGAGATTGGAGATTTTCCAAAGAGCGATGTCCATGAAAATCGCCAGAGTCATTTCTTTGATTGGTTGCAGATCGCTTTCGATCAGTTGAATCAGGCGGGTGACATTGCCGCCCGATAGTCGTACAGCCAGTCTGATATTTTCGCCAGGATAGCCTTTTCCTTCCAGGTAGGTCACCAAATCCGCTTCCGGAAGCGGCGGAAAGTACAGCCACTGACAACGCGACTGGATCGTGCTGAGAAGCGCGGACGGATTGCTGGTGGTCAGGATAAAGGTCGAATTGGCGGGCGGCTCTTCCAAAATTTTCAGAAAGGCATTTGCGGCCGGCTCGGTCATTAAATGCGCGTCGAAAACGATGACAACTTTCTGACCGGCCGCCTGCGATGTCAGATAGATTTTACGTTTTATTTCGCGGATAAAATTGATCGGTATATGCAGGGCTTTTTTAACGAGGATTTTATCATATGGGTTGTGGCTTTTATTCTGAATGATCTGCCGGATTGCTTCCATATCGTCTTCTTTGAATTGTTTAAACGGGGACTCGTCGGCCTCGGATTCTTTGGGAGCCGGGATCGGAAAAACCAGATCGAGGTTGGAATGTTCGAGGGTTTTCATTTGTCGGCAGGCCTGACAGACACCGCAGGGTTTTTCGTTCGTGCTTTGGCAGTTAAGCATGGCGGCGAATTCCATAGCAAAGCCCTCGGCGCCGCTGCCTTCCGGTCCATAGAATAGATAGGCGTTGGCGATTCGTTTATTGCGGATAATATTTTGCAGGAGGCGGCGGTTTTCGGTTTGATTTATTAACTGGAAAAGACTCATCGTTTATTCAGCCACTCTTCGGGGTTGAGTTTGGTTTTATTCCGCCAGATCTCAAAATGCAGCAGCGGGCCGCTGAGCGAGCCGGACTGACCTACATCGGCGATGACGGTATTGGCGGTAACATAATCACTTTCGGAAACACGGATATTCTCGACGTGTGCATAGACGGTGTAAAATCCGGAACCATGGTCTATGATGACCGTATTGCCGAAGCCGCGAATGTAGGTGATCGTGCTGACCACGCCATCCAGCACCGAGACGACGGGCGTTCCCATACTTACCTTGATATCGATACCGGAATTATCGGTGATGGTTTTCAGAGTCGGGTGTTTTTGGATACCGAATCGCGCGACGATTTCACCTTTCACCGGCCAGGTCAGTTTGCCACGGCTGGAGAGGAAGGGATTATCGGAAGATACTCCCGAGAGCGCCCGCTGGCGTTCCAACTCTTTGCGACGCTGTTCGCGCTCTTTTTCCAGATTGGCAATGAGTCGGGACATTTCGGAGGCGGCTTTTTCTTTTTCCTTGATCTGAGCGGCGAGATTCGATTTGTCTTTGCGGGCGTTGGAGAGTTGCCGGTTGTTATCTTTTTTCTGCTGCTGGAGGCTCTTTTTCAAAGCGGCTTTCTCAGCGATGATTTGCTCCTTATCGCGCAGTTCGCGGCTGAGCTGCGTTTTCTTCTGATTGACAGTCTTGATGTTATTGCGGATAGCCGCGGCGGTGTTCCGATCGATGTCTGCCAAGATGCGCAGATATTTATACCGGTAAAAAGCCTGATTGATGGATTTAGCCGTCAGGATCAGCTCCAGATCGCTGTATTGACCGTTTTTATAGAGATAGACCAGACGTTTGGCAAAATTTGCCTTCAGTGTGTTGAGGTTGGATTCGAGTCGCTGAATGGAGCGTTCAGTCTGGATAATATCCCGTTCTTTTTGGGCTTGTTCGCGGTTAAGCTGGTTGATGAGTTTTTCAGTGAGACTGATACTGCGTTCGTTTTCATCGATGCGGGTCAGGATCGATTTCTCTTTGGATTCGGCCTGCTTGAGATCGTTTTTATATCTGCGGATTTCCTTGCGGATATTTTCCAGCTGCTCGGACTGATACTCGATTTTTTTATCGAGGTCTTTCTGTTGTGCAAAAACAGCAAGGCAACAAATCATTAATAAAATTAACAAGCGGGTAATTCTTTTTTGCAATGACATAGTCCAATAAAAAAACCGGCTCAAAATAAGTATTGTCGAGCGGAATAGCAAGACCTTAGCAGGGTAGAGATAGAAATTGTTTGTTTTACCGAATTGTTTGTATATTATTCTCGAAGATTTAATAATTGAAGGTGTAATAAATGAAAAATCCAATCTGGGAAAACATAATCTTCAAGAGGAAATCAGAGCTAAGCGATACGATGCAGGTGCTGGTAAAAGTACCGATCTTTGCCGATTTGGAAGAAAAAGAACTGATCGAAGTGGAGAAAATCGTCCATCGCCGTAAATATAAAAAAGGCGAACCGATTTTCAGGATGGGTGATCCTGGGCTTGGAATGTACATAATTGTCGAGGGTTCCGTCGAGATTGTCGAGGAACTGGATAACGAGGAGCGGAAACACTTAGCGGATTTAGGCGACGGATCGTTTTTCGGCGATTTAGCCTTGCTGGACGAATCGCCGCGTTCGGCGTCGGCGATTGCCAAATCCGAATGCGATATGATTGGTTTCTTTCGTCCTGATCTAGTGGACTTGCTTTATCGCCGACCGCAAATCGGCACAAAAATTCTTTGGGCTCTGGCGCGGGTAATCGGTGAGCGTTTGCGGCGGACGAACGATCAGTTAACCAATCTTCAGCGCGAAGTCAAGGTGCGGAAAAATGGATAAAGGGACTGCGGCAGTTACGAATCAACTCAGCAAAACAATCTGGCGGATTTTCATTATCCTGCTGGCGATGGGTCTCCTTTACTTTATTTATCCGTATATCAAAACCGTCTTTATGATGATTATCATATCCTGGCTGATAGCGATGATCCTTAATCCTTTTGTGGATTACCTGGAAAGCATCGGTTTGAACCGCGCACTGGCGATCATCATCATTATTGCGTTAATAGTTGCCGGTATAATTGGTATCATCGCTCTGATCGTGCCGGCGGTGATCAGCGCGATTGAATCCCTGACTGCTAAACTTCAGACCGATCTTATCAAGGATTTAACTGTTCAGTTGGAGGCATTTTTTCAAAAGAATTTTAACAACGCCGCCTTAGCCCGCGATCTGATAACAAAGGCTGAACATGCCGGCGGTGAAATACTGCTGAGCATGGGGCGTTTTCTGAAAAATGCCGGCGCTTATGTTGCTTTCGTTGGCATCGTGCCTTTCCTGAGTTTTTTCATGATCAAAGACAAGCGTCTGTTCAAACGTATGCTGGTTGCCCAGATTCCCAACCGCTACTTCGAATTGTTTCTCAACCTGTTGTATAAAGTCGGGAAACAGGTGACGAAATATATCCAGGGACAGGCTATTGATGCTCTGATCGTTGGGATTCTGTCGGTTATTGGTCTCTTTATAATCAATCTGGTGTTCGATCATCCGGTGCCGTTCTTTTTCTTTATCGGTATGGTAGCGGGAATAGCCAATCTGATACCATATCTCGGACCGATTGTGGGAGCCGTTCCGGCGATAGCTCTCACAGCGATTAACAGCCCCAGCAATGTCGGCACGGTGATTGTCTGGATTGCCGTGGTTTTCGCACTGGTTCAGGTAATTGATAATAACCTGATTTCGCCGTTAGTGGTTTCTAAGAGTGTCAATATGCACCCAATCACCGTAGTCGTTGCTGTGGTGATCGGAGGCAATATCGGAGGGATGGTTGGGATGTTATTCGCCGTACCGGTCTGGGGCATTATCAAGGTTACCCTGAAAGAAGTCAGCTGGGGACTGAGAAGCTATAAACTGCGTTAATCCCGGTGATCGGATTATCGCTTATCCATCTCCTCAGATGAATCGTAGTTTCAACGAAATAATAATTCTGATAATTATTGTATTAGGCGCGATCGGTTTTGCGCTGGAATTTCTGATCGCTACCTATACCTGGGTGCCCCTTTTACTGGGTGTCATTGAAATTGCGATTCTGGCGCTGTTCGTCCTGGAATTTCTGATGCGCGGTTTTCGTGGGCAATTCCGCTTGAAATTTTTCAGGCGCAATCTGTTCGATTTACTGCTGCTGGTTTTCATTGTCTCAGTCATAATCATCCAAAGATTACCATTTGGACTTTCGGCTTCTCCAAAGCTCCGGCTTTTATCGTTGAACCTGATCGTGGTCCGTTATTTCGTGTATATTTTCTACTTCATCAAACTATATGCTCGTAATCAGCGGCTGAATGAATTTTATAAAAAAATGACTACACGGCCGGCGGTGACGGTCGTATTTAGTTTTCTGATCGTGATCGTGGGCGGCACATTTTTTCTGATGATGCCGTTTTCGGCAAGCGATGGAGTGCGGGTATCATTCATCAATGCATTATTTACGTCCACCTCGGCCGTTTGTGTAACCGGCCTGACGGTACTGGACACGGCGACCCGTTTCTCATTATATGGTCAACTTGTAATCCTGATATTGATTCAAATTGGCGGGCTGGGACTGATGATTATGACCTATTTCGCAGCCTTCGTCGTTGGTAAGCGCGTCAGTTTTGAGGAGCGGATGGCGATTTCCTATTTAATGAACGAACAGGACAGTGTCCGGATCACGGCGGCGATTGTCAAGATTATTTTTTTAACTTTCGCGATTGAAACGATCGGCGCCATGCTGTTGTTTCGTTATTTTCAGGATTATTTTGGCGATAGTATCAGGGCGCTGATTTTTGCGGTTTTCCATTCGGTGTCGGCGTTCTGCAACGCTGGATTTGCGCTGTTCACGGACAGTTTTACAGGGTTTAAATCGAGTATTTTCTTCAATGTCGTGATCTGTTCTCTGATTATCCTCGGCGGTCTGAGTTTCAGCGTACTGTCGAATCTTTTCGAGAATTTTTTTTCCCGGATCCGGAACGCCATTCTAATCCGGAAATCCCGCAGATTGGATTTGACAATGAACACCCGAGCGGTTCTAATGATGACAGGCATTTTGATTATTACCGGCATGTTGCTGATCTACGGTCTTGAACATGGGCGTCAATTGCTTGCCCTTGACCTGAAGACTCAGTATCTGAGCGCTTTTTTTCAGTCGGTCACCCTACGAACGGCTGGTTTCAATACTCTGGACTTTTCAAAATTCCGGGACGCAACCTTGCTTATAATGGTAGCCTTCATGTTTATCGGCGGAGCGACCGGCTCGACGGCCGGCGGAGTTAAAGTCAACACGGTTTTCATTATCTATGCTTATATCCGGTCGCTGATCCGCGGGGAAAGGGATACAGTCATCCTGAAACATTCACTGAGACACGATACGATCAGCCGGGCGTTCCTGATAACTATCCTTTCCATTCTGTTTGTTTTTACGGGGACGCTGATTCTGACTGTCTCTGAGCCATTTTCGCTCAGCCAAATATTGTTTGAAGAAGTTTCGGCCTTTGGAACGGTAGGGCTCTCAACTGGAATTACCAGCAAACTCTCACTGATTGGCAAGCTGATTATTATCATAACTATGTTTATCGGACGCATTGGCACCTTGACTCTGATGGTCGCGATTTTTCAAAGAGGTCATCATTTATCCAATGTGCGTTATCCGGAAGGAGAAATAATGTTTTGATGAATAGATCCGATGAATATATAATAAAGCTGTTTGATAGTTACCGGAATATTTCCGATTTTATACAGAGAGACAAGGAATAATATGACAAGAGAATCTGTTTTTGGAGTTTTCGGGCTGGGTACTTTCGGGATGGAAGTCTGCCGCACGCTGGCCGATAAAGGCTGCAAGGTAGTTGCCATTGACAAGGATCCGGCGACGATTGAAAAAGTTAAAAATATGGTTTCCCAGGCGATCTTGATTGATAGCACTGACGAAGACGCCCTGCGGAACGCTCCGATCGATGATATCGACGTCGCCATCGTGGCCGTGGGTGAAAATATCGAAGCCAGCATTCTGACGACGGCTTTGCTGAAGAAATACGGCGTCAACCATATCATCGCCCGCGCGCTGACCGATATTCACGGCCAGGTGTTGTCGCAGGTAGGCGCCAACGAGGTTTTCAATATCGAAATCGAAGAGGGGAAGCGGATTGCCAATCGTCTGATCGCTCCCGACATGCTGGAAAAAATTTATATCGGCAAGAACCAGGTGATCGCTGAAGTAACGGCGCCGTCAAATTTTATCGGAAAATCAGTCATGCAGCTCGATCTTCGCAAACGCTTCAGCATCAACATTATCTCCATTAAACGCGTTCAGACGGAGATCGATGACAATGGTAATCCGGTTGAAGAGGAAGTCATGAATTTTCCGAGTCCTGATATGCTGATCCGCAGTAACGATATTTTGGTTGTCGTCGGCAGTGAAAATGATATTCAGGAACTGAAAGGTTAAGCCGTGTTCCTGATCTCGAAAATGCGTCTTTATTTGCTGTTCGCGGCAATCACCGTGCTGTTAGTCCTCTTGACGCTGAACAGTTATTCAGTTTTCGTGAAACTCAATCCGGAACACCTGTTGACGTCCAAATACTTCGCGGAAAATATCGTTTTCTATGCCGTAATCACCCTGATCGTACTGGCTATTCTGTTTGGTAACACTCTGGCGCGGCATAAAGATATTCTTGGAGAATTGGACAAGATCGTTGAACTGGCGCGCCAGTCACCGAATTTGCTTCAAACTCAGGTCAATAAACTCGGCCCACTGGGACAGAAGATCGCGGAAATCAACGCCAACCTTAATGAGCTGAACGAACTCAAGTCGCTGAAAATCAGCGCCCAGGCGGCTTTAAACGAATTTATTATCGCATCTTCTTCCGACCGGTTGCTGCTCACTGACAGCGAAGGCCGGGTTATCAATTACAGCCGCGGATTGTTGGAAAAACTATCCGTAAACGCGAAGCATCTAAAGGGTAAATTCGTTGATGAATTGTTGCCGGATACCGATTTATCCAAACTGCTTAACAACCTGCGCAGTACCAAAGGCGTTTCGGTGAAGACCCGCATCATCATTGATCGGGAGGAGCCGTCGCTTAACTCAGTCTGGGCTTTTTTCCCAATTCTAAACTCAAAAAGTCAACTAATATACGCAGTCGGAATACTGGAAAATGCCTCTAATGAAAAGGAAATTCAGGAAAATCAAAACTCAAATCGACCGATTTCCGAAAATATACAACGACCAGATTGGGTTGACAATACACCGCAGATGCACATCATCGACCGAATCAGTGGCTTTGTCCGCGCCAAACTGGAGCGTTTAAAAAACGATGACAACGTTTAACCATATTTTATTGCGAGGAAAGATATGCGCCGATTAAGTCTCCTAATCATCTTTGGCCTGATCCTTTCCGCTTGCGAAAATGATGAAAGGATCACTACTTACAAGGATACCTATAATGACGACATCGCCGATATTACTTTTATCGGGAATGCATTTTATACCACCAACTACGATCTTTCGGGCAATGCCGGCTCGCAGATCGATCTGTTTAAATTTACCGCCGATGGCTGCGTCGTGGACGACGCCTACGATCTGGGCATGAACGGTCAGGGCTATCTGGCCATGACCAACAATGGCCGGGATATTTACTTGCAATCACGAAATTTTAACTGGGTGATCAAATGTTCGCCGGTGGGAGAGTTGGTCTATATTCTTTCGGACACCCTGTCGCCAAATTGGAGCGCCGGCGGCATCTGCTACCGCGACGATCTGGATTCGCTGGTACTGTTTTATCGCAATACCGACAAACCCCGGCAGTATCGCGTCCGGACTGTCTCTACCGCTGACCCAAGCGAGGCCAGCCGCGACCTGACGGTCGAATTTAATGTCCTGAACGAATCGGTCGGTCTGTATGCCGCCGATTATTACAATTCAAATTTCTATTTACTCGGCGTGGATTCGACCGGGGCCGATCTGCTGATCGTGACCGATGCCGATCTAAACGTCACTGCCACCGACACGATTTCCGACAGCACCGTGGTCGGACTCTGTCATAAGGACGATAAGCTGTACCTGTCATATCGCGACCGGCGGATAGAACCCTTCTGACAGCTCGTTCAAACAAGAATAAAAAGATTAAATCGTTTGATTAAATTCTGATCCTGCTGGTAGCGTGGCTGTGGTTTTCTGTTGCCCTGTTTGCGAGAGGGAAGGAGTGCTTCAAGAATATTGAAGCACTATTTTATCGGATAGAATAGATTTCAACGCTGATAAAGCACTCTTTTTTTATGTCTGTAGAGAAACTTCGTCATCCGGTTTAATCCATAGCTGGACTCAGTTTTGTCCGTTTCCTAAAAATGTCCTTGATTTTCAGTTTAAAACCTATAAAATCGCATAAGGGAAATGGAAAAAGACAGATTATTTGCTAAAATTCTGTTTTCGAACTCATTCGGCTCCTCCAAGCGGTAAACGAGAAAAGTAAAAAATAGCAGTCAGTTTTCCGCTGTAGGAAGGTGGGAAAGTTGTAAATAAAATAAAACCTCAACGAGGAGACTTTTATGGCAAAAGACAATCTGTTTTCCATTCTGATTCAGCCGGAGGTCATCACGGCCGTGACGGAGGCTATCAATGTGATTATGACGCAGTTGAAACCGTATCTGATAGCACTCAAGCCCGAAGAGTGCCGGACGTTGCTTAAGATGGGCGACAAAACTATGCCGTTCGTGTCGAAAGTCATCAAATATGCCGGAACCAATCCGGAGTTCATCCCGGCTTATATGAATTTAATGGAGCTGAAGAATGATTTTACGGCGGTGACGGTACTGAACTTGATGTTTCATTCCTTAAAAGGGATCGTCAGCAATCTTAATGATACGATTCTGGGGGAAGGCAGTGACTCTTTTAAAGAAAGCCTGAAGTATTATAACTCAGTCAAGATGTCGGCAAAGAATGATGTCCCAGGTGCTAAAACGATCTATGAAGATCTGCGCAAGCGCTTCGAGGCTCAGAACCATAAGACCGAGGAGGAGAATACAGACAGCCAGTAAAAATTTCAATTCCTTCATCCTTTTTATAGAGAACTGAAGGCTAATACACGGCCGGGGTGCTAGATAAATGGATTAATTCAATTTCACTATCCTCCCGGGCCGTTTCCTATTTCAAAAAGATAATATCCTTTTGTATTCATGCCGGTTCAGAAAGATAATGGGTGACTTCAGAACTTACTGAAGCGAGCTCGGAACACCGATTTCCGGGCTCGGAGCTCCGATCAGTGAGACCCGAACTGCGATCGGCGGTATTCTGGAGACACAGTAATAGGGTGCCTTTGGAAAATTGACGGTAACATCAAAACGACGGTTGACATAGTTTTCTTAAACATTCGTCATTTTTTTTATGATGACATAAAATATAAAATAATTTTCATTGACTTTATCAGGTAAAATATTTTATACTCCGACGTATTATTTTTCACCTGAAGAGTGTGAATGAGGTTAGTCGAAAACAGGTTTAACAAAGGATTTTACATGCGAATTGGTAAGTGTTTTTTGGCGATTATTGTGCTTGTATTGGATTTGTTATCTCAGGATGTAATGGTCAATAATATCAATTTTATAATCAATGATCAGCAGGTTGAAATCCGCTATGATCTTGACGGTGATCAAGAATCAAAATATAAAGTTGACCTTGTCATGAAAAAGAAAAGCTCGCCGGATTTTTGCAAGGTTCCCCGAACGATCAGTGGCGATGTCGGGAAAGGGAAATGGAGCGGAAATAACCGGATTATATTTTGGGATTTTGTCAAAGAGTTTCAATTTGAGGGCGATATTGACGATTATTATTTTGAAGTGACTGCCAGAAAAATATGGCTGACTCCGAAGGTATATTTGTGCGCCGGCGCAGCGATTATTGTCGGAACAGTGACTGTGCTCCTGTTGACCGGAGAAGAGGAAGGGGCGGCAATTAAATTACCGCCGAGCCGGCCCTATTAAACCACGAGGATTAACATGAAAAAATACATCATCGGTATATATATTCTGACAACTGCCACAAATATCTTCAGCGGGGAAATAATTCAACAGGCGCCAATGAATCCTGATTTTGAAAAATATCAGGTTCAGAAATTAATGGGGAAAAATGCTCCCCGGCTGACGTCTGAAGGTTATATTCTGGGAGAGATACCACCGCCGTTTTTGCGGAGTTTCGCAGGCTTTAATGTGAATGTTGACCGGACTGTCGTCACCGATCCCGTATATGACTTGCGGACAGCCGAAGGGATGTCTCTGTTAACATCTGTAAAAGATCAGGGGAATTGTGGCTCCTGCTGGACATTCGCTACTATGGGAGCGATTGAATCAAAATGGAAAAAAGACGGGATAGGCGAGTATGATCTTTCGGAGGAGAACCTGAACAATTGTCATGGCTTTTTGCTGGAACCTTGTGAGGGTGGCAATTTGGAAATGGCAATGGCTTATTTAGCCCGCAAGTCCGGACCGGTTCTGGAAGAAGATGCCCCCTATACGGCGGCGGCTGGCAATTGCCCGTTCGGTTTGAACGAAGTCGCCTACATTTGCGATATGCGGCAGATTCCAAATGATATGACGACGATCAAGCAGGCGCTTATTGATTACGGCGGTTTATATACCAATTTCAGATGGGAAGATGACTCGTACCGCTCGAGTGATTACACGTATTACTACGGCGGTTCAACGGATTCGAGTACCAATCACGCTGTTGTTTTAGCCGGTTGGGATGATACTAAGGAGACGGCCGGAGGCACTGGAGCATGGATTATTAAAAACAGTTGGGGACCAGAATGGGGCGAAGGGGGTTATTTTTACATTTCATATAATGATGTTAAAATAAATTCAGTAGTAGCTTATTTCCCTAAAAAGGTTGACTACGTTCCGAATGCAAATATTTTGTCCTACGCCGAATTGGGTTGCGTCGGCAGTGTCGGATATGGCAGTATTTTCTCGGCTGGATTAGTGAAATTTACAGCTGACGAATCAATTAAGATTAAAAAGATAGGCACTTACGCCAACGCCGCCAATGCAACTATCGCAATTGACATCTATAATGCTTTTAACGGTGAATCGTTGAACGATGATGATAAAATAGTTCAAATCTCGTCGAAAACTTGCGCTGCGCCTGGCTATTATTCATTTGATCTGCCGTCTGAACTGTATTTGTCAAAAGATGATGAAATCTTCGTCCGGGTTAAATATACTACTCCAAAATATACCTATCCGGTACCAGCGGAATTTGCCTCGGAAGGTTACGCCGATCCTCAACTGGAAATGGGAGTATGCTGGATCAGTTCTAACGGGATATCCTGGACAGATACTGACACATCGTATGATATTGCGATCAACGCCTACGGAGTTGTGCCGGTTATTGCCATGAGTGCGCCAAACGCTGGCAGTGTATGGCGGGCTGGAACAATCCGGCGCATCGAATGGTCTGCTTTAGATGTTGATAATGTTAAGATAGAATATTCGATTGATAGTGGGCAAACGTGGCAAATGATTTCCGATACTGTTACTGCAGATTTGGGATCCTTTGAGTGGACCGTTACGGCAATCGCCTCCAATAACTTTGTAATAAAAATCACCGATATAGAGTGTGACAGTGTGTATGTAAAAAGTCCGGCCTTTACGGTTTTCACTTATCCTGAAACCATCAAATATTCCAAAAAGATCAAATTCGGCGATGCTGATAATATCGAAAACTACCGGATCATCGGAATACCGGGCGATATTAATATTCCATTAACCAAGTTTCTGGAGGGTAAACAGCCAAACGACTGGAATGCCTGCTGGGATAACGGCTCAGACTCATTATACCAGATTGAATATGACGGAACGGAGATGTTCAGTTTCCAACCTGGTAGAGCTTTCTGGATTCTTAGTCGCAACTCAATGAACTTATCACAAACGGTCAATTCGGTAAATCTGTCATCTGACTATACCCGTGCCATTCCTTTACATCATGGCTGGAATTTAATAGCCAACCCATTTGATTGTACAGTTATATGGGCAAATGTTTTAACATTTAACAGCCTGGCTTCCAATCGTGTCATATACAGTTGGGACGGAGCCTGGAGTCAGCCCCAGGAGTTTGAACCATACACAGGCTACTACTATTATAATTTGGATAATCTTGATTCGCTAGAAATTCCTTATAATACTCAACCGCTTCTTTCCAAAAAGACTGATGTAATGGCAGGTTCTGGTAAAAATATTTTCTTTACATTGACGGGAAATTCTCGTTTGTACAGTACTGCAATTATCGGGGTTGATAAATCAGCCAGTAATGACTTTGATGATCTGGACTACTTTTACCCGCCGGCTGTGTTCGCAAAAGCCAGCCTCGGTATTTTTGCCGAAGAATTAACGACTGCTTACAAGAAACTTTCGGTTGAAATGCGGCCTGAAGTAAACATCGGCAGCCAATTTAACCTGCGGGTAAACAACGATTACGAAGAGGAATTGTTACTAAATATCACTGGTGTAGACAACTTCAGCGAATTCACGATTGGTCTGCTTGACCGTCAAACTAATCATTTGGATTTAATGAAAGTCGACGGTTCAATTTCTATTCCGGCACAAAATGCAAACCGAGAATACCTAGTGATTTTCGGCAACGATGAATATTTTAAGGAAATAGAAAAGAATTTGATGCCGGTTCAATTTCGTCTAAGCCAGAATTTTCCTAACCCCTTCAATCCATCCACGATTATTACTTTTGAATTGCCTAACGAATCTAATGTGAGCCTGAAAGTCTATGATCTTAATGGACGTGAAATAATTGCATTGATTGACGAACTGTGTCAGGGTGGTTACCGAAAGGTAATCTGGGACGGAAAAGATAAACTGGGGCATTCGGTACCTAGCGGTATCTATTTATATACTCTAAAATCATCATCTGGATTTTATAAAACCCAAAAAATGGTTCTTATTAGGTGATCTGATAACAAATAAATATTCATGAATAGAAAATCCGGAGATAAATAATCCGGATTTTTTTTGCCTGTAAAAAGAGTTACAAGGTATGTAAGTTTTCATGTATATCGTTCATCTTCTCCGGGGAAATAATTCTTGAATGGCATCGAGCTTCAATAGTGGAATCGCTCCGGGGTATTCGCCGCAACCCGCAACTCCCTACTGACCCCCACAAACTTCCGTACAGAACGACGATTGTCTGACTATTGAATGACGGTTACGGTGGCAAATCTGCCAAACTGACCGACTGCCGGCTCTGGCATACAATTAGTAAAATTTCACTACGCTTTTTCAAATTGTAACATTGGTCGTTTGGGTGATCTGTCAGCAACTGGACTTCGCTTCGCTCTATCAGTGACGAGTGACAGGTGACGGATGAAAGTCGTAAGGCGTGAAACTTTAGCGATAATAACAATGAATGACCACCAATGACGACCAATGGCCATGAATGACAATAAAAGACGCCACTTTAGCGGCCAGATAATAGGAGAATATATGCCTGCCAAGAAGAAAACCGATGCACCCCAGACTTACGAGTTCAAAGCCGAACTCAAGCAACTGCTCAACCTGATTGTACATTCCCTGTATACCCAACCCGAAGTTTTTATGCGGGAATTGATTTCGAACGCCTCAGACGCCCTGAACAAGGTGCGTTTCATGCAACTCACCAATCAGAATATGCTCGAACCGGAACGCGAATTGAAGATTAAAATTGAAGTCGATCCGAAGAAACATACCTTTTCAATCGAAGATACTGGAATCGGTATGACCCATGATGAGCTGATCGAAAATATCGGTACGGTTGCCAAATCCGGCACCATGCAATACCTGGAGCAAATTCAGAAGGAGGGTAAGAAGGTGGACGCCGACCTGATCGGGCAGTTCGGGGTCGGATTTTACTCTGTTTTCATGGTGACGGATGAAGTCAGCGTTGAAACCCGGCACGCCGCTCCGGAATCGAAAGCCTATCTCTGGAGATCGGACGGCAAGGGAACCTATGAAATTTCCGAAATTGTCCGCCCGGAACGCGGTACGCGCATATCATTTAAACTTAAGGACGAATACAAGGATTTTGCTGAAGAGTATCAGGTCAAATCCATTATTCAGAAATATTCCAATTTCATCGGCTTCCCGATTTTTATCGGTAAAGAAAGAGTCAATAGTCTTGAAGCCCTCTGGCGCAAGTCCAAGGAAGAGCTCAAAGAGGATGAACTGACCGAGTTTTATAAATATATCGCCAATGATTTCGAACCGCCACTGGGACATTTACATCTCTCGCTGGAAGGTTCTGTAAATTTCAAGGCGTTACTGTTTGTTCCGCCGAAAGCACCGTACGATTTCTATAATGAAATCCACGAAAAGTCGGTGCATTTGTATTCCAACCGGGTTTTTGTGCAGGACAACGCCACCGATTTATTGCCGGAATATCTGCGCTTTATGAAAGGCGTGGTTGATACTGAAGACTTGCCACTTAATATTTCCCGCCAGGTAACTCAGGACAGCCCGGTGATGGCTAAAATCCGCAATGTCCTGACGACCCGCATTCTCGGTCTGTTCGAGGATTGGGCTAAAAATGATACCGGAAAATATGAGAAAATGTATCAGAAATTCGGTCACATCCTGAAACTGGGTGTCAATACCGATTTTGCCAATAAGGATAAAATCATCAAGCTGCTGCGCTTTGAAACGACTGCCAAAGGCAAGGGTGAACTGACTTCGCTGGACGAATATATCAGCCGCATGCCGGAAGGTCAAAAGGAAATCTATTATCTGACCGGCGAAAACCGTGAAATCGTCGAACGCAATCCAAAACTCGAATATTTCCGCAAATACAATCAGGAAGTCTTATTGCTGGTCGATCCGGTCGACATTTTCATCGTGCCTTCCATCAACGAGTATGAAAAGAAGAAACTGCAATCCATCGAAAAGGCCGACCTGAAACTGGAGAAAAAGGACAAACCGGCGGAAGGCGAACTGCTGGAAGCAAACCTTCTGAAATCGCTCATTTCGGTATTCAAGGAGACATTGGGCGACAAGGTCGAAGATGTGACCGCTTCCGATCGCCTTGTGGATTCGCCGGCCACACTGGTGATCGGCAAGGAAGGGCTCGATCCGCAAGTCGAGAAATTCATGAAAATGATGAATCAGGAAGTCAAACCGCAGAAGAAAATCCTGGAAATCAACCCGGCGCATGCATTGATTAAAAACCTGTCGCGTCTGAATCTGGGCGATAGTAAAAATCCGCTCCTGCGCAATGCGATCCTGCAAATCTATGAGGCGGCTCTGCTGATTGATGGAAATCTGGAAAATCCAACCGGTTTCGTGACGCGCTTAGTGGATATATTGACATCGGCTACGAACTGATTCCGGGAAATATTTCGACCGTTAAAAGAAAACTGTTGGCAACTTTATAAATTCGCTTTAGTTTAAACCTGAAATAAGAACAGGTTTTAAAAATAAAGAGAAAGAACATTTGTTTGTTGATTACGCCAAAGTATTCGTGCAATCCGGCAACGGCGGCAAAGGGTGCGTAGCTTTCCGCCGCGAGAAATTCGTACCCAAGGGCGGTCCAAGCGGTGGAGACGGCGGCTGGGGAGGAGACGTACTTGTCCGAGTCGATCCTAACCTCAGTACGCTTCAGGATATTAAATACCATAAGAGTTATAAAGCCAAAAACGGTGAGCCGGGACAAGGCGCTCTGAAAAGTGGCGCAAACGGCGAATCAGTAATTATTCCCGTTCCGCCAGGAACGCTGATCCGCGACGAGCTTACCAATGAGATAATAGCCGATTTGGTCGCGAATAATCAGGAAGCGATCATCGCTAAAGGTGGCAAAGGCGGGCGTGGCAATGCCCATTTTGCGACATCCACCCGGCAGACTCCGCGTTACGCCGATCCCGGACTGCCGGGCGAATCTAAGCATCTTATATTTGAGTTGAAAGTCCTGTCGGATGTCGGCCTGGTCGGCTTCCCGAATGCTGGAAAATCAACTCTGATTTCGAAGATCACCGCCGCCCGGCCAAAAATAGCCGAATATCCTTTCACGACCCTGACGCCCAATCTGGGAATCGTCAAATTCGGCCGATACCGAAGTTTTCTGGTGGCGGATATTCCCGGTTTAATCGAAGGTGCGCATGCCGGCAAGGGGCTGGGATTTCGCTTTCTGCGGCACTTGGAGCGCACCCGGATTCTGGCTTTCCTGATCGAAGCCTCCGATCCGCATCCGGAAAATACCTATCGGACACTCGATAACGAACTGAACAAATACCTCTCCGGTTTTGAAAACAAACCGCGTTTTATAGTCATGACCAAATGCGATCTGGGAAAACCAGCGGACACAATCAGGATTGGTAATTTGCCGGTCGTAATGATTTCGGCCTTAAGCGGAGAGGGGCTGGAGAAATTTATCCAACAAGTTGTAAATATGCTGGCGGAAAATGGATAATCTTGAGGCCATTCTATGCCTGCTGACCGTGAATGGATTAGGTTCACACCGAATCTTAAATCTGTCGCGGCAATATCCTGATATTCAGGAAGTATTCGATGTTGATCCCAAGCGTCTGACCGAGGTTCCCGGCATCAATAAAGTCCTGGCGGAGCGCATCCGGTATAATGTCGATCGACAGTTCGTCGAACGCCAACTGACGATGCTGAACCATAGCCCTTTTAAGATCACAACGATTTTTGATGCGGATTATCCGGTGCGTCTGCGGGACATTTACGATCCACCGGTGGCCCTTTTCCGGCATGGCGAATTTGTGGAGCAGGATGAAGATGCGGTGGCGATCGTCGGCACGCGTAATCCTGATCATTATGGTAAAGACGTAGCGGAAATGCTGGTAAAGCAACTTGTGGAACAGAATATTACGATTGTCAGCGGATTCGCGCGCGGGATCGATACGATTGCGCATAAAACCGCTCTGGAGAACGGCGGACGGACTATCGCAGTTCTCGGCAATGGCATTGATCGGATTTACCCGCCGGAGAATCGTCCGTTACGAGAAAAATTAGTGACGCAGGGTGTATATTGTTCGGAGTTTGCCTTTGGTGTAAAACCCGATGCGGTCAATTTTCCACGCCGCAACCGGATCATCTCCGGAATGAGCCTGGCGACAGTGGTGATTTCGGCCGGAGATAAGAGCGGAGCCTTGCTGACGGCTTATTATGCACTCGATCAAGACCGTGAGGTCTTGGCAGTTCCCGGACGCATAACCGATGAGAAAAGTCAGGGTACCAACCGATTGATCCAGAGAGGCGCTAAATTGGTCATGAATGTTGATGATATCCTGAATGAGATTGACGCGATCCGACGTTTTCCGCGTCAGCCGCATCAGCTTGAAATCATCTTCAGGTTTGAGGACGAGGAAGAACAAAAAATCTTCGACGCGCTTTCCACTGATCCGATCCACATTGACGATCTGGCACAGAAACTCGGACAAAATACCTATTCGGTTCTGGCGACCTTGCTGACCATGGAATTGAAGGGCGCTGTCCGGCAGCTTGCCGGGAAAATGTTCATTAAGGCGGGCTGAGCAGTGCGTATTTCTTTAAATCATCTGTATAATTTTAAAAAGGTAATAACCGCCGGATTGCTGCTATTAGTGATCAGTTCAGGCGCCGCCCAGTTCATTGACGAGCGCCCGGTGCGCGTTTATGAATTATGGGATTGGGTGACCTATAAATATAGCAACCATCCTACCAGCCTAAGCGAAGGGATCGAGTTCGTATATATTGGTACGAGCGGCGGTATATATGCTGTTCATAAATACGGTAATTATTGGACGGAACCGCATTCCGTCAGCAATGGACTAAGCGATGACTTTATAACGGCGGTACTTTACGATGAGACGACGAATTATCTCTGGGCGGCACATCGCGCAGGTCTCAGCTATCTGGCGCCAACTGCTCAATTCTGGATAAATATACCCAAAACCACACTCAACCTTCCGCAAATGAATGAAATCACCCGACTGGGGACTGACGGAAATGCAATCTGGGTTGAGGCGGATGGCGGTTATTTATTCACTGTCAGTAAGATAATGGGATATTATCAAGCATCGCATGCGAGTGCTCCGGGCAATGTCAACTGGCAGGTAACAGCCGTCAGCACGCCGGATATGCGTGGATTTACGATTGATCAAAATTATTTTGTAGATGGTCGGGGGTTAATCCTGGATTCGGAGTTGAGAGAATACAAAGTAAACCTGTATTACTCTGATCAAAGCAATGATATATTCGGCGGAATCGATGGCCTGGGATTATTTGAAGGTGATGAGAACATCAAAATTCTGCGTCTACGACAGTTTGGGCCTTTACAAAATTTTATCAACGCCGCCGCTTACGGCGATGGACGGATTTGGATGGCTGGCACCCAGGCCGATCCGACTTATGGCAAGGTGGGTATCTCGTGTGTGATCCCTACCGACAATCAATGGAATTATTTTGAAGATGTATTAATAAACGAACTGGCTACCTACGAGGTCAACGATCTGGCGTATGCAAATCACCGCTTATGGATAGGAACCAATCAGGGATTGTCAATATACGATCAGAAAAAGGATCGCTGGAAACGTCTTTCAATGTCAAACGGATTACCAGATGAAATCATAACAACGGTGGCTCTGGAGGATACGATTGCCTGGATCGGAACTCCGCGCGGACTTTGCCTCGTATCAATGCCGCAATATCAAGTCCGTCGCATCAGATTATCGCCCCGCCAGAATATTCTCAGGATCGCCAAAATCGCCATCGACAGCCGTAAAATCTGGATCGGAACCGACAACGGTTTATATTCTATTGACAAATTCAACCGCAATATCGAACATTATGACATGTTTGGCCAAAAAATAGGGTTAGATGATGCGGTGGCGGCGGAATACACCGCGATCGGAGTTGGCGATTCCGTCGTAGTTTTCGGACGATACCATGAGTTGCTGCGTTACTCGAAAAACAGCGCTGCGTGGTCGAACATTCCCCTGAGTAGCGAATTAAACGATGCCGATTTCTTTGATATTGCCATCCGCGGTAAGTATATGTGGCTGGGAACCAGCCGGGGCGCTCATCTGATCCGTCTTGATGACTATTATTGCGAGCATTATTCCACTGCTGACGGACTGGCTGGAAATGTTGTTTTCAAGACTATTATCGATGATGAACGGGTATGGTTCGCAACCGACGCAGGACTAACTAAATATAACTGGAGTAAATATGTCACTTTCGTTAAATAAGATGCTTCTGTTTGTATCGCTGATCGCCTGCCTGGCATTCGGGCAGGATGAAAGTGATTTCCGACACGAAATGGAGCCAGAAATACCATATTTTATCTATGATTGCGCCGTTACGCCAATAGCCGAACGCGACAGCGTCTCCATCGATATTGTCATCCAGGTGCCATTCAATACCATTCAATTTATCAAGAAGGATAGCATCTTCATCGGTAAATATGAAATTTCATTAATGCTGCTGGATGAAAAGGAGGTTAATGTCATCAGTAAAATCTGGACGCAGACTCTCAAAACCGGAAATTTCTCCGAGACCTATTCCGCGGAAATTTTTGATGTTAGCAAATTGAATTATAAGATCGCTCCAAGTAAGTATATTCTGACGATCGGAGTTTTGGATCTGGATACCCGTAAAAGCACTTTTCGTAAGAAGCAAATCGATTTAGATGACTTTTATAAAAAGCCGATTACATTAAGCAACATTAATCTGATTGAGAGCAGCCTGGCTGACAGCAGCGGAGAAAGTTCCGATATTTCGTCAATTTCCGGACGCTTGGTCGATCAACGCAGTGAATTCGATGTCTCATTTTATCTGTTGTCTAATGGAGGCTCCGGTACGATCAAATATATGATCTACAACATGAATAAAAAAGTCGTGGCCGAAGATGAGACCACGCATGTTTTTAAGAAGGGAGTAGATTATCACAAGATGAGCATTCCGCGTACCAATCTGACCTATAGTAAATACCGTCTGGTAATCAAGGTGAAACTCGGTGCGGACGAGGCCACCGCGGAAAAGATCATCCAGATTCGCTGGATTGGAATGTCGAATATGATTGATAATCTTGATTTGGCGATTGAGCAGATTAAGTATATCGCCGGATCGAATATTTTAAAAAAGATGAAAAAAGCCGACGAAAAAGAGAAAAAGGATCTGTTTCTGGATTTCTGGAATAAAAAAGATCCAACCCCAGGCACGGATGAAAATGAACTGATGAACGAGTATTACCGTCGTGTAAATTACTCCAATCAGAATTTTTCCGGATATCAGGATGGCTGGAAAACCGACATGGGGATGGTCTTCATTCTGTTTGGAGCGCCGAACGATATTGAACGTCATCCCTTTGAACTCCAGACCAAGCCTTACGAAATCTGGTACTATTACGAGTTAAATCGCACTTTTGTGTTTGTCGATGAAACCGGTTTTGGCGAGTACCGGCTGATTACACCCTTCGATTATTACGGTAGTATGTACTGATGAGTCCGACGACGCGGAATATTAAAATTGCTGTCATCGCCGGCGATGGGATCGGGCCGGAAATCATCAATCAGGTAGGGAAAATCGCAGACGTGCTTAACCTTACTGGAATGGTAAATCTGATCCTTACCAAATTCCCATATTCTGCTGACCATTATCTGCAGACCAGGGTCGCGATTCCGGATGAGTTCATCGCGGAGCTGGAAAAAAATTACGACGCTCTGCTGATTGGACCGCTGGGCGATCCGCGCATTCCGGACGGTCGCCATGCCCGCGAGATCATATATAGCATCCGCAATAAACTGGATCTGTATTTTAGTTATCAAAAGTTAAAGGTTTTTGATACCTGGATGAACCCTCTTAAAAACGCCGAGGAGAAATCATTTAATTTTATCCTTGCGCGTGAAAATATCGAAAGCGGCGCTCCCAAACCCGGAGGTAATCTTTATCGTGGAACTACCCACGAAATCGTCACTCAGACAATTATATATAGTCGGCGGGGGGTCGAAAGATTTATACAATCAGTTTTTGAGACTGCAAATAAATACGGAATGAAGAAGGTGATTTGCGCGCAGAAGAATTCCATTTTTACCCATCTTCACGAGTTGTGGCAGCGGACTTTTCAGGAAGCGGCTAGATCATTTCCCGCGATCAATGCCGATACTGCTCCGGTTGATACAATTATTTACGATCTATTGGACGATCCAGGAAGGTTTGAGATGATCGCTGCACCGGCGGAAAGCGCCGATATCTTCTATACCGCCGGACTCTTTTTACAGGGCGGTCCTGGTTTGGCTTATCTCTGCGAAATCGATCCCGGCAGATTCGGTGCTTTTCGGATCATGCAGGGCTCGGCAGTGAAAATTGCCGGCCATAACCGAGCGAATCCGTTTGGCGCTTTTCTGGCCACGGCGGAAATGCTTCGCTACCTGGGGCTGGCCGAACTGGCTATGGCGGTCGAAAATGCCGTTACGCGAGCCCTTCAGAGACATCTGGTCACGATCGACATGGGCGGTTTGATCGGCACCGAAGAAGTCGGTAATTACCTCTGCGAGTTTATTCAGGAACAGTTCCGAAGCGTCTAAATATCAGATCGGGACGCGATAGTTTTACGATTAATACTCAGGATTAAAAAATACCCGGCGGCGCAGCCAGTTATATAATAGATAAAATCGCTCCAGACAAAATTATTACCAATCAAGGTCCTTCCCAGAAATGTCGAACGGATGGTTTGCAGGAAAGGCAGCGTCCAGAGCTGCAGAAATTCCAGCGCAACGGTGACGATAAAAACTGCCAGCGTAATAACCATAGGACGCTGTTTGGGAAACAGCAGCGAAAGAAGCAGGCACCAGAATATTTCATACAGAAAATCGCAAAAAGAAAATTGTATCCAGTCCTGACAAGGTCCGCGGTACACTTTGGTATAAAAACCAAGCGGTATCAGCACCAGCAGGACGAGCGCCTTGATTATATAACTGCGTTTAATATTGTCATTTGACATGATATGAACAGTTTTCAGCTCTCACCAAATTCAACGATCCAATTTTACTTCTGAAATTAGGATTGAGCGATTAACCTTTCAAGTAATTTTCGCCGAAGATGAAAGATCGCCTGTTGAGAATTGTTTTATATCACAAAACACCCGGGCTGAAATTATGATGGTTATACCATTTCATTGACTTAACCGCTAATCCAACTCCGATACCAAAGCCGGCTGGTTAGTTCGCTTTTTTGATGTGACAGACAGTAATATAATGATGTGAAAAGAAAATTTTCCTGTAACATATCCTTGTTGACATTACGGCAATTCTTCACTAATATAATATCAAATGCTTTTTAAAACACGAGACAGAATGAAAAAATCAATATATGCCAAATTTCAACAGGATGCCTTTATGGATAAGTTGAGAATCGCCTGGTTTTCTGTTTTGTTTCTTCTTGCCTGCGTTGGATTTGCCCGGGAATCCGATTTAGATGAATGGTTGGAATTAGATCTCAATCAACTAATGAATATTAAGGTTTCAACCGCTACCAAAAAAGATCAAATTATTCAAAAAGTTCCAGCTACGGTTCGAATCATTACGGCCAATCAAATCAAGGAAAGAGCCTATCACAGCCTCGAGGATGTCTTACAGGATTTACCCGGATTTCAGTTTCGCGACATTCAGGGATTCAACTCCTATACATTTTTACGGGGTGCGCCCAACCAGAACAATTTGATCCTGGTGCTTATTGACGGTATACAAATCAACGAACTGAATTCCGGCGGATTTTATGGCGGTTTCCAGTATAATCTGCAGAATGTCAAACAGATCGAAGTGGTATATGGCCCTTCGTCTGCACTCTATGGCACCAATGCGATTTCCGGCATTATCAACATAATTACCAAAGACGCCGGTGAAATTCCAAAAGCCTCGACCGGCATAACAATCGGTTCATTCGGCACGCTTTTCGGTGATTGTTCCTATCGCTATTATTCTGAAAAATCATCTCTGAGCGCCGCCATATCTACCTATTATAACCAAACCGAAAAAGCCGATTTGGCCGGAGCGGAAGGCGACTGGTACTGGTCTGAAAAGATGGAAAATTTCGAGCGGGACGCCGGACTCGACACTAAAATCACTTATAAGGATTTTCTGTTTGGAATAACTTTGCAAGACAGACAGGCATCTCGAACGACCATCGACACGGTCGGTTCTAACTTTCACGACGCCGGTACAAATTTTCACATTCGTTTTCTCAACGCTTACCTGAAAAATAGCTTTAGCCGCGGCGAAGAGTGGGCTTTGAAATCCCAACTGTATTACCGCAATACGACCGTAGTAAATAATACGATTTACATTGTTTCTGACACTGGGCAGGTCGGCTGTTACCGTCCCAATGCTCTTATTGGGATCGAAGAACAATTCAATTATAATTTCAGCGATTGTGTGGATATGGTTGCCGGTCTGGTTCTGGAATCTGAAAAATTAGCCGAAGATTTTTCCAGGTCGTATAGCCGAGATCCGCAGGAAGCTCCACCCAAACCCGCCAATCCCGATTTTAAGAACAATACATTGGCCAGTTTATATACTCAGATTCAGGTTCCCTTTTTAAAATATTATGAATTCACGGCTGGTTCTCGTCTGGATCATAGTTCATATTACGGCAATGTACTGACGCCCCGATTAGGTCTGGTTTATTATCGGAAGATTTACTCCGCCAAGCTGCTCTATACCGAAGCTTTCCGGGCGCCGAAACCATGGGATTATAAATGGTCGGCTGGTAATCCCGACCTGCAACCGGAAAAGATGAATTCCGTCGAATTTGCCAATATTTTCAATCCGAATCCCAACCTGAGGTTCGACTGGACGATTTATCTCAACCGGATATATAACAAATTGACTCAAACCGATTCCTGTTGGGGCAATTCCGAAAAAATGAATACGAAAGGGATGGAATTAGCGGCCGAGTACCACCGGGGACAAACGGAATTCTTCGTCAATTATACATATACTGATTCAAAATTCTCCGACGGGAAGAAGGTACCCGAAATTGCCAGGCATGCTTTCAATCTAGGATTTCAATATGCCGTCCAGACCAATTTAAAATTTATTTTTCAGGGTAATTATCTGAGTAGGCGGTTAAATCCTGAGCATACCTCGACTCCTGCCAATTACTACGTCGATCCGTATTTTGTACTGAATGGCATCGTTAATTACAAACCTAATTCCAAAATTGAACTTCAGGTCGCGGTTAAAAACATGTTGAATGCGCGCTACTATCATACTTCCAATCTGCCGCCATTGCGCTATCGTCAGCCACAGCGCGCCTATTATTTCAGACTTTCCTATTATTTATAACAGACTTCAATAACAGTAATTAGACGAGTGTCGTTGAGAAAAATCATAATAACTTTCTTGCTGGTATTCCCGGGATTTATGGAACTGCAAGCGGCTCAGCCAGGTATGTCTGCGGATATTAATGATCTGAAGGCGGTTTTCATATTCAACTTTACCAAATATATAACCTGGCCGGAACGGGATGTCTCCGAGGTTTTCCGGATCGGAGTGATCGGCGATAGTCGTATAATCAATTCCCTGAAGCAGTTGGCTGCCAAAAAAACCATTGATGACAAGGCCATCATCGTTCAGTATTTTGCAGACATTCAGTCGGTCAGTTACTGCCATATTTTATTCGTTTCCGATTCTCATAAACATCTCGTCGGCCGAATTCTGGAAAAACTGAGCGGCTGGCCGACACTCACGATTAGCGATAGCGCCGGCTTATGTCAAAAGGGGATAATGATCAATTTCTACCTGAAGGAGGGAATGATAAAGTTCGAATTAAATCCCGGCCAGGCCGAAAAATCCGGACTGAAGGTCAGTTCGCAACTTCAGAAACTGGCTTTGATCGTCGAATGATTCACTCTATAATTTAATGAGTAAGAACAAATGAAAATCAGACTGGAATTATGGGAAATTTTTCAACATTTTTCCTTCAAAAAGAAAGTGATCTTTATCCAGTTACTTACTTCAATCGCAGTCATCGCGATGTTTATTCTGTTTCAAATAATCGCCGACCAGATTAATCTGCACCGCATCGTGACGGCGAACCTCAGATCGACGGCTTCAATCATCGGAACGAATTCGATTCCGGCGCTGAACTTTATCGATCCCGAAGCAGCAAAGGAGGTACTGGCGTCATTACGTTCTGAAATCGGGATCGTCAACGCCTGGATATTTGATGCCAATAAGAACCTGTTCTCATATTATGCCCGTAAGGACTATCAGGATTATGATTTTCCGTTCTATGAATCGGGCGTTTACAAGATCGGATCGCGGTTTATTATTTATTCTTTGCGGTTATCACAGGACGGATCAATCGTCGGGCATATATTAATCCGCTATAAAATGCCGCGTTTAGCCCGAACGATTGTCAGGAGTTTAGGACTGGGAGCAATCGTGCTGGTACTGGGCGTTATTCTGGCGTTTATTCTGTCGGTGCGTACACAAAAAGCGGTATCGCGTCCGATACTCGAACTGGTGGACACTGCCGAAAAAATTACCCGTAATCACGATTATTCCGTACGTCTGAAGAAAACTACAGAAGACGAAATCGGCACTCTCTACGACGGATTTAACGGGATGCTCGACGAAATTCAGAAATGGCAGGCCGAGCAGAAGAAAGCCGCCGAAAAACTGCGCGAAGCCAACGTCATCATCAACCGCAGCCCGATCGTGGCTTTTACCTGGAAAAACGAACCGGGCTGGCCGGTGGAGTATGTTTCCGAAAGTGTTATCAACCTGTTCGGACATTCGGGTCGGGCATTTATGAATAACGAAGTTAGTTATCCGGACTGTATCCATCCGCTGGATTTGGAAAGGGTCATCAGTGAGGTCACGCTAAACAGCCAGAATCCCCAAATTTGCGAGTTCAAACACCAACCTTACCGAATCATTACCAAAAGCGGGGAGATTAAATGGATCAGCGATTGGAGTTTCATCGTAAGAAACCCGGCAGGTGAAATCACGCATTATCAGGGAATTGTCGCGGACATTACGGAAAATGTCCATTTCGAAGAGATGCTAAAAGAGAGTGAGTCACGTTACCGGCTGATTTCTTCAATCGTTTCAGACTATGTTTTTACGACCAAAGTTGATGAAAAAGGCCAACTGAACACGGAGTGGGTCGGCGGCGCCTTCGAGACCATGACCGGCTACACTTTTCAGGAATTTTCCGCAAAAGGCGGGTGGCGGGCGACTTTGCATCCGGACGATCTGGAGATTGACGACCTCGATCTCGAAAAACTGAAGAAAAATCAGCCGATTAAATCCGAATTACGTTTTTACCGAAAAAATGGTGAATGTCTATGGGCGCGGGTCTATGCGCACCCTATCTGGGATGAGGTTCATGATCGTCTGATCGGAATTCACGGCGCTGTTCAGAATATCTCGGAACGTAAAAGGATCGAAAATGAATTACTGGAAAGCGAGACCCGCTACCGGCTGTTGTTTGAGGCCAATCCGGCGCCTATCCTGATCTATGAAAAGAAAACATTAAATATCCTGGCCGTCAGCGAAGCCTTCATCCATCATTATGGTTACTCCCTCAACGAAATCCTAAAGATGCACCTGCCGGATCTCTATCCGTCGGATGAAAGAGAGAGATTAATCGCACTGACTGAAACCTTGCGCGGCTATCGCGATATTGGTGAGTGGCGTCATTTGAAAAAAGATGGGACGATCATCTCGATCGTAGCCTGTTCCAATGATATTTCCTATAAAGGACACGCGGCGCGGGTCATTGTCATAACGGATGTCACCGAACAAAAACGGATCGAGGAAAAGATAAAAACCCTCAACGCGGAACTCGAACAGCATGTCGCCGAACGAACCGCTGATCTGTTGAAAGAGATTGAAGAACGGAAGAGAATCGCCACGACTTTGGAAGAGTCCCGCGAATCTATGCGCATAATTATCGAATCCATGCCGTTTCCGGTAATTCTGATCAACCATGATCTGACCATCAGGGACGCCAACCCGGCTGCTCTGGATTTGCTGGGATTTGACCAAACTGCTCAAGTCATCGGTAAAATTTGTAACCAGCTTTTCTGTCTGGTTGATACTCAAAGCTGTCCTTATTTTGAACAATTACAGAAGATCGACAGACAGGAGACGATCCTTCATAATAAAAACCAGGAAAAAATACCGGTGTTGAAAAGTGCCGTGCCGATCGTCATCGAGGGTGAAGTCATAATGTTGGAAGCCTTCGTGGACATTACCCGGCTCAAAACGATGGAAAAAGAACTCGTGCAAGCCAAGGAACAGGCTTTGGAGGCGGCGCGGGCAAAGAGTGATTTCCTGGCGAATATGAGTCACGAAATCCGTACTCCGATGAACGCCATTATCGGACTCAGTCATCTCGCGCTACAGACCGAGCTTGACGCCAAGCAGTTCGATTATATTAGCAAGATAAAATCATCCGCTCAAAACCTGCTGGAGATCATCAATGACATTCTCGATTTCTCGAAGATTGAAGCCCGCAAATTAAAACTGGAGGAAATCGAATTTAATCTGGAGAAGGTTTTTCAGGACACCGCCAATATCATTACCTTCAAAGCTCACCAGAAGAATCTCGAAACCACCTTTGTGATCGACCGGAATGTTCCCCATTATTTGATCGGGGACCCGCTCCGGTTGCATCAAATCCTTGCCAACCTGTGCAACAACGCGGTGAAATTTACAGAAGAGGGCGAGATAAATATACGCGCTGAACTGGCGGAGGAGTCCGGCGATTCCATAAAGATCAAATTCACGGTCCGGGATACGGGCATCGGTCTTACTAAAGAACAAACCGAGAAATTGTTCAATTCGTTCACTCAGGCGGATTCTTCCACCACCCGCCGCTATGGTGGCACCGGACTGGGACTGGCCATTTCCCGGCAGTTGACCGAACTGATGCACGGCGAGATTTGGGTGGAAAGCGTTTACGGACAGGGCAGTGCATTCCACTTCACAGCCGTATTTAAAAAACAGCCGCTCCAGAAGCCGGATGAATATATACCATCGCCCGATCTACGGGGATTAAAAGTCCTGGTTTGCGACGACAATGAAAATGCCCGGCAGTTAATCAAAGAGGCGATGGAAGCCTTCTCTTTCAAGGTGGAAGCCGCATCGTCCGGGAAAGAGGCTATCGAGCTTTTGAGACGCAGTAAAAAGGAACCGTTCCGGCTTGTTATGATAGACTGGAAAATGCCGGGAATGGACGGCATCGAGGCTGTCCGATCTATCCGGAAGAGCCCCGACATTCCGTTTGCGCCGGCGATTATCATGGTCAGTGCCTACAGTCAGGAAGAGGTGATCGAAAAAGCCGAGAAAACCGGAATTGACGCTTTTTTACTGAAACCGGTTAGTTATTCGACTCTGTACGATACCATTATGCAGGTTTTTGGCAAAATCGCACCCAGGCGCAAACGTGACTCCTGTCGCGGCCAGTATCTGAAAAAAGAACTGGCGCACCTGCGCGATGCGAACATTCTATTGGTCGAGGACAACGAAATCAATCAGCAGGTTACCAATGAGCTTTTAATCAACTCCGGTCTGAAGGTGACTATCGCGGAAAACGGACGGGTCGCCGTTCAGAAATGTTCTGCGTCCAAACCGCAGGAGATTGATCTCATTTTCATGGATTTGGAGATGCCGGTGCTGGACGGCTACGCCGCCACGCGGGAAATCCGGCAACTTCCCGGATTCGACAAAACGCCGATAATCGCGCTAACGGCGGATGCGATGAGCGGCGTTAAAAACTCGGCCATTGCCGCCGGGATGAACGATTATATCACTAAGCCGATTGATCCGGCTGACATCTATAAAATTCTTATCAAGTGGATTCCTCCCAAACATCCGATTTCAGCCATTCTCGCAACCCCGGCAACCAACGCGATGGAATTTCCGGCTATTTCGGGCATTGATGCCTACATGGGTTTGAAAAGGGTAGCGGGAAACAGGGAACTGTACCAACGAATTTTACATCGCTTCGCGGCGGAGAATAAAAATCTGATCGCGGATCTGAATGCCGATCTGTCCGAAAAGAATTACCAGGCGGCCGAGCAGAAAGTTCATACTGTCAAAGGCAGTTCCGGCAACCTTGGCGCCCAGAAATTGTACGAGGTGGCCTCCGACCTTGACAAGGCCCTGAAAGCCGGACAACCCGCCTCTGAAAAAATAGAATCCCTGGCTTCCCGGTTCGCTGATGAACTTGCAAGAGTATTGGAGGCGATCAATAAAACCAATTTGTCCGCCGAAAGCCAACTTACGACGGTAAAAATTTCAGAATCCGGGACGATCGACCGCGAAGCACTAAACCGGAATCTGGATAAACTCAATAAATATCTTAACGAATATGACGCTCAGGCGGGAGAATATTTCCGGTCTGTCTCTGGGGATTTAATGCAGATAGTACCCGAACCAGAAGTGGCCGAAATCGGGGAATTGATCGAAAAATATAATTACGATCAGGCGTCTGCAAAGTTAAGCGTGATTCAAAAATCGCTTGGCAGGGAAGGAGCTTGATATGGAGTCGAAAGAGCATACGATTTTGATCGTGGATGATGTCATTACAAATCTGGACCTGCTTAAAGGCCTTCTGGCTGACAGCTATAATGTCAAAGTGGCTAACAACGGAGCCACGGCTCTGAAAATCGCCAGAATGAGCCTTAAGCCGGATTTAATCCTGTTGGATATCATGATGCCGGAAATGGACGGTTTCCAGGTTTGCAGGGAACTCAAGAGCGATCCATCCACCAGCGATATTCCGATCATCTTTTTAACCGCAAAGACCGAAACGGAAGATATTGTCGCTGGCTTTGAAACCGGCGGAGTGGATTATGTTACCAAGCCTTTTAATCCACCGGAATTATTGGCGCGGGTCAGCACGCAGATTCTGATTAAAAAGCAAAGAGATCTGATTTTGAAAAAGAACCAGGAACAGAAAGAGCTGCTGCATATTCTGTCTCACGATCTCGCCAATCATTTCGGAGTAATCATTTTCGCCCTGGATTTGATGAAAATGATGCCAGAGAAAACCGCTGAGTATATCGAGAAAATTAAGAGCGCCACCAAGCATGGAGTCGATATCATTGATCTGGTGCGGGAAATGCGCGCGCTTCAGGAAAAGAGTGTCCAGGTCTTTCCGGTCACCATGAGTGAAATCGTCCGGGAGTCGCTGTTGTTGATCGGAGATCGCTATGAGCAGAAGAACGTCCGCTTGATCGTTGACGTCGCCGAAAATCTACGGGTTATTGCGGAAAAAAGATCTCTGGTCAATTCCGTTCTCAATAATCTTTTGACGAATGCCTTAAAATTTTCCTTTGAAGGTGAGCGGGTTGAGATTGTCGCTAAGGAAGAAGATGGAACGATTCTGCTGATGGTCGAAGATCATGGCATCGGTATGCCGGCAAATATGCTCGAACATATTTATGATATGACTAAAAACAACAGTCGTCCCGGCACAAACGACGAACCCGGCACCGGCTTCGGGATGTCTCTGATTAAATCATTTGTTGATAGTTATGGAGGCCGGATCGAAATCCTGAGCCGGGATATACAGGAATATCCGCAAGATCATGGCACGAAGGTGATGATTCATTTTCAAAAAGCCGTTAACGATTATCAGGAGTAGGACATGCTGAGCATCATTATTGCCGACGATAAACATGAGAGCCGGTTTTTACTGGATTCGTTCCTTAAAAAGGAAGGATATCAAACCTATACTGCCGCCAACGGCCGCCAAGCTCTGGCCATTCTGGAGAAATCACCAATTGACTTGATCATCTCGGACATTCTGATGCCGGAAATGGACGGATATATGTTGTGCCGGGCGATAAAATCAGATCCGCGGTGGTCGCGAATCCCGCTGATTTTCTATACCGCGACTTTCACTTCCCGCCAGGATGAAATATTTGCAATCAAACTCGGCGCCAACCGGTTTATCCGCAAGCCGGCCGAACCGCAGGTGCTGTTGGATGCCATCCGGGATGTCCTTGAAACCGGCAAGGAAGGGGGGATCGAACCGGCTGTTTACAAATTCAAAGACGAAAATGATGTGTTCAAGGTCTACAACGAACGGATTATCAAGAAGCTGGAAGAGAAGGTGACTGAACTGGAAGACAGCGAAAAATCTTTACGCGAAAGTGAAGAAAGATACCGTTCTATTTTTGATAACAGCCAGGTGGCGATTCTGCTGACCGAGCCAAATGGGGCAATTCTGGATGTCAACGAATACGCCTGCCGGTTGTTTGGCTATACTAAAGAAGAAATCTGTAAGCTGGGACGGAACGGTATTGTTGATCTGTCGGATCCCCGTTTGCCGGTTTTGCTGGAAGAAAGACGAAAAAAAGGTCTGGCGGCCGGACAGTTAACATTCAAAACTGCCGACGGCAGGAAATTCGAGGGAGAGGTTTTCTCGAAAATATTCACCGAAAAGGAGGGAAAAGAGAAAACCAGCATGCTCATCCAGGATATTACCGATAGAATGAAAGCTGAAGAAGCCTTGCGGAACAGTCAACAGCAATTTCAGTCTTACTTTAATTCCAGTGCGGTGGGATTAAGCGTGACGACGACGGATAAAAAATGGATCGAAGTGAATCAGCATCTTTGTGATTTATTGGGATATACAAAAGAAGAATTACTCGGACGAACCTGGGATGAATTGACGCATCCGGATGATATTGCTGCCAACCTGAATTTATTCCAGCGGGCTTTGGATGGTGAGATTGACAGCTATGAAATGGACAAGCGGTTTATTCACAAGGACGGACACGCAGTCTACGCAACCATTTCGGTCGTTTGTCTGCGCAATGCAGAAGGCTCGGTTCATCATTTCCTTACATCGTATCTGGATATAACCGAACGAAAAATAGCTGAAGAGCAGTTGAATGCAAATTATAAACTGCTTCGCATCGCCGGCGAGACTGCCAAGTTCGGCGGCTGGAGTTATGATCTGGTCAATAATATTGTCACCTGGTCAGATATTGTATATGATATCCACGAAATGCCGCGAAGTTATTCTCCGAACGTTGAGGAAGGGATTAATTTTTACGCGCCTGAATGGAAAGATAAAATTACCCGGTTATTCCGGAATTGCTCTGAAAAGGGCATTCCCTATGATGAAGAGATGGAAATCATCACCAAAAATGGCCGAAGGGTCTGGGTCCGGACGACGGGTGAACCTGTTCGGGACGAGCAAGGCAAGATCACGAAGATCGTTGGCGCATTTCAGGATATCTCTGAAAGCAAAAAGGCCGAAGAAAAATTGCGCGAAAGCGAAAACCGCGTGCGGGCTATCGTAGAAGGAACGCCTAATCTGTTCTTTTACACTCAGGATAGCGCCGCCAGATTAACCTATATTTCACCTTCGGTCGAAAAAATTACCGGACATTCCATTGCCGAATGGTTGTCAAGTAAGGATTGGTTTACAACTAAAAACCCGATCAACGATTTAGCCCGGAAAGCGACCCGTCTTCATCTGAATGGGAAATTTACAGACGAGCCGATATTGGTAGAGATTGAGCATGCCAATCACAACCCGATCCTGTTGGAAGTTTATGAAAATCCTATCATACGTGACGATAAAGTCGTCGGTCTTCAGGGTGTGGCGCATGATGTAACCAAACGTAAAAAAGCCGAAGAGGAATTACAGGAAGAGCGGGATTTTAACCAAACTCTCATCCAGGCTTCACCGGCATTTTTTGTGGCGATCGGAGCGGATGGCAAGACGATCATGATGAACAAGTCATTCCTCGGAGCCCTTGGTTATACTCTGGATGAAGTCGTTGGCACCGATTATATAAGCAGATTTGTCCCGGAATGCGACCGCCTAAAACTCAGTGAGATTTTTAGGCGATTAACTGAGGACAATGTGTCCACCTTCGATGAAAATCAGGTTTTGGCCAAGGACGGACGAATCTTGACGGTCGAATGGTACGGCCGGCCGATTTTCAAGGGAACTAAATTTGAATATTTTATTTGCGTAGGAATTGACATCACTGAGCGGAAGATCGCGGAAAATGAATTGCGTCTCAGTCAGGAAAAATTCAGGCATCTGTTTGAGTATAATAACAGCGGGGTAGCAATTTATGAAGCGGTCAATAATGGTGAGGATTTTATTTTCCGCGAATTCAATCAGGCCGGTGAACGTATAGAAAAGGTAAAAAAAAGTCAGATTATCGGGAAGAGTGTGCTTGAAATGTTTCCTGCCGTGCGTGATTTCGGTTTGTTTGAGATCATGCAAAAAGTCTGGCGTACCGGAGAACCGGCGCATTTACCGGTTACTTTTTATAAAGATGACCGCATTGCCGGCTGGCGTGAAAATTATGTCTTTAAATTGCCATCCGGTGAAGTTGTAACGATCTTCGACGATATCACCAAACAGAAACAGGCCGAAGAAGAAAAGCATAGATCCGAGCAATATTTTCGTCTGATCTGGGAGCATTCGGTTGATGGTATGCGCCTGACGGACGAAAACGGTATAATCCTGATGGTCAATAAAGCTTTCTGTAAAATTGTAGATATGCCAGAAGAGACCTTGAATGGACAGCCTTTCACGGTCATCTATTCGATGGAAGACCGGAACAGCGCTCTGGAAAGATATAAAAAACGTTTTTTGGAAAAAACCATCGAGACTCATTTCGAAAAAGAAACGATCCTGCATAACGGGAATAAGGTGTTTTTAAGTTTGTCCGATTCATTTCTGGAATACATTCCCGGTAAAAAACTTCTGTTGACGGTTATGCGTGACGTTACCGAAGAGAGAAACCGCCGGATAGAGCAGGAGCAACTGCGGACTCAACTACTGCAGTCTCAGAAAATGGAAGCCATCGGGAATCTGGCCGGCGGCGTCGCCCATGATTTTAACAATCTGCTGACGGTCATTCAGGGACATGCTCAGATTCTGATGCTCGAAAAAAATGAGCAAGATTCGGATTACCATGAACTGAAACAGATCATAAATGCCTCTACCAAAGCGGCTAACCTGACGCGGCAACTCCTGCTTTTCAGTCGCAAGCAGATCATGGAATTCAAGCCGGTTGACCTCAATGAAATTGTCAGTAATCTGTTAAAAATGATTCAGCGTCTGATCGGTGAAAATATTCAGATTGAAACCGATTTCGATAAAGCTCCCTGTTATATTGAAGCCGATGAAGGTAATCTCGAGCAGGTTATCGTCAATCTGGTCGTTAACGCCCGAGATGCCATGCCGAATGGCGGAACGCTGATAATCCAAACTGAATATCTGGCGCTGAGAGGCGAAGACTGTCAGTCTATACGGAATTCCCGTCCTGGAGAATTCGTCTGCCTGACAATTTCCGACACCGGTCATGGCATTCCGCCGGAAATGATTGAAAAGATTTTCGATCCGTTTTTTACGACCAAAGAAGCCGGTAAAGGCACCGGTCTGGGTTTATCGGTTGTCTATGGAATCATTAAAAAACATAATGGCTGGATCAATGTTTACAGCGAACCAGGACATGGTACGGTCATGAAAATCTATTTACCGGCGACCAAGGAAATTATTGAGGAAAAAATCACTCAGCCTGTCGAAACCATAACCTATACGGGTCACGGCGAGATGATTTTGATTGTCGAAGATAATACCGAGGTGCGCAAATTCACGGAATTGGTTCTCAGACAGAATGGATACGTAACAGTCAGCGCGGCAACCGCTTCCCAGGCGATGGAAATATTCTTGCGGGATAAGGGACAGATTAATCTGGTTATTTCAGATGTCATTTTGCCGGATCGCAATGGAGTGGTCCTGGCAGAAGAAATGCTGAGAGAAAAACCGGAGGTTTCAGTTTTGCTGTGCAGTGGCTATGCCGAAGAAACGCTGATTCAGTCCATTAAAGCAAATAAGAAATTCCATTTTCTTCAAAAACCCTATCAGGTGCATAATCTGCTGAAAGAAATGAGAAGAATCCTGAGTGAGTCATTGACAGGTCGATCTCTATAGCGACCGCACAAAACTCCTCGGCTTATCAATCGCCGATGTCTATTTAGTCGTTCCTGAAAAATTCATATTATGTAATTGCCGGAGAGAAATAATC
>CAZNUN010000019.1:0-50763 GCA_964576275.1 uncultured bacterium | reverse complement strand
GTTCGGGATTTTGAACCGCTTCGATCAGTCTGGCGGCAAAATCCTCCGGTTCTGACGTTTTCGACATAAATCCGGTAATCCCGTCCTCGATGATTTCCAGCATATGCGGTGTGAAAATGACCGGTTTACCGGCCGCCATGTATTCGGTGACTTTAGTTGAAGAACCGAAATAAGTCGGTTCGCCCGGATAATAAACGAGGCAAAAATCGGCGGCCTGAATGACTTTTTGCAGAATTTCATGCGCCATTGTTCCGGTCAAAAGGATTGAATTGCCAAGCTGATTGATCTGAATATATCGGTCTATCTCGCGTTCGGCATCACCCGAACCGACAATGATTAGTTTCAAATCCGGTCGTTTTTGCAGGGCAAGGTGGAAAGCCTTAACCAGATCGAGAGTACCGTACCAGCGGTACAGGCTGCCTGAATAAATAAACAACGGTCGGTCTTCGGCGCCAAATTGACGCCTGATAGCGATCTTTTCCTCGCTGGCAAGCGGTTCGGGAATATCGGATCCATTTATGATGACAGAATATTTTGGTAACCGCCAACCGCGTTTGGCATAAATAAAACTAACGATTAGTTTTGAGACCAATATCAGATGATCACAGTTTGAAAATAAATATTTTTGGTTGAGCAGAGCCAGCCAGTGTTTAGAAGGTTTCAGTGGATTCAATTGAATGGTTTTTTCTTCAATACCTGGTCCATTCATTTCTAGGATGAACGGAATTTTTAAAAATACAGCCGCGAGAACTCCGCCCCAGGATAAACCGGTATAACGCTCATGGATCATCGCAAATTTTTCCGTGCGGTTCAGCCTGACGATTCTCCAAAAAACCCGCAGGCTGTCGACGATCCCCATCGGAGGTATCACGCGATGAATAAAGCCACGCAGATAGCGGTGCGGCAGAATAACCGTCTCGAATTCAGCGTAGTTTTGGACCGAATCCGATTTCTGGACGGCAACCAGCGTGGCATTGATATTTTGGCTTTTCAAGCCCCGCAGAATGGCCTGGATGTGAATTTTCGGTCCGAGCATTCGGTCGAGGTCGAGCCCGGGATTGGCGCACAGATAGACGATATTCACGGGAAATTTCGTCATTTTCGGTTGCCCTTCATTTTTTCCAAAATCCGGCGCGGCGCGACGCCCATGATACTGACTGACGTGCGGACGAAATCACCAAACTGGCGTGGGTAGATCAGGCGCAGGCTCAGGGCATACATACTGCCCACAAACAATAAATAGAAAATCAGGATCAGCACGGCCGGCAGACCCATTCCGAACAACAGACGCTTGAACAACCAGCCGCAGACTAAGAAAATTACCGTGCAAATGAATTCCGGTAAAATCGTTTTAAGGAACTCCGTGATCTTCATTTTCAGCAATTTGGAAACGACCACAAGATTCAATACCCCACCGAACGACAGCACGATTGCTACGCCGACCGCCGCGCCCATTATCTCCGCCTGCCGGACGCCCAGCCAGACCGCGACTACCAATAAAGGCAACTGGACGAGATTGATGAAAAACAGGTAATGCGGTTTTTTTTGAATCAGGAAAATCCGTCCGGCTGGAGAAAAGAGGGAACGCATAATACCGAAAATTACAATGATCTGAAGCGGTTGCACCGCCGGAATCCATTTAACGCCGAAGATGACGACGATTAATTCGTAAGTTATCCCGACGAATATCCCAAATATCGGAAATGTGACTAAGGCCGTCATCTCGGTCATTCTTAAAAAAAGCCGCTTCATCTCGGCCAGGTCGGATTGAACTTTGGCCAATGCCGGCAGTGATACGGTATTGACGACTTTGACGATGTTTTCGACCGGCCAGTTGGCAAGATTGAAGGCGAAGGAATAATAACCCAGTTTAGCCTTCGAGAGCAGTTTGCCGATCAGGAAATAGTCGGTATTGTTGTTCAGATAGCGCACCAGTTCTGCGCCGAGCACGCTTTTTCCGAATGAAAGCACGCGTTTGAAATCAGCTCGTTCGATGTAAAGGGACGGCGACCATCTGGTCTTCAGCCAGAAAGGCACGGCTCGCAGCGGACTGGCGATGATTTGCGGAATGACTAAACTCCAGACGCCACAACCCAGAACCGCCAGCAGGATTACCATTACATTGGTGACGATCTCGACGCTTAGGTTGATGATAGTCAGGTATTTGTAATTAAGTTCGCGGTTCAGAAGCGTGCGCGGCACCAGTTCAAATGACTGGAAAACCAAACCGAGTCCCATCCAGATCAGGATCGGTTGGAGAACCGGTGTTTCGTAGAATTTTTTTACCCACGGCGAAATACCGATAACGATTGCGCCGAGAATCAGCATGATGCCGAAATTGATCCAGAAAGCGACATTGGCGATTTGTTTTGGGCGCTTTTCCTCGACAATGATCGAAGCGTCGATGCCCCAGGCGCTCAACAGCATTATGAAGCCCAGTACCAACCGCGCCAGCGCAATCGTTCCGAAATCATCCGGCAACAGCAGCCGCGCCAGCACGATCGTAGAAGCCATCGAGAGCAGACGATTTCCGACCTGACCGATGCCAACCCAGCGCACCCCGGATTTCGCCTGTTCGACGACCGAATCAGCCATGCTTTTCTCCAAAAGGATTTGTTTTACCGCCAAGTACGCAAAGAGCGCAAAGTGTGAGTAGTGAATTTTTATTTATATGATTGCGCATGTCAATTATTGGTCCTTGGCGTTCTTTGCGGTTTATTAAAGATTTGTGTATTTAGAAAAAATCCCAGTCCAAAATAAACCAGCGGAATAACCGGTAGAAAATACCGCTGGATGGAATGGGCGGCGGCATGTAATAACGTCAGATATAACAGAATCATCAGCCAGACGAAGGCTCCCGGGAAATCCTGGCGGACGATTTTCCAGAGTCCGAAAATTGCCAGAATGGTCAACGAATATTTAATCAATAAAATTATCACGAAAAGCACCGGTGAAATTGCTTTCAGCGTGGTCGAACCGATCGGCGGCGAGAACCAAAAAATCATCAGCCGGTTGAGCGATAATAAGGCGTAGCGAAACGGATGCGCCAGGATGATCGCCTTGCCCTGTTTGGAAAGAAACCGGTTCAAATCTTCCGGTTTTGTCAGCTTGTATTTGGCTCGATATTCGGCAATTAGCTTGTTCTGGAGAGCATGATTGGTGGTGCGCTGATTTTCATATTTTTGGATGTCGGAAACGGAGTTCCAGACGGTTCGCTCGGCGATTTCGAAATTGGCGCCCCATAACTCGCCGCCGCCGGCTGAGACCAACGGAATAAATTGTTGAAAAGTGATATAATTGCGGATTGTCCAGGGAGCCAGAGTCAGTAATGCGATACCGATCATGACAAGGAAATTCTTAACCGGAAAAGAACGATTGAATATTTTCATAATGACAACGCCGGCCAGCATGAAAATAGGTAAATAGAGAAAAGTCGGTCGCAAATAGATCAGCACTCCGATGGCAAAGCCAATCAGCAGCGACTGCAACCACGACTGGCCGTTCAGAACCGGGTGGAGCGATAAGAAAAGTATCAGGGCAACCATGCCCATTGTAATAATTTCGGCATAAAGGACATTGACATAGATGAATGTCGTACTGAGGCTGAAAAGCAGTGTGACGAAAAGGCGCAAATGGTTTTTTATTTTAAGATATTTCATTGTCAGAAAAACCAGGAAGATGGTCAAAATGTTGATCAACGCTTGAAAAACATAGAGTGCCTGTGGCGTGGGCCCGAAAACAGCTATCACACCAGCCAGGCAAACCGGATAACCCGGCGAGCGTCTGGCGGTCGGTTCGATCCCGTCGATGGAAAAACCGTTTCCGGCTACCAGATTCCGGGCAATGTCGAAATACTCTTTAGCGTCGCGGTCAATCGGTTCAGTGATCGTGAAGATCAGTCCGAGACGGATTGCCAGACTGAAAAGTAAAATGCCCCACAGCAGAATTGTTTCATGATCTGACGCGATTTTTTTTAAACGATTAAACAACCTGATCCGCCGGTATCTTAGGTTTGAAAATCAGAAACAACAATAAACCGAAAAATAATATACCCAGATTATTGAACAGGAAAAAGGAGAGCGATAAGGTCACTGCCAAAGTTGCCGGAATCCCCTGTTTTGCCAGTAAGTAAACGAACGCGGCATCCCGTGTGCCTAACCCCGAAATCGTAACCGGCAGCATCGAAATCAGATTGCCCAGCGCCAGGATACCGATAATGGCAAGCGGCGCTAAATTGATTTGGGAAATATGACTAATGAAAATCATTTGGCAAAAAATCAGACCGTTGGGAATCAATGAAAGTATAGCTGGCAGAATCAGTCTACGCGAGAATAGCAAGGAGAAATCGACGTTTTCCAAATCCACCTTAAAGCGCCGGCCCAGCCAGGCAAGGAATCTGGTCATTAGTTTCGCTAAATATTTTTTTCCGTAAATGTAAAGTAGCAAAATCAATCCCAGACCAACGAGACCGGCGGTGGCGATGACTCTGACCGGGATGATTAAAGCCAGTCCGAATAAAGCGAATATGGCGATGGTCAGCAGATCGAAAATTCGATCAATCAGGCTCAGGAAAATTCCTTTCCGTAAGCTGCTGCCGTACAGATTTTTTAGGTAAAAAACCTTGATGAAATCACCAACCCGGCCGGGAGTGATCGTGCTGAAAAACATGCTGGAGCCATAAATGACGGTACTTTTTTGCAGGTCAACCGGCACGGAATAGCGCCCTGCCAGAATTTTAAAGCGCCAGGCCTTGGTCAGGATCACCAGTGCCGAAATAATTTCCAGGAAAAGAATTTCCGGCCAGTGGAATTGCCGGAGAATACCAAAGAAGCCGGTCATGTCTATCCGGCGCAACAGAGCCGCCAGCAGGATAATGCCGATTAATTTTATTCCCCAGTTCAGCAGAAAGCGCTTGGTGTTTTTCAAATGACTGTTTTACTTGTGTGGAAATTGTTGGCGCTTGAGTTGATACTGCATGCGTTCCAGAATCTTGCGGTTGGCGGCGATCACATCGGCCAGCAAACCGATCATCAACAGGAAAAAGCCGACCATCAGAAAGACGGCGGCGATGATGACCGACTGGATATGACCTTTGCCCTGTCCGACGATCATGAATACCAAATAGCGGACCGACAGGATCAAACCGAGTCCGAGATTGACGATTCCCGTATAGAAAAAGACCCGCAGCGGTTGATACATCGTGTAGATGCGCACGATTGTGGCGAATGAACGCCGGATGTAATACGAGTTGCTTTTAAACAGACGCGAGGGCCGCTCGGTCTTGTTGGTCTCAATCGGGATGCTGATAATCGGAATATCTTTCTGCCCGGCTTCGATGATAGTTTCAAGGGTATATGAAAAAGTCGAAATGACGTTCATGTGCAGGGCGGCTTCGCGGCTGTAAGCCCTGAAACCGCTGGTGGTGTCGGGAATTTTTGTCTGCGAAACTTTTCGCACGACGTAGCTGCCGAGTTTTTGCAGACGTTTTTTCAGCCAGGAAAATTCTTGAATCTTATCGATCTGGCGGTCGCCGATCACGATCTCGGCCTTTTTGTCGAGAATCGGTTGCACGAGCCGGGCGATGTCAGAACCCTTGTACTGGTTATCGGCATCGGTGTTGACGATGAAGTCGGCGCCGAGTTCCAGCGACTTTTCCAATCCGGCTTCGAAGGCGCGCGCTAAACCTTTATTCTGATTAAAGCGCACGAAATTCCGCACGCCCCAGTTCTGCGCCACTTCAACGGTACGATCCTTACTGCCGTCGTCAATAATCAGAATTTCGATTGTGTCGATTCCGGGTATAGATTTCGGCAGATCGTTCAGAGTTTTGACGATCGTCGCTTCTTCATTGTAGCAGGGAATCTGAATTATAAGTTTCATAATTTTATCCTTAGCAATTTCATAGCACAGCCCCGTCACTTACATTAATTGTCAGATGACGGGATAATCAGCGACCTTAATATCAGTATCTTTTGCGAAAAAATCACGTAAAATAACCAGTTTAAATATTAATTCAGGCTAAAAGATCGCTCAGCATTCCGATTATCTTAAAAACCTCTGCCCTGGTCGGGAATTGATTGGGAAACGCCGCGCGAACCTTTTCAGCAATTTCGTCCCAGCTGCGTCGTCCGTCGATCTGACTTAATATAAACTGGTGGATAGCACCGTTCGCGCTCAGATTTGGACAAAGATCGCGCCGGACTTTCCGGTATTGATCCAGATCGAAGAACCGTCCGCTAAAAGTATTTTGCTCCTGTCTGCCGTTATGATGATCGATTTCCCATTTATAATCAATCATTCCGCCCGACTGCGATTCTAAAACCCTCAGAGTAATTTCCATCCGATCGCCGCGTCGGATACTTATCGGTTGACGAAAGGGAAAAATCAGCTGTCCCCAGGAACTCTGACCAGCGCACGGCGCATTTGAAAAATACTGGCTTTCGGTAAACCAGCAATCCCACCAGCCCAATAATCCGTGCAAGGCGCCGTCTTGAGTGGCAGTAATTTCAGTCCGAATTTGGAATGGAAAACTGCGGTCATTTTTCAGATCAATGGTTTTAATCTCGAAAGGTGCGGTTAACAGTTTTTTTGGCCGGTAATCGGCGTAGTAAGTGCGATTAAAAACCAGATCGGTGGTGTAGCTCCAGTCCAAGTCGAACAAACGATCCTGCTCGTCTCTGAAACAATTTAATTCCGCATACCAGGATTCACATTCAAAAGGCGCCAGAAAGAGCGTCAACCGGGCCGGGATGAAACGGCCGTCCGGTTTTAAAAAGCGCTGGCGGGCGTCGCGGATGACCTCCGTGAGCCCTTTGTAAAAGAAAAAAGGATTGTAATCTTCCATAATCAACAGGTCGACTTTTTCCGGCAGGTTGATTTCAGTCGACCGTCCGTGGATAAACTCGATTCGGTCATCCAGATCATTGCGCCGGGCGAGTTCCCGTCCGATGTAAAAGACATCATTCATTTCAATGGCGTAAACCTTTTTGGCGCCCGCCCGCACCGCGAAAAAAGAATAGGTGCCGAACGCGCTGCCGATTTCGGCGACTACCGTATCCGGTTTGATTAACGCGTCGAGGGCTTGCCGAAAATTTTCAATCCGCTGGCGGTCGTTGAGTAAATCGCGAAAATGTTTAAGCATGGGCGGCTATCCGGGATAATTGTTCAGCCAAAGTCTGCCGTGCGGAAAGCGGCAGATCCAGCGGGGTGGAGATATTCAGCGAGTAAGCGGGAATGGAATTGGCCAAATCCACCAGCCGCTCGATCCATTTCCGACTGCGAATATTTCGATTGAAAAGGTGTTGCATCAGCAGGCGAAAGGCGGCGTAGTGTGCCAATGGTTGCAGATCAAATCCGTCATGCTCGGCTTTTTCCAGGAAAATCAGCCCTTTCAGAGCCGCCGGAGCGCAGGTTGCGACCCTGCCAAACAATTCCGGTGCAAGATAAAAGGCCTCCATTTTTTCGCCGTAATCCCCATGCAGGCTGAAAACCGATGTGCCGGTCGGAATGATGATTTTAGCGCGCAGATGTGGTTTGATAATCAAATTGCGGGGAAACGGGATAATCTGTCGTTCAACGTTCAGTATAGCGAACTCGTCCGAAAGCAGTTGCCAGCCGTTTTGCATCAGCAGGATTGCAAGGCTGGTCTTACCGGTCGAGGGCGCTCCGCAAAAAATTAATCCGGATTCCTGCCGGGTCAATGCAGCGCTGTGCAGTTTTAGGGTCTCCGGATTGTGATTAAGCAGGTCTTCGACGATCTGCCATTCGAGCGCATAGATGATTTTGGTTTTGACTTTGTTGCGGTGCGTCAAACGGTTATTGCGGAATAATAACCAGCGATCGTTCAGGGCTGTTACGCGGTAGTGAATGCGAGCTTTGCGATCGGTTGGTCTGAGCAAGGCGGAAAAAACCGTTGCTACGATATCAGTTCTTAACTTTTGTTCGCATTCGAGACTAACCTCGGCCGGGCCAACCTGAATCTTGAAAAATGGCATTAATCGTTGGACAGTAGATTAAGGGTGCGAAATTTCTCGATAATACTACGGACTTCCTGATCCGGATCGGTTTCAAACTGGCGGAAATTTTCACGGATGGAAGCGACGATGTCATCGATCGTATGCTGACCGTCGCACAGAGTCCAGATATAAGCCGCGGTCGTATTCAGCGAATGGAGTGTATCAAGGCGATAATCATAGACTACGCCGCCGTCGTTCAATTCCCGGAAAGGGAGATCGGGGCGGGCGGTTGGTCGGAAATTTGGTAGGATATTTTTTGTCACGGGTCAGATATTCCCCATTTTTACAGTTGCGATTCTTTGTTCCATTTCCAGGAGTTTTTCCTGTTCGATTTTTTCCACTTCGGGTATCGCCAAAACCAATCCGCAAACCAGCCAGAATGGTTCCATAATCCGGATGATGATAAAGGTATTGGCGCCGATGCTATGCGTCATCATCGCGATCACAGCAATGAAAAAACCCTGTGCAAAAGCTTTGAATACTGGTATTTTCGCGTTTTGATAAATTTTCCGGACGTTGCTTAAAATCGAAAATAACAGATACAAAAAAGCCGCCAGCCCAGCCAATCCGGTTTCGATCAGTACGCGGATGTATTGAGCGTCTAAAAAACGCCAACCGGTCACCCCGAATCCCAGAATCGGATGTTTGCCGATGTCATTGAAAGCCGATCGCCAGCTGCGAATACGCTCCGAAGCCGAAGTGTCGATCGTCAGACCGCCGACGTGTTCCTGGAGAGTCGCCGCATAGCCGCGTTGCTCCGTGAAAGTGTATTTGACGCGATCAATCACTGAACGCGGAAAAACAAAAGGCGCCACTCCAATGAGAATCGCCAAGAATCCGATAATGATCCAACGTTTCTGACTGACGACTGTATAAGCAATCACGACCGGGATGGCGGCCGCCCACGACCCGCGCGAGTTTGTCATCAAAAAGGGAATAACTGATAAAGAGGTGATCCATAGAAGACTGCGGCGAAGCCGCCTGCTGGTAAAAACTCCGTCACTAAGTAATAAACTGAGATTGATAGCAATCAGAAAAATGAGGTACCCGCCGAGCGTGTTCGGTTCGCCGGCATCGCCTTCAAAGGGAGCGGTGACCCGTTTGCCGGTTGGGATTTGTATCAAGGCCAGGACGGTCACAATGACAAAAGTGATAATCATGGAGATCATATAATTATCAATCTGTTTTTTCGAACGCACCTGATTGATGACCATAAAATAGATCATGTAATACTGGATGTATTTAATTACAAAAAAGGTGCCGCTGAGAAAATTCACCCGACCGAACATCATTCCAAAGGTGGTTGAAAGAATACAGATAAACGTATATATCCAGATCGGCTTATTGAGTGGTGTCCGGCGGAAAAGGCTCAGTTCCTTGTTGATGGCCGTTTTGGCCAACCAGGTGAAGATGATTATCCCCAGAATCAGATCGTCAATCCGGATGGTCACGCCGCCGCCGGTAGTGGTGCGCGTGCCGAATTCCGGAGAGAGCAACATTGAAAAAATTAAAATATAGAGGGCGAAGTCTGTATTCGTGAAAGTTACAATCAGCAGCCCGAGCCCGATTGCGGCCATGAGGGCATATACCGGGGCGACTTTGATCAAAACAAAGGCCACGATTAGCGATAATGGAATACTCAGATAAATGAATAAGCGATTTACGCCGGATTCGAGTAACTCGCTGCGTGGCATGCTAATAGATGCCCTTTTTGGATTCCTTTAATTTCCGCTCAATTTCCTTGGCTTCATTTGGATCCTGGTTTTGTAGCATTTTATCGTAGGTCTTGGACCAGGTCTCGAGCGAATCCTGACGCCATTCCTTTTCGTAACGTTCGCGGAGTTTGGTTTCGCGGCGGACAGCGCTGCCCTTCTTTATGGCGCTGGAGAGCGTTTCTTCGATGCGAAAATTATTGATGAAATTCCAGTATAATCTGGGAACACCCCGGATCGCCCCCCCAACCAAAAGAGCGATAATGACGGAAAGAGGGATCATTAACAGGATGATCTTTTTTTCACTGCCTTTAAATTTATGATGCCGGTGTCTATGTGTTCGGTGGGGCATATTGAATCACTACCGTTTGACGATGGATTTCTGAGATAGTTCCGGCCAGGACGCTCTGACTAATTCGGCGCTCTCAATGTCCGGGAAGCCGCTAAAAAGCAGATAATACCGCTTCGCCGCGTCCGGTTTTCTGTTTGATGCCTGTAGATAGAGGAATTCGCTTAGGTCAGACAGTTGAGTGAGGGCTTGTTCGGCGGAGCGGCGAGTGTCGTAGCTGCCGATCAGGACAGTAACGGGAATTTGCCGGGGCTGGAAGGCGCCGCTGAATCCCAGAAATTGGAGTTCCCGGGACTTTTTAGTTGCCTCGGCGGGACTGGCGAAGCTGCCATAACACAGGTTGTATTTTTTATTAGCCGGATCGGAAAAGTCAATTATAACGAAAGCGTCTAATCCATTGCGCCGTAACTTTTTCAATTGTTCACTCAGGTCGGCAATACGTGTCGCTTCTCTGATCATCAGGGTGTAAGGCAGCGATTCGGACAGCTGCCGGATGGTTTCAGGTTGTTTCGCAAAGTCGGATGGCGCGACGGCGGTTTGAGGGGGAGAATAAGGCTGAGCCGGGGGAGACGCAACCGTTTGGGTCGGCTGAGTTACCGGAGTTGGTGGAATGTAGGCTGGCTGACTAACGGGCGGACTCGTGACCGCCGGTTGTTCCGGCACGGCATCGATGCCATATTTATCCTGCAGTCGTTTTATCTGTGCCGGTACAGCCGTTACTACCTGAGGAGCGGCTGAAGCCAGGGAATCGACGATTTGCTGAATTGTACTGCTCGTATCGTTCAGGACAGTGTCGGAAGATGCGGGAGCAGTCGGAGTAATGATAGTTTCAGTGGTCTGACCTTCGACTTGCTTCTTGATGTTTTTCGCTCTGGTTTTGGTAATTCCCCAGATTCCGCCGCCGATCAGGAGTCCCAGAGCCGCAATGACAATGCCCGCGCGCCATTTGTTCAATTGACTGAAAAAACCGGTCGGCAGCCCTTCGGCTGGTTTCAGGAAGAAGGACTCCAGGGCTGCCACGATCTTGTTCTTGGGTTCGGGAACCTCTTCCTGATAATGATATTCGTAGCTGTATTTGTAATCGGAATAGTCGGCGCTGATGTCGGCTTTCATACCGTTGACGATCACGCCCAGTATGTCGGATTTGAGCAATTCCAGCTGGCTCTTGGAACGGCGCAGAGTACCGCGCGATATTTTACCCTGGTAATAGACCAGCAGAACGGTATCGACTTTTGCGCCGAGCACCGTGGCATCGGTGGCCTGAATAACAGGAGCGGAATCGAATATCACCAGGTCATAACGCTCTTTGAGCTCGGCCAGCAGATTATCCATGAGTTTGGAAGCGATGATTTCGGACGGATTGCGTTCGATTTTACCGCTGGTCAGGATGTTCAGGTATTCGATGCCGGAAATCCCGTCGGTTCGGAGCGTGTCGGTCGCCATGGTTCCCATCAATAAATCCGACATTGTGCGGATTACAGTATCGATCGGTTCTTTGCGCAGAATAATATCCGTCAATCCCGGATCGCGATCGATGCCGAAGAGTTTGGAAACGCGCGGCTTGCGCAGGTCGGCTTCGACCAGGAGGGTGTTGATCCCGATCTGAGCCATCGAAACGGCCAAGTTGACGGCAATAGTGGTCTTGCCTTCGCTGGCAACCGAGGAGGTGACCATGAGGGTTTTATAGCCTTTGTCAAGCAGGGCAAAATGAACATTCGTTCGCAGGGCCCGGAAACTCTCGGCCATGCTCGATTTAGGATTGTAATGGGAAACCAGCCGGGCTTGCATTTCCAGGATTTCGTCCGGGATAGAGGCTTCGGATTTTTCGGCCAGCTGGGCTTTGAGAGCCTGAATGTCCACAAATGGTACGATTCCCATTACGGTGGTATCGAGGGTTTTTTCAATGTCGTCAATGGTGCTGAAAGTCGTATCCAGAGTTTCGGCTACGAACGCCAGGACGATGCCCAGGATCAGACCAATAATGGTGCCAATTGCAGTCGTAGGCCCTATCATGGTAGGATTGATCGGGGCGGTTGGCACAAAGGCTGGTCGGATGATGAAAACTTCCTTGACCTGTTCCGAGTATTTTATCAGGGCTTCCTGGTAACGAATTTCCAGTTCCTGGTAAATCTGGGTGTTAATGTCGCGTTCCCGTTCGAGATTGGTCAGGGTCAAGCCCAAGAGCGGTAGAGACTTATATTCCTCGTCCAGTTTTTGATATTTTTCTGCGGCGATAGTTTCCGCTCGGGTCAGGTTTTGACGATATGATTTCAGTTCGGTGATGAACCGGGTCTCGTTGTTGCGTAATTGTTGCTGGAGGTCTTTGATAACCGGATGCTGAGGCGTATAATGTTGGGAATAGTTGGCAATCTGGGCGCGGGTCAGATTAAGCTGTTTCTGCAGGTCGCTGAGATAGGCGTTGGACTGGCTGAGGAGCAGGGTCAGATTGGCCAGATAAATATATTCGCGGTTGCGCTCGATTTCGCGCAGGATATTGTCTATTTGGGTGATGTCGTTGCGGATTTTATCCAGATTAGCCTCGGCGGAGCTCAGCTCGCCCGTCAGCCGGGAAGAAGTGCCGTCCAGGGTCGCCAATTTATTTTCTTCACGGAAGTTTTGGACTTTTTGTTCAGAAATGCGCAGAGCTCTTTCAGCCATGGCGCGTTGGTTGCGAACGGCCTCCAAAGCTTTTTCGGATTGCTTGTTTTTCTCCGTGAAACTTTCCGTTTCGTAGACTTTAGCCAATGCGTTGGCCAGATTGGCGGAAAAAACCGGGTCGAAATCGGTAATGATAATATTGATGATATTGGTGTAGCCTTCCTGTTCGGTCTTGACCCGCGCCTTGAGTTTGGAAACGATGTCGAAATATTGCTTGTTGGTGCGGATTTCCTCTGAAGAGAGAGAGGAGTCGATCAGTCCCATGGCCTGGGCGGCTTTTTCGATCATCGGATAACTTTTAATCTCTTCCGCCCGGGTAGCGAGATCGTCGCCGCTGCCCCATGAGATACTGTACATGTAGAGACCGGTCAGACTGGTGTTATGTTCGATCTTCAGGCTGGAAGTCGAACGGTACAGCGGCGTAGGTCGGTTCATAATGGCAAAGATCAGGCTGAATCCGCTCAGCATTACGAGAGTAACGATGACGATTATTTTCTTCTTCTTGATAATTCGCCAGTAATCGCGGAGATTCAGCTCGTAATGCGGCATAATTAGCTCATTATATTATCTGTTAATAAGTAAATAAACAGTAATTCCCATGGAAAGCACCTGGAACAGGATCGAGAAAGGCTGGAGTTTTTCCGCAAGGTTAACAAAAAATCCGCGCGAACGGCTTAAAACGATGATCCGGTCGCCATTTTCCAGGTAAATGTTTTTGTTGTCGATCCGCTTGAACAAGTACTCATCCAGGTTGAAGGTAACCGGCTTGCCGTTTTCGCGGGTCACGATAATCTTCGTCAGATCGGCTTTTTCGGTCAGTCCGCCGATGTTGGCCAGGAACTCGGCCAGCCGGACATTGCCTTCGATCGGATAAATACCAGGCCGGTTAACCTCGCCGAATACGAAAACGCTGCGGGAGGTCAGCTCGACAACATCAATATTGACGACCGGTTCGCGGTAATAGCGTTTGGCCAGTTCAGCCATCGTGCTTTGGGCTTTGTCAACGCTCAAGCCTCCCAGGCGCACCAATCCGAAGCGCCGGTGAAAGATATTGCCTTCCTGGTCGATGATATAATTTTCGGGTTCGGCTGGATTTTTATCCATTGTCGAGAGTTCGTTGATCGAAATTTCGAGAACATTCCCGGCCTGAAGGATATAGCCTTTGGAAAGCCGGCTGTATTCATCTTTGATGGCGATGTGCGGAACGATGATTTTGTCATCGTTGTGCAGTTCGACGTTATTGGTCTCATCATTGGTAAAGAGATAGCGTTGCAGATCGAAGATTACGACGGAACCGTCCTTGCGGGTGAGCGTGATCTTGGTGATGTCCGCCTCAGGGGTCAGATTACCGTACTGAATGATAAATTCAGCAATAGTTGTTCCCGGCGATACCGGGAAGACTCCGACTCGGCTGACGCTGCCCCAGAGAAAGATCTTGTTGGTAGTTTTTTCAACGATACTGACGACTACCTGCGGTTGCATGAAATATTCCGAAAAACGTACGGTCAGAAGTTCTTCCACCTGTTTTAAGGTCAGATTCTCGACGTAAACGCCCTTAAGCAGTTCATGAAAGATTGTGCCGTCATGCCGTACTTCGACAATCGAACTTTTTTCCACCGGATTGCCCTGGGGGCCGACATCCATATAAGTTATCTTGATTTTGTCGCCTGTCGTCAGAGTGAGCTCATCGGTGTAAAAATCGGCTCCGATAATAGGGGCGACACTCTGCGAAAATCCCAGAGCACTCAACAGGCAAACCACCCCCAAGAGTTTTTGGCAGATGCTTCCCAAAATATTTAGTTTCATTTTACTCCGGCTAAATAAAAAGACCCCGGTTGCGCGTAAGTAAATCAGACGTCCGTACTGAAGCGGGTTACGACTTTGGCCAGAACACTGTTGGCTAAATAATCCAGATCGATCGGCTTGCAGATATAATCGGCCGCGCCTTCCCGCAGGGCTTCCATGGCAATATCCCGATCGGCCAGACCGGTGATCATGATGACCTCAATCTCCGGCTGACCGGCTTTGATTTCCTTTAGAAATTCGATGCCATCTCCATCCGGAAGGCGAATGTCCAGCAATACTATCCCCGGATTGAATTCCTTCAGGGTGGCAGCCGCCTGGGTCTTGGTATAAGCTTTAGCAGTATCATAACCCAACTGCATCAGCAGCTCATCGAGCAGTTCGGCAACTTCCTGTTCATCGTCGACTATTAGTATTTTTTCCATAAACCTGTCTCACTTTTGAACAATTTAACTATTGTCGTGTATTTAGTCAATTTATTAATCCGGCTTTCAATAACGGAAAAATTCTGTGCATCCCTTGGCGCAGACCGGAAAGCACTTATGTTGCTGAATATGATGACGGTAGGCGCGGTAAACCGGATTATTCCAGATTTCCGGGAAGCTGTTTTTCAGGATATTGCCCGGACTGAAATTCATGGTATGATAAGGCCGCACATCACCATCTGGAAAAACGTAAGCAGTCGCCCACAGGCTCTGACAGCGGTTTTGATAAGAACTGGCTTTAAAATCGAATTGAGTGTACCATTGGCGGATTTCATCGTCATTCAGATTTGGGTAAAAAGCGACGTCAGTGCGATATTTTTTTGCCTTGATTTCGTGCCCCTTGGCAATTAGAAACTCGGGGTCGATTGCGGGTAATTGATCGACAATAAAACCGAGCCAGTCGGTCGGTGATTGGCCAAATTTTTCCTTGAAAGAGGGTATGAAATCGGTAACCGTCGGGCGATCCAGAAAAAGGAGATGATGGAAAGTAAGGCCGCAGGCGCCGATGCTTTCGACGATTGTAATGATTTCATCGAGCAGGCGGAAATTTTGATCGGTCAGCGTGCAGTTGATATTGACGAGTGGTTTTTTCGTGTGATGAATTTGTTTCAGGCGATTCAATTCCAGAAAGCCGTGGATCGCTTTTTGGTAAGTGCCGGGCACACGGCGGATTTTGTCGTGAATTTCCTCCGGGCCGTCCAGCGAGAAAATGATCTCGTCCAGTCCGACGTCGATAATTTCATTAGCCCAGCGCTCGATAAAGGTTCCGTTTGTGACGATGTTGCAACGCAAGCCGGCTTGCTTGACGATTTCGACAACCTTCAGCCAATCGGGATAGAGCATCGGTTCGCCGCCGAACAGGGTGATGTTGGGATTGTAACGGCGAATATCGTCAATCAGGCTCTGAATTTCACTGAGCGATAGGCGCTGGCGGACGACTTCGTTGGAGAATCCGCGGAAAACTCCTTTGTCGCCCCATTGTCCGCACATGGCGCATTTCAGGTTGCATTTATAGGTTAGAAAGAGTGAAACGGTTTCCGGCCCGCAGCTGCGGCCATTGAGGAATTGGTAGGCGAAGGTCATTTTCAGACGGTGGCTCAGATTGGTGAGCGCATAGCCGGGTTGTTTGACGGCTTTTTTAAAAGCGCGGGCGAGATTTTGGCGTGGAATCATGCTTATACGGTAACCTTAAATTGAAATTGCGAGCCGGTGGCGCCAAGAATAACGACATTTTCGCCCTTGTGTAGTTCGGCTTTAAAGTTGGGCAGACGTCCGCCGATCGGGACATTATTGACAATAGTGCCCAGGCTACTGCCACGGTCGAGAATGTAGAATTGGCTCTTATAGAAATTGATTGACATGTGGTTACGCGAAACGTTGTAGGGCATTTCGTCGGTCAGGGAGAGATCGTTATCCACGAAAACGTCGTCGTAGCGATGTCCGCTTTCACGCCCGATCTTGAATGGAAATTTTTTCAGGATTTTAATGCTATTGTTGAGGGCTTGCCGGGCGAGGGGAGTCAGCCCCTCGATTTTAATTTCGGAAGGCGTTTCGGAAGGGGCGACGGCTTTGGAGGTTTCCGTGATGCGCGATTCCAGTTGCAGAACCATCTGATTCGCCTGGCGCAGATGTTCGAAGAAGGCGCGCATGATTGGAATAATGTAAGGGGCTTTGTCATCTATCAGCGTGATAAAATCTTCCCGCGAGATTTCTTCGGCAATCACCGGGGTTTTCGCGGTGATCGTGGCCGAACGCGGTTTGTCGTCGATCAGGCCAAGTTCGCCGAAAATTTCCTTAGGTTGCAAGACAGCTAGGGTGACCTTTTTATGTTCAGCCAGCTTCGAGACTTCGACGGAACCGGCTTTCAGTATGTAGGCGGTTGAACCAAAAGTGCCTTCGCTAATGATAATATCACCGGGATTGAATTTTAATTCTCTCATTTGTCACTTCCAACTTTAACAAGTGAAATATAATAACATTCTTCAATTGTCCAAATTATTTTACACGGGAAATTTTATTCCGATCAGTCGGGTAAATTCCTTTTTCGGGTGTTTCCGGACGGCAGACGGATGATGAACGTACTGCCCCGGCCTGGTTCGCTTTCCACTCGGATTTTTCCATTATGAGCCAGGACGATGCGTCGCACGATCGCCAGCCCGAGACCGGTGCTCTTTTCACCGCCGGTCGGTCGGACGCTGGTGCGGCTGAATGGTTTGAAAAGTTTGGCGATTTCCGCCCGCGGAATGCCCTGTCCCTGGTCGGTTACCCGGATTTCGAGAGCGCTTTTTAGCGGTGTGACCAGCAATGTTATGGTGGTTTCGGGCAATGAAAACTTGATGGCGTTGGAAATTAGATTATCCAGAACCTGAGTGATGCGGTTCGGGTCGATTGTAAGCGGTGGTAAGCCGGGCATGATCGTGGTTTCAAAGCGAATGGACTTGACCTCGGCCAGGCGCGCGGCATTTTCAGCGTACTTGGTGAAGAAATTTTCGGGATCGACAGAAGTTTTATGGAGAATGAGCTGCCCGGATTCGATGGCGCTGATGTCGAGCAGATCGTTGATCAGGTTCAGCATCCGGGTACAATTTTGGGCAATTGTCTGGATGTATCTGATTTGTTTTTCGGTTAGTTCTCCGGTCAGACCGGTCAATAAAATGTCAGTGTAGCTCTTTATCACGCCGATCGGGCTGCGCAGATCATGGGCCGCGATTCCGACAAATTTCGTTTTTTCGGCATTCAAATTCGCCAGGTTTTGATATAGCCGGCTTTTCTCGATGATCATCGCCGCCTGATCGGCGATTTTCTGGAAAAGTTCGACGTGCGCCTTACGATAAGTGTTTTTTTTATGACTGGAAAAAAAGATAAAACCGACCGGTTTGTTTTGAATTATCAGGGGACAGGTCAGACTGGAACGCATGCCTTCTCTGAGGATCAGGCGTGTCGAAACCGAACGCGGTTTGGCGGTCAGATATTGTTCGAGATCGTTAAGAATGCGCGGCTGACCGGTGCGAAGGATTTGTTCCAGACTGCTGTTTTTCAGGCGGGCGGCGTAGCCCTCTTTCAATTTAACAACCGGGAAATTGCTGCGGGCGCCACATGACCGCACATTTTTTCCGTCGTCAGTCAGTAATGCTACACCAATCCGGTCGTAAGGGATGATAGTTTGGAAGGATTCAAAGATGCGATCGACCACTTCCGCCAAATTAATACCGATGTTGATCTGCGTAGTGAGATCGGAGAGAATTGACATCTCTTGCCATTTTTGCTGAATTCGAAGAATATCCCTGCCGAGGGCGGATATTAGATCGTTTGATCCGACGTGCGGTAAGCCGACTGTCTTGCCTGTCAGCAGGGCGTTTAAGGCTTTATGATATTGTTTTAAACGCTCGTCATTCATTGGGGCGATATTTACGGTTTTTGGGATAAATTTGCTTTTTCTCAGTCAGGATGGTCTTTTGTTTTTCTTTGTGGCTGAGTTTTCGGGCTACGAATATTTTTTCACCAGTGAACGGATTCAAGCCGGTGTGATACATCAAAGCGGAGTAGGTCGAAGGCGCCGGGATGAAAATTTGCACCTGTTCGGGCGTGATTTTCATAAATTCAGTCGCGAAGGTTTTTAACTTTTGCATGTCTTCAAATGTGCAACCCGGATGCGCCGCGATCAGATAGTAGGTGAGAAACTGTTGCTTGCCGGCCAGCTGCGTGAACCGGTAAAATAGTTTGGCGAATTCGATCAGCGTTTCCCGGCCGGGTTTGCCCATCAGACGAAGGACTCTGGGAACGATATGTTCGGGTGCGATTTTCATCTGGCCGGAAGTATGTTCTTCGATGACCTCACGCAGGTATTTTGTGCCCCATCTTTTATCGGCTAAAACTAAATCGTGACGCAGACCGGACGCCACGAAAACCTTGCGGACGCCGGGAATCGCGCGCAGTTTGCTGAGAAGTTCGATCTGTTTCTTGTGGCTGACCGGCAGCTGCGGGCAGATTTCCGGATAGACACAGCGCCGGTTCGCGCAACTGCCGCTTTTCAGTTTCTTGGCGCATTCAAAGCCGTACATATTGGCGGTCGGGCCGCCGACGTCGGCGACAATGCCCCTGAAGCCGGGCGTTTGGGTGAAATGGCGGACTTCCTCAATGACCGATTCCGGGCTGCGCCATTGCACCGCGCGGCCTTCATGCATGGCGATGGCGCAGAAATTACATTCGCCGTAACAGCCGCGATGGGTCGTGACCGCGAAGCGGATCGTCTCCAGGGCTTTGACCTTGCCCTGGCTGGCGTAATACGGATGCGCCTCACGCTCGTAATCCAGATCGTACACGGCGTCCATTTCGGACTGGTTGAGGGGCAAAGCCGGCGGATTATGCACCAGCCAGCGCGCGGCATGTTTCTGGCACAAGCGTTGAGCGGTCAATGCGTCGTTATTGAGGTAAAATTCATGAAACATGCGGATAAAGGCTTTGGGATTGGCGCGCACGTTTTCGTAGGCGGGCAATTCCAGGGCTTTTTCCGGTTTGTGTGAGGCGGGATAGCAAATGCCGCGGATGTCGCGGTAATCGGAACCATTTCTCAGAGCGGCGACTAATTCCGGCATGGAGCGTTCGCCCATACCGTAAACGATAAAATCGGCTTTAGCGTCGAAGAGAATCGAACGACGGACGCTGTCGCTCCAGTAATCGTAATGCGCCACGCGCCGCAGACTGGCTTCGATGCCGCCCAGCACGATCGGCTTGGTATTCTTGAAATGCTGCCGAATCAGATTGGCGTAGACGATCGCGGCGCGGTCGGGGCGGCGGTTGTTGATACCGCCCGGCGTGTAGTCGTCACTGCGGCGCTTCTTAAGTGCAGCGGTGTAATTGGCGATCATCGAATCTATCGACCCGCCGCTCACGCCCCACAAAATACGCGGTTCGCCGAGGCATGTAATGTCATCCGCCACGTTCAGCGCCGGCTGGGCGATGATGCCGACCCGGTAGCCGGCTTTCAGCAGCACTTTTCCGACAACGGCTACGCCGATGTGCGGGCTGTCGATGTAGGCGTCGCCGGTCACCAGGATTACATCCAGCTCCGGCCAGCCGAGCGCTTCCATTTCTTGTTTGGTGGTGGGCAGAAACATCGGGTCAAATTTCCGTCCTTTAACGTGAAAATCCTATTTTAATTTTTAACCACACATGAACGCGAATAAATCAGGAAGTCACGAAGAATAATTTTAAAATGACCTTATCTTAAATTGTTATTTCAAATCCCGATAAAATTGGGGCGAGCTCCGCCAGAGGCGGGGCCTCGTCTGCCGAAAATCCGGCTTCCTCGTGCAGCAGGCACTCCCGCGGAGGAATGACAGAGTAGGCAGATGAGGCTAACTGCCCGCTGTCTTGTCCTAAAATAGTTGACAGGTTAATAGGCCGCATACACACTCTCCGGGGTGCGATAATTCAGTGCCATATGCGGCCGGCATTGATTATATGTTTGCACCGATTCTTTGACTAATATCCGGGCAATCTCCTTTGATTGAAGCGTTTCGCCCAGACAATATTCATCCTTCAATATCCCATTGACTCTTTCCGCTAAGGCATTTTCATAAACATGATCCTGTTCGGTCATACTGATTCGGACATTGTGCTTTTGCAGTATTCTTATATAGTCTTTGCAACAATACTGAATTCCACGATCCGAATGGTGAATTAATTCGGACGGCTCTTTAGTCTGACGTAACGCCATCTTCAGGGCCCGCAGACTACCATCAATCGACAAACTGCTGCTCAAATCATAACCGACTATCTTGCGCGAATAATAGTCTGTCACAAGTGCCAAATATTGAAAGCCCTCTAATGTATGAATGTAGGTTATATCCGATACATAAACCTGTCCGGGCCGCTCGATCTTTATATCCTTTATCAAATTCGGATAGTATCGAAATTGATGACGTGAATCGGTCATCTTCGTAAATCGCTTTCGCCTTTGCACTAACATCTGGTGTGAGCGCAGTATCTCAAACAAACGATTCCTGCCAATGTGAATGCCCATCTTACCCAGCATATAATGCAACTTGCGAACCCCTATCCGCGGCTGCTGATAACGAATCTGACGTACCATCTCCAGAACCGAGGCCTCTTCCTGTCGCCGTCGCTCTACCATCTGCCGATGTCGATAGTATCCCTGGCGGCTGAGCCCAAACCAATGACATATCTGATTGGTACTGTAAGGACGCTTCATTCTTTGCCGCCCTTTTTCAATGCCTGTGTACCAAAGTTTTTTTTAAGGATATCCCATACTCATCTTCGGCCGCTTCTATCAAACACTCCAGACAAAACTTGTCCAGATTCGACTTCGCCAGGGCCGCTTCCAATTGCCGTTTCTCGGCCTCCAACTGTTTGACCTTATCTAACTCATCGCGCTTCTGTACCATCACTACTTTCCCAATTAAATGATCTTTTCCAAAGTCTCTGACCCAAAAATATAAACTCTTGCGACTAATCTCGTAAATACGACCGGCTTCTGCAATACTAAGCATGCCGGATTCGATCTCGCCTATCACTTTTTGCTTAAAAGCACTACTGTAACGATAACTTGTCCTGGTTGACATTACTTCTGTCTCCTCTTATGTTGTCAACCTATTTCAGGACGTAACAATAAGTTTCCAGTTTATAGTTGCCTGTCACTCGTTAACTGTTTACTTTTCATCACGCCTCACGCCTCACGTCTCACGTCTTACGAATCCGTTACCCGATACCTTACAGAATACAGCGAAAAATCTCCGTGGTGAATCATTCCTGTCCGACAACAGACTGTCCCGCCAGCCAGCCGGTGGAGAAGGCCGCCTGCAGATTGTAGCCGCCGGTGTCGGCGTCGATGTCTAACACTTCCCCGGCGAAGAAGAGTCCCGGTACGAGTCTCGATTGCATGGTTTGACTGTCAACCTCTTTCAGCGATACTCCGCCAGCCGTGATAATGGCCTCACCGAAGTTGCGTTGCCCGGTAACCTCGAGACTTAAATCTTTCAGCCAGGTACGTAAACGCCGCCGTTCCTCGCCGGTAATCTGGTTACAGATTTTTTCGGCTGAGATTTTCACCAGGTCGACGCAGACCGGGATAAGTTTCTGCGGCAGCAGCTCTTTCAGGACGGATTTGAATTGCATCTTGCCGTGTTCGTCCAGATCGCGTTGCAGGCGCAGGTCGAGTTTCTGTTCATCGAGGGCCGGTTTGAGGTCGATGCTGATACGCACCTTTTGTTTGGCGGCCAGAGCATCGACAGCCAGTTTGCTGACGGTCAATATCACCGGTCCGGAAAGTCCGAAGTGCGTGAAAAGCATTTCGCCGAACTCATCGGCAACCTTTTTGTTGCCGGCAAAGACTTTCACGCCGGCATTTTTCAAACTCAATCCTTGTAAACGACGGGCGACATCCCCCGCCGTTATTAGCGGAACGAGCGCCGGGCGGATGGGTACGATGGAATGCCCGACAGCTTTGGCCAAACGATAGCCGTCGCCGGTCGAGCCGGTGCCGGGATAAGACGCGCCGCCGGTGGCGATAACGACTGCGTCAGTCGGGATGGTTTCTTTTCCGGAATTTTGATTCCTGACGATCACGCCGCTGATACATTTATCAGTGACGATGAGTTGTTCGACGCGGGAATGGGGACGGATGACAACGCCAGCGAATTTAGCCCAGTTCACTAATGCCGTTACAATTTCATTGGCGTCATTGCTGACCGGGAAAATGCGCCCGCCGCGTTCGGTTACCGTTCGGACGCCGAGGTTTTCGAAGAAAGCCAGCAGTTCGGGAACGAAAAAGCGGTGAAAGGCGCCACGTAGAAAACGACCATTCGCTCCGTAATGAGTCAGAAAATCGGAAAGTTCCGTGGCATTGGTCAGATTGCAGCGTCCTTTGCCGGTGATGGCGAGTTTGCGGCCGGGACGGTCCATTTTTTCCAGCAGAGTGACCTTTGCGCCGGATAAAGCCGCCTGTCCGGCCGCCATCATTCCGGCCGGTCCGCCGCCGATGACAAGCACCCGATTACTACTCACAAATATTTTCCAATTGACATGGGTCAAATTTAGAAATTTTCAGAAATTCCCGCGTCACATTAATTTTCATTCATTGTAAGTGACAGACTGAAAAGTGACGGGTTACTAGCAAACTCGTAAGGCGTAAGCCGTAATGCGTGATGGGTTGATGACAGGTAAACTCGTAAGGCATAAGCTGTGATGAACTGTAAACTGGAAACTGTAAACTCCCAAACTGTGAACTCGGAACTCGCAACCCGTAACTCTTAACCTGAGACCTGAGACATGAAACATTAAAAAAAAAGGTTAGTATAATTCACCGGATTTTTAGAAAAACCGTTTTTTGGAGAAAGGAAACAGAAACATGAAACGCAAAATTGGAATAGTTATCGGTGGAATACTGCTGGTCGCTTTTGGATTCACAATCGCCAGTCTGCTGATAAAGCCCGGGAAAGTCGTTTTCTATGAAAATCGCAATAACGGCGCCACGATCCGCCCGGCGGCTCTCCTGTCTGGCGAACAAGATTTGTCTTCTCTTCAGGCTTTCAACAATGCCTTTGTGCAAATCGCCGAAACCGTCAATCCTTCAGTCGTTACGATAACGACCGAAAAAGTCATCAAGAATCAGCGTCAAAGCATTCCGGGGTTTCCCGATGATGAACTCTTCTGGCGCTTTTTTGGAATGCCGCAGGGCGAAATGCGCAGCACGGCGCTCGGTTCGGGCGTGATCGTAGATGCAAAAGGTTATATCCTGACTAATAATCACGTGGTCGAAAAAGGCGAAAAGATCAACGTCAAATTAATGGATAATCGTGAGTTTAAAGCCGAGATTGTCGGGACGGATGCCCGCACCGATCTGGCGGTGATCAAAATCGAGGCGAAAGAATTACAACCGGCGACACTCGGTGATTCGGATGCTCTGCGCGTCGGTGAATGGGTGCTGGCGATCGGTTCGCCGTTCACCGAGAATCTCGATCATACCGTGACAGCCGGGATCGTCAGCGCCAAAGGTCGGAGCGGCGTAATCAATAACACTAATTACGAGTCGTTTATACAAACCGATGCCGCCATCAATCCCGGTAACAGCGGCGGAGCCCTGGTAAATATCCGCGGTGAATTGGTCGGTATTAATGCTGCGATTGCCACCAGCGGAATGTCGCAGGGTAATCTGGGAATCGGTTTCGCCATTCCGATCAATTTGGCGAAAAAAGTCATGACCGACCTGATCGAAAAGGGCAAGGTCGTGCGCGCCTGGTTGGGTGTAATGCCGAACGATGTTGATGAGAAGATTGCCAAATCGCTCAATATCGAGACCCGTCAGGGTGCTATTATCAGTGAAGTCGTCAAGGATAGTCCGGCCGAAGAAGCCGGTCTGAAAGTCGGCGATATTATCAAAGAATTCGACGGCAAGAAAATCAAGGACTCCGCTCATTTGCGGACGCTGGTGTCGAATTCCGAAGTCGGCACGACCAAGCCGTTGCTGATCCAGCGCGGTAAAAAAGAACTGACCGTCAAGGTCAAACTGGGCGAATTACCGGAAAGCGTTGCCACCACCGGCCGCTCAAACGAAGAATCCAGCTCCAAACTCGGCATTCGGGTTGATGAGATCAATTCTGCAACGGCTCGTCAGTATGGTATCAATGCCAGCGAAACCGGTGTCGTAGTGACCGGAGTTGATCAGGACGGCCGGGCGGCCCGCGTACTGCAGGTTGGCGATATACTCAAACGCATCGGCGAAAAAGATGTCAGGAATGTCGCCGAATACCGCGCAGCCCTCGAAGAAGTTAAAAATGACGTCGTCCTGGTCTTAGTCAAGCGTCAGAACACCACTTTCTTTGAAACTATCGACCTAAGCAAATAACCTCAGTTAATTTCTCTCCTAAAAAAAAGGGTTTCCTCTCTGGAAGCCCTTTTTGTTTTGGATGGGATTAATGTCTGCAGGGTTGTTTTTTAGGCGGGTTAAGTCTAAATTTCGCGGTTATTTTTTTAAGGTGGTAGTTGATGATACTAAATACTCCGTTAAAGCAGGTAAAACAAGGTGAATCAATTCGGTAAAAGCCTGATCTTTTTCGGATTGATTCTGATACTGCTGGGACTGGCGCTGACCTATGCCGGCAAACTCCCGTTTCTCGATAAAATCGGGCGTCTGCCGGGTGATATCATCATCAAACGCGGAAATGTCACGTTCTATTTCCCGTTGATTACCTGCCTGCTGGCCAGTCTGGCCTTATACATTATCCTGAGCATTTTCCGACGTTAGGAGGTTTTTTTCGTGATAAAGAAGGTTCCGTCGAGTGTGGACTTTGTGGCCGTTGAGCATGAAATCCTGGATTTTTGGGAACAGCACCAAACATTTAAAAAGCTGATCGCGCAGAATGCGAACGGTCCGAAATGGGCTTTTCAGGATGGCCCGATCACTGCCAATAACCCCATGGGCGTGCATCACGCCTGGGGTCGCACCTACAAGGACATTTTTCACCGCTATAAAGCCATGAACGGTTTTCGTACCCGTTATCAAAACGGTTTCGACTGCCAGGGATTATGGGTCGAGGTCGAAGTTGAAAAGGAACTCGGCTTCAAATCCAAGACCGACATCGAAAGTTATGGAATCGAAAAATTCGTCGAGCATTGTAAAGCCCGCGTCCAAAAATACTCCCGGATTCAGACCGAACAATCCATTCGGCTGGGCTATTGGATGGACTGGGATAATTCCTATTACACCATGTCGGAGGAGAACAATTACACCATTTGGCTGTTTCTGAAGAAATGCCATGAAAATGGCTGGATTTACAAAGGTCATGACGTCATGCCGTGGTGCACGCGTTGCGGCGCGGCGCTGTCCGAGCATGAAATTGCCACGGAAGGCTACAAGGAAATGACCCATACCAGCGTCACGGTGAAATTTCCGCTGATTGACCGGCCTGGCGAATCGCTCTTGGTCTGGACGACTACGCCCTGGACGTTGACCTCGAATACGGCCGCGGCGGTGCATCCCGACTTGACTTACCTGAAAGTCCGTTCGGGCAATGAGATTCTGTATGTGGTCGAAGGCCGCGAAAAGGAAGTCGTGAAGGGCGAATTCAGCGTCGAGGGAAAAATTTCCGGCAGAGAGATGCTCGGCTGGGCTTACCACGGGCCTTTCGACGAACTCCCGGTGCAGACGAAAGTCAAGCATATAATCATTGCCTGGGAAGAGATCAGCGCCACCGACGGAACCGGCATCGTGCATATCGCGCCCGGTTGCGGCCAGGAAGACCATGCCCTCAGCAAAATTAACAATCTGGCCGTGATCGCGCCTCTGGATGAATTCGGAAATTATCTGGCAGGTTTCGACTGGCTGACCGGTCGGAATGTGGATGGCATCGCCAAGGACATTTTCAAGGATTTAGAAGCCAAAGGAATCAAATATCGCACGGACGCCTACACGCACCGTTACCCGGTTTGCTGGCGGCACGGCACCGAATTGATTTTCCGTCTCGTGGATGAATGGTTCATCGGTATGGACGGCGCCCGTCAGGCGATGATGGATGTGACCCGCAAAATCCGCTGGATCCCGGATTACGGTTTACAGCATGAACTCGACTGGCTGCGCAATATGCACGATTGGATGATTTCCAAAAAACGTTACTGGGGATTGGCTCTACCGATTTATGAATGCCCGAACTGCGGACAGGTCACGGTCATCGGCAGTCGCGAAGAATTGAAAGAGAAAGCCGTCGAAGGTTGGGATAAATTCGAGGGTCACACCCCGCATCGTCCCTGGATTGACAATGTCAAAATCGCCTGCTCGAAGTGCGGCGCGAAAGTCAGCCGTATTCCGGACGTCGGCAATCCCTGGTTGGACGCCGGGATCGTGCCTTATTCGACTCTGCATTATACGACCGATCATAAATATTGGGAAGAATGGTTTCCGGCCGATTTCATCTGCGAATCCCTGCCGGGACAGTTCCGCAACTGGTTTTACTCCCTGCTGGCGATGAGCACCGTGCTCGAAAACCGCGAACCGTTCAAGACGATTCTCGGCCATGCATTAGTCAAGGATGAAAAAGGGAACGACATGCACAAGAGCGCCGGCAATGCCATCTGGTTCGACGAAGCCGCCGAAAAAATGGGTGTGGACGTCATGCGTTGGCTGTACGCCGATCATAATCCGGTCAACAACCTGAACTTCGGCTATAACGTCGCCCAGGATTTCCGCAAACACCTGATCACGCTCTGGAATTCCTATTCATTCTTCGCGACCTACGCCGAGCTGGACGGCTATTCGCCGGCAAAACATCCAGTCGCTCCGGAAAATCTGAGCGAATTGGATCGCTGGCTACTCGCCCGCCTGGCGAAATTAATTGGGATCGCACGCGAGGGATTCGACGAATACGCTCCGGCGCGCGTCATGAAAGGCATCGACGATTTCCTGGAAGTTCTGTCGAATTGGTATATCCGTCGCAGCCGCCGCCGCTTCTGGAAATCGGATAATGATCAGGATAAATGGAGCGCTTACCAGACGCTCTATCAAGCCCTGAAGGGCCTGATCCTTGTGCTGGCGCCGGTCACACCATTCGTTACCGAAAAAATCTATCAGAATCTCGTCCGTGGACTGGAGCCCAATGCACCGGAAAGCATCCATTTAGCCGCTTATCCGCAGACCGGCTCGGAATACGACGAGACCCTAATAAAAAAAATCGACACGATTATCGAGATCGTTTCCATCGGACGAGCTGCCCGCAACAAAGTGAATATTAAAGTACGCCAGCCGCTGGCAAAGATATTTATAAAATTGCCATCCGGCAGCGATGTCGCCGGACTGACCGACCTGAGTGATCAGATTCTCGAGGAATTGAACATTAAGGAACTGGAATTTATAACCGATGAAAGCCGGTTCGTGAATTTCCAGGTCAAACCGAATTTCGCACTGCTGGGCGTTAAATACGGACGCCGTCTGGGTGAGATTCAGAAAGCCTTGCGACAACAGAATCCGGCCGAAGTCGCCCGTAAAATCGAACAGGGCGGCGCCATCGATTTAAATCTGGCCGACGAAAAGGTCTTTCTGACCGGTTCCGAAGTGCTCGTCGAACGGAAAGAAAGCGAAGGTTTCGCGGCGGTCGAAAATAACGGCATCATCGTGGCGCTGGACACAAAACTGACTCCTGTACTAATCCAGGAAGGTTTGGTGCGCGATTTTATTCGTCACGTACAGACCATGCGTAAGGAAGCCGACTTCCAGGTCGAAGACCGCATTCGGGTCACCTATGAGGCTCCCGATGAATTCCGGGCAGCTGTAACCAGGCACCTTGAATATTTTAAAAACGAAACCCTGGCACAGACAGTTTCAGAAACCTATTCAGAGGGCGAATACGGTAAAGATTTAAAAATCGAGGGTAATAAAGTTCGTGTTTCTTTAACGCGGATTAAGTAAATTTTATCCAGCAGGAGAACGAAATATGGAAGCGAATACGACGAAAAAAGCATGGGGTAAGGAAGACCTTGAATATTTCAAAAACCTTATTCTGAAAAAACGGGAAGAAACTATCAAGGCCATCAAAAGGCTGGAAGACACGACCGTCAGCGATAATACCCGCAACGACAATACCGCTCTGGATTCGGCCTATGCTTATCACATGGCCGACGTCGGTACCGACTCCCAGGAACGTGAAAAAGCCTTTCTCTGGCTGGCGCGTGAGAACCGATACCTGACGCATTTGAACGCCGCTCTGGAAAGAATCAAGACCCGCGAATACGGCGTCTGCATCGAATGTGGCGAACTTATCCCGAAGGAAAGGCTCGAAGAAGTGCCCCACACCCAGCATTGCGTCAAATGTAAAAGCAAACCCAAGAAGTAATCTGATTAGAACAGATTGATCATCAACGCGATCCTCTTTTCAATTAACCCGATATTGCTACGGAAAAATAAAGGCTGCGCTTTTCCGTTTATCTCTTTGGAGATTCGAATCCATTAATTAAAATAAATTCCGGATGAATCTGGAAAAAATAATAAGTTTTGAACCTGCTGCCGGCGCGGTGGTCGGAATGCGTCTGGATCTATTTCTGACCGAGCGGATGCCTTCCATGTCGCGCACTAAACTCAGCGCCATGATCAAGAACGGTGAGGTGCTCGTCAATAAACAATCATCGAAAAGCGGATATCGGTTGCGGGAGACCGATGCGGTTCAGGTTTTTCTCGCGCCGGAGACGCCTTCCCGGATTCAACCGGAGGCTATCCCATTGGAAGTGCTCTACGAAGACGAATATCTGTTAGCAGTCAATAAACAGGCCGGAATCGTCGTACATCCCGGCGCCGGAATTCCCCAAGGCACTTTAGTCAACGCCCTGCTGCATTATACCCGCGAATTGAGTTCGGTTGGCGGGGCCGACCGGCCGGGGCTTGTACACCGCCTCGACAAGGATACTTCCGGGGTGCTGATCGTAGCTAAAAGTAATGAAGCGCATTGGAAACTCAGCCGGCTCTTTGCGAATCGCCAAGTCGATAAACAATACCGGGCTATCGTTTATGGTGTCCCGGAGGGTAAGGAGGGCTTGATCGATGCTCCGATCCGGCGTTCTCAGCACAATCGTCAGATATTCAAAGTTGAAGGAACCGGGCGTCCGGCGCGCAGCCGCTATATAGTGCTCCAGGATTTTCGCATCATGGCCTATCTGGCGGTAACGCTTGAAACCGGTCGCACCCACCAGGCGCGCGTACACCTGCAGTCAATCGGTCATCCAGTGGTCGGCGATCCGGTCTATGGCGGCGGTGTTCGCAAAGGAACTTCGGTCGCTTCTCAGGACGTCGCCCTTTTAAAAAGGGTTCAGGCAGCCGTGAAGCGTCAGATGCTGCATGCCCACACGATCAGGTTTCGGCACCCATTCACCGAACAGCAAATGGAGATCGTTGCACCTTTACCCGCTGATTTTTCCGGGATTTTATCTATATTGGAATCGAGGTTGATTACCGGATGAAAGTTAAAGAAATGGTCACAAAATTCCTGCGGTTTTTAGTTCAGGAACGCGGGTACAGTCAGAACACCGTAGCGGCCTATCGTAGGGATCTCGACCAGTTTTTTATTTTTTACGCGGAGTATGCCAATCAGGTGCCGGTCGAGATCGGGACAGTCAGCAAAACTGCGATTCGGCATTATCTCGGAATGTTGACCGAATCGGGACTCGAAATCAGTTCGATCTCCCGCAAATTGGCGTCGCTGAAGGCTTTTTTCAAATTTGCTGCCCGGCAGGGATACACTGAAAGCAATCCGGCGGCTTTGATCCTTTCACCCAAGAATAAAAAACGCCTGCCGGTCGTGCTTTCAGAAGATGAGGTCGCCCGCGCCATTCAGCTGCCGGACGAGAATACCCTGACGGGGAAACGCAACCAGGCGATTCTGGAACTCTTTTACAGCACCGGTATTCGTCTGGGGGAATTGCTGGGGCTGAACGTCGGTGATCTGAATTTCAGCCGGATGACTCTGCGGGTCTTTGGCAAAGGCGCCAAGGAACGGGTGGTTCCGTTTGGGAAAAAGGCTGCGCAGGCTGTCGAAGCTTATCTCGATCGGCGTCGGAACGAGCAAGGTTCTTATGCCTTGAAAGATCCCCTGTTTATCAGCAGCCGGGGTAGCAGAATCTCGCGTCCGGCGGTTCAGAAACTGATTACCGCTTTATTGCACACCGTTTCGGAACAGGAGCATCTCAGCCCGCACGTCTTGCGCCATTCGTTCGCTTCCCATCTGCTGGATCACGGCGCCGACCTGAATGCGGTCAAAGACATGCTGGGGCATAACAGCCTCTCAACCACCCAACTCTATACCCATATCAAAATCGGGAAGATGAAAGAGGTCTATCAACAAGCTCACCCGCATGCGGACAAGGAATGAATTTTTAAATTGAATATAAAATCGTAAAATAGATAAAGGAGGTTTTGAATGAACATCGAATTAACCGCTCGCCATTATGAAATTTCCGAAAGAGCCAAAAAACACCTTGAGATGGAACTCGGGACACTCGAGATCTATGAGGATTGGATCACCAGCTGTAAGGTTGTTATGGAAAAGACCAAAGATGGCGAGATGATTGAAATCTCCATGCACGTACGCGGTAAAGATTTAATCACCCGGGTCGCCACCGATGACATGATTAAATCAATTGATCAGGCGGTCGCCAAGATCGAGCGGCAACTTAAAAAGTTCAAAGAAAAAAGGTACGAACGGTGAGTACCGATATTTTAACAGTCGGAAGGATTTACCAGGAGAACCGTAAAAAACTCGGTTTGACCCGCATCAATGGAGATATTGGTTTTGAAACCGTCGTGACTTCCTCGAAATTGAACCGTCCCGGGCTGGAAATTTCCGGATTCTGGGAGAGTTTTGATCCTTTTCGGATCCAGCTGATCGGCGAAGGCGAATTCCGCTATATCAAACGATTTCCCAAAGACCGGATTTGCGCGACTTTCGAACACTTCTTTTCTGCCAAGATTCCGCTGATGATCTTTGCCCATAACGTCAAACCGCCGGCCTGTGTAATCCAACTGGCCAGCCAATACAATGTAGCCTTGCTGGCGACGCCGCTGACCACGACCATCTTAGTAGCAGCCCTGCTGGATTATTTAGATTGGGAACTGGCGCCGTCGACTATCATGCATGGTAGTTTGGTGGATGTCTATGGAATTGGATTGTTTCTAACCGGACCAAGCGGAATCGGCAAGAGCGAAATCGCCCTTGACCTGGTCGAGCGCGGCCATCGGTTGGTGGCGGACGATATAGTCAAAGTCATTCGCCGCGCCGATAACGTCGTAATTGGCACAGGAATCGAAATGCTGGAGCATCATTTAGAACTGCGCGGTCTGGGCATCGTCGATGTCCGCCATATTTTCGGCATTCGGGCGGTACGTCAGCAAAAACGCATCGAGGTACAGGTCGAGCTCGAACAGTGGGACAGTACAAAGAGTTTCGAGCGAATCGGAGTTGAAGAAAAATACACAAAAATATTAGACGTGGATCTGCCGTTAATAAAACTACCCATTTATCCGGGGAAGAATATCACCGTCATTGCGGAAGTAATCGCTCTTAATCACGTCCTGAAAATCATGGGAACCAACGCAGCGCGTGATTTTCAGAAGAAACTAACTGCGACGATCCGCCAGAAGACCCGGTCTGAAGATTTGCAGAATTATCTCAAAAAGGATTTGGAATAGAAAGGAAACCCGGAATTTGAAGGCCATTATACCCGCGGCCGGCGTCGGTGAACGCCTGCGGCCGCTCACCCTGACGAAACCAAAAGTGCTCCTGCCGGTCGCTGGTAAACCGATTCTGGGACATATTTTCGACCGGCTGGCGCTGACCGGAATTAAGGAAGTCACCGTTATTATCGGCTATTACGGTGAACAGGTGCGCGAGTATTCGCTGCGCAATTACAATTTCAATTTTACTTTTATCGAGCAAACCGAGCGAAAAGGTTTGGGGCATGCGGTCGGCCTTGGCCTGAAGCCCGAAGATGGACCGGTGCTGATTGTACTGGGTGACGTGATTCTGGATTTAGACTTCCGGGCCTTGAGTCTCAGCCAGCAAAACCTGATCGGGGTCATGCCGGTTGAAGATCCGCGTCGCTTTGGTATAGTGGAATTGAAAAGCGGCATCGTCACCCGGCTGATCGAGAAACCGCAGAGTTCGGCCAGCAACTTAGCCATAGCTGGGGTATATTTAATTCAAAAAGGCGGAATGCTGAAGAAAGCCGTGGAGCATATCATGGCCCATAATATTAAAACCAAGAATGAGTATCAGCTGACTGACGCCTTGCAGGTCATGGTAGAATGGGGCGAAAAATTCGGGGTGGTTGATATTGAAAATTGTCTCGATTGCGGTACTCGTCAGACCCTGATCGAGACGAATGCCTACCTGCTGAACAAGAGGCCGGTTCAAACTCCATCCCAACCCGGCGCAGTGATTATTCCACCGGTTTTCATTGATACCGGCGTCGTCATCCGGCGCAGTATTGTCGGTCCCAACGTGCATCTCGGCAAAGGTGCTTCGGTGACTAATTCGGTAGTGTCAAACTCGATTATTTCAGAAGGAGCGGTTCTGAAAGATGTCGTATTGGATCAGAGTCTGATCGGGCAAAAGAGTCAGGTTTCCGGGGCAGCCCAGCAAATTGATACCGCCGATCACACCGTGCAGAAATTAAGTTGATTTTATCGGTACTTTACTGTATGTTTGAGCGTTTTATTTTATTAATGGAGAAATAGATAATGAAAAAGTATTCTTTTACTTCCGAATCGGTTACGGAAGGTCATCCGGATAAAATCTGCGATCAGGTTTCGGATGCGATTCTTGATTCTCTGCTGACCGTCGATCCGGAAAGCCGGGTCGCCTGCGAGACGATGACGACCACCGGTATTGTAATGGTAGTCGGCGAAATCACTACCAAAGCCTACGTCGACATTCCGCGCATCGTGCGGGATACCGTCGAGAAAATCGGCTACACCGACCCGGATTTCGGGCTTGACGCCCGTTCCTGCGCCGTAGTGACTTCCATTCACGAGCAGAGTGAGAACATAGCATTGGGCGTTGACGAAACCGCCCAGCACGAGCAAGGAGCCGGCGACCAGGGACTAATGTTCGGCTATGCCTGCGACGAGACGCCGGAACTGATGCCTTTGCCGATCAGCATGGCTAACAAGCTGACGATGCGTTTGGCCGAAGTACGAAAAAAGGGCATTCTGAACTGGGTACGGCCGGACGGCAAATCGCAAGTCACTGTCGAATATGAAGATGATAAACCGGTGCGGATTTCGCACGTCGTCGTGGCGGTTCATCACAATCCCGAGATTTCCCATGAGAAGATCGTAGCGGATATCAAAAATCATGTCATCGTTCCGGTTTGCCAGGAGTACCTGACCCCAGAAACTAAATTTTTCATCAACGCGACTGGTATTTTCGCCGTGGGCGGACCGGAAGCCGATTCCGGCGTCACCGGGCGCAAGATCATTTGCGACACTTACGGCGGAATGGGGCGGCATGGCGGCGGCGCCTTTTCTGGCAAAGACCCCTCCAAGGTTGACCGTTCGGCTTCCTATATGGCGCGTTATATCGCCAAGAATATCGTCGCGGCCGGATTGGCTCGGCGCTGTGAGGTGCAGCTGGCGTATTCTATCGGGGTCGCCGACCCGATCTCGGTCTATGTCAATACCTTTGGCACCGGCGTTCAGCCGGAAGAAAAGCTGGCGGAAGCCGTGCGCGCGATTTTCCCGCTCAAACCAGCGGCGATCATTAAACATCTGCGCCTGAAACGACCGATCTATCTCAAAACCGCCGCCTATGGACATTTCGGGCGGGAAGATGAGGAATTTTCCTGGGAGAAAAAAGACAAGACCGGGGAACTGCAGAAATATTTTGGAGGCAAATAATGACCGGCAAGATCAAAGACATCGGTTTGGCTTCGGCCGGCAAACTGAAAATCGAATGGGCTGAATCGCGCATGCCGGTTTTAATGGCTCTGCGCCAGAAATACAGCGCTACCAAACCACTTAAAGGCCAGCGCATCAGCGGCTGCCTACATGTCACCAAGGAAACGGCCGTGCTGATCAGGACCCTGATCGCCGCCGGAGCGGAAGTGGCCTGGAGCGGCTGTAATCCGCTGAGCACGCAGGATGATGTGGCCGCGGCGCTCTATGAGCAGGGAGTCCCGATCTGGGCCTGGCACGGACTGACGACCGCCGAATTTTACTGGTGCATCGAGCAAACCTTAGTGCAAAAACCGACTTTGACGCTCGATGACGGCGCCGATCTGGTTTTTACAATTCACCATAAACATCCTGAACTGGCGGCCGGAATCCTGGGCGGTTCCGAGGAAACTACGACCGGTGTCCATCGTCTGCGGGCGATGGCTAATGACCATAAGTTGCTTTATCCTATGGTAGCGGTCAATGACGCCGAAACCAAGTGGGATTTCGACAATGTCTATGGCACCGGACAGTCTTCGATTGACGGCATTTTGCGGGCTACTTCGATCCTCTACGCTGGCAAAACGATGGTTGTGGCCGGTTATGGTCATTGCGGAGTAGGCGTGGCCAAACGCGCCAGCGGCATGGGCGCCAATGTGATCGTCACGGAAGTCAAGCCGACCGCCGCCCTGAAAGCTATGTTGGACGGTTATCGGGTTATGCCAATGGACCAGGCGGCTGAAATCGGCGACATTTTTATCACCGCCACAGGCATGAAAAATGTCGTCGTCGGTCGTCATTTCGAGAAAATGAAAGACGGAGCAATCGTCTGCAACACCGGTCATTATGATTGTGAACTCGATTTGAAGCAGTTGGCTACTCTGACAAAGTCCAAACAGGAAATCCGTCCCAATTGTGTTCGTCACGAACTGCATAACGGGCGTTCGGTGTTTGTGCTGGGTGAAGGCCGGCTCGTGAATCTGGTCGCCGCCGAAGGTCATCCGTCGGAAGTGATGGACATGTCCTTTGCCAATCAATTTATGTCAATGTTGTTTCTGGCTGAAAACGGCGGCCGGCTGGAAAAGAAAGTCTACGATATCAGCGCCGAGCAGGATCAGGAGATCGCCAGACTGAAACTCCAGACCATGGGAATCAGCATTGATGCTTTGACCGAAGAGCAGGTTCGCTACAAAACAGCTTATAGTGAAGGAACCTGAGCCGCGGGGAATACGCAGTGCACAAGTCAACCCGGATTATTCTTCTACTGACGCTGTTGATATGGCTTGGCGCCTGCGAATTTAAATTGCCGACCACTCCAAGTCTTCCATCGAAGTGGAATTCCAATCTCGTTCTGCCATTACTCGATAAATCTTACACTTTCGCCGATTTAGTGAGCGCCGCTTCCGGAAATCCGTTTTCGGCGGATACAAACGGGGTAATTTGGTTTGCCGCCAGCGATTCCACGAGCGAGCCGATCACGATTGATCCCGCTCTTTTCTGCGTCATGCCCGGCGCCGATGTCTCCACAACTCTTGACCTGCGGAAATATATCCAGCGCAATGCCGACAGCACGGTTAACGTCATCAGTTTTTCGATGAAAGCAGCCTGGGACGAGGCCAATAACCGGGTTGCCTTCGGAGTTCTGGATAATGCCGCCGGCTTTTCCGCCGACGGACTTCCATTGAACGCCCTGGTGCTGACCGCGCAACTGAACGATTCGTTTCCCAATGCGATCCGCATTCGGGTCACCGCGCAGAATTTTCATGGAAATCCCGGTTCGGCGGTCGTGATTGACAGCCTCGATCTGCCGGCCGGTTGGCTTTCAGACAGTCTGACGATTCCTCTCGCCGGAGATTCGCTGGTCGGCGGTTCGCTGACGGCGGGAATTGATTCGCTGAGTTTTAGCATCCAGGCCCAGGTGCTTGGTAAACTGCCGGTGGCCGCCAGCAGACTGAAACAAAAACTTACCACCAGGATCACGATTGGGCGGTTGCAGATGGATTCGTTTTACGGAAGGATATTTGCGACTGGCGAAGCCCCGCCGGAATTAATCGAAAATAGTCTCAGTGGCGCGAATGAAATATTTTTCGACAGCGCCCGGGCGGAGGTGACGATCAGCGATGCAGGCGGCGCCTTTGACTCGGTTCACGTTTGTCTGAGCGGCCGAAAAGTTCACGGTTCGGCGACCTGGATAGATACTACGTTGGCTATCGAGACAGCAGATTTTTCGATGGACGCCGCGGAGGTGATGTCCAATTTGCCCGATACGATCCGCGTTTTTGTAAAGGCTATGAGTTTGCCGGGGATTTTTCAGCAGGGAATGGCGTTTGCGTCCGGTGTGGATGTCAAGTACAGCCTGTCAGTGCCCATGGTATTAATTATACCGGCTGAGCTTACTCTGGCTTCCGGTCAGACCACAACCTATTTCATCCGGGACAGCACGACCCGCGCCAAGATAACGAAATCTCAACAGGGCGCCGAGCTCGATATGAGCGTGGAAAATCGCACCCAGTTACAGGGCTGGCTCTATTTTCTGATCAGCAATTTTAACTTTTTCCCGTTCGATACTCTGGCGGACAATCTGCCCGCCGGATATGTTTGCATAAACGATACCATCTGGCATCAGGCCGACGATACGGTCAGGGTTCAGATTGACACCCTGGCGGCGCTGGAATTTGCCGCGGCTCAGTTCAGCGGTGACACTCTGATTTCAGCCGGTATTATGAGCCAGACTTTTTTTGCGGATTCCGCCGCGCTCGGGGCGCTGGCCGACACCTGCTATTTTAAACCCTATTTCAAGTTGGTTAATCCAGACACAACCCGGACGACCATTACAAATACGCAGTCGCTTAGCGTCAGGAGCTATCTGAACCTGTTTTTCGATGCTTCCGCCTTAAATGACTAATCGAGGACAATGCGCAACCGGAAAAGCATAAGAAAAATGGTGAAACTGGGACTGTTAATGGCGGTTGGCTGGCAATCGTTTGCTCAGAATTATAGCGACGCTGTCGAACATGCAATGGGAGGTGCCAATACGGCTGTGACGCGCGGAATTTTCTGTATCGGTCATAATCCCGCCAACCTGGGGCTTTCCGCGCCATATCGCACTTATATCAATCTTTTGGGCGTGAATTATTATCTTACCAATAATTTTTATTCGCTTGAATCCGGTACCCATTTCGGCGGTCAGGATTTGACCGCCGGCGACGGTAAACTGCAGGATGAGTTTCTGAACAGCTTGCCGGTCGAAGGCTGGCGGATGAGCACCGGAATGACTATGTCACTGCCGCTGGCGAATATATCGGTCGGCAACAAAGCCTTTACATCCAATCTGATTTACGTTGCAGATTATTATATCTCCAAAGCGGCGCTGGATGTAATATTTGGCAACTGGCAGAAGGGAATCGAATACGAACTCGATCTGCGTTGCGATGCGATGACGGCGGTTGAGTATGCCTATTCGGTGGCGATTCCCTACGGGAAGATGTCGGTCGGCATTTCTCTGAAATATTTGCAGGGGCTGGGTTACTATGGTCTCGATCCGGATTACAGCACCGGTCGTCTTATAGCGGACACCGCCAATTTCATGCTGTCCGGATCGGGCGATTATTATTTCCGGGAATCCAACAGCGGACGCGGTTTCGGAGCCGATCTGGGAGTGGCTTTTCAGGATGTCAACGGCTGGGATATTGGCGTAAGTGTGTTGAACTTGGGTGAGTCTGTCAAATGGAATTCCGAGACCACGGTTTCAAAAATGCTGAAGAATGGCATTCTGAATTTTATGGGCGCACAGGTTAAAAACGGTTTGATCAAGAATACCGATCTCGAACTCGATTTTGAGGGTGAGAGTTATCGCTACCGATTTCAGGTTGACAGCCTGAATGCAGAATATTTATTTCGCGGCGATAGCGCTTATCCAGATTTGTTCAGCGATACCAAGACGATTGTCAATGACTCGTCCACCTTTCGGGTTGTGATCCCGGTGGTGCTTAAAGTCGGACTGGCCCGGCGTCTGCAAAAGGACCTTTTAATGGCGCTGGATTTCAGCGCGGCCTTCAGCGACCGCTTCAATGTCCGGCGGGGCTGGCGGACGGCGATTGGTTTTGAATATGCCCATTTTCCACTAACTCCTTTGCGCCTCGGCCTGGCGGTTGGTGGTATCACCGGCTGGGAATTCAATCTCGGGAGCGGACTCAGGCTTGGGCCTTGGCATGTTGACTGGGCGATCGGCATGGATCGGGGAGTCTGGGCGCATAAAATGCAAGGGATTGACTTCGCTCTGTCTACCTATTTAGCGACCAGTGGCAAGAAAAAGTAACAGCGGCATAGTAGAATTATTCCTGTTAGCGGCTCTGGTTATCGGAGAGTTATTCAGATCTTGTGCCTATGAACCGCTGTCTTCACCGGAGATGCCGACTTATTATCAGACTATTAATCTGCCGTTGACCGATGTTACTCTGCCGCTGGCGGATATGGTGGATTCGACCAACCATATTTTCGGTGATTCGGTTAATGACGAGTTATACTTTAAATTCAATGGTAATCTTGATACGGTTCGTCTGACTGAGGATATTTTCCAGATTCCGGCCGCTGATGATATTAGTTTCAGTCAAAATTTTTCCGATTTAAGCGCATCACAGCCTACTTTCAGCACTTCCGTAACCCAGACCACCAAGCTTTCGGAAGTGATCGCCGTGCCGGGAATATTGCCGTCGCCTACCGATCTGCCCGTCGGAGAAGTTGATCGTCAGAAATTAGACGACCGTCAATACGATTATCAGGTTTATGATAAATACAGCATTCCCTACTTCGAGCGGGTCGACTATCTTACGATCGGCAACGGGACTTTCCGGACTGAGATCAACAACCAGTTGTTGGTCGATCTGGATTCGGTGCGGATTATTCTGCGTAATAAGAACGGTCCGACGATCGCCGAGTCATTTTACGAAAACGTGCCGGCCGGAGCGACCGTCAGCGATGGCGAGCCCGGCAACCTGAACGGCGCCCAACTTTACGATTCTGTTGAGGTCGTCGTGTCGGCCATTGTAGCCGGCAGTCACGGTCAGTCAGTCACGATTCCGGCGAACACCGATCCGTTCATCTCGATCCGTTTTGATTTAGATATTGAGGAGATAGAGAGTGTTACCGGCTTGCTTCTTCCAATCGAAAGCACCCAGAACCAGGCTCTGCCGCCTTCCAATAATACCATTTTCCGGGCGACTATTGCCCAAACGGTCACCGCGCCGCCCGATACTAATTTTCTCAATCTGATAATTACCAACAATATGCCGTTCGATCTCGGAATCCAGATTGTCTTTCGTAATTTTTACCTGCGGAACGAACCGCTGACAATCGATACCACGGTACAGTCCGGTCGGACCATTGCGAATCCCAAACGATTGGACGGCTATGTTTTCCGTAATCCGGATTCCACGACGGTAGTGGATTCAATTTTGGTGGATATTATCGTGGCGGTTTTACCGGATGAGGGCGACACGGTGGTCACGATTCCGATGGACATGGGAGACGCCACCGTGGACGTCAACGTTACCTTCGCCCGCCTGAAATTCGATACACTCGAAGGGTTTTTCAATGAATCGTTCCAGATTCCGGCGATGACGATCAGTAGTATTCCAACTGGTTTGGCCAACGTCAATTTCGGCTCTGTTCTATTAAACCTGACCTTTTTTAATGAAATCCAGGCGCGCACCGATCTCAATTTGGTTCTAGAGGGATTCCGGACGGGACTGGCACCGGAGGAGATTCAGGCTGAAGGTTCGATCCAAAAAGCCTCGCCTTCCGAACCGGTTGCTCAATCGAGCCTGGAAATCGAAATAGCCCCCATATTTAATATGTTACCGGATTCGATTCTGGTCTCCGGTGAAGCTGCGATTCCATCCGATGACACCTCGCGTTTGCAGGTTGGCAAGGCTTTCTGGGGGACCTATGAAATCATTGTTCCGTTCCAACTGCAGATCGGGCCGATGACCTTTATTCCGGTCGCTTCGAGTGAAATGGCGCCGATGGATTCCGTCACGCGGCAGAAAATTCGCCAGGGTCTGATCGAATCATCAATCACTACTGAAGTAGTCAATGATTTTCCCTTTGCCGGAAGCCTGGCGTTGCTGATCTCCAATTATGATTATTTTCCGCTGGAGCCCGACAGTCTTGACGAAGGCTATTTTTGGCTGGATGATACTCTCTATGCTGTCACGGATACCGGCAATGTACCGGTAATAATCGATACTCTGGTCTATATCGCATTGCCGCCTCCGCAGGCTTTCAACAGCGACGGCAGCGTCAAAACAGCCGGATTCATTCACACCGTAAGCGAACTGGATTCGGCCAAGATGGAAGTCATCATGCGCGATGAAATCCACTATATCCGCCCCCGGATTCACTTTGACGGCACCGATGACTTTGTGCGGGTCGGTTATCATGACGAGGTTGAGATCCTTTCGATGATTTCATTGACAGTTGATACCGGCGAATTGCTGGGCACAGGCGAAGACGAAGGCGAAACCGCGACTAACTCATCGGTTGTGCCGGTGAAAATCAATCTTTCACCGCCGGTTGTTAAACAGGGTCATATTACCAGAGATGAAAAGTAAACGAATCCGGATCGGGATGGTTTTGCTTTTGATCGGTATGATAGCCGGCGCCCAGACCCGGCGCGATCCGCGTTGTATGGGACTCGGCGGCGCGTACGGATCGCTTTCACGGGGCATCTTCGCCGTGGATTACAATCCGGCCAATCTGGCGATCCCGCACGAATATGAGGCTTATCGGATCCTTGGCGGGTTGGGAACCGGATTATCGTCAAATTTTCTTTCCCTTAAAAAGTATAAAAAGTATAATGGTAAGAATCTCGAGGCTGGCGACGGGAGTCTGAAGGCTGAGTTCATGGCGGATATTCCGGCTGAAGGCTGGCGTTTTTTCACCGATCTTTATTTTCCATTGCCGTATATCAATCACTCCAAATACAACCGGGCGGTCAGCGCCGATCTGATCGTGATCGGCGACCTGGGACTGCCGCGTGGTCTGCTGGAATTTATCTTCGATGAAAACCCGATCGGCAAGACTCTCGATCTGGATTTTCAGGAAGAGCTTATGGCGGTCATACAGTATGGTTATTCGCTGGCTTTTCCGGTCGGCGATGTATTTATCGGAATTACCGGAAAATACTTGCAGGGGTTGACCTATATCGGTCTGAATCCTGATTCGTCATACGGCGGATTGACCACCTATTTCGAACCGGAACGGAATTATATTGAGGGCGGCGGGCAGTATTATTTCCAGCAGTCGCTGGGCGGACGCGGCTTTGCGATGGATGTCGGCCTGACGACCAAGGAGATCAATGGTTACCGACTCGGCCTCAGTCTGACCAATCTTTTCGGCTCCATTACATGGAATAAAAGCACTTTATTTTCAAGACTCGTCAATCCTGAATCCGTTTTACCCTGGAATGGTGATTTTTTCAAATACGAATACACGATTGACGAAGCTCGTTTCGACCGATTTTTCGGATCCGCCAGCGCCGATGAGGTTTTCGGAGGCAAGGGGCATACAATCAGCGATTCGAGTACTTTCCGGGTGCGTTATCCAAGTTTAGTGCGTTTCAGCGCTTCCAAAATAATCGAGGAAAACATGACTCTGGCCTCGGATCTGGTAGTAGGTTTCGAAGACCGGCTTTATTCTTTCGGAGCCTGGAAACTGTGTCTTGGACTGGAATCAACCAAATCGTCACGTTTTCCGCTGAGGTTTGGGTTGTCTTTCGGAGGTCACAGCTCGCGGGAAATGACTTTCGGCAGTGGATTTCACTGGGGTTTCATTCATTTGGATTGGGCGTTAGGTTTCAATCACGGACTGTGGCCGACGACCGCGACCGGTGTTAATTTTTCCCTGATGTGTTATTCGACGAAGAAGAGCCGGGAAGACTCTTAGTTCCCAGTTTAGAGTTAAGTTAACGAGTTCCGGTTTACCAGTCACCTGTTACCCGTCACTTTGAATTTTACAGGTAACGTCTGACGGCTCGCTGCAGTTCGGCAAAATGCAGGGTCAGGGCGACCCGATGCGAAGAGCCGAATTCCGTATATGAGCCGCCCAGGCCAAGACCATAGTCGAAACTACCGACAGCGGTACTGAGACCCAGTCCGACCTGGGGATTGCCGAGATCGTCGCGACCGGCGCGAATGGCCAGCACGTCTTTATAAATTAATTCCATTCCGAGGCGGGCCCGGATGACCACGCCTCCCAAGGTCAGATCGGCCGCATTTTCTTCGCCTTCGAACAAAATATCGGCGCCAAGGGACGGATTGAACTTTAACGGTAATCTCTTCAGGGCGTAATGCGCCGAACCGCCCAGTTTTAAACTCGGAGCGACAATTTCGCGTTCGCCATCATTCCAGAGCATGAAAGTAGTGGTAACGTCATTGAGTACGGCAGCCAGATTGATGCGCGGGGTAAGCTGGTAAAGCGCTCCGACATCGAAGCCGAGTCCGTAGCCTTTATCATCGCCCAGCGAGCGGTAGAGGGTCTTGAGCGTTCCGCCGATCTGAAGTTTTGGGCGCAACTGCTTGGCCATTGAAAAAAAGGCCACATTTTCACTGGCGCCGAAAGCGCCGAATTCACCATAGTCTAGGCGCTCGCCCGGATCGAGTTTGCCATTGCCCTCTGTGCCGTCGGCGTCCGGCCCGGTGTAACCATCATCGCCGGGTCCCAGACCGTCGGTTCCGAGGTCGAGCAGGGCATCGCGCGTGTCGGGAATGTCATCGACGCCGATCCGGAAATACCCGAAACCGTATGAATATTCGCCTTTAGCCGGAATGGCCAGTGCGAAATGATCGAGCGACAGCACTCCGGCGAATTCTTCCGTATGCATCAGACTGCCGGAAAAATGGGAATTACCAACCAGGCTGGACGGATTCCAGTAATGGGCGACAACCGCGGTCGGATCCGCCGCGACGGCGCCGCCCAGCGCCATCTCACGGACGCCCAGACCGAACTTCAGGAATTCACCGGCATATTTATCGCCGAACGCGAAAAGACTGCTGACGCTCAATGAAACCCACAGGAAAGCGGGTAACAATATCTTCTTTAACGAGTGCTTTGACATAGAATTGTGTTTAAAACGGATGCGGTCGGCGGAAAGTTCCATCAATATCATTAGTACTCAATCAACTGCCGAAGTTGCGTTTGATTTCGTCTAATTTTTTCAGGGCTTCCAGAGGTGTCAGGTTGTTGATATCGACTTCCGAAAGCATCTTCTTCAATTTGCCGTCATCGACGCCGAACAGCCCGAGCTGGTTAATGTCTTTCTCCGGCAGGCGGCGGAATTTTTCGCGGTCGGTGGGCAGGACGCGCTGCCCGTTGAGCAGCGCCGAGCCGGCCGGTTCGGGATTCAGGTTGACCAAAATTTCCTTGGCGCGTCGGATGACTTCCGGCGGAACTCCGGCCATCTGGGCTACGTGAATGCCGTAGCTTTTATCGCAGCCGCCGGGAATTATTTTACGCAGGAAAATGACCCGATCGCCGTATTCCCGCACCGCCACATTGTAATTTTTCACGCGCGGCAGAACTTTCTCGAGCTCGGTCAGTTCGTGATAATGCGTAGCGAACAAGGTTTTGGCGGCGACCTGTGGATGGTTATGCAGGTATTCGGTCACCGACCAGGCGATTGCCATGCCGTCATAAGTCGAAGTGCCGCGTCCGATTTCATCCAGCAGCACCAGCGAATGGGGCGTGACATTGTTCAAAATGTTGGCGGTTTCGTGCATTTCCATCAGGAAGGTCGATTCCCCGGCGGCCAGGTTATCGCTGGCGCCGACCCGTGTAAAGATTTTATCGACGACCCCGATCGTGGCGGAATCGGCCGGCACGAAGCTGCCGATCTGTGCCATTAAAACGATTAAGCCGATCTGGCGGAGATAAGTCGATTTACCGGCCATGTTCGGACCGGTGATGATCAGAATTTGCGCGCTCTGATTGTCAATGCGCAGATCGTTGGCGATGAATTTCTCGCCGACCGGCAGCAGATGTTCGACCACCGGATGACGACCGGCATTGATTTCAATCGCGGTTCCATTATTGATAAGCGGGCGGCAATAGCGGTTTTTCTCGGCCAGTTCCGCCAGCCCGGCCAGGACATCTATCTGCGCCAGAGCGTTGGCGTTTTTCTGGATAGCGGCGATGAATTGTAAAATCTTTTCGCGCAGTTCCTGGAACAATTCGAACTCAATCTGTCCGATACGCTCCTCGGCGTTCAGCAATTTCTCTTCGTATTCTTTCAAGTCGGGCGTAATAAACCGTTCGTTATTCACCAGGGTTTGCTTGCGGATATATTCGGGCGGAATTTTTTCGGAATGGGCGCGGGTGACTTCGATATAATAGCCGAAGACTTTATTGTAGCCGACTTTCAGCGACGGAATGTTGAGTTTCTGGCGTTCGGTTTCCTGGAGGCGGGCAATCCACTCTTTACCATGATGCGCAAGGTGCCGGTATTCGTCGAGTTCTGCCGAGTAGCCGTCTTTGATAAAACCGCCTTCGCGAATGCTGAGCGGCAGATCCTCATCTCTGATGGCGCGGTCCAGCAGTTCGACGAGTTCCGGTAATGGGTCGAGTTCCGCGAGAATGGTCGCAAAGGTCGCCTGCTCCGCCAGATTTTCCCGGATGGCGGGAATGAGTTTCAAGGTGTTTTTCAGAGCTACAACTTCGCGGGCTGAAGCCCGGTTGGTGCTAAGCCGCGAGATCAGGCGTTCCGGGTCGCCGCAATGGGCCAGCAGATCGCGCAGGTGGCGCCGGACTTTGGAATTGTTGCGCAGGAATTCGACCTGATCGAGACGGGCGTTAATAGCTTCCGGGTCGCGCAGCGGCCGGATCAGCCATTTGGTCAGCAGGCGCACGCCCATCGGGGTAACGCTCTGATCAATGACGTCAATCAGAGCGCCGTGCTTAGCGCCGGTCTGCATAGTCTGAAAAATTTCCAGGTTGCGCCGGGTAAAATCATCAATCAGGACGGCGTCGTCCGTCGCGAGATTGCGAATGGCATAGATGTGCTGGAGATTGGTCTGGTAATTTTGCCGCAGATAATAAAGAACCGGTCCGGCGGCAATGATGCCATGCACGGCATCCTGGCAACCGAAACCCTTCAGCGAATCGGTTTTGAAATGTTCGATCAGGGTTTGATAAGCCGTTTCGTAGGTAAAGACCCAGTCATCGACCGGGGTTACGCGCAAAACCTGATTGGCAAACAGTGTTTTTATTTCTTTCTGAATGGATTCCGGGCAAATGATTTCGGCCGGATGCAAGTCCAGCACGGCCTCGGTTAAGCGGGCGGCCGGTACTTCCGACAGGTAAAATTCACCGGTGGAAATATCTAGGGCAGCCAGCCCGGCGGCTTTATCATTTATATATACCGATACCAGATAATTATTTTTCTCTTTTTCAAGGAAACGATCGGAAATGGCCGTGCCGGGCGTGACGATCTCGACGACTTCGCGCTTTACGACGCCCTTGGCCAACTTGGGATCCTCGACCTGTTCGCAGATGGCAACCTTCAGACCGGCTTTGAGCAATTTATGAAGATAAGATTCGAGGGCATGATAAGGAAACCCAGCCAGCGGGACGGAAGCCGCCTTGCCGTTGGCGCGCTTGGTAAGCGTGATGTTCAGAATTTTGGCGGCTTGCTTGGCGTCCTCGCGAAAGGTCTCGTAAAAATCGCCCATCCGGAAGAGCACCAGGGCGTCGGGATACTTGGTCTTAACGACATTATACTGGCGCATGACCGGAGTGGTTTCGTCGATCTTTTCGCTAACTTTAGTCATTGCTCTTCATTTCCGGCTGAAATATAAGGAAAGTCGCGCAATGTTGAAAATGGGAAATTCAGACGCCAGGTCAACCGTAAGTTAACCTATGGTCCTTAAATGTTCGAAATCGCGACTATCGAAAATATTACCATGTTGATGGAATCATTTGAATATTAATTAAAAGCTCGCTTTTTGACTATTTCCACCATAATATTATTACAACTAGTTCTATGTAAAGTTTAAATCGGTGACGGTATTTATTTTATGCAGAGTAAATGACGCCCAAGGAGAGGAAGATGAAAACGACAGTAAAAGCGCTAGCATTCGGGATTGCGTTTCCATTGTTATTGACGGCAGCTGAAGCGGTCAGGCCGGTTAGTTCGGTTGAACGATTGGCTAAGTCAACCCAGACCAGCGATATCTGGTTGGGAGCCAATCGCATGAATGGAATTTTCCGGAACAATGGCATCTGGTTTTCTAATAATGTGTGGTATGATTGGGGGCTAGAGTGGCCGAAAGGTTCCGGACTTAGTCCAATTTTTGCTGCCGGTCAGTATCTCTGTGCTAAAATTGATGGCGATATCCGGGTCGCCGGCGTTTTACATTCAGCCACGGAATATCAACCAGGATTAATCTTAACGACAGATAATGCCGATGATAAAAATGATACCAAATACAGATGGTATGAATTGCATAAAGACGGTAGTGGTGATTGGTCAGACTGGCCGGTTGACCAGGGAGCGCCGGTGGATGAAGATGGTAATCCGCTTTTATTAGGGGATATGACGATTTATAGTGTGTGGAATGATTTGACCGATCATTCTGAATACGGTAGCGAGCCATTAAATGCGGAAGTGCATCAGCTTGCCTGGGCGTACAATCGCCCGGATGTGTTAGGGGATATGATTTTCCAGAAGTGGACGATAGTAAATAAGAGCGGCAAAACCTGGGATGATGCCTATTTTGCAATCTGGTGCGATCCGGATTTAGGCGATGCCGGCGATGATTTCGTTGGTAGCGATACGACCGTGAATTTGGGATTTTGCTATTATTCCAGTAATAAAGATGATAAATATGGGAATGCACCGCCTGCAGTGGGTTTTGTTTTTTTGCAGGGTCCAATGACAACTTCGGAAGGAGACAACGTTTACCTCCCGGATGGAACAGTCTTTGTGAATAAAAAAGTTATAAACATGTCTGCTTTTAGATTCTATAATAGTGATGATTCGCCACAAGGTGATCCTAGTAATGCAATGCATGTCTATAACTTTATGCAAGGTTTATGGAGAGATGGTTCAGTGATTACAGAGGGTGGTGACGGTACTGATCCGAATAATCCGCCGACTAAATTCATGTATTCCGGTGATCCGGAAACCGGAACCGGCTGGCTTGATTCCCATACGGCTGACCGGCGATTTTTCATGTCAACCGGGCCATTTACAATGGAACCTTGGATTGATTCAGATGTGGATGATGTTGCTGAGTTTGGTGAACCGGGCGTGCAGGAAATTATTGCCGCTGTCATGGTTGCGCGCGGGACCAGTAATCTGAACAGTGTTACTGAGTTAAAGCGAATCTCTGGTCTGGCACGATCGGCCTATGATCTGAATTTCGAGTTCAACCCGCCACCGCGGCAACCATTTGTAACCGCCAGTGCACTGCCAAATGAAATCATCCTGACCTGGGATGAGCGTTCAGAGTATAATGAGGATGGGAGTCCATATGAATCGGTTGATCCGGTAGCGGCAGTCTTTTTTGGTGATGCCATGATCATTGACAATATGATAAAAATAGTTGATGATTCGACGTATAACTTTTATCGGTATATCATCTATCAGTATGCTGACAACACCGGTAGCGATCCGGCCATTGTCGCTTCATATAGTATTGGAAAAAATAAAGAGGCAGTAGAATACAGCTAGCCAAGATATATCCGAATTCTGACCAATCACAACTCTGCCGTTGGGGTAGTCGGAGATACACTGATTAATGGTAAAGAATATTATTTTGGTGTGGTTGCCGAGGGTTATCTGGAGTATGCCAATCCGGGTACATTATCAAGCGATCCGGCGATTGTTTCGGTAACCCCATGTTTTGTACCCGGTATTAGATATAATTCGGGAGAGGATAGCTCTCTGGCTGTTTCCTACAAGGCAGTCAATTCGTCAGTTCCGGCTGGTGATGGTTCGGTAGAAGTGACGGTTATCGATCCATCCCAAACAACAGGTCTATATTATCGAATAAATTTCAATACCGATTATACCTGGAATTTGGTTTCGGCTTCTGATTCGAACTTTACCTCAGTTGACACGGTTTTAAAGAATCAAATCAACCAGAAAGGTGATGATGCTTATAATGTTGTTGATGGTATCCTGGTTAAGGTTATCGGACCGGATCCAGGCATAAGGCGGATAGCTGAATTGGATCCCGCTACAAAAGAAATCTATGATGCTAATGTATTTGGCAGTTTACCCAATTACAGCCGCTCGCAAGGTTGGCCGATATATGTCATATCGGATGACGGGTATCTCGATCTTAGCCGAATCGACCGATTTGGACTGATGACCCCTAAAGACTATGATATAATCTTCACTGATACTGATAGCACCTTGTTATGGGATTATCAAAGTGACGGGGTTTTAAAAGATACTTTGACCGGCAGTCCTTCCTATGGTCCGTTTACGGTTTGGAAAATAGATCTGGATAATACACGCACCCGTTTACCCGTATGTGTACAAGACCTGGATGGGGATGGTACCTGGAGCCGCTCAATGGAAGCCGCGTTTTACGGTCCGGCTTTTGACCTGCTTTACATTTATGACAATGCCGCATACAATCCGGCTGATGTAGCGACCTATATCTCGACCGATGACGGAACAGTCGCTCCAGGTTTTGGCCCTTGGGGAGTAACCTATCCAGCCATTAATCGCTTTAACATCAATATGTATGCGGATGTAGATGGTTATGCCCAGGCTGGTGATTTGGATACTAATGGTTATTTCTATGGGCCGCCGCATGCTGGCGTACATATTCGGATATTTACCAATAAGCCGAATACACCCAACGACCAGTTTATTTTTAAAGCTCCGGATGCCTGTGAGCCGGTTGAGGTATATTTAAAGGAAGATTTGAAGAAAATCAACGTCGTACCGAATCCGTATTACGGCTATCATTCCGGAGATCTTAGTGGAAGTCGCTGGGTGCGGTTTACTTTTTTACCGGAGGAGTGCACGATCAAGATTTTCGATCTGGCCGGACATCTGGTTCGTCAATTTGAAAAAGCCGATGCGACAACCCCTTTTCTGGATTGGGATTTGACGAATCATTACGGAGCAACTGTAGCGAGTGGTATTTATATTTATCATGTCAAAGTGCCGGGTATAGGTGAAAAAGTCGGTAAAATGGCAGTTTTCATTTCAGAAATGAAATAAACATAATTGGGACACTAACCATTGGCATCGTAGCAATATTTATTTTAACTTACGATAAGTCAAAATGGTAATGTGTGTCAATAAATAAGAATAGATATTGGTGGGCAGGAATACTCGGCTGCCTGTTGTTTTCAGAGATTGTTACTGCGCAGACGCTGCATTTCGATAACCTGCAATTAAGGGAGAATATCCTGCAAGTTGCTGATCGCTGTGCCCAGGACGGCGACTGGAAGCAGGCGATTATGCATTACTATGCCTTTCTGTATCAGTTCCCGGACGATTCGGAAGCGGTGATTATTAATTGGAAAATAGTTGAGATGTATAAACATAACGGGCAGCCGGATCTGGCCGAAAAGAATTTGCGTCGGATCGTTGAAAAATACCGGAGCTCGCGGTACGATCTGGAAAACCGCCTGCGCCTGGCGCTTTTTCTATATGAACAAGGTCGCTGGAACGAGAGTCTGAAGTATGCTTATTATCAACCGGAACCGCCCTTTAGAATTATTGTAGCCTATAACTTGATAGAACTTCATGAGATCGAGATGGCTGATTCAATGTTGGTTATCGCCCGTGACCAAACCGGGATGTCGCTACCGATTAGTGATAAAATTCATCAATTGATAATTGAGCCATTGAAAATGACCTGGTATAAAAAATGGGGCGGATTGATGCTGAATGCGGTTGTACCGGGAAGCGGTCGGCTTTATTATGGCGAGATAAAGGACGGGGCTTTTAATGTAGCCGGTTTTGCGGCATTGCTGGGATCAATGGTCTATGTTGCCTATCATGAGCCCCAATGGTTTTTTTATGCCAGCGCGGCTACAATTGCCTATTACATTGCGAATATGTACGCGACATTTCAATCCGCAGAAAAATATTTTGAAGCTTATAAAAGCCAGCGATATGCAGATATTTTAAATGAATTTCCGCTGGCCGATCTGATACCGCTCCGGCCGCTTTACTGAAAAATATTTAATTAATTTTCTAAAATTTTCTTGCCAGATATTTTAAACTGTTTTATATTCACCCTGCTAATTGAGAATTGATTCATTAAGACCAGCCCGCAGAGGGTTGGGGCTT
>CAZNUN010000018.1:0-51542 GCA_964576275.1 uncultured bacterium | reverse complement strand
TCAATTTCAACGTTTTTCAAAGCATCCAGCAGATTGTTCTGAATATATTTTTTCACGTCCTTGCTATTGGCAATACTTTTCTTGCGGTCAAGGCCTTGATAACCTTCCATCCGGATAACCGATTCGACCCGGGCATTACCGGCAGAATCGATCTCAACCATGGATGAAGAAAAACCCATGCTCATATTTTTAGGTGGAGTAAGATCTATAATCCTGGCTTCGGTATCAGTCAGCAACAATCCGCTACCGTTATTATCCCAATAAGGCAACATCTCACTCGAACAATAGGGCTCGGCAGCATCCAAAAACCGGTCAACACTGCCAATCCGGACTTGAACGATAAGACGGTTAAAGGAGCTGATTAACGGATTGGTCGTATCAAGACGGCCATGACCACGGGTGCTGATCAGTAGCGGATTGGCATTCAGACCAGCATTTCGCAGCAGAGCCACCAGCAGCAGGTTTTTCTCAGCCGAACTGCCCGATCTCTGTTCGACGATCTTTTTAGGAGGATGGATATTATCTCCGAAAAAACCAGCATACTCTGTAGTCTCGAGGCTGTCCCTGACATAATTGTACAAGTATTCAACTTTGTCCGTAATGGAGATAAGTGTATCGGTTATTTTAGATGACAAATCAGTTAGATAGCGGGTTTCCTCCAGAAATGGCTTCCATGTAGGCTCGACTCGTTTCTTAATATCATCCCAGTTTGAAACAAAGGTAATGTTGTTATATGCGTCTAGAAATTTGACCAATTGAATGTTCAGCTTACACCGATAATCTTCGAGGGTGGTCATGAATGGTTCCTCTTTCAACGGCTCGATATTCTTCAATTCCCAGGTATAGGACATCAGGAGGGTGTTGGTAGACATTACCTTCTCTCCAACCGGCTGATAATCGCGCGGACCATTTTTTAAAAGTGAGTGATAGTGGAAACCAGCCGGAAGATACAGAGTAAATCTTGAAAAAAGCGTATAAATGTCAGTTTGAAATTCCCATGGATCCAGTAGTGCCAGGTGTTCCGTTGTCAGTTTATAGCTATATTCGATCACACAATTATTCTCTATCCCGGGGATTGTAAAAACTGCCACTCGCCAACTATCTTTTTTACCTTCATAATGAATATCTTTTTTCTTTAAGGAAATTTTCTTGCCATCCGGCAGAATCGTCTGCGCCCTAAGGTCAAATAGGGCATCTTCATGCCAGAAAGGAATCCGGATTTTAGCATATTCTTTGCCGGATTCCTTGAATATTTTTAGTCTGACATGTCGTTCCGATTTAGCATCAAAGGTTGAATTACTCAATGTTAGAGTACCGATGTCGAATAGCACAACGGCCGCCTGGCTGGAATCAGCCCAGAAGGATTGAGAATACAGATATTCTTCTGGAACCTTGCCCCATTTATATTCAGAATCGGCTGCCTGCATAATAATTGGCAATATTCCGATAATCAACCATATTCTTCTCAACATTTTTGGCCTCCTTCCTGCATCTTTCCGGGTTCCGATTAATTATTGATTATTAACCGCGCAGATCGCTTCATATAGAAACGAATATTTATTAATGATCGCCTTCTTGCCAGAAATCCTACATGCAATGAACGCAATCTGAAAAAATATTTCTCCAAATTCAAGTGAAATTTTATTATTCATCAAATTCGACCGTAACTCTATTATTCTTTTTCTTTCTTCAAAATTCACTGTCTTCTTATATTTCCATGTTCTTTTAATCCAATAAAGGAGTAAAATGATGGCCGGACTCGACAACGAAACCCGCGCAATGATTCTCGATACAATCAGCTCGCTGAAAACCGAATTACTGACCCGCGATATAATTCTCGAACTCGACGATAAATGCGAGTTTCCGGTCGATATTATCCGGGAATTGCTGAGTGAGCGGGTCGGCCTGCAAATGGTCTTCATCCCGGAAGAATTCGGCGGGCTGGGCGGCGGAGCGGTTGACACTTATCATGTTTCCGTCGAGTTGGCAAAGATTTGTCTTGGAGTCTCAACTGCCTTTTTGGCTATTCACCTGGGGGCCGAACCGATTCTGCTTTTCGGTACCGATGAACAGAAGCAGAAGTGGCTCGGTAAAATCATCAACGAAGCCGCGCTGGTCGCCTACGCGGTGACCGAAGCCGATGCCGGCAGCAACCTGGAAGCCATCAAAACCAAAGCCGAACCGGTGACGGACGCCTCCGGAAAAATCATTGCTTATCGGCTGAACGGCAGCAAGCAATTTATTTCCAACGGCGGTTATGCCGATTTTATTACCTTGCTGGCCAAAACCCCGGAAGGCGCGACCTTCTTCATTATCGAGGGCAACACGGAAGGTCTGAAGCGCGGGAAACCGGAGCACAAACATGGCATCCGCGCCGCGAACACTTCCCCATTACTGCTGGAAAACGTGCTCGTGCCGGCCGAAAATATCGTCGGCGAAATTCCCGGTGTCGGCTTGAAACAGGCCAATGAGGTATTTTCATATACGCGCCTGATGGTGGCCGCCTTTGGCCTCGGCGCCGGACTTTCAGCTATGGAAAAGGCCGTCAAATTCGCGCGGGAACGCATTCAGTTCGGCGCGCCATTGATAGAAAAGCAGGGTTATACACACAAATTGCTGGTACCGAACATCGTTCGCTTAAATGCCGCCCAGGCTTATATCGAAACCATCGCTAAACGAATCGATTCCGGCGACACCGATATTCTGGTCGAAGGCTCTATCGCAAAGTATTTTGCCACCGAAGCCGGCAACACCGCCGCGGAAGCCGCGATTCAAGCCCTCGGCGGTTACGGCTATATGCACGATTACGAAGTCGAGAAAATCAAACGCGATGTGCGCATCACAACCATTTACGAAGGCACCAGCGAAATCCAGCAGAATATCATCTACCTTTATCGCTGGCGCACAACCATCAAATCCAAAGGTGAATTCTACCACGGCCTGGCCAATGAGATGCGCGCATTGTCCGATCTCGGTACGGCGGAAATCATTGCCCAGGCACTGGAATTGCTCAATGACCTGATTTTCTTCGCGCACAATAATAAACTCACCCGCCAGCAGCATATCCAGTTTCTGCTGTCGGACATAATTACGCAAACGGAAGTCGCCGTCGCTCTGGCGCAGAAAACCGCCGAACATTTACACGATTCGGCGCCAGATGCCGGAAAATTGCAGTCAATTCTGCGGATTTTTGTAGCGGAAACCGTCCGGCTGGTCTCTAACAAAGGACTGGAAATTATCTTGGGCAGCGCAACTGTGAATGACGAAACGAAAAATGAATATCTGGAAAAACTGCACGACCTGGATTTATTTAAAGCCGAGCAGAATATCATCAACGATATGGACCAAATCTTACATTGAATAAAATATTAACTATAACAAACCTTCGAGTCTTATTGACTTTGCGGTAAAGAAAGAGGTACAAATGCGACCGGTAGCAATTATCATTCGGGACGGCTGGGGTTACAACGAAAATCCCAAGGGCAATGCCGTGCTGGCTGCCAAAACGCCGAACATTGATTCATACAAACAAAAATATCCCTGGACTTTATTGAAATGCTCGGGCGAAGCCGTCGGTCTGCCCGAAGGTTATCAGGGCAGCAGTGAGGTCGGCCACCTGAATATGGGCGCCGGACGAATCGTGATTCAGGAATTGAAACGCATCGACGACGGGCTCTCGGACGGTTCGCTGTTCGAATCGCCAAAATGGAAGAACCTGGTGACCAACTGGAAAGCCAATCATTCGACCTTCCACCTCTTTGGGCTTTTACAGGACGAGGGCGTCCACGCCCACCAGGAACATTTATTCAAAATGATGCGCCGGGCGCGCCAGGAATTTCCGGAAGGCCGCATCGTCGTTCATCCATTTCTGGACGGTCGCGATACGCCGCCGCGCAGCACGCTGGAGTATATCGCCAAACTCAACCGCGTCCTGACGGAAGTCGGCAATGCCAAAATCGGCACCGTCATGGGACGTTATTACGGCATGGACCGCTCCAAAAACTGGTACCTGACCGATATTGCCTATCATTGCATCGTGATGGCTGAAGGACGACCGGCCGCCAGCGCCGAAGAAGCCGTCAATGAATCTTATGCCAAAGACAAGACACCTGACAATGTTGAAATGTTCGATGAATACATTCCGCCGTACGTCATTGGCAACTATAGCGGCATCAAAGACGGCGATGTCGTCCTGCATACCAATTATCGCCAGGACCGCGCCATTCAGATGACTAAAGCCTTTGTTGATCCGGCCTATCCCGGTCATCTGAAAGCCAAGCCGAATGTCACCTACGTGGGTTTTACGCAGTACTACGACGAATTCACGGAATACATGCTCGGCTCGATGAGCGCCGGCGGTGGTATGAACAAACTACTCGGCGAAGTCGTGTCGGCCGCCGGTCTGCGCCAGCTCAGGATCGCCGAAACCCAAAAATTCCGTCACGTTACCAGCTTTTTCAATGGCAAATCCACGACGCCTTTTCCCCTGGAAGACCAGGTCGAAATCAAGGGGCGTTTCGATCCGGCCACTTTCGCCAGCCACCCGGAAATGGACGCCTACAACGTCACCGAGGAATTGCTGAAGCGCCTTGAAAACAATCCTTATTCACTGATTGTCGTCAATTATGCTAACGGCGATATGGTCGGGCATACCGGAGTGTTCGATGCGGCCAGAAATGCCGTCGAAATCGTCGACGAAAATGTCGGCAAGATTGTCAATCGTTTGCTGGAACTCGACGCCCAAATCCTGATTACTGCCGATCACGGCAACTCCGAACAGATGATTGACTACGAAACCGGCATGGTCAAGACCAGTCATACGCTTTTCCCGGTGGAATTGATCTACGTCGCGCGCGATGCAGCCGGCAAGTCGCTGAAATCCGGCGGCAAGCTGGCTGACATTGCGCCGACCGCGTTAAAACTGCTTGGCCTGGAAATCCCGCTGGAAATGACGGCCGACTGTTTAATATAGTTAGCGAGTTCCGGGTTTCGAGTTAATAGTGTCCGGGCTCTCGCTTCCCGTCATCATTTACGCAATGAGGATAGATACAAATTAATCTGACTGCTATCGAATTATTTAGATCGCTGAATAAGTATCCTATTGCGGATCCATTTAATTAGTATCAACTCCAATAAAAATCCAGATCTTCGTTTTATTTATAAACATGTTTCCCTAACTTCTGAAGTTTCTGTGACAACCATCTTGATTGAAATTGATCTGAAACCCCGATATTTAAATATAGAATTTGGAAAACGTAATGAGTGAGCAAAACGAATTTTTGAATCTGATGAACAAGGGCATCCAACAGCTGGTATCCGACGCTCTGAAAGTAAGTCTTCTGAAACCGGGGTTGGCTTACTTCATCATTCGGAGCATTATCTGGCAGAAGAAAGCCACTAAGCGGCGCCAGGAATGGGAAGAACAGGGCGTGCATGTACCGCCCTTCATGATCATCAGCGTGACGAACCGTTGTAACCTGAAATGCAAGGGTTGTTACGCCATAGCCCACCAGCGCGGTGCATTGGCTGAAATGGACACCGCCAAACTGACCGAAGTCATCCGGGAAGCTCGCGAACTAGGCGTGTCTATCATTCTTTTAGCCGGAGGGGAGCCGCTGACCCGCCCGGATTTGTTCGAGGTAACGGCGCAGTTTCCGGAAATAATTTTTCCGGTGTTTACCAACGGGCTGCTCTTAAATCCGGAGACGATAACGAACTTTAAAAAGCAGAAAAATGTTCTGCCAATTCTCAGCATGGAAGGTCAGCGGGCCGAAACCGATGAGAGACGGGGGCGGGGCATTTATGACCATTTGGTAAAAATCATTGGACAGAATCGGCAAACCAGCATTTTTTCCGGTGTGTCCTTTACGGTGACTCGCAGTAATTTCGACATTTTGACCGATGAAGATTTTATTAAACCCTTGATAAAACTTGGTTCGAAAATTTTCTTTTTTATTGACTATATCCCGGTTCAACCCGGCACTGAGGAACTGGAACTCTCGGCGGAACAAAGCCGGCAGATGCCGGAAATAACCGAACGGCTGCGAAAACGCTTACCAGCCCTTTTCGTATCCTTTCCCGGCGATGAAGAACAATTTGGAGGATGTCTTTCTTCCGGCCGCGGCTTTGTGCACATTGCTCCGGATGGCAGCCTGGAGCCTTGCCCGTTTGCGCCATATTCGGATGTCAGCCTGAAAGATCTCCCGTTGAAACAAGCCCTGCAGTCGAATTTTCTGAAGACCATCCGGGATAACCACCAGAAACTGAGTGAAACCAAGGGCGGCTGTGCCCTCTGGGATCAGCGTGACTGGGTGCGTTCGCTGCTGACGCCCAAATAATATCAGTTCACTCTTTCATATGAAAAGATTTCTTGGCGCACTGGGACTGACGATCGAACTGGCAATCAGCAGCCGTGCAGCGGCGGCCGATTATACCGCGATCGACCGACATGCGCTCTCGGCGCCCCCGGCAGTAACCGCTTCTATCCAAAGCCTTTCCGCTTATCTGATCAAACCAGCCCGCACCGATGCTGAAAAAGCCCGCGCGATTTTCCGCTGGATGACGGCTAACATCACCTACGACGTCGCCGGTTATCTTTCCGGACGATCGGGGGACAATTCCGCCGAAAGCACCTTGAAATCACGCCGGAGCGTCTGCGCTGGTTATGGCAACCTTTTCGAAGCCCTGGCCGTTGCGGCCGGGCTGGAAGTCGTCGTCATTTCCGGTTATGCGCGCGGCACCGGTTATGTGCCGGGACAAACCATTCCCACTAAATCGAATCACGACTGGAATGCCGTCAAGATCGATGGCAGGTGGCAGTTGATCGACGCCACCTGGGGCGCCGGACACATGATCGGCCGTGATTATATCCACGTATTTGACGAGTTCTATTTCATGACACCTCCGGAGAAACTGATTTATGATCACCTCCCCGACGATCCGAAATGGCAATTGCTTCGTCGTCCGGTAACCAAAAAGGAATTCGAAAACCGACCCAAGGTCTGGAGCGATTTCTTCCGCTACGGGATTGAATCTGCCAGTTATCCGGAGATCAATATTCTTGCAGATAGTAAAACCACCCTGGCCTACAATTGCCCGGCAGATATTATTTTCAGCGCCGCAATCATTCGTAATGGCGTCGAACTCGATGAATCTTTAACCTTTATCGAAAAGGTAAAAGATGGTGTACAGATTCATTGCCTGTTTCCGGAGAAAGGGTCGTATCTGCTCTATATCTTTGCCAAAAGGAAAAGCGAGCCGGACGAATACCGCAGCATCGCTGCCTATGCAGTCACCAACCGAACTGTAAAAAGCGGCCCGAACGGTTTTCCATCTATCTTCGAGTCCTATGCAATGCACGACGCGATTTTGGTTACCCCAATGGAAAAATATCTGCCGCTGGGACGGACAGTCAATTTCCAGATCTATGTGCCCGGTGCCAGCAAAGTCGCTGTGGTTGCCGGAGACCAGTGGACGCATCTCAAACAAATGGGCGAAAAATTCTCCGGCGATGTGCGGATCACGCACAGTAACGTTCAGGTTTACGCGCTTTTTCCCGGGGAGAAAAGTTATGACGGGCTGCTGGAGTACGAAGGAGTGAAGTAGTTCTCCAGTTACGAGTTGGCGAGTTGCGGGTTCTGAGTTTAGTGTCAGCCCTTTGTCACTCGATTATCATAAGACGGCCATTCATTGTAAAAGCATTTAAGCAACCAAATGCCCCAGCATCAGCAGGGAATGACAATTGATTGGCCCGATTGCAATTCATTGCCGAATTAAAACTCGCTCATTTGTAACCCGTTACTTACTGCTGTAAAATTTAACCTTTTCGTCCGTCGGTTTGTCTTAATTAGCGATTATTTTGAGATAGTTTTTAAGGAGTGGGTTATGTCTAAGAAATTCTTTACCAAAACAAGCTTATCGATACCGGCATTTTTTCTGGTAGTGGCGGCAACGACTGAATTGTCGGCTTTCCCGCCTCATCATGGCGGTGGTCCCGGTGGCAGTCGGAGTGGCTTTCACAATCCGGGTTGGGGATTCCGGCCTGGTCCGGATTTCAGTTTTCGTTTCATGGTCGGTGCCCGCTATCCTTTTCTGCCGGCCGGCTGCCGATTTTTCTACGTTGACGATTTCCCTTACTGGTACTGGGACGGGATTTACTTCACCTATCTGCCGGCTGAACGGGTTTACGTAGTCGTGGATGCCCCGGAACAAGCGAAAACCCCTCAATCAACATGTCAGTGGGATCAATTGGTCTTAACCGACGGCACGACCCTGGAAGGCATCTTCCTGGGCGGAACGGAAGAAACCATTAAATTCCAGGTTGGCAAGAACGACATCCGCGAATACAGCCGCACTCAGATAGCCTCGATTGTCATTGCGCCTGAGGTGCAGAATACCCCGGCGGCTGCCGATTCGACGACGACTCCTAAGAAGTAGTCTTCGTTCAGATTGTTTTTAGAAAATCTTCGGTCAGCGCCCGACAGAGGTAACGCCGGTATTCGGCAGTCGAACGCTGATCGTTTATCGGTCTGACAGTTTGCTCAACATTATCCGGAATAGCCGTAATTTTGCCCTCGCGGAATAACTGTTCCGCGGCATACGCCCGGACAACCGTCGGACCGACCGAGCCATACGCCAGGCGAATTTCTTTTACATTCGGTAAGAATAATCCCACGAATGATACCTTCGAAAGCGAAAGGGCTTTGCGCGGACCGATTTTACGATACGAATATTTATAGTTATGTGGAATTTTCAGGTGGATTCCTGTCAGCAATTCGTCCGGGCGAAGGACGGTTTTCTTCGGCCCGGTGATAAACTCGCTGACCGGAATTTGCCGAATACCCGTAACCGATTCTAGTGTCAGCACAGCATCCAGGGCATAAAGGATCGGTAGGGTGTCGGCGGCCGGCGAAGCATTGACGATATTCCCGCCGAAAGTGGCGGTATTGCGAATCGAAGGAGATGCGATCAACGCTACGGCTTCAGTCAACGGTGGAAGGAGTTCGGACACTTTTTCAAGATATTCGGTATAAGTTACACCAGCACCAATGGTCAGTTCATTATCCGAAAATTCTAGCGTTTTGAGCTCGGCAAGATGATCAATGCGTACAAAAGCCTTTACGCGATGGCGGTTCGTACGCGCCTGAACCAACAGATCGGTTCCGCCAGCCAGCGGCTGGGCTGTGTTTTCACTCAGCATAGCTAGTGCTTCGGCTTTGGTTGAGGGAGACAGAAATTTGAGTTTGCTATACCACATATTTTATCGTAAATCGTAAGACGTAAGACGTGATGAGTTGGGTTTCATTTTTCGGTTTTCTTTAGAGAGGCGATCAAACCATTCAGCATTTGTTTAATGGCATTAATTTTCTTTGTGTAATCTTCCTGCCCGGATAAATAACCAAGTTTTTCCGAGATAATAAGAAGAGTGTCAAGTTCTGACAGAGAACCAAGTGAAATGTATAAAAACTGGATATATTCATTTTTATGTCCGCGCGCGGCGCCTTCAGCAATATTGGCAGGAACGGAAACGACGGCACGTTTTATCTGGGAAGTAAGCCCGAATGTCTCTTCTTTTGGAAACTGGCGGGTAAGAAAATAAATGTCTTTTACTAAATCAATACTCTGCTTCCAGACATCAAGGTCTTTATGGCTTTTAGGTATAGTCATAATTTTATTCTTCTCATCACGAATTACGCCTTACGTTTTACGGCCATCTCCACCGCTTCCACTATCTTCTTATATCCGGTACAGCGGCAGAGATTGCCGGAAAGGGCTTCCTTGATTTCGGCCGTAGTCGGATGTGGATTTTTTTGTAAAAGGGCATAGGCTGAGACAACGAAACCCGGCGTACAGAAACCGCACTGCACGGCACCGGTCTCTTCGAAGGCTTTAAAAAGCGCCGGAGCGTCGATGCCTTCAATCGTGGTTACTTCGCGACCATTGCACTGCCCCAGCAGAACCAAACAGGAATTCACGGCTTTGCCATCCAGCAGAACCATGCAGGCGCCGCATTCGCCTTCCCCACAGCCTTCCTTGGTGCCGGTCAACTTCAGTTCCTCGCGCAAGTAATCTAAAAGTCGCGTCGAGGGCGAAGCCTTTGGTAAACGGGAGATTCCATTGACGGTAAGAACAATTTCAGAAACCGCGGAGGACGCTGAGATCGTAGAGTTTGTATTTTTAGACAATTTATCTGCCTTCATTAAATATTATCTCCGCGTTCTCTGCGAACTCTGCGGTGAATTAATTCCGGCGTCAGAGGTATCTCGTTAAACTCAACTCCCAGCGCATTTTCGACTGCCCCGATATAAGCCGCCGGAATGCCGACCAATGGCTGTTCGCCGACACCTTTGGCCCCGAACGGTCCGCGCGAATATGTTTCTTCCAGAATAATCGTTTCCATTTCCGGCGTATCCAGCGTCGTGGGAATAATGTAATCGGTAAAGCTGGCCTGGTTCAAGCGTCCGTTAGTTTCCGTCATGACTTCAATCGAAGCATGACCCAGCCCCTGCAGGGAACCGCCTTCGATCTGGCCTTCGACCAAAACCGGATTAATGGCTTTGCCAATGTCATGGGCCGCCGTGATTTTTTCGACGGTTACTTCAAAAGTCAGCGGGTCAACCGTCACTTCAACGACCGCCGCCGCCCAGGAATAAATCGGGTAAGCGTCGCCGATGAATTTGTCATCGTCCCAGACGACATCGTCCGGCACCCGGTAATCACGGGTCGCGGTGAGGATTTTATCATTCGATGATTTGGCTTTTTCAGCAAAGTCGTGCTTTTCCGCGTTTGCCCCGACCTGTTTCAGCAAATCGGCGCAGCATTGATTGACCAAACCGCCGACAATCATGGTCGTGCGCGAAGCCACCGTCGGTCCGGAATTTGGCACTTCGGCCGTATTCGGCACATTGACTCTGACGCGGTCAATCGGCAGACCCAATGCATCGGCCGCAATCTGGCGCATAACCGTATTCATGCCCTGTCCCATATCGACTGTGGCTATTCTGATCAACGCCCCGTTTTCATTGGAATAATCGACCGATGCGGTTGCCTTGATAAGTTCCTCGCCTTTTCCGGTAAAACCGCAACCGTGGAAAAACGCAGAGATACCGATGCCATTCAACTTTTGATCATTTTTCGGCTGGTTTTGGTATTGCGTGTATTTTTTCACAAAATCCGTGCGTTCGGCAACCGCATCGATGGCCTTTTCCAGGCCGACCGACTCTTTCAGCAATTGACCGGTGGCGGTCCGGTCGCCGAGCCGCAAAATATTTTTCTTACGTAAGGTATACGGGTCAATCTTCAGGCGGTAGGCAGCATGGTTCATCTGAGCTTCGATGGCGAAAAACGCCTGCGGCGCTCCGAAACCGCGAAATGCACCCGAAGGCAGTTGATTGGTAGCGACAGCCCGTGACAGCATGCGGATGTTGGCGCATTTATAGGCACCCGGTGAACCCAAAGCCCCACGCGCCAGGACCACCTGGGAGAGAGTGCTGTGCGCTCCGCCGTTCAACACGAAATTGATGTCCATTGCGGTAAGGCGAAAATCTTTATCGAATCCAATCCGACGCATGCTTTTAGACGGATGGCGCTTAGTCGTTACGCTGATGTCCTCGTGCCGGTCGTAAGTAATTTTCACCGGCTTCCCACTCTTCAGAGCCAGCAGAGCCGCATGTCCGGCAATCAAAGATGGAAATTCCTCCTTGCCGCCGAATGCGCCGCCGGTGATGGATTGCTCGACAACGATTTTATCCGGGTCGAGTTTCAGCGCCGCCGCCAGTCCCTTTTGAACGTAAAACGGACATTGCATCGAGCCGATAATTTTCACGCCATTTTGATAGGGAAATGCGACAATTCCCTGCGTCTCCAGATAAGCCTGTTCCTGGTAGCCAGTCGCAAAATTCTCTTCGAAAATATGTGCACTGTCGGCAAAAGCCTTTTCCGGATCGCCTTTGACATAGCCGTAGGTTTTAAAAATATTATCATCCCCGAAAATCGGCGCGAACCGGCCGGACAAAGCATCTTCGATCGAATTAATGGCCGGTAAATCTTCATATTCAATCGTAATCCGGGCCGCCAGTTCCGGCAAGATATCCGCATCGGGACCAGCTAACAGCGCAATCGGTTCGCCGAAATAATTGACAACCTTCTTCGCCAGCAATGGCTGGTCTTTTTTGAAAAGAGCCACGTAATTTTCGCCGGGAATGTCGTCCGCTGTTACGAACGTAACTTCGGGCGGAAGCGCCGGAACAATCATTTTCACGATTCGCGCGCGTTGTCTGGTCGAACGAATTGTATATCCGATCAGCAAATCGGGAAATTCGATATCATTGATATATTTTGCTCTACCGCGCGCCTTGTCAGCGGCATCGACCCGAATAACCGACTGGCCGACGTATTTTTGTTCCTGTTGATCTGACGCAGACATCAACGGCAAAGATAACAGTTTCTGACGAAAAATGACAGATAGTTTTTGCGCAAGCAGTTTATTCGCCACTCTCTGTCTATAAAATTCGCCTGACATTGTTACGACTATTTCGTAAAATTGCTTTGATTTATAATATTGTTCGAGGTGTGTTGTGAATTTTATATATCGCTGTACCGATTGCGGATCTGAATTTCCCAGCGACCAAATCCGTTACCTTTGTCCACGATGTGAGCAGGTTGCCGGCGAATTTCAAAAGGGCGTGCTGGAAACCGCGCTCGATCCGAATCATCTGGCTTCTCTGAAAAACCGACCTTCGGTTGAGCCTGATGACTTCCAGGTTTATCAAACGCCTCGCGCCGCTTATCCGGTCGGCGATACACCGCTCGTGCAACCGGACAAATTGCGCCGGACATACGAATTGCCGAATCTTTTCCTGAAAAACGACGCCGCGAATCCATCAGGTTCACTCAAGGATCGCGCCTCACAATTGGTCGCCGCACAAGCTTTGCATCATAGCGAAAAAACCGTCGTGTTGGCTTCGACCGGCAACGCCGGATCGGCCATGGCCTGTGCCGGCGCCGCTCTGGGCTTGAAAGTCATTCTTTTCGTACCGGCCACCGCCCCGAAAGCCAAACTCATGCAGTCGATACTTTACGGCGCGACGGTTATCCCGATTCGCGGCACTTACGACGACGCTTTCAGGTTATCAATAGAATACACGCAGAAATTCGGCGGGATCAACCGCAATACGGCTTACAACCCACTGACCATCGAGGGTAAAAAGACCGTCTCCCTCGAGATTTTCAATCAGCTGGACCGGAGCGCGCCGGATATGGTTTTCGTACCCGTAGGCGATGGTGTGATCTATGCCGGTGTTTACAAGGGTTTCGCCGATCTGTATATCGCCGGATTAATCGGGAAAATGCCTCAAATTGTCGGCGTGCAAGCCAGCGGTTCAAATGCCATCGCCAAAGCTTTCCAATCGGGAAAAATGCTGAACATAGAAAAAACCACGACCACAGCTGATTCAATCGCGGTGGCTTCACCGGCCAACGGCCGGATGGCGGTAAAATTCATGCGCGCCTGCCACGGCTGGGCGACGGAAGTCAGCGAAGCAGAAATTTTACAGGCGCAACTACAGCTGTGTAAAGACGCCGGAGTTTTCGTCGAACCGGCGGCCGCAGCGGCCTGGGCGGGATTTCTGAAGGACCGTGATAAACTGGAGCAATCTCAAAAAATTATTATTCTACTCACCGGTTCAGGATTCAAGGATTTATCGACGGTGGAGAAAGCGGTCGTTATTCCCGAAGCCCTTGAGCCCGATCTGGATTTCATTCTTAACCGCAGAGGTCGCAGAGAACGCGGAGAATAATATTGCCGCGAATAAAAACGGATATCAATGGATATTTTAATACTTGGCATTTGTAATTTTTCCTAAAGGGATCTATACTCAGCAACTTGAAATCTAATACCTCTCATTTTTTTTTGTTCAAAATGAATAAAACCTATCCGCGTTTTTCCGCGACCCAAAAATGTGATACTATCGTTTTAGCCGCAGGATTATCAACCCGCATGGGCGCTTTCAAGCCGCTGTTGCCTTTCGGACAATCTACGATAATTGAAACAGTCGTTGACGCAGCGTTGAAAGTTTCGCGGCGGGTTATCGTCATAGTTGGTTTTCGGGCGCAGGATATTGTCCAACTGAAAACCTGGGAAAAACGGATCGCATTCGCCGAAAACGAACACTACCAAAAAGGTATGTTTTCATCTGTGAAAGTCGGAGCCGCCCGGGTTAAGTCCGGCCGGTTTTTCATTGCACTCGGTGACCAGCCGCAGATTCCGGCTGCGGTTTACCGGCAGATACTCGCTGCGGAACCGTCCGATGTCGTTCAGCCGGCTTATCAAGGCCAACATGGCCACCCGCTTCTGCTCGGAGAAAACGTACGGCAAGCGATTTTAAATGCTGACGAAAACGATCCGGCGCTAACTCTCCGAAAAGTTCTAAAACCTTTCCGAAAGCGATTGGTTGAGGTGAAAGAGCCGGGCGTCTTAATAGACCTGGATACTCCGGAAGAGTATTTCAGAGTGCATTAACAGTGTCAATGCCTGCGAACGCGGTTCGCATTTTTTTTCCTCGCTTTGTCTGGAAATCTGCTAACGCTTTTGGCTTACTCCGGAGTAGATTTCCCGATCAGAAGAAAAAAATTTTTTATTCTTCGATCAGCAGGCTGAAAGCGGTGGTCAGTTTGAGGACGTTTTGGTTGGCTTGTTTGAGCCGGCCGGTAAGCACCCGGGCGATGTTCTGCATAACGAGATTTCCGATGTTTGGATTCGAGTTGCAGATTTGGAAAAAATCCATTTTACTGACGCGGCCAACCAGACATTTATCAATGGCCTTGACGGTAGCGGTGCGTTTGTCGTCCTCTCCAAAAAGACTCATTTCGCCGAAAAACGGATGGGCGGCGCTGTTGAGTTTTATCAGGCTTTTTTCGCGGGTATCAAGGCCGGTAACATTGGTTTTCAGGGTTAAAGCCTGAGAAATTTCGACATTACCTTCCAGGAGCAGGAGGATCGAATTACCGACGGCGCCTTCCTGGATGATCGTCTCGCCGGCCTCGAACTCGATGACATCCATGACGCCACAGAAGTGTCCGATATATTCTTCTGAAAGACCATCGAAGATTTCGTACTTGGACAGGTTTATGGTTTGAACGCGGCCGGATTTTAATTTGGTGCTCATCTCAGAACCACCGCCCTTTCACTTTCCTGAATGATGTAATCGTCTTCGGGATTGAGCTTGACGAAAACCTTGTTTTCCTCGCCGAAGCTCTTACCGGCTTCGCGCAGTTTGCGCTCGATAAAGGCGTCGATGTGCGAAGTGTCAGCCGCCAGAAAATCCGACAGCCCGATAGATTCGACCTGCGAGATCACGCCCAGTAATAATTCCCGGTGCTGACTGCGATACTGATCGAACAATTCGCGATAAGGTTTTCCGACGAAGCGGGCGGGAATCGGCTCGAGGGTGATGCGGTTTTCCAGGCGTGGATTCAGGATTTGCTCCAGTACTTTCGGTAAACCCGGCTGCAGAATATTACTGGCTAAAAAATAGTCGGCATATTTGTCACTGACCACAATCTCGTCCGCCTTGGCGCGCTTGACATGCACTTCATTTTCAGGATTCATGATAAAGGCGACCAGCTTGACTTTCGGAAAAGAGGATTTGATATTAAGGGTCGCCAGAACGGTTTTTTCATCTGCGGCGGCGGCTGTATGCTGATAGAGGTTCGGTAAAAGCAAAACCGTAGTGGCATGTTTGATATTGGCGCGTTCCAGGGGTACGGTGTGGGTATAGTCGCCACGTACGAATTTAACCTTATATAGCGAGTATTTATCTAAAATCGTATGGATTTCATTCTCCGGCAATTCATTCAACAGGACGATTTTAAGATCTTTTTTACCGGACATTTGCAGCATTGTATCGAGCAAAGATTCGGCGCGGCTGTTCCAGCCGCAAATGATGATATGATTCTCGTAATCAATGGATTCCAAACCCTGACCCTCCCTGATTTTACGCGCCACGAATATGGATGAAATTGTAGCCGTGATAGTCGAAACCATCGAAACCCCGACCAGCATGATGAAAATTGCCACGAGGCGTCCGCCGGGCGTAATCGGCTTGATATCGCCATAACCGACCGTAAAAATCGTCACAAAAACCCACCAGACCGAGTCCCAGAGATTATGGTACTCATTGGGATTGAGCTGTTTTTCGAAAACGAAAACAAAGGTCGCCGCCGAAAAGATCAGGATAAGAAATACTATAAATACTTTCAGCGTCGCCCGGGTAATGACGGACTTGAAGGCTTCGATAAATTTCACATTAACTCGTCTTGCTGATTTTCACAGATGAAATATTAATTAAAATCCGTCTCAAAGTCAATTGCGGAGTGACGGAAAATTCAATCCTGAACGCCGCCGTCCATTTCCAAAATCGGTTTGATAATCTCACGCATGATGCCGGCCGTGGCGGACGTGGAATATTTGTGAATGAATACCCGGCCTTCGTCACAAGCCTCGGCAATTTGCGGATCGGTCGGAATGGAACCCAGGAAGGGAACGGCCATACTGTCGGCGATATTTTTACCACCGCCGGATCGGAATATCTGGGTAACTTCGCCGCACTTCGGACAGACAAATCCGCTCATGTTTTCGACAATTCCCAGCACCGGCACCCGCAGATGGCGACAAAAGGTTATCGATTTGCGTACATCCACCGCGGCGACCTTCTGCGGAGTGGTGACGACAATTGCGCCGTCCAGGTCACCGATCAGCTGACAAACTGAAAGCGGTTCGTCGCCGGTTCCGGGGGGTGAATCGATGATGAGATAATCAAGCTCGCCCCAACTAACGTCCATAAGGAATTGCTTAATAATCCTCATCTTCAGCGGCCCGCGCCAGATAATCGCGTCGTCCGGATTTCTGAGCATGAAGCCGATCGACATGACCTTTAAATCACCCAACTCGACCGGTATCATCCCCCCGTCATCTTTCTGAATAACCTCCTCTTCCAGCCCCAGCATAGTCGGAATGCTCGGCCCGTGAATATCAACATCCAACAGACCGACTCGCTTACCAGCGAGCATTAACGCGGCCGCCAGATTGGCGGCGACTGTGCTTTTTCCTACTCCGCCCTTGCCGGATAAGACGAGTATTTTATGGCGTATATGGCAAAGCCGGGAAAGCAAGCGTTGGCGTTCGGCAAATTCCGACGGATTTTCGCCCGGCTGAGGCTTGGTGGCCGTACAACCGGAATCGCTACAGGAATCACAAGAGCAGGCCGACTTTTCGGTGTCTTCATGAGATACTTCCGGAGCCGGAAGAGTTTCAGATTTTGAAACATTCATTTGTATTTCTCCTAACTAATTGATTTTCTAATGTTCTTCAAATATTAATAATTATATTCAAACCGGGCTTTTCATTTCGGCTTTTTGAAAACCACGACGTCATGCAGAGCAACTGTCGTGGCGCAGACAATATGCAGTCCTTTTCTGACACAAAAGCCCGCAGCTTCTGCCGTGGAAATGCCGCCTATTTTGTGCTCGTCTCCTTCCAGGCGATGCACCCGATCCACCAATTCGAAGCCGGCCGGTGAAAAATCCGCCAGTATCAGAATGCCACCCGGCTGCAGAACCCGCATCACCTGCGTTAAAACCTCCTGCGGATTTTCAAGATGGTGAAGCACCTCGGCCAGAACGGCGCAACCGAAATAATTGTCCGGAAAAGTCAACCCCGACGCATCCTGACAGAAAAATTCAATGCGCTTGTCCAGTCCGGCCTCACTGGCTAAATATTCCGCCAGTTTCTGTTCTATAGCGTCAATGTCAATGGAAATCACTTCCATTCCCATTGACGCCAGGGCTATAGCGGTCAGCCCCCGCCCAGTGCCGACATCCAGCGCCGGGCTGCGGAGATCGCCAGCTATGGCAACCACTTTGCTGGCCGCCGCAACCCGGTCATATCCCAGCCTCAGATACTGAGCGGTGCGCGCCTCGAAGGCCTTTTTACGTTCCATCAGACTATTGTTATCAGACACGATGATTCTCTTGGATTTACAATTAAAATATTTTTACCGTTCCAGTCTAATAAGAGATTTTTATGGGCCCTTCCTAAACGACGATTTTTTCCTTTCCTGACGACACCGGTTCGGGATTACACCTCTTGTTTATCCCGGATTGGATTAATACCTGAGTCCCTTCCGGCTGGCCGACATGTCGCGCGATCACCTGGCATTTAACCTTAAAAAGGAAAAATATATTATAGGGTTCGTCGCTCAGAGTTTCATAATTGCCCTGACCTTTGGCGATGATCAGATCGGCGACGGCCAGGCGGCGCCGAAATTCGGCGCTGCAATCATTCAGTACGGTGCCGGGGGCATCCGAACCGTTGTCAATAATCGTTACGACCCGATCCAGTCCGGCGCAGCAGGCATCTTCCCGCAAAGCATCATTGATGACGGGCGCCCCACGGACGACCAAAGTTATCGGTTTGGGTAAAATCTGTTCGATAAGCAGACGATCGAAGATAATTTCTCCGGCATTGTCAGCCAGATAGAGGATATCGCGGGCTTCGGCAACGGCGTCGCGGAATTTTTCCCAGTCGCCGGCTAATGGTTCCTGCAGAGCCTGATGAATGGATTCAAGGATGTCGCTTTCTGTCAAGTTGCCGTTGACGCCCAGGTCAATGATATTTCCGGCAATCGCCAGACGAGTTGCCAGGGAGAGCGGATCGGCGGCTGCCGCGATTTCAGCCTTCAGGGCCGGCAGCAGCTCTAAGGCCATCCGATTCTGTCTTTCTTTGGCGCTTTGGTAGGGATCTCTAAGACCGGTAATCTCGCGCAGACGACGATGGGTAAATTGACCCATGACCGGCGGCGGATCGCTCATTTTCACCCTGTCAAACTCTTTCAAGATTTCTCTGACGATCTTCTCTTGAAATGCCGGATCGTCGCTGACCCGACGAGCGACCTCTACTGCCTGATGAACGAAACAGGGAATGCAATCGAGATATGTTTTCAATTTTCTTTCCGGCGGCTTCCCTTCAGTACAGCCGTTTTATCGTCGATTCCATCTTGCCAGCCGTCGCGCTCGGTATCAATCCGGTCAAAACGTTTTATATATGGTTTGATGTCTATCAGCGGCGTGCCGTCTAAAATATCCGCCCCGGCTACTGTCAGGATATTCTTCGTGCGGCGGACGAGTCGAACGATGCTGAGGCCAATCGCATTCGGACGGCTGGGAGCGTGGGTCGCAAAAACACCATGCTCGATGGCCTGCAGATACGGTTTAACCCGCAACTTCGCTGCGTCCGCTTTGTGAAAATGGTAAATCAGGAAAATATGTGAAAAACCTTCCAGATCGGCGAGTCCGGCGGAGAATTCCGGAAACACTTCCACTTCCGCCGCGATTTCACTGGCAAAAACCGGCTGAATCGGGACTTTACTGGCATCCAGGTTGGGGCTATGAATTATTCCGATCGGACGGAACTCGATAATATTTTCCCTCAAAGACGGCGTCCTGCGAAATCACAGTTCTCGATTTAATCAGACTGAGACTGCCGGTTGAATTCCGGCAGTCCGCTGAAAATTCGCGTTAAGTTAAGACACCTCAGGCTATTTTGTAATAGCTTTCAGCACCTTATCTTTGTCAATCTTCTTCAGACAGAAGAACCAGTCAAGACAATTGATTCCTTCCTGGCCTTCCATACGCTCTTTGGCGACGCCGCAGGAGCCGGCGGTGGGAACGATGACATCGTCACCGGGTCGCCAGTCCGCCGGAGTGGCAATGTTAAAAGCATCGGCGGTCTGCAAGGCCATGACGACACGCAATAATTCGTCGAAATTGCGCCCCAGGCTCAGCGGATAATAAATGATCGTGCGGATAATGCCCTTGGGATCAATAACGAAAACAGCACGTACGGCCTTAGTGTTGCTTTCGCCCGGCTGAATCATGCCGTATTTAGTGGCAACTTCCATGGTGATGTCTTCAATCAGTGGAAATTTAACCTCGACATTTTTCATGCCCTTGTAATCAACCTTCTCCTTAATCGTGCGAAGCCAGGCGATATGGCTGTACAAACCGTCCACCGAAAGACCAACCAGCTTGCAGTTCAGTCTGGCAAACTGCTCCTCCATGGTGGCAAATGTCATGAACTCTGAAGTACAGACTGGTGTAAAATCGGCCGGATGGCTGAACAGAATCACCCAGCTTCCCTGGTAATCCTGTGGAAAATTGATTTCTCCCTGCGTGGTTACCGCTTTGAACGCGGGCGCCTGGTCGCCGATGCGCGGCATCGGCATATTTTGTTTTTCTTGGTTGGTATCCATAATTACTTCCTTCTTGGTTTGCTAATTTTTTTTAATCGGGAGAGATTTAACCTCTCGGACTCTTACACCGAATGCGCCTTTACCAAAGTGTCAAAATCTTCGAGTTCCGCCTGAAGATCGTCTTCATGTTCAATTTCATCCGATAAAATCTCCAGAACGATGTTATACGTGACCGGATCTTTTCCAGCGGTTAAATCAACCAGCTTTTTATAAGTAGCGATGGCACATTGTTCGCCCTTAATGTTCTGGTGGAGAATTTCCTTGACATACGGATTTTCCGGCGCATCGTAACCGCAATTGCTATGCTTGTACCAGTCTTCCGGCTTGATCAGCGGAGTGCCACCCAGCTGAATGATGCGCTGGGCCAACATATCGGCATGCCGCAATTCGTCGCCTGCATGCTCGACCAGCTCTGCAATCACCGCGCCTTTCATCGGGCCTTTGACAACCTTGGCTCCGACCCAGTACTGGTAATAGGCCAGCCATTCATCGGCATAAGCGCGGTTCAATAGATCAACGAGATTTTTAACATCCAGATTAAGAATTTCAATTGCTTTAGTACCCATAGTGTCCTCCTTTTTTATTGGTTTTTTTAGGTTAGAGACTTTTAAATCATATCGGTTGCACAGCGATTTCGGGTTAAACGCCCAAGGCTGCGGGGGCGAAAAGTAACTCTGGTTTTCATTTCCGCCAGCCGGTAGGTTTCCGCGACCAGAGATTTTCTTCCAATCGTCACCGCGTGGCCGAAAACGTCCCGGGTGTTATTTTCAGAAATGGCGGACAGAGTGAACATTTGCTATAAAGATAGGCAATTTTTTACGACAAAGCCTATAAAGAATGCGAAAAAATCTGAAACGCCATTTTTGCCCGGGCGCTCTCAGAATTAAATAGCGACTTTAGTGTATAAAGATGCTTTTTATTTACGGCCGGCCTCCCATTGTCAGAGCCATGACGGCTTTGGCGGTATGCAGACGATTCTCGGCTTCATCGTAAATAATCGCCGCCGGTCCATCGATGACTTCGTCGGTAACTTCTTTACCGCGGTCGGCTGGCAGGGCGTGCATGTACTTGACTTCCGGAGCGGCAAGCTTCATCCGACGGGTATCGCAAATCCAGTCCTTATGTTTTTCGAGATTGGCTTTCATTTCCTTCCGGCAGGCGTCTTCATTGGCGATGTATTCGTCGAATTCATAATTGCCGAAGCCGCCCCAGTTTTTCGGGATAACGATCTGGGCGCCCCGGAAACCTTCATCCATATTGTCGGTAAATGACAGTCTGCCGCCATTCAGTCGGGCATTTTCCTGCGCCTGCTCGACATATTCCCTTTTTAAGGGAAATTCTTTCGGCGCGGCGACCGTGACGTCCATTCCAAAGCGCGGAAACATCAATATTTGTGACAGCGGCACGGAAAGCGGTTTGGCGTGGCTGGTGGCATACGCCCATGAAATCGTGACTTTCAATCCCCGCAGATTCTGCCCGAAATATTCCTGAATCGTCATCAGATCAGCGATGACCTGCATCGGGTGGTAGATGTCATCCTGCAGAGATAGAATCGGCACTGATGAGTATTGCGCCATCTCGCGCAGATATTTATTGCCGATGCCATAGAAACAATTGCGGCAGGCGATGCCGTGTCCCATGCGCGAAAGCACCATGGCGGTGTCTTTGGCCGATTCGCCGTGCGAAAGTTGCATCTTGTCGGGTGTCAGGTCGTGCGCATGACCGCCGAGCTGGGTCATGCCGGCTTCCATCGAATTGCGCGTGCGCGTTGATTGTTCGAAAAACATCATAAAGAGCGTTTTGTCCTGCAATAGCCGATGTGGCTCGCCGAGCGCGAAGCGGCGTTTCAGGTCTGCCGCCACGCCCAGCACCATATTGATTTCGTTCTTCGTCCATTCATTAAAGGTAATGAGGTGTTTTCCTCGTAATAATGTTTCGTTCATATTAACTCCTGATTATTTGCCGCGGATAAACGCGGATTATTGCCGATTTTTCCTTTTATTTTCATAAACAATTCTTTTAAACTCGGGTTTGTCGCCAAAGTTAAGCAACAATCCGACCTCAATTTTTGTAACCTTGAGGTAATTGATCAACTGAGCTTCATGTTCCGGAATGATGGTTTTCACCGCTTTTAATTCAACAATCACTCGTTCATTAACGATTAAATCCGGTTTGAACTCTCCAATAATCGTATTCCTAAAAAATACGGAAAGTTGTTTCTGGGATTCAATTTTCAATTTTGATTCACTTAGAACCAGAATCATTGCTTTCTCATAAACTGATTCCAAGAAACCTGGGCCGAGTTCATTATATACTGTATAAAATGCTTTTAATATTTTATCAGTAATTTCTTTATGTTTTATTTCTGTCATATAGAAGTAAATCCGTTAAATCCGCGTTTATCCGCGGCTAATAACCTCCACAATTCCGGCATAGAAAGCCGCGGCTTGCCAGAGATGTTCGACGGGCGTCCATTCGTTCGGAGCGTGCGCCTGTTCCTCGAAGCCCGGGCCGAAACCGATGCAAGGAATGCCATGCACGCCGCGAATCGTCACGCCATTGGTAGAAAATGTCCACTTATCTACGACCGGTTCTTTTTCGAACAATTCCCGGTAACATGCAATTCCCGCCTTTACCAGTGGATGATTCTCCTCCAGCTTCCAGGTCGGATAGTATTTCTCCATCGGATAAATCATCCCGGTGAAGGCTTTTTCGCGATAAACCGGTAACTCGACCTGGGCGTCAATCTTCAGTTTTTCGATAACGGCGCGGATTTCCGCCAGAGCAGATTCTTTCGTCTCGCCCCAGGTCAGGCGACGGTCCAGATAAATCGAACAAAAATCCGGCACGGCGCACAGCGACGGACTAATTGATTTAATCTGGCTGAGGACCACCGTCCCTTTTCCGAGAAATTCATCAAACGCCAGGCGTTCGTTAAGTAATTCGATTTCCTTAATCAGGGGAGCGATTTTGTAAACGGCATTGTCGCCACGTTCAGGAGCGGAGCCATGGGCAGAAAGCCCGGCGACCGAGATTTCGATTTCCATACGCCCGCGCTGACCGCGATAAATGCGGCAACCGGTCGGCTCGGTGATCACTACAAAATCCGGTTTGATTTTGTCTTCGTTAACAATATAATTCCAGCACAGGCCGTCACAATCTTCTTCCATTACCGTGCCGGTAAAATACACCGTGCAATTTTTCGCCAGATTGAGTTCTTTAATAATGCGTGCGGCGGCGAGCATGCTTGCCATGCCGCCTTTTTGATCGGCCGCACCGCGCCCCCAAACCTTGCCGTCCTTTACATGCCCGTCATGCGGTTCGAATTGCCACAAATCGCGATTGCCGATATCCACCGTGTCGATATGCGCATCGAAGGCGATTTTAACCGGACCGTTGCCGATGCGCCCGATGATATTGCCGAGGCCGTCAACGATGATTTCTTCAAAACCGATGGCTTCCATTTCCTGCTTCAGGCGGGCGATAACCTTTTCCTCTTTGCCGCTCAGGGAGGCGATCGAGACCAGCTCGGCCAGAAAATTCGCAGTATTAGGATTTAACGCCTGGGATTTTTTATGGATAGATTGATTCATTTCATTTCCTTTTGATAATTTTTTTTGAAGAAGAGCAGGTGATATTCGAGAGCATTCGTCCAGTAGGCCCAACTATGCGCTCCGGGGCGCTCGATGTAGTCATGCGGAATTTTCAGGTCTAACAATTTTTTATGCAGGGCGACATTGGTCTGATATAAAAAATCGTCCACGCCGCAGTCAATTAAAATCGCCTTGCCGCGGCCAGCCAGACGGTCAGCCAGAAATAAAGCGGAGTTACCTTCCCATAATTGTTGGTTTTTTGAATAATCACCCAGAATGTCGGCCAGACCAGCGCGACGATTACCATCGGTCATAGCCATAGCGCCGCTCATGCAACCGGCGCCAGCATAGCGCTCCGGATATTTCGCAAGCAACGTAAACGCCCCGTGTCCGCCCATGCTCAATCCGCATAGATAGCGTCCGGAGGAATCGGCGACCGTGCGATAGTTTTTATCGACGAAAGCAACAACTTCTTTAGCAATATATGTCTCGTACTGCGAATCTTTCACAATCGGACTATTGACATACCAGCCGGCGTAGCCGCCATCCGGGCAGACAATAATGAAACCGTATTTATCGGCCAGCGGTTTCAGGTCTATTTTGGTCGGCCAGTCGCGATACGACCCGCTCCAGCCGTGCAGTAAATAAATGACCGGAAAACGATTCTGTGATTTTAGATATTGCTCCGGTAAAACGACCACTGCTTTTGGCATTTTTGACATGGCCGCACTCGGCACAACCAGAGTATCCAACTGAGCGGCATAAAGACTGCCAGCCAGTAAGGTCGATATAACTGCCAGGCCTGCAATAACCGGTAACGCTTTACTTCTCAAATCCGATTCCATTAATACCTCATCATTTACTGTTTAAATATCTTTAACAATTTGGAAGTCTCCAAAGGTTTTTATCGTTCAGCGGGACAACCAAAATGGAAAGTCACTGATCATAATCCTGTTTTTCGAAAATAATAGAGCGTAGACATGAAAAAGACACTTTTTAATATCCTGAATATCCTCTCTATCACGATTGCCTCGTTGCTGCTTCTGCTAATAGAGCGGTGCTCCAATTTATAAATAAGCAACCATCTTCCTCTGTCCGGACCTGGAACTAAGACACGATCCGGGCTATCGTTCCCCAACAACAGAACCGCGGTCCTGAAACCGCGGTTCTGTTGTTATAGATGTTGAAAAACGATTACTTGGTTTTTTCTTCGGCAACAGCCTGTGCGGCAGCCAGACGGGCAATCGGTACCCGGAACGGCGAGCAGGACACATAATCCATCCCGACGCGGTGACAGAACTTGACGGAATTTGGTTCGCCGCCATGTTCGCCGCAGATGCCGACTTCCAGATTCGGGCGGGTCTTGCGACCGCGCTCGATGCCAATCTTAATCAGTTCACCGACTCCGAGTTGGTCGATGGACTGGAACGGGTCTTCCGGCAAAATTTTCTTTTCGATATAGTCCGGAACAAAGCCGCCGATGTCGTCGCGCGAAAAGCCGAAACTCATCTGGGTCAGATCGTTGGTGCCGTAGGAGAAGAATTCAGTGACGGTGGCGATCTTGTCCGCTACCAAGCAGGCGCGTGGGATTTCGATCATCGTACCGTACATATATTTGAGTTTCTTCAGGTTGAATTTCTTCAGCACTTCGGCATAGATATCGTCAACCAATTTCTTTTGATTTTCGAGCTCTTTCAGATCGCATACGACCGGCACCATGATTTCCGGATAAGGTTTTTTACCTTCCTTTATCAGTTCGGCGGCGGCTTCCAGAATAGAGCGCACCTGCATGCGGGTGACTTCCGGATAGGTAACTCCCAGACGCACGCCACGATGTCCCATCATGGGATTGGACTCGTGCAGGGATTCGGCGCGTTTTTCCAATTCTTCCAGAGTGATTTTAAGATCTTTTGCCAAGGCCTCAAGTTTTTCCTTTTTACGCGGAACGAACTCATGCAATGGCGGATCGAGCAGACGAATCACGACCGGTAAAGTATCCATTGCCTCCAGGGTGGCCTTGATGGATTTTTTTACATACGGGAATAATTCATCCAGCGCCTTTTTACGTTCGGCTTCGGTCTTAGAGACGATCATTTTGCGCAGGGCAAACAGCGGAGCGTCGCTGCCTTCGCCGTAAAACATATGCTCGGTGCGGAAAAGTCCGATGCCTTCAGCGCCGAATTGACGGGCGCGTTTGGCGTCCGCCGGAGTGTCGGCATTGGTGCGCACGCCCAGATGACGGACGGAATCGCAGACTTTCAGGAATTTAACCAGGTCCTTATTCTCAGTTGCGTCAATCATCGGCAGTGAACCAGCATAAACGTAACCTTTGGTGCCGTTCAGCGTGATAAAATCACCTTCTTTGAAAATATGCTCGCCGATTTTCATGGTCTTTTTCTGATAATCAGTATGAATGGCACCACAGCCGACGATACAGCATTTTCCCCAGCCGCGGGCGACGAGGGCCGCATGACTGGTCATTCCGCCACGAGCGGTCAATATGGCCTGGGAAGCGCGCATACCGTCTACATCTTCCGGATTGGTCTCCTCGCGCACCAGGATGACTTTCTTGCCTTTTTTTGCCCATTCGACGGCGTCGGCAGAGCTGAATACGATCTGGCCAGCGCCGGCGCCCGGACCAGCTGGTAATCCTTTGGCCAGCGGTTCGAGCTTCTTCTCGGCGGCCGGGTCAATGATCGGATGCAACAATTCATCCAGCTGCGCCGGAGAAACCCGCAGTACGGCTTCCTCTTTGGTGATCAATTTTTCTTTCAACATATCCAGCGCCATGCGGACGGCGGCCGGCCCATTGCGTTTGCCGATGCGGCATTGCAGCATGAACAGGCGTCCTTTTTCAATGGTGAATTCGATATCCTGCATATCCCGGTAATGCATTTCCAGACGGGAACGATAATCTTCGAGCTCTTTATAGAGCACCGGCATGCCTTTTTCCAAGGTAACCAGATCACTGTTATGTTCGGACGTCGAATACTTGTTCAGCGGCGCAGGAGTACGAATACCAGCCACGACATCTTCGCCCTGGGCGTTTACCAGATATTCGCCGTAAAAACCATTTTCGCCGCTGCCGGGATTGCGGCTGAAAGCCACCCCGGTGGCGCAGTCTTCACCCATGTTGCCAAATACCATCGCCTGAACGGTCACCGCCGTTCCCCATTCATCCGGAATGCCTTCGATGCGACGATAAGCGACGGCGCGTTTGCCATTCCAGGAAGCGAATACGGCGCCGATGCCGCCCCAGAGCTGTTCTGCCGGATCGTCTGGGAATTCTTTGCCGAGCACTTTTTTCACCTGTTTCTTAAAAGCCGCACAAAGGGCTTTTAAATCTGCGGTTGTCAGGTCTGTGTCGCTGGAATATTTTTTCTCTTTTTTGACGGCGTCCATCAATTTTTCGAGCTGGCGGCGAATGCCTTCGTCGTCTTTCGGCTCGATACCGGCGGCCTTTTCCATAACCACATCGGAATACATCATGATCAGGCGGCGATAAGCATCGTAGACGAAGCGCTCGTTACCACCGCTTTGTTTGATCAGACCGGGAATGGTTTTTTCGGTCAAGCCGACGTTCAGAACGGTTTCCATCATACCCGGCATGGATTTGCGGGCGCCGGAGCGTACCGACACCAGGAGTGGATTTTTCGGATCGCCGAACTTGCGGCCGAGAATTTTCTCGACTTTGGCCAATGCGGCCTCAACCTGGGTCTTCAGCTCGGTCGGATACTTGCGCTTATTTTCATAGTAATAAGTGCACATTTCCGTCGTGATAGTGAAGCCTGGCGGAACCGGCAGGCGCAGTTCCGGGTGCCCGGCCATTTCGGCCAGATTGGCGCCCTTGCCGCCCAGTAAATTTTTCATACTTTCATTTCCGTCGGCTTTCCCGCCGCCGAAAAAATAGACGTACTTGGGGGTTTTAGTTTTTGAAGTTGCCATTTTTACCTCTTTATGTTTTATAAATTCATTTGGAAAAAATCAGCGCTAAGTTTACGCCGAATTGACATTTTTTTCAAGTTTTGTTCATTTTTGGATTAAATGAAGAGGGCGCCGCTAAGCCGACGCCCTCTATAAAAAAAATGACAGGACCGGAATTACTCCGTCTTTGCTTCGGCAGCCGGAGGCTCCCCTTCAGCAGCCGTCTCCTCTTCACTCTTAGATTCTGCGGATTCTTCTTCCTCTTTTAATTCGTCTTCGTCTTTGCGTTCGACGAGGTCCTCGTCATCTTTTTTCTTCCGTAAAATGACATAGATCAGTGCCTGACCGACACTGAAATTGGCCAGAGCATAAGAAACCACCGTACCGGCAATAACAAACAGCGCAATCGTTATCAACACAATGGTAATCACATCGGTCGTTCCCAGAAATAGCGGCTTGACCATGCCCAGTGAGGCTGGTGTGGTAATAAAGAAAAAGCGGCTGATCGCCTCGGTCAGCGGGGAATTTATTCCAAATAAATACGATGACGCCTGTTCGATGATGCGCGACATCTTGCCATCCATCAGCCAGCTCTGACCGAACACTATATTGAAAAATTGATAACCCAGGATCAATGCCCAGCCATAGATAAATGTAGCGACATAAGTCAGACCGCCAATAATTACTTCATAAAGAACCAGACGCCAGGGTTGGGCCCAGAGCGTTGAATAACTCTGAAAAACGGTTTCCATGGTGTCTTCTTCGGCCGTACCGACAATCGCCGGCGCCAGAATCAGAGAAATCACAAATACCACGGCGGTGTAAACCACAAAAGTGGACACTATAAAATACAGCAGGTAGGGCAAGCCCAGGAAAATTATATCCAGCACTGGCCACTTGGCAATCCAGGCTGCAATGATGGCCATTAATACGAAGAATGCGATAATTAAAAGAATGGACACCGGCCCCATAATGGCGGCAACGCCATGTTTCCTGGCATACTTGAAACTATCTCCGGAAGAAAAGAACTCATCGCCCTTCATCTGCTTATAGGTAATCCGCGCGACGGAAACCGATGCCAGCAGGAATATGATAATCCAGGCCAGCACGCCGACCCCATATATTACCCAGGAATACCAGGCAATCGGAAAACCGGCATTATAGAGACATGGAAAAAAATGGTAACACTTCCAGATGTCGACCAGGCCAACGCCATTCGCCATCAGCGCCAAATAAGTCAGCACAAGATAAACCAACCAGCCGAGCATCAGCCCCAGCAAATGAACCCAAATCTTCTTGCCGCTCAAAGCCAAGCGCGGAGTCAAGAAGATATCCCGCACATCAAAACGTAATTTTTTCATTTATGTCCTCCTGATTTTTTCACTGATCTTCACGAACGTTATCAATCCAGAATTCCTCTTTGGGAAAACGCGCCTGCAGCTCTTTCATAACTTTCTTGGCGTCGGCATAAGAATCAAAGGTGCCACTGCGAATTCGATACATGGTTTCTTTGGTTTCTTTAAAATATACTTTTTGAATATAGGCATCCAGATCCCTGGCGGTCAAGTTGGCCAGAGCTGCTTCGGCCTGATTGTAATTTTTCCAGGCTGAAATCTGAATGGTATATTTGCCGGCCACTTTCGGAATACTTTTACCCTTAATCACTGTTTTAGGCTTTTGTACAGATTTAGATTTTAGTTCAGCCGATGGCGGGGTGGCATAGGTAACCGGCGGCGCCGTTTTAGTCCCCGGTTGAGAATACTGCGGCAGCGGGGCCGACAGATCTCTGGGTAGATTCTGGGAATAACCCGTATCCGCCAGAGGGGTTGGATTGGTATCCGGCGCAACGGAGCAGCTAAAGACCTGACTGAATTGCTCTTTGCCCTCTTCGTTCTGACTGGTGAACTGCAACTCGTAATCTCCCGGCGCATCCGGGACAAAGGCCACCGTAAAACTGCGGCTGTCCGGCTGAAAAGAAAGCACATCCATGTTACTTTCAGCTGGTTTGGAGGTAAATGTCCATCTGAAGGTGCAGGCCACCGTATCTTCCGGTTTCTTTAGTTCCGGAGTCAAAGTAACAGGATTACCGACTGTACCGGTCAGCACCGGTTTCTTGGAGCACTCGCAGACAAACATTAGCAGAACAATTAAAGCAATGGTCAATTTTTTCATAAATCAGGCCCTCCGGGCAGGTTAATCAGGTAATAATTTCCATTGTGGGAAAGAAAAATGCAATTTCTTTCTTAGCGTTTTCTTCAGAATCCGATCCGTGAACGACATTATACTGCACATTTTCGGCAAATCTGCGCCGCAAGGTGCCTTCCGCGGCTTTCTGCGGGTCGGTCGCTCCAATTATCTGACGAAAATATTCAACCGCGCCGTCATGCTCCAGAACCATCGGCAAACAAGGCCCGGACGTCATGAAATCCAGCAGACCGTTGAAAAATTCCTTTCCCTTGTGCACGCTGTAAAAAGCGGCCGCCTCTTCCCGATGCAAACGCACCATCCGGAGGCTGATTATTTTAAAGCCTTTTTCTTCGATAAAATCGATGGCCTTGCCGATCAAATGGCGATTCACGCAATCGGGCTTCAGAATCGCTAAAGTCAATGACATTCTATCTTCCTTTCTATGCAATAATGGTTGTACCACTGTCGCCGTGCAGGCTTTCGACTGCCTTATTGACCGAGGTGATAATTACCCGTTCGCCGCCGGATTCGATAAATTCGATGGCGGCGCGAATTTTCGGGCCCATCGAGCCGGGCGGGAAATGACCTTCCCGCTGTAGTTGTTTCAGCTCCGGGACATGGATCAGATCGATAGTCTGCTCGTTCGGCTGTCCAAAGTTAACCCTGACGCTGTCGATCTCGGTTAAAATATAGAGTTCCTGGGCGCCAATGTCGCGAGCCAGAGCGGCTGCTGCCAGATCTTTATCAATCACGGCATCAAAACCTTCATATAAACCGTTTTCCATGACATAGACCGGGATTCCGCCGCCGCCAGCCGCTATAACGATCGTTCCCAAATCAACCAAGTGTTTGATAGCCTTGTGATTTATGATGCGGAGCGGAAATGGTGAGGGTACGACCCGCCGCCAGCCGCGGTCGCCGTCCGCTTTAATCTGCCAGCCGAAGCGGCTGGCCAGCTCCTTAATCTCTTCGTAAGAATACCAGCTGCCGACGTATTTGGTCGGATTGTTGATTGAAGGGTCATCGGCGGCTACCACAACCTGAGTAATGATTGACACAACTTCCCGCGGGATCTGGGCTTTGATCAGGGCATTTTGTAAAGATTGCTCGATCATATAACCCATACCCCCCTCGGTGTCGGCTACGCAAATGCCCAGCGGCAGAACCGGCGCCTTATCTATGGTCAGTTCCACTCTTAAAAGAGCGTTGCCGACCTGCGGGCCGTTGCCGTGGGTCAGAGCCAGATGATAATCCTGTTTTACGAGGTTCATCACCGACTCCAGGCTGGTGCGGGTATTGCGAAACTGATTGGCGATGGTATCTTTTTCGTTCTTGGGTGAAATGGCATTGCCGCCCAGAGCCATGACCGCCGTGCGGATCATACTGCCTCCGGTTTGGTTTTTAAGTGATGTTCCCGGCAGAAATCACTTAGAATTTCTTTTAAATCAGGACTGCCGATTTCCTGAAGATCATAATAAACACGCGTGGATGGTTGTTTGATGCTGACGATGCGATTCAGATCGATGGGGGTGCCGATCACCACCGCATCGCAGTCGGTACGGGCGATTGTCTCCTGCAAATCGCGAATCTGAGTCTCGCCGTAACCCATGGCGGGAAGCAGTTGACCGATATTCGGGTAAATCCGGAAGGTTTCGGCCAGTTTGCCGACGACGAACGGACGCGGATCGACACACTCGCGGGCACCATATTTCCGGGCGGCCACAATCCCGGCACCGATCTGCATTTCACCATGCGTTAAAGTCGGACCGTCTTCGACAACCAGCACGCGTTTATTGCGGATGATTTCCGGCCGGTCTACCCGGATCGGCGAGGCGGCGTCTATCACCCGGGCGCGGGGATTGACCTTCTCGATACTCCGCCGCACTGTTTCAACACCCTGCGGACTGGCAGTGTCAATCTTATTAATAATCACCACATCTGCGATCCGTAAATTGACTTCACCGGGATAGTAGGACAATTCATTGCCGGCCCGGTGCGGATCGGCAACCGTGATAGCCAAATCCGGTTTGTAAAAAGGAAAATCGTTGTTGCCGCCATCCCATAAGATTACATCGCAGCCAGCCGGATCGCACTCGGCAGCCGCCAGAATCGCTGCGTAATCGACGCCGGCATAAATGACATTGCCGCGGACGACATGCGGCTCGTATTCTTCCATTTCTTCAATGGTGCAGTGATATTTTTGCAAATCCCCAATGGTAGCATAACGCTGGACTTTTTGGGCGACCAGGTCGCCGTACGGCATTGGATGACGGATTGCTACGACCTTGAGTCCGGCGGCCATCAGTAGCTCAATGACTTTACGGGAGGTTTGGCTCTTGCCGCAGCCGGTGCGGGTAGCGCATACCGAAATGACTGGTTTCCGGCTTTTGATCATGGTCGCATTCGGACCCAGTAAGGTAAAACTGGCGCCGGCGGCATTCACGATTGCGGCCATTGCCATGACTTTCTGATAAGGCACATCACTGTAGGCAAAAACGCATTCGTCGATCCGATTTTCAAGTATCAGACGTGGCAAATCCGCTTCCGCAAAAATCGGTATGCCCTGCGGATAAAGCCGGCCGGCCAATTCCGCCGGGTATTTACGCCCGTCAATGTCGGGAATCTGGGCAGCCGTAAATGCCACCACGTTGTATAGTTCATTCTCCCGGTAAACCGTATTAAAATTATGGAAGTCGCGGCCGGCCGCGCCAATGATGATAATATTCCTGCGATTCATCGCTAAAATCCTTTCTTTTTTTTAAGGTTAAAAATAAAAACGAAAGCCGAAAGCGCAGGAAATTTATTTATAGCCAAAATGATAGGTCCACAGAATCACGGCGCTCTGGTAACGGTCGTTTGAGCCGGTGCTGAGGCCGCGACGGATTTCAACAAGATTATCTGTATTTATAATTGACACATCGTAAAGTTAGAAAATTTAATTCCGATTATCAAGAGAGACCGACGGGTGGAATTTTTCCGCACGGCGGACGCTAAAGAATGACTTCCAGCCCTTCCCTGGCTAAGGCGATTTTAAGGCTCTCGGTTTGGCGTTGTTGTTTCTGATAGTTCAGGGTTTCTTCGAGAATTTCTTCGAGTTTGGCGTCGGTGTAAGAGGGATCGTGATGAAAAAAATAAAGATTTTTTACTCCCGCCCGGGCAGCCATATCAACTCCCTGAATGGCGGTGCTGTGTCCCCAGTTCTCTTTTTCGATACTCTCTTCGATAGTGAACTGAGCGTCGAATATCAGGACATCTGCATCTTTGAAGAACTGAATATAGCGCTGGAGCTTTTCATCGTTATTTTTATACTCGGAGTCGGTAGCGTATACGACCGACTTGCCATTATAGTCCAGCCGGTAGGCAAACGAGCCGCCGGGATGATTAAGCATGATATTGGTAACCCTGATATCGCCAATGCTGATGGTTTCCTCTTTGCGCATCTGCACGAAATCAATAATCGCCCCCATGGCCGAAAGCGAGACCGGGAAAAACTCGTCTTCCTGCTGGACGCTGAAACGATGTTCGAGGCCGGTATGGACTCCGTAAACGATAATCTCATTACCCGACTTGAAGGCTGGCAGAAAGGAAGGAAATCCCATGATATGATCCCAATGCGTATGGCTCAGGAAGATATGGGCTTTTCCCCGCCCTTTGCCAAATTCCTTGCCCATCAAGTATTCCCCCAAACGTCGCATTCCCGAACCGGCATCCAAGATTATATGCCGTCCGCCGAGATGAACATAGACGCAGGAGGTGTTGCCGCCTACGAATCCCCGGCGGAGAGGTGGCAGATCGTGCAAATATTTACGGATGTCCGCCTCAGTAGATAATTTTTTTCGCCCCGCGTCTTGCAACAGCCAGAATAATTTTTCTTCCATCTCGGAGTTATCCGGTGACGAAGGAAAAGAGCCCCGGACGCCATAGAATTCTACTCTGATTCGATCATTGTCGGTTTTATTCATTGAGGTGTTTCCCATTTATGCAATGTCGTTTGATTTCTTCATCTCACGTCTTCGCTTTTACTCCATTGCATGTGAATATTGATATATTAAGTTGAATAAAACAATAGATTTTTTCAGATTTCATGACCTGTCCCCCACACCCGTAATATGGTCACACTGTACGACCGATTGCCAAAATCTATCTAATTGATGTTCAATTCCCGTTGTAGGCTGTTGATCTGGTCGCGCAACTGCGCCGCCAGTTCGTAATTTTCCTCTTCGATGGCTCCCTGAAGTTGATTTTGGAGGTCGAACAGGCGGTCGAGGTTTTGGATTTCAGGAATGCTCTCGTCTTTTTCCGCCGGCTCGCGATGTTTGCCTGCCAGATACTGCCCGGCTTCCTGCATGACATCTTCAGCTACTAAAATAGTGGCTTTCATACGCAAGGCCAGGGCAATGGCGTCACTGGGACGGGCGTCCACATATAGAATCTGATCGTTTTTCAGACGAATCTCTATCTTGGCATAAAAGGTACCCTCTACCAGATCGCTGACGACAACGCTGTCAATCCGTGCGCCGAATTCCTGCAGAACGCTGACGAACAGATCGTGCGTCATCGGGCGCGGCATTTTAACTTCCTCAATCGCCAGAGCAATCGACTGGGCTTCAAAAATCCCAACGATGATGGGCACCTGGCGCTCGCCCCCGATTTCCTTCAGCAACAGCGCATATCCTTTGCTGGGAGGGTAAAAAATTATTTTACTTAAAGCCACTCGAATCATAACAATGCCAGAATATAAAATAACCGTCGAGCAGAATCAAGCATAAAAAACAATCCGACCGTTAATCAGGATTTGCTTTTCAGGCTGTGCTGGTAATATTCCTGTAGTAAATCGTAAACCCGCATCGGACTGGCGGCGGTCAATAGGCTTTCCTGCAGCACTCCGATCTCTGCGATGCTGACGGAGCGCACCAGCTCATTGATCGTGGCCAAGGCGGCGGTATTCATACTGAGTGAGCGGATGCCCAGCGCCAGCAAGCCGACAACAGCCCGCGGGTCGGAAGCCATTTCACCGCAAACAGTTACCGGAAAATCTTTTGCGCTGGTCGCGGTCAGGACATGGTGGATAGCCTGAAAAATCATCGGATGGTAATAATTTTTCGTAACCGTATCGGAGCGCTTGGAGCCCAGCAGGAAAAGCGCCAGATCGTTCGTCCCGATACTGAAAAAGTTCAGCAGAAGACTCAATTCTTCCAGCTCGTTCAAGATGTTTTTAGTCTCGATCATAGCGCCCAGCGGGATGTTTTCGGAAAAAGGATATCCCTCATTTCTCAGATCTTCCTGAACCTGATGATAAATTTCCAATACCTGGTGAATTTCGGCCGTTTCGGTTACCAGCGGAAACATGATTTTCAACCGACCATAATGGCTGGCGCGCAGGAGAGCCCGCAGCTGGGTATTCAGTAGCCAGGGATTATCCAGGCAGAAGCGGATGCCGCCCCAGGTATCGAAAACCGCGTCTTTTTGAAACATTTCCAGGTCGAGAAGCGCCATCATCTTCTCGCGACCGAAGTCAAAGGTGCGGAACGTGGTCGGCTTGTCACCCATTTTCTCTACAATCTGCCGGTAGGCCTGGAATTGCTCCTCTTCATCGGGGACGTCATTGCGCTCGATACAGAGATATTCGCTGCGAAAAAGACCGATGCCTTTGATCAGATCCTGTCTGGCGTTGACAACCTCTGTAACGAACCCGGCGTTCAGGAGAATCTCGACCGGGATGTTATCCCGTGTAACCGTCGGAGCAATCCGGGATAGTTCGGTTTCCCGCCTTTTTTGGCTTTGCCGGATTTTTTTATCGTAATCCATACGCACCGCCGGTGAAGCCTCCAGGACTATTTTCTCGTGATCGGCGTCGAGTATGATCTCTGCCGCCAGCGCGATCGTTTCGATTTCGGCGACGTTGGACAGATAGGGAATATCAAAAGCCCGCGCCAGAATCCCGGCGTGCGAATCCAGACCGCCGACCCGGGTGATTATACCGATCGTATTCTGGTTGTGAATGTTAATCAACTCCGACGGCGTTATTCGTTCACTTACGTAAACAGATGGAACCGACATCTGTGGAACGGTGTATTCGCCCTGAGACGAAAGATGATGGATGATTCTCTTTTTGACGTCGTGGAGGTCGATCATGCGTTCCTGCTGAAACTGATTGAACGAATTGACCAGCGCCTTCTCGAACCGCTCCATTGCCGAATAATATGCCCAGAGAATATTGCGGTGTTCTCCGCGCACCAGCTCGGTGACCTCCTGCACGAGATCGACATCCGTCAGGGCGATAAGCTGAGCATCGATCAGGCGGGCATGATCTTCATCCAGATGCTTCAGCACCAAGGTGCGCACCTGATTCAATTCCGCGGTAGCTTTTTCGGCGGCGACCCGAAATTTTTTCAGTTCTGCCTCAACCTCGGCGGTTGTAATATGATGTTGAGGGATAGGAATCTTGCTCGGCTCGAAATAATAGACCGGTCCGATGACTATTCCTGGAGATATGCGGATGCCTTGAATAATTTTCAAGTCTATTCTGTATTAAATTTATTGGCAACTAATTCGACCAGGGCGGCCAAAGCCTCTTTTTCATCCGGGCCATTGGCGTCTAAAGTGACCTCGGCATCCGGTTCGACAGCCAGCACCAGCACTCCGAGGATGCTTTTGGCGTTGACCCGCACTCCTTTATAGGTCAGAAAGATTTCCGATTTGTATTTAGCGGTGGTGGTGACCAGCATGGTGGCTGGCCGGGTGTGCAGGCCATGTCGGTTGAGAATTTTTACGGTTTGTTTGATCATATCAGGATTGACGTCCGGAAATTATCCGGATCAAATATTGTAAATCGACCTGTAAATCATCCGGCAGAACCCGCAGGCGTTGGGCAGCGTTGGCAAACAGGCGGGCGATTACGGCTTCGGTCTGCTGAATGCATCCATGTTGGTTTAATTCCTGAACTATCAGACGTCGGTTGGCGGAGTTGGCTTTCAGAAAACCGAGGAAATCTGCCCGTTCGGTTTCCGGCATATTGCTCAGAGCGGCTACGATCGGATAGGTCTTTTTGCCGGCGGCCAGGTCACTGCCCAGACTTTTTCCCATCGTCTCCTGATTGGCGGTCAATTCCAGCAGGTCATCCTGAATCTGAAATGCCTGGCCGATTTCTCGTCCAAATAGCTTCAGGTTTTCGGCAATTTTCGGACTGGCGTCGGCGATCAGGGCGCCCAGATGACACGCCAAACCCAAAAGGCAACCGGTTTTGCGGAGCACCATGTCCATATATTCAGGAACTTCCACCAGATTGTTTTTCTCAAAATCCATATCGAAGGATTGCCCTTCACAGATTTCCAGCATAGCCTGGCTGAAAGTCGTTCCGATCCGATCTGTGTGGGCGGATTTGGTTTGCATCAGAGTGCGAAAAGCCAGCGCCATCAGGCCGTCTCCAGCCAAAATGGCGGTGTTGACATCCCATTTAACATGCACGGTCTGTTGACCACGCCGGACGGTATCATTATCCATAATATCGTCATGCACCAGAGTGAAAGTGTGCAATATCTCTACGGCTAAGGCGGCGGGCATGAGCGTTTGGCGGCTGGCGCCCAGACCTTCGCCGACCACCAGCACCATTATCGGACGGAGCCGTTTGGCACGGGCATTCAGGCTGTAGCGCATTGGCTGGTAGAGTCCGCCCGGTATTTCCGGGAGCTCGATTTTGGCCAGATTGCGTTCAATTTCGGTTTTCAGCCGTAAGATCCGTTCGCTGAAGTCTTCGCTCATCGCTTCGTCCGTATCGAATTTTGGCTTATTTTTATTTGCATTCCCGAAGAAGATTAAACCTCATCAAAGTCTTTAGTCCTCAGAATTTAAATTCGCCGAATTCACGCAGTTTGTTGAGCACCAGGTCGCGGATTTCTGTCAGACGCTCGGCGGTTTTGGCTTCGAAGCGGGTTACAATCACCGGCTGGGTATTCGAGGAACGCACCAGTCCCCAGCCGTCGCCGAATTTGATACGTACACCGTCAACTTCCAAACATTCGTAATGAGCTTTGAAATAATCGGCGGCCTGGCGAGCGATCCTGAATTTGGTCGGATCGTCTTTACATTCCAGACGCATTTCAGGAGTACTGAAATAATGCGGCAGGCGGGCGGTTTTCGCAGAGAGCTTCTCGCCCGAGCGGGAAATAAGGCGGGCAAAGCGAGCCGCTACATAGACGGCGTCATCGTAACCGAAATATTCGTCTCCCATGAAAAGATGACCGCTCATTTCGCCGGCAAAGGGCACATGTTCATCTTTCATTTTCTGTTTAATGAGTGAATGTCCGGTCTTCCAGATCAGAGGCACACCGCCGTGGGCGACGATCATTTCTTCCAGCGCCTGGGAGCATTTCACATCAAAAATCACCGGCACTCCCGGACGGGCGACCTCTTCCAAAAAGAGGATCATCAGATAGTCAGCCCAGATGATTTCACCCCGGTCGTCAACCACGCCGATGCGGTCGGCATCGCCGTCGAAGGAAACTCCAAAATCGTAACCTCCTTCCTGCACGGTGGCGATCAGGTCGGTCAGGTTTTTAGGAACGGTGGGATCGGGATGATGATTTGGAAAGCGACCATCCACATCACAATACAATTCCTTGACGTCACAGCCGATCGCACGGAATATTTCCGGTGCAGTCAGAGCGGCGGCTCCATTGCCGCAATCCATGGCGATTTTCAGCGGGCGGGCTAGTTTGATCTTGGAAATGATCATCTGCTTGTACTCTTCCAGTAATTCCTTCGTGCTCAGAGTTCCGGAACCGGTGGCGAACTCGCCTTTTTCGATAATTTGCCTGATCGCCTGAATCTGATCACCAAAAACAGCTTTTTGTTCCAGGCTGACTTTAAAACCGTTCATGTTGGCGGGGTTGTGACTGCCGGTGATCTGAACAGCCCCGTCCACCCGTAAGGTATACATACTGTAATAATTGACCGGTGTGGGAACGATACCGAGATCGACGATATCCAAACCGGTGGACAACAATCCTTTGGCCAATACGGCTTTCAGATGCGGGGTCGACAGCCGGATGTCGCCGCTCAGCGCAATCGAGCGGGCTTTATGCTCGCGAAAGTAGGTTCCCATACCTTTGCCCAGCAATTCGACAACTTCATCCGGAAAATCCTCGGCCACAATACCCCGGATGTCATATTCGCGGAAAATATAGGGATTCATTTAGGTACTCCTTTTTATAATGTTAATTTGCCCAGTACGACCGGATGCCGCGCGCCGGTTACGTTTGGCACGTTTCCGGAAATCTGCCAAACGAAGAGCGCCGCCAGCATCGCAAAGGCTAAAGCCTCTTTACCGTCTGCGGGAATGCCATAAGCCTCCGGCCGGGCAATCTTCACCGGAGCGAACAGGGTTTGCAAGTGCTCCATGATAACCGGATTGTGGACGCCTCCGCCGCTGGCGATTATTTCATCCAAAGGATATTTATCGGCGAAAAACTGGTGGTAATTCGTGTACACGGCCTCGGCGGAAAACCGGCTGAAGGTCGCCAGCAGGTCATAATACTGAACCGGCTCGATCCGGTATTTGGCAATGATCTGCCAGATCAGATCGACTCCGAAAACTTCCGGTCCCGTCGATTTTGGAAAGGGGGCCTTGACATAAGGATGGGCTTGCAGTTCCTGTAAAATATCCGGCCGTATGGTTCCGCGCTGTGCCAGACGACCGTTCTCGTCAAAATTTTGCACACCACCGGTGATGATTTTCGCTAAGTTGTCGCAGAGAACATTTCCCGGGCCGCTATCCAGAGCATTAATCTCATCGATCGAGCGGGCATCACGCGGAATGATCGTAAAATTGGCAATTCCGCCGATATTCAAAACCAACAGGGTTTTTCGAAGTTTTTTAAATAAGAGATAATCAATAAACGGCACCAGCGGAGCGCCGCTGCCGCCGGCGGCGATGTCGCGCACCCGAAAGTCATTCACGACCGGCAGACTGAACGCCTCGGCCAGGACGGACGATTCGCCGATCTGCAAGGTGGCCTGCCGGTCAATATGCCAGACGGTCTGACCGTGCGATCCAATCAGGTCAACTGCTTCGGGAGCAATGTCGTGATCTTCCAAAAAACGGTTTAGGATCGCCGCGTACTCCCGTCCGATCGTAAAATTTGCCTGGCAAACCGCTGCCGTCGTACCGTTTACAACGGCGTGCAGATAGTCTTTAAATTCCTGGGTAAAAGGATATACGGCATACACCAGATTGGAAATATTAACACCATCTACTGTGCGGGCAATATCAACGGCGCAGACGTCCAGGCCATCCATTGAGTTGCCGGACATAAGACCGATGACCCGCAATTTTTTATTCAGAAAAAGATGCGCAATGTCTTTCATAGTCAAATCCATCTTTCCCGGCTTTCCGGCGCCGGATCGGGTTGACAATCTATCATTCCAATCAGAGATTGGAAATTTCAAAAAGTCTTACGCTTTGAAAGCGAATCTGATAAAACCGTTATGAGCTTTAATCTGGTGCCGGGCTTCTTCCAGGGTCAATCCCAATTTCACCATAACCACCGCCTCTTTGACGTGTTTGTCGGCTCTTAAAAGAGCCTGATAAGCTTCATCATAATTCAAGCCTGTCAGCTCCGCAATGATACGGGTTCCGCGATCCACCAGTTTGGCGTTGATAGCCTGATGATCGATCATGTAATTGCCATAGACCTTGCCCAGGCGGATCATGGCGGTGGTGGTAATCATGTTCAACACCATCTTGGTGGCCGTGCCGGCCTTCAGACGAGTTGAACCGGTGATCAGTTCCGGCCCCACCAGCACTTCAATAATAACATCCGCTTCGACGCCCAGATCTTCCTTGGGCGTGCAGGTGAAGAAGATCGTTTTGGCGCCGAGTGCGCGCGCATATTGCAGGCCGCCGTGCACATAAGGCGTCGTACCCCCGGTCGCAATTCCCATCAGGACATCCTTGTCAGTCAAACCGATCGCCCGACAATCCTCGGCGCCCGACTCCGCATAATCTTCAGCTCCTTCAACCGCCTCAACGAGAGCCCGGGAACCTCCCGCGATTAGGCCTTGCACCAGTTCTTTAGGAACAGAGAAAGTGGGTGGACATTCGCTGGCATCCAGTACGCCGAGCCGTCCGCTGGTGCCGGCCCCGATATAGCGCAGGTGGCCGCCATTTTTAAAGGCCTCAATTACGATGTCTGTCGCGGCGCTTATCTGGTGGATTGCTTTGGCGACCGCGAGATGAATAGTAGCATCTTCTGAGTTAATTAACCTGATGATTTGTTCGGTAGTTAAAGTATCTATTAAATTGCTTTTTGGATTGATTTTTTCAGTCAGGATATGACCCCGATTCTGGACTTTGCCCATTCTATTTATTCTCCATTAATAAAAACGATATTCATCATTTCGGTTCATAAGATAGAGAAAACCGCTGAGTTTTAAAAGGCAGACGTTAGGAAAAATGCATACCCGGCAGTTTTTAGCGCGGCTAAAAAACACCCGGCGATCACTTGCTCATCTTGCTCACGACCTCACTGCGGATTTACCGACTTCCTGCAAAACTTCGGACAGATCGGCAATCCTGGCTATGCGAAGACCAGCCGGCAAATAAACACCGCCATGATCAGGCCGACCGCGTCACCAATCAGTCCGGCGGCGATCGAGTGCCGCACACGCCGTACCCCCACAGAACCGAAGTAAACGGCCACGACGTAAAAAGTCGTCTCGCTGCTGCCCCACATGGTAGAGGCAAGCCTCCCGATGAACGAATCCGGGCCATGCGATTTCATCAGCTCGGTGACAATTCCCAGGGCGCCGCTGCCGGAAAGCGGGCGCATCAGCGCTACCGGCAGAGTTTCGGCGGGCATCCCGATCAGATTGGTTAATGGTGAAAGCAGGGTTACGAATACATCCATCGCACCCGAAGCCCGAAACATACCGATTGCCACCAGAATCGCCACGAGATACGGAATGATCTTTATCGCAACGTTAAAACCCTCTTTGGCTCCGTCGATGAAGGTTTCATACACTTTGACCTTTTTGCGCCAGCCAAAGATCAGAATCAAAAAGATTAGAACCGGAACCGCCCAGCTGGAGAAACCTTTCATGATCATCACAAACACAGAAGGAGCGATTTGACTATTCATGGCTTCCTCCTTCGGCGATTCGGTTTGGGTCAGATCGGCGGATAGAAGGCAGGCGCTGCAGCAATTTAACCGCAGTTATACCAGCTAGCGTTGCGCAGGTTGAAGAGACAATCGTCGTACTGATAATTTCGAAAGGATTGGCCGAACCGAGCTGCGCCCGAACGGCGATGACCGTCATGGGAATCAGGCAAATCGTCGCTGTATTCAAGGCCAGGAAGGTCGCCATGTCATTTGTAGCCGTGTCCTTCGATTTATTCAGAGTCTGTAATTCCTCCATAGCTTTCAGACCGAGCGGGGTGGCGGCGTTACCCAGACCGAGCCAATTGGCAATCAGATTCATCAGCATCGAACCGATAGCCGGATGGTCGGAGGGGATGGTGGGGAACAGGAATTTAGCCAGTGGACGGATAGCCCGCGATAAAATTTTTATGATACCGCCAGCTTCAGCGATTTTCATGATCCCGAGCCAGAGAGTCATTATGCCAATCAAGCCCAGGGCAATCTCGACGGCCGCGGCGGCATTGTCGACCGCCGCTTTCGTAACCGCGTCAATCCGCCCCGTAATGGCGCCGACCACCAGAGCAATTATCATCAATCCCAACCAGATGTAATTCATGTTAACCTCACCTTTAAACTATTTTTCCGCCTATCCTGTAATCAAGGCATAAAATTATATACCACGAACCGGTTTTGCAGGATCAGACCGAACCGCTCGCGGGTATTATTTAAAATTAATTGCCCGTTATAATTGTAATCGCTTTCGAAAACCTGCCGGAAAAATAATTCTCCTTCCGGGGAATAGATCAGAATTTCCGGATCGTCGTACAGGGTTTCGCCGCCCTGGGCGGATTCTAATCCGGTCAGGATCAGCAGACGTTCGTTTTTCATCAGGGCACAGTCCATGATTTTCCGGCGGCCACGCCCAGGCGTCAGCTCCAGATAGATCGATTTCCTTACCAGGCTGATAAGATTCACCTGATGGTTATCCCCCAGCAAGAACCACCTGTCATTCAAATCGAAATCGTAGTTCCGGAAAGCCACCGGAAAAGAATTCAAAACATTTCCCAGACTATCGAACAGAATCGTCTGCCAAACCGGTTGCGGCGGCTGTGGATTGACAATCGTTCCACAGACGGCAGCGATTTTTCCGCTGCGCGAGAGTGCAACTGCGCCGGTTGTTTTTAGGGGCAGCTGATACTGCCACAGCCGGGCGCCGTTCGCCGAAAACATGAACAGGTCCGGGCCGATTTTTTCTTCCTCTTCCCGGGCGCGGCTGAGATTGAATAAAAAATAATAGCCACTGTCATCGTAAACGCCCTTGGGATTAATCAGTGAAAGAGTACCTTCCTGAATAAACCGCCTTTCATTAAGCAGTTGTCCCTGGCGGTCATAAAAATGCAGTTGGTCGCCCCAAAACGAACAGGCTGTCAGAGAGCGGCCAGCCTCGTTCAGAAAATAAAACGGACGCTCGGTGATACTTGGCAACATTCCGGAAAGGTTGAAGATAACCCCGCCATTAGAATCGAAAACCTTAAATTCGTAGAGTTGTGGCTCGTCGTCTCTGGTCGGTGCGGGCCCCTGCAAAAACACCCCCAGATAACCGTTTCCGGAAGATAACAGAAAATCTTGCGGGTCGGTCCAGCGGATCGGTATCGAGCCTTTTCCATCATTGGGAATCGCCTGAAATGGATAAACGAAATAGGCTGGAACAAGCTCCTGGTTCTGAGCGCTGACGACAATATTTCTCAGTCCATCTTCAGCCGGCCACTCTTTTTCGATCCGGCAGATCTGGGCATTTAAACAACCAATCCGGATTAGAAAAATTCCGGCAAAAAATACTGTTTTACAATAAGGCTTCATCGGGCGGTAATTTATTGTCGGTTTAGCGGAATGTCAATGTAATGCTGGTTTGCACGGCGCGATTAATAAAAATTAAATACGCCCGATTGCCGCCAGATCACCGGCAATCGGGGCAGAGTCCCAGCCGGCCGCGCTTTATGATATCTTCCGCCCAAAACAGACCGATAATGGTCTTGGCGTCCGTAATCTGACCCTGACGCACCAAATCCATCGCCGCCCCGATATGGGTTGGTATCACTTCAACGGTTTCATCTTCGTCGGCCTGACCGGCATGCGGCTCTAAACCGGCCGCCCAGAATAAAAACAACTTCTCGCTGCTGTATCCCACACAGGTATGAATCAAACCGATTTCGGTTATCTGCTGCGGCAGAAAACCGGTCTCTTCGGTCATTTCACGGCGGACAGTATCGGCTGGGCTTTCGCCGGGATCAATTTTCCCGGCCGGCAGTTCCAGCATGATCTCACCGACCGGATAGCGGTATTGACGGATCATCAAGATATTCCCGTCATTCAGATATGGGATCACCACGGCTGCACCCGGATGTCTGATATATTCACGAGCGGAGAGCCGACCGTTTGGCAGGCGCACTTCATCCCGGTAAACCTGCAACAAGCGGCCATCATAAACCCGCCGGCTGACGACCATTGTTTCCACAAAATCTTTATCTGTCATTATTCCGGTTCCCCATTGTAATCATTTCTGTTTAACGACTGGCAAGGACAACAGGCAAAAATCAAACTTGCGTCTCAATATAGTTTATTTTCGAGAAATATTTATGGAAATAAAAGGAGAGGAGGCGTCCTATTTTAACGGGAGGAGTTCCCAAGGAAGGAGGGAAGTTGGATGAAACTCATCCTGAAATGGGAGTGATATCCCACTCAGCGAACGCCTCCTCTTTAATCCTTTATCAAAAATCAATCAACACGGTCTGACTGTAAAAAAATCTATACAAATATATTTAATTGATCGGAACAATGCAAGTCTTAAAATAGATTCGCAATTTTATATTTTCGGTCGCCCCGACCCGGCAGGCGCCAGCCCGCTTATCCTCGGGATTCGGTTAAAATTCTTGATTATCGTTCACGTTTCCAATAAATTTGCCAATTGTTATGAAAGTTCGATTAAATTCGCTTAAAGATGGCAAACAGGTTGTTGTAGACGCATTCAGCGCCAGCGATCTGGCTATTACCGATCTTAAGTTGAATATTCCGGTGACGGTGACGCTGACCATTGACAAGGGTGCAACCGAAATTGCGATCGAAGGACAAGTTGCTTCTGCCGCCCACTGCGTCTGCGATCGCTGTCTGACCGAGTTCGATCTCCCGCTCCACGGAACGTTTAACACAATTGCCAGTTTTTCGAACATTCCAACCGCCGCACAGGACGATAACATCATCCCTCTTGCGCCCACGGCTCATGAAATCGATCTGACCGAATATGTGCATGATACCCTTCTGCTCGGAGTTCCGATGAAAATCCTATGCCGTGAAGATTGTAAAGGTTTATGTCCGATCTGCGGCGCAAACCGCAACGAAGTTGACTGCCAGTGCCAGGCCGCCGAACCCGACGACCGCTGGGAAGTTCTTAAAAAATTAACCCCGATAAATATGGAGGATTAATAAATTGCCGCAACCAAAACGTAGAGCATCCAAATCCAGAAGAGATAAACGCCGGACCCATAAGATCCTAACCGGAACAACTGTCGCCACTTGCCCTCAATGTAAAGGGCCTAAATTGCCACATCGGGCCTGCCCAAATTGCGGATATTACCGCGGGCGGCCGGTCGTCGCAGCCAAAGAAGCATAGGGGAGCCCCGGCTGGGTAAAACCATCCAAACCCTTTCAGCTTTTCGCCTGGAAACCTCAATTTACCGGGAGGAAGGGCTTCGTCATTTCACCAGTTTCCCGCGCTTCTGTCCCAAATCTTAACCCAGAACAAGGAAATTTTCCCGATGAAAAATCCCAAATCCAACATCACCGCCTTTGGCATGTATGTGCCGGAACGGGTATTAACCAACGCCGATCTCGAGAAAATAGTCGACACTTCGGATGAGTGGATCCGCACCCGCACCGGAATTCTGGAGCGTCACATTGTAGCCAAAGGCGAAGCCACTTCCGCGATGGCTGTCAAGGCTTTTGGGGATATGCAACGGCGTTTCAACGTCGATCCACTGAGCATTGATCTTATCGTGGTAGCCACCGTTTCGCCGGATATGTTTTTCCCGTCGGTGGCCGCCTTGGTCCAGGATGCCATCGGGGCGAAAAATGCTTTCGGTTTCGATATTTCCGCCGCCTGCTCGGGTTTCCTTTATGCCCTTTCAAACGCCGCCCAATATGTCGAAAACGGCACCTGCCGCAAAGTGCTGGTCATCGGAGCCGACACCATGAGCAGCATCACCGACTATACCAATCGCGACACCTGCGTGCTCTTTGGCGACGCGGCCGGCGCGGTTTTACTTGAACCGACCGCCGAGAAGGACGACTCCGGAATAATCGATTTTATTATGAAAATGGACGGAGCCGGCAAAGACTTTCTCTACATTTTGGGGGGCGGTAGTCTCAATCCGGCCACAGCCGAAACGGTCGCCAGGAAAATGCATTACATTTATCAGGAGGGTAAGACCGTTTTTAAATTCGCCGTCAAAGGCATGGCGGACATCACGGTCGAGTTGCTGGAACGCAATGGACTGAGCGGAAAGGACATCCGGCTCTTTATTCCTCATCAGGCCAATAAACGTATCATTGACGCCTCTGCCGAACGTCTGAAACTGACTCCCGAACAGGTGATGATCAATATTGACCGCTACGCCAATACTACCGCCGCTACGATTCCGCTCGGATTAATCGAAGGTTTCGATCAAAAACGATTCAACCGGGGCGATCTGATTGCGATGGCAGCTTTTGGAGCCGGATTTACCTGGGGTAGTTTGCTGATGCGCTGGGGTATTGAAAATGTCTAAAACCGCTTTCATGTTTCCGGGTCAGGCATCGCAATACGTTGGTATGGGACGCGATTTCTATACAAGCAGCGACCTGGCGCGTCGTTATTACGATCTGGCCGAAAAGCAGTTTGATTTTTCCCTGCAAAATTTCTCTTTTGACGGCCCCCTGACCGAACTGACTCAAACAAAGATCACCCAACCGGCGATTTTTGTGCTATCCTGTAGCATTGACGCCGAATTGCAGGCGCGTGGTCATCGGCCTGATATGGTGGCCGGCCATAGTCTCGGCGAATATTCCGCCCTGGTTGCCTGCGGCGCCCTTTCCTTCGAAGAGGGGCTTGAACTGGTGAAAATCCGCGCCGAACAGATGCAAATTGCATCCGAAAAAAATCCCGGCACCATGGCCGCGATCGTCGGTCTTGAATCTGAAAAAATTTCACAGATTTTGGCAGAATCCGGGTTTGCCGGAGTCTGCCAGATCGCCAACTGTAATTCACCAGCCCAGATCGTGATCAGCGGCGACATTTATAAAGTTCAAGCCGCCATGGCCGATTTAAAGAAAGCCGGCGCCAAAATGGCCGTCGAACTGTCAGTGGGCGGGGCTTTCCATTCCGCGTTGATGCAACCGGCCAGCAAAGTCCTTGAAAAAGCCCTGACCGCAACCGAATTCAAATCCCCACGATGCCCGGTTTACTCGAATGTCACCGGCACCGCAACCCGCGATCCGCAGGAAATCCGCGAAAGGCTTTTAAGACAATTAACGGCGCCCGTGCTTTGGACGGACACGATCCGGAATATGATTGGCGACGGAGCCACTACTTTCGTGGAAGTCGGTCCCGGCAAGGTTTTACAGGGACTGGTCAAACGGACTGCTCCGGAAGTCAGGCTTGCCGGAATTGGAACTTTTAACGAACTGGAGCAAACTGTATGGAATTGAATTTCAGTGATAAAATCGTAATTGTGACCGGCGCAGGACGTGGCATTGGCCTGACCATCGCCCGCACCTTCGCCGAGAGCGGCGCCACGGTCGTGCTGAGCGATTACAATCCGGAATCGCTGCGGGAGGCCGTTGCTTTATTCACCGCAAAACAGTTCAGATTCGACGCTCTCCCCTGTAATGTCTCCGACGGCCAAGAGGTTCAGCGGATGATCGATAGCGTCATACAGAAATTCGGACGAATCGATGTTCTGATCAATAACGCCGGCATCACGCGCGACGCCCTTCTGTTACGCATGAAAGAAGAACAGTGGGATGCGGTGCTGGATACCAATTTAAAAGGCACTTTTCTGGTCTGCCGCGCGGCAGCAAAATATTTTCTGAAGCAACATTCCGGCAAGATCATTAACATCAGTTCGGTGGTTGGTCTGACCGGCAATGCCAGCCAGACCAATTATTCAGCCAGTAAGGCCGGGGTAATCGGTTTCACGAAATCCTTAGCCAAGGAAATGGCCGCACGTAATGTGAATGTGAATGCGATCGCGCCCGGATTCATCGATACGGCCATGACCGCCGTATTGCCGGAAGAGGTTCGCGCCGGATTCTTGAGAAATATTCCTTTGAATAAAATGGGGACGCCACAGGATGTTGCTAATGCAGCCCTGTTTTTGGCTTCGCCGTTGGCCGAATATATTACCGGGCAGGTGATCAAGGTCGACGGTGGTATGGTAATGTAAACTAACTTAGGAGGATATGATGAGTAACTTTGAAAAAGTACAGGAAATCGTTGCCGAAAAACTGGGGATCGAAAAATCCAAGATCACGATGGAAGCCTCATTTATCGATGATCTGGGCGCCGACTCGCTGGATACGGTCGAACTGATCATGAAGATGGAAGAGGATTTCGGTATCGAAATTCCGGACGAAGAGGCCGAGAAGCTGAAAACCGTCGGCAGCGTCGTCAATTATCTCGATTCTCAGGTCAAATAATCAATCGATGCGCAAGCGCATAGTAGTTACCGGATTGGGCGTCATTTCTCCCTTGGGAAATGATGTCCAATCCTTTTGGTCACATTTATTGCAGGGCGTCAGCGGTGTCGATCTGATCAAGACGTTTGACGCCAGCGGTTATTCTTCTCAGATCGCCGCGGAAGTGCGCGATTTCGACCCGCTCCAGTATTTCACGCAGAAAGATGTAAACCGGATGGATCGCGTAACGCAATTCGGTTCAGCAGCCGCCAAACAGGCGGTCAACGATTCCGGACTCGTACAAACCGGTTTTAATCCTGAACGGGTCGGAGTAATCGTTGGTTCCGGCATTGGTGGCATCAGCACCCTGGAAGCGCAACACCAGATCCTGATGACCAAAGGCCATCGCATGGTCAGTCCACTTTTTATTCCGATGATGATTCCGGATATAATTCCCGGGCAGATTGCGATGGACTTTGGCTTTTGCGGTCCCAATTACGGCGTGACATCCGCCTGCGCGACCGCGTCCCATGCGATTGGTGCGGCTTATCAACACATCCTGACCGGCACGGCCGATGTAATGGTGACCGGTGGAGCCGAGGCTGGCATTACCCCGCTGGCGGTAGCCGGATTCGCCAATATGAAAACCCTCTCGCGCCGCAACGACGCCCCCCAGAAAGCCAGCCGGCCGTTCGATCGCGAACGCGACGGATTCGTAATCGGGGAAGGGGCGGGGATGGTGGTCATCGAAGAACTGGAGCACGCTTTGCGCCGCAACGCTACTATTTATGCCGAGTTAATCGGGTTCGGATTTTCGGCTGACGCTTATCACATCACCGCTCCGCATCCGGAAGGTAAAGGCGCTGCGCTGGCGATGGAAAGCGCCATTCGCATGTCCGGCCTGCCGAAATCGGATTTCGGCTACGTCAACGCCCATGGAACTTCTACTTTGCTCAACGACCGCACCGAAACAACCGCTATTAAAACGACCTTCGGTGACCAGGCTTATCGCCTCAAGGTAAGTTCCACCAAATCCATGACCGGCCATTTGCTGGGAGCGGCGGGTGGAATCGAGTTTATTGCTCTGACATTAGCTCTGCAGAATCAGATTGTCCCGCCTACTATAAATTATGAATTTCCCGACCCGGAGTGCGACTTGAACTACACACCTAATGTTGCTCAGAAAGTGAATCTGGTTGCCGGGCTGAGTAACAACCTGGGCTTTGGTGGTCACAATGCCGTTCTGGCAGCCAAAGTCTTTGACCCGGTAAATTGAAGTTATCAATCGGCCACCATTTCCGATCTGCCACCCCGCTGGAACAGCGGATCGGATACAAATTCCGTAATAAGTCTCTGCTGGAACAAGCCCTGACGCATCGTTCACGCGTCATCAACGGCGAGAAATCCTACGAACGGCTGGAATTTCTCGGAGACGCCGTCCTGGCAGTGGTCGTGGCGGAATATTTATACGAAAAATACCCGGACAAAAGCGAAGGCGACCTGACTCTCCGGCGCTCCGCTCTGGTCAACGGCAACTCGCTGGCACAGATTGGAGCAAAACTCGAAATCGCCCAATCGGTGCTTTTCGAAAAAGGGCTTAACCTGAAAAATCCGGCTACCTTGCACAAACTGCTTGCGAGCATTGTCGAGTCGCTGGCGGGTGCGATTTTTATTGACAGCGGACTGGAAGCGGCGCGTAATTTTATACTGCGCTGGATAATTACTGAAGAAAGTGATGAGTCCACTGTCAACCACTTCAATTACAAAGGGCGTTTGTTCGAGTATTGCCAGAAAAACGGCCACCATCATCTGCCGGTCTTCAGGATTCTGAAAGCTACCGGACCGGATCATGCGCGCAAATATGAAGTGGCGGTATTCATCGATGGTCAGAAAATGGGCTTTGGCGTCGGTCACCAGAAGCGCACTGCCGAGCAGAAGGCCGCCCGTGAGGCTCTGCAAAAACTGGCGCCCGAAAATAACCCGGTTGAAAATTAATTAGCGAAATCTTCAAAACATTATTCCCAGCGTCCAGTTGAGAGAGGGAATAATGCTGATATCATCATCAATAATTCTTTTCCCATCCTGTAAGTAATTTAATTTGCCGACAACCGCACATACAGAAAACGTGGTGATTACTGAATTAGACGGGAGATTTGCCATACCGATTTCAATCAATCCCCCGTCGTAATTTGCCGGCACCTTGAGTGCGGGCCAGGAAAATATTTCTGAAAAAAATTCATTGGTGTAAACAAACGAACTATGGGAAGCGCCAATTCCGAAAAATGATCCACGCCCGTTAGTATTCAAATAATAACGCAAACTGCCCGAAAAAGCGTTTACAGCTTGCAAATAACCGTACAACCAGCCGCTCAAACCGTCTTCGTCTTCCTTACTCATTCCGATCGGCCTCAACTTTGAACAAGTGGCAAACGAAAAACGTAATTCACCGTGCCGGGCAATCAGACGACGACCGACGGTTACATCCGTCCAACTATAGAGTAACCGCATAGGTTTGATTGTAATGTACCATTTTTTATTCAGGGTCAAATCGGGTGGATGTGGAAATGGCGGTTCGGGCGGATTCAGGTTGCCGGTGTATTTGACAATTTCCCGGTAATCCTTATAACTTGACACATTAGTGTCCGGTAAAAGTTGAGAAAAGGCTGGCACTCCCCCTAATTAGTGGT
>CAZNUN010000017.1:0-55373 GCA_964576275.1 uncultured bacterium | reverse complement strand
ACCACTAATTAGGGGGAGTGCCAGCCTTTTCTCAACTTTTACCGGACACTAATGATATTGGGATTCACTTTATAGACAATACCAGCGGGATATGCGAAATTGGATATACGGTACGTCCCGAATATCAGAGACAAGGATATGGAAAAGAAGCGGTAATCGGAGTTATTAGATATTTATTTGATACATTGAATAAAAATGAAATCAATGCCTTTTTGGACCCGTCTAATGATGCATCAAAAAGGTTGGTGGAGAAGATTGGTTTTAAGATAAGGAAGGAACGAGAAACGGATCAAAACGATTTGGTATACGTACTTTTCAAAAAAGATCTTGAACCAAACGCCTAACGACTTTGTGATCGAATTGATGTGATATTTCTATTTTTTTCCAAAGGAGATTAGGCTGTATGATATATAAAATAAGTTCAGATTGTAAAATAATGAATTGTATGTCTGTTTCTTTGGATCAGATTTAGAATATTATGCGGAGAGACGGGGATTCCCTGCCCGCGTAAATGCTACGCAGTCAGGCGGGGAACCCCGGGTAGGTGTAAGCCTTTTTTTATTTTTCAATCACTGGTTCATTAAAGAGAATAATGAGATGCCGGGAACTGAGTGATTATTCCTTTTGATTTGACTTTAGATTGTTATGCGGAGAGACGGGGATTCGAACCCCGGGTAGGTGTAAGCCTACACACGCTTTCCAAGCGTGCTCCTTAAACCACTCGGACATCTCTCCAAAAAGCGCCATAGTTTAAAATAAATGAACCGATAAGACAAGAAATTCCATCACGGACTTTTCCGGTCAGCAAATATTCAAAGCCGGGAAAATCGCAAAAACCTTTTAAAAAATAAAGATCATCTAAAGAACCCAAGAAATTAATATCATTATCAATTTAAAATACTAAAGCCGATCAACTCATGTTGGCTTAAGTGAAATAATATATTTAAGCGTTTTGAAAAATAGATTAAATAATAATGTAAATAATCGATATTAATAAATTAATTTGCAATTTATCTTGATATTGAATAATATTCAGCCGTTATTTTTTATAATACATAAAATATTTTTAGGATATTGTATATATTGATACATTTTGAAAATGATAACAGTCCAATGAATAAATAAAAATATTGATAATACCAATAAACATATAAAAAGGAGAAAAAATGACACCGAAAGAGTTTTTTGAATATGCCCGGAAACATAATGCCAAAATGGTCGATTTGAAGTTTACCGATTTGCTTGGCACCTGGCAACATTGCACTTTTCCGCTTGATGTCTGGGATGAGAGCACTTTTATATCCGGCGTCGGATTCGATGGATCGTCCATTCGTGGCTGGCAGGGAATTCATATGTCGGATATGCTGGGAATTCCTGATCCAAATACGACTGTGATGGATCCATTTTTTAAAGAACCTACTATAAGTGTGATCGCTGATATCGTCGATCCGATTACAAAAGAAAATTACAGCCGCGATCCACGCTATGTTGCCCGGAAAGGAGAGGCCTTTTTAAAAAGCACCGGGATTGCGGATACCTGTTATATTGGTCCTGAACCGGAGTTTTTCATATTCGATGAGGTGATGTACGAACAGAATCAGCATACCGGCATGTATTTGATCAATTCAATCGAAGGTGCCTGGAACACGGCGCGTTTCGAAGAACCAAACTTAGGTTATAAACCTAGTTTCAAAGGCGGTTATTTCCCGGTCAGTCCCACCGATACCTATCACGATCTGCGCGGTGAAATGGTAATGGAGATGCAAAAGGTCGGTATAACGGTTGAAGCTCACCACCATGAAGTCGCCACCGCCGGACAGAGTGAAATCGATATGCGTTTCGAATCGCTGACTAAAATGGCCGATCAATTCATGTGGTTTAAATATGTCATAAAGAACGTTGCCAAACGTCATAGTAAAACGGTGACTTTCATGCCTAAACCGATTTTTCAGGATAACGGAAGTGGAATGCACTCCCATTTTTCACTCTGGAAAGAGGGTAAACCCTTATTCGCCGACAGTGGTTATGCCGGTTTGAGTGAAATCGGTCTGTATTCCATCGGTGGAATTTTAAAACATGCTCCGGCGATTTTAGCTTTCGCGGCTCCAACGACAAATTCCTACCGGAGATTGGTTCCGGGTTTTGAAGCTCCGGTTAATCTCGTCATGAGCGCTCGCAACCGTTCGGCGGCTGTCAGAATTCCAATGTATTCTGATAATCCCAAGGCCAAACGCCTGGAATTCCGCTGCCCGGACCCAACCGCAAACGGATATTTAACCTGGACGGCTATGCTGATGGCAGCAATTGACGGTATTAAAAACAAGATTCATCCTGGAGAACCTCTCGATAGAGATATTTACGAAATGACCGCCAAAGAGTTGGAAAAATACCCAAAAACTCCTGCCAATCTTGCCGAAGCTATCGATGCACTCGAAAAAGATTACGCCTTTCTGCTCATGGGGGGAGTTTTCACGAAAGATCTGATTCAGACCTGGATCGAATGGAAACGTGAAAAAGAATTACATGAGTTATCACTGAGACCACATCCTTATGAATTTTATTTGTACTATGATTGTTAAGAATGACAACTTTTAAATAAACAGTCGATCTTAATACTCGCTCAGCAACACAAAAAGGCGCCGACATCTGAGTCGGCGTTTTTCTTTTATCAAGGAAGAGAATTGACAAGAAATAGAAAAATTTTAAAAAATATCTTGGATGATGTTTAGAATTAGTGTTAACTTACCTACCGGTAAGTAAAATTTGGAGTGACAGTATGAGAAGTGAAAACGTAACCAGAGACAAAATCTTGATGACCGGAGCTAAATTATTCGCCGAAAAAGGCTTTGAAGCCACCTCAATGCGCGAGATTGCCGAAGCTTGTTCTTTGACGAAACCGGCTCTTTACTATTATTTTCCGCATAAAAATTCGTTGTTTACGGAAATCATCAAGACCGTCGGCGACTATTCATATCATTATCTTGAAGAAATGGAAAAATCAGATCACGACCCAATTACCAAATTGACTGAAATTGCCCATAATCAGTTTTCTGGAATCAAAAAACATCCGGAGATAACTAAGTTCCTGATTAAAGTCGCCATCAGAAATTTACCGCCCGGCATCAATATAACCTTTTTTGATGTTATGAAAAAGAATGATGCAATCCTTTTTAAAATTGTTCAGGACGCAAAAGATCAGGCAATTTTCCGACCGGACCTTGACGTGAGAGTGTTCCTGTCATGTTTTATAGGCGGATTAAATAATTTTGTTATGCGCTATATTAACCAAAGCATCGATGAACTAACCGAAGAAAATGCCCAAAAAGTGATTGATACACTAGTGGAAGGGGCGCGCAATCGTAATCTATCGGAGTGTTAAATGAAATATTTTTCAATGTTTTTCACAATAATTGTTTTGATCGTCAGTCTGAACGCCGAAACGATCAATCTCGATCTTAAGACTGCCCGCGAACTGGCTTTGAATAACAATCCCAGCTTGAAATTAGCGCGGGAGGGAGTGGCCAAATCACGCGCCAAGGTCACGGAAGCGCGTTCGGCATTTATGCCTTCTATTAGTGGGTTCTCACAATACCAACACGCCTGGGATTTGCAGGTATCCAAAATCCCAAATTTTCTAAAAGAACCATTTGACATTTTGAATTTTAATCTTTATCAGGCTGGTTTAACAAGTAGTTATACACCGATGCCAGCTTATCTTGAAATGGCTTTTGGACTGGAGAATACTGTCGCATTAGGTTTGCAGATTCAGCAACCACTTTATGCCGGTGGAATGGTTCGCAATGCTTACAAAATATCCAAAATCGGAAGTGAAATAGCTAATACGCAGTTAATCGCTACCGAGCAAAAGGTACTTGCCGAAGTTGCCAGCGCTTATTATGGAGTCTTATTCGCCAATTCTGCTGCCGAAGTTGCCGAAGAAGGGTTGCACTCAGCTCAGCAGAATTTAGAGCAGGTTCAAAAGTTTTTTGAAGTAGGTAAATCATCCCGATTTGATGTTTTACGGGCTGAAGTCCAAGTGGCCAATTTTACCCCGATGGTGATTACCGCCAATAATGCCAAGCGTCTAGCGGAATCAAGTTTGCGGGTCACAATTGGCGTTGCTGATGATGTCAGTTTCAATTATGTAGAAAAATTAAAGTATGTTGAAACAAATTTACTCAGTTTGAGTCTGGAAGAATTACTTGCGATAGCTATGCGTGAGCGCCCTGAAATCAAAATGCTTTCGGATCAAAAGGAAATTCTTCAGAAACAGGTGGCATTAACCAAAGCCAGTCATTTACCGACGTTAGTCTTTGGCACATCCTATCAATATACCGGGCAAAGAAATGATTTGAAGTTTGTTGGGGATGATTTCTATAAATCTTTCAATTCCTCGATCAGTCTTAGCATCCCGATTTTTTCCGGATTCGGCACAAGCGCCAAGGTTCAGCAGGCTAAGATTGCCGTCAAGGAAACCAACTATCAGGCTGAGACTGCCCTCAATGGTATAAAACTGGAAGTCAAATCAGCCTACTATAAATTAAAAGAAGCCAGTGAAAATGTCGAGACTCAGGCCAAAACCATCGAACAGGCCAAGGAGGCTTTAAGGTTGGCGGAATTGATGTACTCGGAAGGCTCCAGCACCCAACTGGATGTTTTAAATTCCAACGTTGCCCTAAATCAAGCCCAAATGAATTATCAGAAATCGTTATATGAATACAATGTCGCTCTGGCAACTTTAAAGAAAGCCATTAATCAGTTATAGTTATCAGGAGTATAGAATGTCGAAAAAATTAAATTTCCAACCCGTAATCTCTATTCTGAGCGTCGCCTTGATGCTCGGTGCCTGTAATACCAATAAAGAAAACACCGCTCAGTCAGATTTAAAAATACCGGTCGAGGTCGCACGGATTAAGACCGGCCCGATTGAATCAAAAATCAATTTTCTTGGGAATATTATGGCCAGTCAGGAAGTAAAAATCTACTCGACTGTTCCGACCCGGATCGTTAGTATGAAAGTCGATGTTGGTGATTATGTAAAAAAGAAACAGGTACTGGCTGCTGTGGATAATGAGAAAATCAGGAATGCGGTCGTTCAGGCTGAAGCCGGGCTTGAATCCGCACGCGCTCAATATAAAAATGTCGATACTGAATGGAAACGAATTGACCGTCTTTATCAGGAAAAGGCGGTTAGCAAAGCCCAGTTCGACGCCGTCAGCGCTCAGCGGGAAGCCTCGCGTTCAGCCGTCAAGCAACTGGAAGCGGCCCTGGCGACTGCCAAGGATCAGATGGCCGACAGTTATATTACCGCACCGATTGACGGCATCATTTCTGCGCGATTGCTAGAAGAAGGCGATCAGGCCGCACCTTCGATTCCGATTTTTTCGATTGTAAAAATGGATCAGGTAAAAATTCAGATCGAAGTTGTCGAAAACCAGATCAGTTTGATAAAGACCGGTCAAAAAGCCCATTTGCGCGTTGAGGCGTTCCCTGATGAAATCTTTGAAGGCCAAATCTCCAAAGTAAACCCGACCCTCAACCCAACCACCCGTACGATTGGCGCAGAAGTAGTAATTAATAATCCGGAATTGAAACTGCGCCCGGGTATGTTTGCCAAAGTCGAGGTCGTTACTGACAGGCATGAAGATTCAATATTAATTCCCAGATACGCGATTCTTGAAAATACTCGTCTGGAGTATCTTGGAGGCGAAATCACGAACAGCACGGTGAAAATTGACAAATACGTTTTTGTGATTGTTGACAGCCTGGCTTTAAGACGCGATATCCAGACTGGGATTATCGACGGTAATACGGTCGAGGTAATTAGTGGTTTGGCGCGCGATGAATTCCTTGTGATCACCGGTCAACATAACTTATCGGATTCTGCCAAAGTCGATATTGTCGCCGACAGGAGCAGTCTATGAAATTATCGAATTTATCAATCCGGCGCGGCATCACGACGATCATGATATATATGATCCTGATCGGCGCCGGTATTTTTGGGCTCTCCAGTCTGAAGATAGATTTGTACCCAAATATCACTCTGCCGATTATCGCCGTTTTCAGCAATTACACCGGCGTTGGACCTGAAGATATTGAAAACACGTTGACCAGACCGTTGGAAAAAGCCGTTATTTCTACTAAGAATATTAAAACCCTGACTTCCTATTCTTCCTCCGGTGTAGCTACTCTGATTGTGGAGTTTGACTGGGGAACCGATATGAATCAGGCCGAAATTGATGTTCGTAAAAATATCGATATGGTTAGGGATTATCTGCCTGATGAAGCCAGCGATCCGACCACTTTTGCTTTCGATCCCTCGATGCAGCCGATCATGTTCATCGCTCTAAGTTCGGAGCAATTGGGTATGGCAGAACTGCGCACCATCGCCACGGAGCAGATCGAGCCGCGCCTTGAACGTATCATCGGAGTCGCTTCAGCCAGTTCCGCCGGCGGAATGGAGCGCCAAATAAAGGTTCTGATTGATCCGAATAAACTGGCCGCACAGGGCATTTCAATTAACCAGATCGTTCAGACGCTCGGAATCGATAATCTCCAGGTTCCAGGAGGCATTATTAATGATGAATACAGTGAATTCACCGTCCGGACGTATGGCGAATACACCACCGTGTCTCAGATCGAGAATACGGTTATCGGAGCCAAAAACGGTCAACCGATTTATCTGAAAAATGTAGCCCGGGTGATTGATGGCTTTAAGGATCAGGTTCAGGTCGTCCGCAACAATGGTAAAAACGCACTCGTCATGTACGTTCAAAAACAATCGGATGCTAACACTGTTCAGACTGCCAAAGCCGTGCGCGCGGAATTGCCGCTTATCGAAGAAAAAGTCGGTCAGGGCATCAAATTCGACATGATTATGGATAGTTCGGAATTCATTACCCGATCTTTAGACAATCTGACCAATACTGCCTGGCAGGCCGTTCTGTTATGCTTTATCGTATTGTTTTTTTTCCTGCGACACATAACCAGTTCTTTCATTGCGGCTATTTCCATCCCGATTTCGGTCATCGTGACCTTCTTTGTTATGTACCAGATGAAATTATCCCTGAATATAATTTCGATGGCCGGATTAGCGCTGGCGATCGGCATGTTGGTGGATAATGCCATTGTAGTGCTGGAGAATATATACCGACATCATGAAAGCGGAGAGCCGCTGATGATTGCCGCCGATGAAGGTACCGGCGAGGTTTCCATGGCCATCATCGCCTCGACCTTGACAACCATTGCGATCTTCATACCGGTGATGTTCGTACCCGGAATAGCCGGTGTACTTTTTAAGGATATGGTAATCACAATCGTGGTTTCATTAACGGCCTCTTTACTGGTGGCCTTGACCCTAATTCCGCTTTTATCATCCCGTCTGTTAAGCAAAGAACGTCAATACAAAGCAAAATTTTTAGTAAAAATTGACAGTATCTTCGGCAACGGGCTCAATGCCTTGGAAAATTGGTACGTCAGAGTGCTCGATTATTTCCTTGGTCACAAGAAAATCTTTCTGTTAGGTTTGGTTATCTTACTGATTGCAACAGTATTTATTTATCCTAAAGTCGGCGGAGAATTTATTTCCAATACCGATCAATCCTCCTTAAACGTTACGGTTGAGAGAGAGACCGGGGCTTCGTTAACCTCGACCGATCAGACATTTAGATTAGTAGAAGGTATTATCCGTCAGGAAATTCCGGAAGCTATCAATATCCAGTCGGATTTCGGATCGAGCAGTGGAATCAGCGCGGTATTCGGCTCCAGTTCAAGTAATAAGGGTAGTATTTCCATTACTCTGCCGGATGTAAAGGACCGTTCCCGCAGCGTCAGTGAAATCGAGGACGTGTTACGGCAGCGATTCAACAAAATTCCAGGTGCGATCATCCGGATCTCGGAAGGGAACATGATGGGTTTTGGCGGTGATATCGAGATTAAAATTTTCGGCTACAACCGCAACATGGCGATGATGCTGGCCGATAAAGTAGCTGATCGGATCAGTAAAATCGAAGGTGTCGTGGACATTGAGAAAAGTTACAGTCAACCGAAACCCGAATATCAAATCCTGTTGGACCGCGACCGAATCGCCGCTTTGGGATTGTCGGTTTATCAAGTCGCTTCTACCATTGAAACCAGTGTAAAAGGCAAGGTCGCGACACAATTCCGCGATGGAGGTCAGGAATACGAAGTCCTGGTCCAGCTGGATGAATCTGCGCGTCAATCTAAGAACGATCTGGAAAATATCTATGTCGCTTCGCCGGTTGGCGCTCAAATTCCATTGAAAAATGTCGCCACTATTGACCGAGGGCAAGCTTCCGAAAGCATTACCCGTGAAGATCAGGAACGTATGATCTCAGTCAGCTGTTCAGTCAGCGGCCGGGATCTGCAAAGCGTCACCCGGGACATCAACACTGAGATGAAAAAAATACCGTTTCCATCAGATTTCAGATGGGAAATCGGTGGTGCGGCGGAAAATCAACGTGAATCTTTCACGTTTTTAATGATAGCGCTGATGGTTTCGATTTTACTGGTCTATATGGTAATGGCTTCGCAATTCGAATCTCTGCTCGATCCGTTTATTATCATGTTTACCGTACCGCTGGCGATGATCGGAGCGATTTGGATGATGTTCATAACTGGTACAACGATGAGTGTGACCGGTTTGATCGGTTGCGTCATTCTGGTCGGTATTGTTGTAAACAATGGGATCGTATTAGTCGATTATATCAATCAGATGCGGGAAAGGCATGGTATGGATTTATGGGTCGCAATTCTGGTCAGCGGCAAACGGCGCATGCGTCCGGTACTGATGACAGCCTTAACGACAATTTTTGGTATGCTGCCGCTTTCTCTGAATCTTGGATCGGGCGCTGAAATCTGGATTCCATTAGGCCGCGCGGTTATCGGCGGATTGAGCTTCGCGACGGTGTTTACGCTGATCCTGGTGCCGATCATTTACCTCTTTTTTGAACAGATTTCGCTTAAACGGGCGATCCGAAAACATAAAATGGATATGCGTCCAATCGGGCGACCGGAAAATTTCGATATTTCCCTGATTAAATAATCAACCGATAAATAGGATACGGGTAGAACAGACTTAGGTTTGATTCTACCCGTTTTCACTTTAAATTTACTGACGATTATTTGAAAGTTATTGATATGAAATATTGTGATTTATCCTGTGAATACGCGGAGTTTCCCGACCAATTGGCGGACGGGTCAGGCTCCTGTCAGACGTTTATTGCCTTGCATTGCAAATTACTTGACCGATTAGTTGATAAAAACGGACCCTGCCAGGCTGGTCTGACAGACTCCGAACCGGCCGAAAATAATAAATAAATTTCAGGAATCAGATAATGAAAATCAGCAAATGGGCAGTTTTTTTATTAACTGGCGTTTTTCTCGCGGGTTGCTCGCAAATTAAACAAATTACCGAGCAACCTTATCAGGAATACCCGACAAAAAATCGCGTTATCAAAAACTTCCGGGCTCAAATTGATTCCCTGACAGACGCTCCGGAATTTCAACCGGGATTCTTTGGCATTTATATCGAAGAAACGGCTTCCGGTCAAGTGATATACGCTCGCAACCCACAGCGTCTTTTCATGCCGGCCAGTAACATGAAACTGTTTACGACGACGACAGCCATGGCCCTGCTCGATTCCAATTTTTATTTTAAAACCAGTCTGTACCATGATGGTTATATCCGAAATGACACGCTTTATGGTAATCTAATTGTCAAAGGTTCCGGCGATCCCACGATTTCCGGCAGGTTTTATCAAGACGATATTCTGACAGTCTTCAAGGAATGGATTACCGCTCTCGATTCGCTCCATATCCACTACATCAATGGAAAAATAATCGGCGATGACAATATCATGGATGATTGTGGACTTGGCTATGGATGGTCATGGGATGACCTGTCGTATTATTATGCGGCACCGACCAGCGGTTTGACTTTTAACGACAATTGCCTTGATTTCGAGTGTTGGCCAGCCGTCAACGTTGGAGAAAAGGCCAACATCCAGATCAATCCGCAGACTGCTTATGTCAATTTAATCAATGAAATCCGGACGGTGCCCTCCGGAGAAAAACGTAAAATTAATTTTGAGCGCCAACTCGGAACGAATAGAATCCGGCTGTTCGGTCAGATTCCTGCCGATGCCGATACAATCCGAGATAGCATTGCGCTGGAGAATCCTACTTTATATGCCTGTACGGTGTTAAAAGAGACTCTCAACGGCTTCGGTATTGGCGGAGGCGAAGCATGCGATATTGACGATTTAACGGATTCTATACCCGATTATGACTACTTAAAATTAATCGCTGAACATCAGTCGGTTAAACTCCCGCAGATAATTAAAACCATCAATAAAATCAGTCACAATCTCTATGCCGAACAGATACAGAAAACGCTGGGAATCGTTTTCAAACAGGAGGGCAGCACCAAGGCCGGAATTTCCATCGAATACGATTGGTTTAGCAGCCTGGGAATTGACACAACCTGCATGTTCATCGTAGACGGTTCGGGACTTTCGCGGCAGAATTTGGTAACGCCGTATCAGATCGCCACCATTTTAAGGGCTATAAAAAAATATCCAAACTTTGGTTATTTCTTCGATTCACTGCCAGTGATGGGCGTTGATGGAACCGTTAAAAATCGGTTGAAGGACTCGAACGCCGCCGGGCAGGTTTTTGCCAAAACCGGATATGTCGACAAGGTGCGTTCCCTGTCCGGCTACGTAAAAGCTCAGGACGGGCGTGAATATATTTTTTCCATTTTGGCGAATCATTATGCGACCCCGACCAGCGCGATTAATGACCTGCAGGATAGAATCGTGACTTTGCTGTATAATCTTAAATATTAAGGCGGAGATTGATCGGTTGAACCAATGCCAAACCGCAAATTCCCTGAAAAGTTACTAGAAAAAATCAAATCATCACCGACCGATCCGGGTTGCTATATTTATCGCAATTCGGCAGGCAAAATTATTTATATAGGCAAGGCTAAAAATATCCGCAATCGGGTCAAATCCTATTTCGTGAACGGATATAAAGAACCTAAAACTGCTGCTTTAGTAAGTCATATAGCCGATGTGGAATTTATCCTGACCAACACTGAGATCGAGGCGCTGATTCTCGAAAATACACTGATTAAGAAACACCGGCCAAAATATAACATTTTCTTCCGCGACGATAAATCCTATCCGTATGTCCGCATTACCAACGAGCCTTTTCCGCAGGTTTTCGTAACTCGTAAGATTGTTCGTGACGGATCGAAGTATTTCGGGCCTTATACCGATAGCCGGTTGGTGCGTGAGACTCTTGAAGTAATCCGGAATATCTTCCCGATCCGAAGTTGCCATTACAGATTAGATGCGACAACCATCGCCGAAAGTCGTATCAAATTATGTCTCGATTATCACATTAAAAGGTGCGAAGGACCCTGTCAGAATTTGGTTTCCCGGGATGAATATAACCGCATGATCGCGCAGGTCAGCGCATTTCTGAATGGTCACAGCGAGGATACGATCGCTTATTATCGGGAGAAAATGAACCGGGCTTCAGCCGATCTTAAATATGAAGATGCCGCCCTTTACCGCGACAGGATCAATATTTTGAAAAATTACTCTAATCGTCAGGCGGTTGAACTAAATGACTGTATCGACCGTGACCTGGTGGCGGTTCTAAAAGAAGCGGAAAACTGTTGCGCCGTGATTTTCCGTGTCAGAGCCGGCAAATTGATCGGTCGGGATTCTTTCTTTTTATCCGGCAGTGAAAATTGGGAATACCCGGACGTAATGCGTGATTTGCTCCAGCGTTATTATTTGAATGTCGAAGGTATTCCATCTGAAATTTTGGTTAACTACCCGCCGGAAGACCAGGAATTTCTGGAAAAATGGCTGACTGAAAAAAAAGGCGGACGGGTGACAATTTCTCAGCCTCAGCGCGGCGAAAAAGCCCATTTGATGAAAATGGCACTGCGGAATGCGGAACTACAGATCGGGGAACTGCTTATCAAACAAAATCAAAAAACCGATTATATTCCCAAATCACTGCAAAACCTGCAAAACGAACTCGGATTGAAAAATTTACCCCGACGGATTGAGGCTTTTGATATATCTAATATCCGCGGTAAATTTGCCGTCGGTTCTATGATTACATTTGTTAATGCCACATCTAAAAACAGCGAGTATCGGCGGTTCAAAATTAAAACCGTGACCGGCAGTAATGATTTCGCTATGATCGCTGAAGTCGTCCGGCGCCGATATACGCGTATCCTCAAGGAAAATCAATTATTGCCCGACCTGATTCTCATCGACGGAGGCAAAGGTCAGCTGACAGCCGCCTCGGAAGTGATGAAAGAACTGAATCTGGCGGAAATTCCCATGATCGGTCTGGCAAAAAGACTGGAAGAAATCTTCCTTCCACATCAGGATGAACCGGTTTTACTGGCGCGCAACAGTGTCGCTCTGCAGCTTTTACAGCGCGTCCGCGATGAAGCGCACCGTTTTGCCATCACTTATCACAGAAAAATTCGTGGTAAAGGTGCGGTTTCTACGCGCCTGGATTCCATTCCCGGTCTGAGCGCGAATATCAAGAAATCATTACTGGAACATTTTAAAACGATTGCCAATGTCAAAGCCGCAAAAACCGACGATCTGATGAACGTTAAAGGAATCGGTGCGAAATTGGCTCAGAAAATTAAACTTTATTTATAAAAGGTCATATTGAATGCAGATTGGTGGATTGGAAGCAAAAGAACTGGCCGCAAAATATGGAACTCCTCTGTATGTCTATGATTTTGCGCGTATCCGTGCCAATGCCGAACGTTTAAAGAACGCCTTCCGGTCGGATGAAATCCGGACAAAATTTTACTATGCCATGAAAGCCAATTCGCATCCCGCCATTGTTCGTCTGCTGAATGTGTGTGATTTTGGCAGCGACTGTGTCAGCCCCGGCGAACTCGAAATAGCTCTGAAATCCGGCGTTAAACCGGCGGACATTTTATATACCGGAAATTACGAAAGCATGTCCGATCTGAAAGCAGCCGTCAATTCCGGGGCGACTATCAATCTGGACGATCTTAATTCCCTCGAGCGTCTGCTGCGCATCACCTGTCCCGAATTGATCAGTTTCCGCATTAATCCTGGAAGGGGGAGAGGTAAATTTGAGCAGATCAATACCGGCGGTGAAAAGGCCAAATTCGGCGTGCCGCACGAGAAGGCTTGGCTTGCTTACGAAAAAGCCCGTCAGTCCGGTGTGAAACGCTTTGGAGCACATATGATGACCGGTTCGGGCGTGCTGGACGACGAACATTTCCCGCGTATGCTGGAGTTATTGCTCGATATTCTGGGTAAAATCAGTCATAAACTTGGAATCACCTTCGAATTCATCGACATGGGCGGCGGCCTGGGAATTCCTTACTTTGAGGACAACCATGAACTTGATATTCAGCGTGTTGGCGCCGATTGCCTAAAAATATTTAAAAAGAAAATCGCCAGTCTGTCCCTGGGCAATCCAGAGTTACACCTGGAACCTGGCCGGTATGTTGTCGGCGATGCTGGTTTTCTAATCACCCGCGTTCTTGGAATTAAGGAAAGCTATCAGAAATTTGCCGGTTTAGACGCCGGTTTCAATACATTGATCAGATCGGCCTTGTATAAAGCCCAGCATCCGATTGTCGTAGATGGTAAAGAAAATGATGAGCACTTATTCCCGATTAATCTTTGCGGACAAATTTGTGAGAATACTGATATTTTTACAATCGGGCGGATGTTGCCTCCAATCGAAGAAGGTGATTTGGTCATTTTTACGCAGGCCGGAGCTTATGGCAGTGTAATGGCGATGCCGTATAATCATCGGCTAAGGCCGGCGGAAATTGCCATAATTGATAACCAGTCAATTGAAATTACCCAGCGAGAAGAAATGAGCGATTACTGGAGCCGGATCAAATTTCCCGCCATAAAATAAAATTTTTAATTTCCGGAGAGAGAATGCAAACACAGAGCGAACCAGAGGTCAATTTACAACTTGCCGTCGAACATGGTCTCAATGAGGAAGAATGGAATAAGATTCTGGAAATATTAGGCCGTACCCCAAATTACACGGAACTGGGTGTTTTCTCTGTTATGTGGAGCGAACATTGTAGTTATAAAAATTCTATTGCCATGTTAAAAACTTTACCGCGTAACGGCAAACGTCTTTTAGTTGGCGCCGGGGAGGAAAATGCCGGTCTGGTAGACATCGGCGACGGTCTGGCCATCTGCTTTAAGATTGAAAGTCACAATCATCCATCGGCTTTAGAACCGTTTCAGGGGGCCGCTACCGGTGTCGGCGGCATCTTGCGGGATATTTTCACAATGGGAGCACGGCCGATTGCCTCGCTCGATTCACTGCGTTTCGGACCTTTGGATGTTCCGCGGAACCGCTATCTGCTTGATAATGTCGTCAAGGGAATCGCTCATTACGGCAATTGTATCGGCGTGCCAACCGTTGCCGGCGAGATATATTTTGAGGATTCTTATACCGGCAATCCACTCGTCAACGTCATGACAATTGGTTTGGTAAAACATGAAAACGTCGTCAGCGCTATCTCAAAAGGCGAGGGCAATACCGTTATGATTGTCGGCTCGTCAACCGGTCGCGATGGAATTCACGGGGCTACTTTCGCTTCAGTCGAACTTTCGGAGGAATCCGAAAGCCGGCGTTCATCGGTACAGGTAGGCGATCCATTTACTGAAAAATTATTACTGGAAGCCACTCTGGAACTTGCCAAGCAAGGTTATTTAATCGGAGTACAGGATATGGGTGCAGCTGGAATCGCCTGTTCGACTTCGGAGATGTCCGCCCGCGGCAAATCCGGAATGATTCTGGACCTGACTTCGGTTCCGCTTCGGGAAGCCGGTATGACACCGTACGAGATAATGCTTTCCGAATCACAGGAACGGATGCTGGTGGTTATCCGAAAAGGTTTTGAGGAGGAAACTAAAGCCATTTTTAAAAAGTGGGATCTGAACTGCGTAAAAATTGGCAAAGTGATCAATTCTGGCAATCTGGAAATCTTCATGAATAATAAAAAGGTTGGTTCAATTCCGGCCTGGCACTTAGCGTTGGGCGGCGGCGCCCCGGTTTACAGTCGTGAGAGCAAGGAACCGGCTTATCTAAAAAAGGTACAATCCCGTAACCTCAAGAAAATCAGTGAACCCAAGGATTATAATCAGGTATTGCTGCAATTGCTGGCTTCGCCAAATATTGCCGATAAATCGTGGATTTATCGCCAGTATGATCATTCGGTCCGCTCAAACACTGCTGTTTTACCGGGCAGTTCGGCAGCGGTTATCCGGATAAAAGGAACTAAAAAAGCGATCGTGACCAAAACGGATGGAAACGGCCGGTATACTTATCTGAATCCCTATAAAGGCGGAGCAATCGCCGTAGCCGAATCAGCCCGCAACGTGGTTTGTTCCGGCGCACGGCCAATAGCTATTACCAATTGTCTGAATTTCGGAAATCCCTATGATCCAGAGGTTTATTATCAGTTTAAACAAGCCGTCACGGGTATGGGTGACGCCTGTCGGGTCTTTGATACTCCGGTGACAGGTGGCAATGTCAGCTTTTACAATGAATCGCCCAAGGGGGCGATTTACCCGACGCCGGTTGTCGGAATGGTCGGATTGATCGACGATGTAAAGCATATTACAACATCATGGTTCAAACATGACGGTGATTTTATCATGCTGCTAGGGGCGCTGAAAGGCGAATTGGGAGGCAGTGAATACCTGAAACTGATTCATAACATCGTTGGTGGCGACGCGCCCGACATTGATTTGACTTTTGAAAAACGCGTTCAAAACGCAACCCTGGAAGCAATCTATAAAGGGATCGTCAATTCGGCTACTGATGTCTCTGACGGCGGGCTGGCGGTTGCTCTGGCTGAATCCTGTATTAATAATCCCGATAAACCGCTGGGAGCTTCGATTTATATTTCGCGAAAGTTGAGAGATGACGAGTTGTTCTTCGGTGAAAGTCAGTCGGTTATAATTATTTCCATCAATGAAAAATATCTCCTTGATATGGAACGTATCGCATCGAAAAATATCATCCCGTGCGTTACCATCGGTCGCGTTAAAGATAACGGACGTTTAAAAATAAATGAGATTATCGATGTTTCGATCGGCGATCTGAAAAAAGCCTATGCAGAAACAATTCCATCTATTATGAATATCTGAGCGTATGAATAACGAAATTGAAAAAATCATCGCTGAAATAATTCCACTCCGGCGCCGATTTCATGAGATTCCTGAAATCGGGTACGGAGAATTTGAAACAACCGCTCTGATCAGCGAATATCTGGCGAAGAACGGTTTACATCTTCAGCCTTTCGAAAATCTTAATACCGGTGGCTATTGCGACGTTGGCCAGGGTGAAATAATCGCCTTTCGTTCGGATATCGATGCACTGCCGATTACCGAAGACCCGGAACACCCGGTTCGTTCTCAAAAATCCGGGGCGATGCATGCCTGCGGGCACGATTTTCATATTGCAATCGGATTAGCCCTGTTGCGCTATTTCAAACTCAATGAGGAACGCCTTAATTTTAAATTAAGGGTCATATTTCAACCGGCAGAGGAATCGGTTCCCGGAGGCGCGGTTGATGTTTTAAAAGAGAATATTTGGCAAAACGTCAAAGTAATCTTAACTGCGCATGTGCTCAGTGATTTCGACCCGGGTAAAATTGTGCTTTCTGAGAAGACCGCCAATGCTTCATCCACATCAGTCGCATTGACTTTTCTGGGACCGGGCGGTCATACGTCCCGCCCGGATGAAACCGTCGATTTAATCAACGTAGTGGCCGCTTACATCAATCAGGTCACCAATTATCTGCACAGTCATATTGATCCGCGGGATTCCTTCGTATGCGTTTTTGGCGAAATAAAAGGAGGGAGCGCCCACAATATCATTCCCTGTGAAGTGTCGTTAAGAGGCACAATTCGCACTTTCGATAATTCCGTCAATAATCGGATTATCAGTTTATTACAGCAATATTCCAATGACTTTTCCGATACATACGGAATAAAAATAAATGTCAATTTTCCCTCAATGTGCCCGGCAGTTGTCAATGACAGCAACCTGATGAATATTTATCGCCATTTCATTGCGGCTAATGATGCTGCGAACGATTTTATTGTGGTTGATAAACCGGCCATGGGAGCGGACGACTTTTCGTATTACCTAGAAAAGGCGCCGGGATTATATTTTCGCATCGGAGCCGGAGCAAGTGGCAACGGACACTGCAGTTCGTTTTTAGCGGACGAAAGTTTATTATTACCCGGCATTGCCGGCTTAATTAAATTTATCGAGTATTTAAGCCTAAATATCTGAACGTCAGTCAGTCGGAATAACCATCCGGATTATTTTTCTGCCAGTTCCAGGTATCGCGGCACATTTCATCGATGCCCAGTTTTGCCGACCAATCCAATTCGCGGTTGGCTTTGGCCGGATCGGCAAAACATTCCGCAATATCCCCATCGCGCCGTCCGACGATTTGATAATTAATTGTTTTGCCGGACCATTTTTCAAATGTCTTAATCATATCGAAAACGCTGAAACCTTTTCCGGTACCCAAATTATAGATACGATAATCTGGTTTCTCACTTAGTACTTTTAAAGCGGCAATATGACCTTTCGCCAGATCAACGACATGAATATAATCGCGAATGCCGGTGCCGTCTTTAGTGGGATAATCGTTCCCGAAAACGCTTAAAAAGGGCAGACGCCCAACTGCAACCTGGGAAATATACGGCATCAGGTTATTGGGAATTCCATTCGGATCCTCGCCAATCATACCGGATTCATGGGCTCCCACCGGGTTGAAATAGCGCAGTATTACCACATTCCAATCCGGATTGGCGCTTTGAATGTCTTTGAGAATCGTTTCAATCATCAGTTTGGTAGTGCCATACGGATTCACCGTACTGACCGGGAAATCTTCCGTAATCGGAACTGAGGCCGGGTTGCCGTAAACCGTGGCGGACGAGCTGAAGATTATATTACTGACATTATATTTTAGCATCACCTGGCAGAGGTTGATCGTACCGATAATATTATTATGATAATATAATAACGGTTTTTGGACCGATTCGCCGACGGCTTTCAGACCGGCAAAATGGATGACCGCATCGTAGTGATTGCCCCTTAACACTGTTTCAAGGCTGTTGATGTCACAAAGGTCAATATGCCTGAATGTCAGTGTTTTGCCGGTAATGTTTTCAACCCTCTTAATAGATTCGATTTTGCTGTTGGATAGATTATCTACGACGGTTAATTCATGACTGGCATTTAATAATTCAACCAGGGTATGACTGCCAATATAACCGGCTCCGCCTGTGATTAATATTTGCATAGTTCATCCATCTTATGAATTTATTTTTCCCATAATACCAAATGGAAAGTTGGGGAAAGAAATTCCCATCTGAAAACGGTCGATCTGGCCGGCGCCGATGTAAAAACCCGGTTTAAAATTATTATAACCGATTACTCCGGGAAAGATTTCCAACCGGACGTTGAATGATTTTGGTCCCGATATTACCAATGAACCCAGCAGGGAATTATTTCTGTCAAAAAAAAGTGCGGCGGCGTAATCGATATCCGGGGTCATATAGCGGGCAATATCCTCGTTGTTGGACTTTAATTTATTGACGACTGCGCCGACCGAAAATGACATGGCGTCGGTTTCATTTAATTTCCGGCTGATTCCAAAGGTCGAGACAACACCCCAGTAACCAAACAGCGCTGTTTTAGCGTCGGTTTTAAACTTGATCTTAGTGGCATATTGCTGCCCGGCATTTTCAATTGATCGATATGTGGGATTATAATATGGATTCATCGACCAGTCATAGATGGGTATTTTAGTCGTGAAAAAGCGCTGTCCGACTTCCGAACTGAACAATAATATTCCCAGGGGATTAAATATGAGCATATCGGAGATTGGATCGACATTTGGGCCTAGATAATTACCATTTTCGACCGTTTCGTTTATTAATTGGTATGAAACTGTGGTAATAATTGACAGTAAATGAGGATACGGAAATGCGTTATACTCGTACCATTCGGCCAATTTTTGATATTGCATACCATTTCCAATTAAATGCAGACCGAAATTCGGTAGAAATTGCGATTGTGTAGTAACCGCTTTTAAATTGATTATTTCACGAATAAAGAAATTTTTATAGCCATATTTTTCAATATTATCAAAAGGATTCAAGATATTGTTTATTACATTTTTTATACCGTTACGGTATGGTTGATTAAAAATATCTTTTGAATGACCACCATTTCTGAGAATATCAAAAGAGCCGTTGATGAAAAGACTGAAAGGATTGAAAGTCGATTCGGAACCATAGTCCAAATCCGGATTGTAAAAATAATATTTGTGATCGGCGCAGAAAGCCTTTGTGGTATAAAGTAATAAAAATGCTATAATGATTCTTTTATACATATATAAATGCTGTGAAATTTAATCAACGGGGGAATATTTCAAAACGAAATGAATCACGACGACAGCATAAAACGGTCAAATCAATTATATGCATAAGATATATTATGTATACTCGTAGATGGATTTTCAGGGCGGCAACGTTATTTTGATAGTTGGACTTCAACTCCCTTCCTTTCGGTTTTATGTTTTTGTCTCAAAAGCGTGGTTTGACTTTTGCGGATTCGCGCTCTTTCGATTTTGCTATAGTGGCTGCACAATTATTCAAACGACCTTACGGTTTTATAAGATCGCTCAAAGGCATTATTTAGTCGCCCGTAAACTTTTGCCACTGATTAAGTACATTTGATACGCTGAGGTTTCAAGAACAATTTTTTCCCGTTGGTTGCATTTGCGCTTTATTTTATTTTTTTTGCATGGACATTCGCAAGCAATAAAATCTAAAAACTGCTGAAGTAGTTAATTAGTTTGACGAGCAGGTCAGTCAGTCTTAACCATTAAGTTACTGTCAAACCTTCGGAAGGATTGCGTTGATTTTTCTGACAGCGAAGCAGTCCCGCCCCCTTCGCATACGCGCTGGGTTTACTTCACGACGATGCTAACAATCTTGTTCCTGATGACGAAGGTTTTAAGGATCGTCCGGTTTTCGACATGGCGTTTGACATTTTCGAGCTGCAGGGCGACGTCGATACATTCCTGATCGGCAGAATCGCGCCCGATGTCGAATGTTCCGCGCACTTTGCCATTGATTTGCACCGCCATCGTGACGAGTTCGTCTTTGATCAGATCGGGATCGTAAGCCGGCCAGGCGATATAAGCCAGGCTTTGTTGATTGCCCAGGAGATTCCAGATATGTTCGGTCAGGTGTGGCGCAAAAGGATTCAATAGGTGCAGGAAGTTTTGCAGCACCGCCAGAGGTTTAACCGGCAATTTGGTGACTTCATTGATGAAGATCATCATCTGGGAAATGGCGGTGTTGAAGCGCAGATTCTCAATGTCATCCGTGACTTTTTGGATAGTTTTATGCAATAATGATAAAGTTGATGCGTCCGGTATAACATCCTGAATATCAGGTTTTAAACTGCCTTCATCAGTAACGAATATATTCCAGACCCGGTTGATAAAACGGAAAACGCCGTCGATGCTGGAAGTGCTCCAGGGTTTGACGCGCGTCAGCGGTCCCATGAACATTTCATAAATGCGGAAAGTGTCCGCGCCGAAGTTATTGATGACTTCATCGGGATTGATGACATTGCCGCGCGATTTGCTCATCTTCTCGCCGTCTTCACCGAGGATCATGCCCTGATTGACTAATTTCATAAACGGTTCGGGCGTGGAGACATAGCCGAGATCGTACAGGACTTTGTGCCAGAAGCGGGCGTAAAGCAAGTGCAAAACGGCATGCTCTGCCCCACCGATATAAAGATCCACCGCCATCCAATATTTCTCTTTGTCCTTATCGCAAAAGACCTGATCGTTAAACGGATCGATATATCTGAGATAATACCAACAGGAACCAGCCCATTGCGGCATGGTATTGGTTTCATAGCGGCAATGCTTCCCGGTTTCCGGATCAATGAAATCGATCCACTCCGGCAGATTAGCCAGGGGTGATTCGCCGGTGCCGCTGGGTTCGTATTTTTCCATGGGCGGAAGTTCGAGCGGCAATTTGGCTTCGTCAATCAGGTGAATGTTATTATTATCATCGAAGTAGAGCGGAAATGGTTCGCCCCAGTAGCGCTGACGCGAAAAAACCCAGTCGCGCAGTTTGTATTGAACCCGGGCCTGACCGATGCCCTTTTCGGTTAACCAATCAATGATTTTGCGCTGTGAATCAGCAACATGCAAACCATCAAGGAACTGCGAATTGACCAGGACGCCATCGCCAACATAAGCTTCTTTGGATATGTCGCCCCCGGAAATGACTTCGATGATTTCGAGACCAAATTTCCTGGCGAATTCCCAGTCGCGCTGATCGTGACCGGGCACGGCCATGATTGCGCCGGTTCCGTAGGACATCAAAACATAATCGGAAGTCCAGATCGGAATCTTCTGTCCATTGACTGGATTGATGGCGTAAATGCCGGTAAAAACGCCGGTTTTTTCTTTGGCTAATTCGGTGCGGTCCAGGTCGCTTTTAGTGGCGGATTGCTTTTGATAATTCTCCACGGCGCCGCGATATTCATCCGGTACCAACGTTTTCAGGATCGGGTGTTCGGGTGCGACGACCATGTAAGTTGCTCCAAAAAGAGTGTCGGGTCTCGTCGTGAATATTCTTAAAGTATCGCTTGAAGCATCAATTTTAAAATCGACGTCGGCGCCTTCGCTCCGGCCGATCCAGTTACGCTGCATTTCCTTGATACTGTCCGGGAAATCGACTAAATCCAGATCATCCAGCAAGCGGTCGGCATACGCCGTAATTTTAAGCATCCATTGCCGCATTGGTACCCGAATAACCGGATGACCGCCGCGCTCGGATTTGCCATCGATGACTTCCTCGTTGGCCAGGACAGTTTTCAGTTCCGGGCACCAGTTGACGGCGATTTCAGCCTGATAAGCCAGCCCCATTTTATAGATTTGCTGGAAAATCCATTGCGTCCATTTGTAATATTTGGGATCGGTAGTGTTGATCTCACGGTCCCAGTCGTATGAAAAGCCGAATGATTTGATCTGGCGACGGAAAGTATTGATATTCTTTTCGGTGGTGATTTTCGGATGGGTGCCGGTTTGTAGAGCGTAATTTTCGGCTGGTAGACCAAAGGCGTCCCAACCCATCGGGTGCAGAACGTTGAATCCTCTTTTGCGTTTATAGCGGGCAACAATGTCGGAGGCAATATAACCTTCCGGATGACCGACATGCAGACCAGCGCCGGACGGATATGGAAACATATCCAGAACGTAATATTTAGGTTTATCCGAAACATCTTCAGCTTTAAAGGTTTTATTTTCTTCCCAATACTTCTGCCATTTCGACTCGATTTCTTTAAAAGGATACATTCAATTCTCTCTGCTTACAGGTTCGGTTTAGTATAGTATTCTGAATTTTATGGTATTCGGAATTTTCTTCATGGCGTCGATTACTTTTTCGTCATAGTTTTTCTCGATATCAGTGATGACGTAACCAATCTCTTCGTTAGTTTTAAGATATTGGCCGACGATATTGATGCCATTCTGCGCCAAAACATTGTTGATCTGCGCCATCATCCCGGGGACATTGGCGTGGATATGGATCAGGCGGTGGGCGTTGTTGAATTCCGGCAGCTGCAGGTTCGGGAAATTGACGCTCAGGATCGTACTGCCGGAATTGATAAAGTCAATGATTTTGGACGGAACGAATTGGGCAATATGCTCCTGGGCTTCCTCGGTGCTGCCGCCGATATGCGGGGTAATGATAACGTTTGAAAGATGACGCAATTCGGATTGGAATATTTCCTGATTGTTCAGGGGTTCTTCCGGGAAGACATCCACGGCCGCCCCCCTCACCTTTCCGTTTTTAAGACTGGCGACAAGCGCCTCAATATCAACGACAAAACCACGGCTGAGATTCAGGAATAACGCCCCGTTTTTCATCTTTTCAAATTGGGCTGCACTGATCAACCGAGCATTGTCTTTGCGGCCGTCAACATGCACGGAGATAACATCGGATACCTGTAATAATTCTTCGAGTGAATTACATTTTTTGGCATTGCCGAGTGCCAGCTTTTCAATCACATCGTAATAAAATACCTGCATTCCCATTGCTTCAGCTAACACTGATAATTGGGAGCCGATTTTTCCATAGCCGACGATGCCGAGTTTCTTGCCGCGGATTTCATAATTATACCGGGCGCTTTTATCCCAGATGCCATCGTGCAGTTTCTGGCATTTGTCGTAAACGCCCCGGAAAAGCATGATAATTTCGCCAATGGCCAATTCCACCACGCTGCGCGTATTGCTGAAGGGCGCGTTAAAGACAGCAACGCCTTTTTGAGAGCAGGTTTTCAGATCGATTTGATTGGTTCCGATGCAAAACGCACCCACGGCCAACAGGCGTTTGGCCCGTGACAGGGTTTCAGCGTCGACACTGGTCTTCGAACGGATGCCCAGAACGGAAACATTGGCAATTTTCTCCATGAGGAGATTGTGATCGACACTGCCAGCCAGGGTTTCGACAGTAAATCCCTCTTCCTCAAACAGGCTCTGAGCAGTCGGATGGATATTTTCCAGTAACAGGATATTAATTTTATTTTTCGGGTATGATGTCAGCATATTTTCACTATTCATCTTTCAATTCCAAATCAAAATAAATTTATAATATTTTAGATTGCAGATAAACCCATTTTTATATTTCGGGCGGTTTAAGATTAAAATAGTTTGCCGGCGAGCCGGTCCGATTCGCTCAAAATTGACGCAAAATTCTGCAAAACATGACCGGTGGCCTGATGGATATAGCGGGCAAGTTTACCCTCGAGGTCAGGCGGCAATTCATCTTCGTCTAGCACGTTAATTACACCCTGCGGTGAAATGAAAATGTCGACGATCAAATCGCGCCATTCGAACTGGGACGGACTTAAATTGACATGATCGGCAATATTGAAATAATCCCCAAGGCGGACACCCTGCGGATCGAACCAGCGATATAAAGTATATGGACGATTTCGCCAGTAGAATCCATACGTGACGGTATTTTGCGGCAAAATCTGGTTATTGACGGTGACGGTATTTTCGAGAACATATTTCAGAATTCCGCAATCTTTCTGAAAAAACAAGCGTTCACAGTAAAAAATACGGGTTTCCCCGGTTAATAATAAATGCTTGACTTCGCGGCAATTCGGATAATTCATAAGGAATAGAGATTACGCCAGCAGATGTTCGAGTAATATTTTCAGACCGATGCCAATTAAAACGATACCGCCAAAGATTTCGACTTTCTTGCCGAGGTAGCAACCGACCCGTTTGCCGAGATAAATTCCAACCAGCGAAATGCCAAAGGTTACGATTCCGATAATGATGACCGGAATGATGATAGTCATTTCCAGGAAAGCAAAGGTAACTCCGACCGCCAGGGCGTCGATACTGGTAGCAACCGATAATCCAAGCAGAAGCTGATTATTGGACGGATCGAATTCCGGCGCACATTCTTTGGTAGTAATCGATGCGTAGATCATATGACTGCCGATGTAAGCCAGCAAACCGAAGGCGATCCAGTGATCGAAATTGACGATATACTTTTGCAGAGTCTGCCCGGCCAGCCACCCGATAACCGGCATAATCGCCTGAAAACCGCCGAAAGCCAGAGGCACTTTCAGGAATTTATGCCTATTATGCGGCTGAATCGCCAGACCGCAGGTAATCGAAACCGCGAAGGCGTCCATTGCCAGGCCGATCGCGATAATTATTATCGAAAGTAAATCCATTCTAATCGATTCCGGACTCGTCGTTTTCAGAAATGTCGAGTAGTTTGACCTCCTGTTCCGGCGGGAGTTCCGGTTTAGTTCCTAGATCGACCCGGGCAATTTTATCGAACCGGGTCGTGATTTTATGCGAGGTCGTATGAATGTCTTTGACGTCTTTTTGAATCGTGTCGATATGCGTCGCAAGTTTATTCCAGCGGTCGCTGTAACGCCGGAAATCCTCGGACAATTTCATGATTTCCTGCTGGATAATGTCGGCATATTTGCGTCGTTCGATATCGCGCAGGACGAGCTGGACGGTATTTAAAACGGCCATAAAGGTCGTCGGCGAAGTAATCCAGACCCGGCGATTGTGAGCGTACTTAACCATATCATCGTGATACGCATACAATTCGGCAAAAACCGCTTCAGCCGGTATGAACATGATCGCCTGGTTGGAGGTCTCACCTGCCAGGATATATTTATCGGCAATGTCATCGATTTGCTTTTTCACATCGGACTTAAAATTACGAACGGCTGTCTGACGTTCAGCCTCGGCCAGGTTCTTGTCGATTGAGCGTTTGTAATTCTCGAGCGGAAACTTGGCATCAATTGGAATGTTTCCGATCGGTTCCGGCAGAAATAGCATGGCATCAACAGTTTTGGAATTACTCAGCGAATATTGAATCTGAAAGACCTTATCATTCTTCTCTCCAAAAACCGCGTAAAGAATCTGATTGAGCTGAACTTCCCCGAAAATACCGCGGCTTTTCTTATCGCTCAGGATTTCTTGTAATGAGACGACGTTAGTCGAAAGACTCTCGATGTTTTTCTGAGCCTCATCGATTTTTGCCAGGCGTTCAATTACATTTGTGAAGGTTTCATTGGTTTTTTTAAAGCCTTCATTCAGATTTTCCTGAACTTTGGTATTGATGGCATCAAGTTTGGTTTCGACTGTTTTACTCAGCCGGTCGAAATCTTCGCTTACCGCTTTTTTAAAAGACTCTTTAAACTGAGCAAATTCCTCCGTCTGCTTTTTGCTGGTTTCACTAAGGGCTTTGGTGATTTCGACCTGAAAATTGCCGAATTTCTCGATCAACTCCCGATTTTTACCGGATAAATTGTCGGTAAATTCGGTGAAGCGTTTTTGGACAATATCGGCGGTTTTGGATTGGATCAGATCGGGAAAGACATTGAGTTTAGATTCCAGCGATATGATTTTATCCTTCAAAGCATCAATATCCGGGCTCGTTTTGTCCGAAATGGTCTTCTTCAATTGAATGAATATAAAAACGAACAGAATAATAACGCTTGACCAGCAAAGTATAGTCACTAATAATCCACTCATTGGTTTTCCTTTTCAGTAACATTCATTCGTATTTTAAGGAAAAAGGCATCCAGCATGGATTGGCAGATTTCGGCTTTGACGCCGCCTTTGACCAGAGCCTTATGATTCAACAGATGTTGGTCGCAGAGGTTTTCAACCGAGCCGCACATTCCGGCGGCATTATCATAAGCGCCGAAAACAACGCGCGGTATCCGGGCATTCAGGATCGCACCGGTACACATCGGACAGGGTTCCAGGGTTACATATAAAGTGCAATCGTTCAGCCGCCACGAGTCCAGAAAAGTCGCCGCGGAGGTTATCGCCAGCATTTCGGCATGGGCGGTCGGATCTTTCAAGGTCTCGCGCTGATTGTGGCCTTTGCCGATCACCTTATCGGCATAGACGATAATCGCTCCTACTGGAATTTCGCCTTTATCGAAGGCTTTTTCGGCTTCGCGGATAGCGAACTCCATCCAATAATCATCTGTATTCAGAATCAGACCCATGACGGAATTTAATTAAACTTCCCGACGAAAAACAACCTTATCCGTTGGTTAATTGCAACTTTTTCCTTATAATTCGGCCAATAAATTTTGAAAATATGAGAGAGTCAAATGGAAAAAGCGCGTGAAATAATTGGATATCTGGCAAATCTGATTTGGAGCACCCCGGATTTCTTTCCAATAATGGTTATGCTGTTGTTACTGACCGGATTGGTCATGACCATCCGCACCCGTTTCGTACAAATTCGATTGTTTTTTCATTCCTGGAAAGTCATGGCCGGCGTTTACGATAATCCCGGCGAACCCGGCGATATCAATCATTTCCAGACAATTTCTGCTGTTTTATCGGCTACTGTAGGAATTGGGAATATCGCCGGAGTCGCCACGGCTATTCACTATGGCGGGCCTGGAGCCTTATTCTGGATGTGGGTGACCGCCGCGCTGGGGATGGCCTTAAAATACTCAGAAGCCATGTTGGCGGTTAAATATCGTAAACAAAACGCGGATGGTTCCTATTCCGGCGGTCCGATGTATTATATCGAAAAAGGACTCGGAAAGAAATGGAAATGGATGGCGGCTTTATTTGCCAGTATGGCCGGAATCGCAGCGCTGGGTATAGGCAATACGATCCAAGCTTTTACAATGGCCGATCAGCTGCGAGCCGATTTCGCCGTACCTACCTGGATCTCCGGACTAATTTCGGCCTCGGTCGTCGGCATCGTGATTATTGGTGGGGTTAAACGCATCGGACGGGTGACCTCTATTCTTTCGCCATTGATGTGCCTTTTTTATATTATCGGCGGTTTGACGATTCTGATTTTGAATTATCAGGCGATTCCGGGCAGTTTCAGATTGATTTTCAGCAATGCTTTCACGACTACCGCCGGAGTGGGCGGCTTCGCTGGTGCTACCTTTCTATACGGCATGATGTGGGGCGTCAAACGAGGCTTATTTTCCAATGAAGCCGGTCAGGGCAGCGCACCAATATTACACGCTGTGGCACAAACTGATGAACCGCCGGAAGAGGGCGCCAATTCAATGCTCGGACCGTTCATTGACACGATCATGGTCTGCACGATCACCGGTCTGGTGATTATTACAACGGGAGCGTGGAACCAGAAGAAACCCGATCTTGTGCTGACCAATTCCCAGGCGTCGATCAGCATTGTCACTAATAATGCCCGCGTTGCGGAAAACTCGGTGACGATTGGCGATCCCGTTAAAAATGCCACTTTAATGGTCACAGAAGGTCGGGTAATTGGCGATTATGTTTTCATCAGAAACCACAGCACCGTTGACAGCGCCCGTATTATCGTCCAAAATGCACCTTATACCGGTCAATTAATTATAAATGACGGCGGTCTGATGCGGATTAATGGTTCAGACCAACCGATATATTTGCAGGGTTTGATGCTCCAAAACGGGTCAGTAATGACCAGCTGGGCATTTCAAAAAGGACTCAGTCCAATCGGTAACTGGGGCGGATATATTATCACATTTGGAGTCTTCCTGTTTGCGATTTCGACAGCCATTTCCTGGTATTTTTATGGAGATCGTGGCGTACAATATCTGTTCGGCGACCGCGGCGTGGCTTATTATAAATGGATTTACGTCGGTTTGCACTTTATAGGAGCTATCGTTTCCCTGGAACTGGTGTGGAGCTTTGGCGATGTCGCCAACGGTCTGATGGCAATCCCGAATCTGATCGCGGTGCTGTTGCTTTCTGGAGTAGTGAAACGAGATACTTATCAATACACACACAGACATCATTATACGGCCAAAGAATATATTAAATTGCATAAGGAATCATGATTACCGAACAATTAGAAAATCAATTAATCGGAACGGCTGCAAAGGCCGCAAAACAAGCCGGTTCAATTCTCCTACAGAAAGTCAATACTGCCCTGCAAATCGATCTAAAAGGGCGCGTCAATCTGGTCACCGAAGCCGACCGGCAATCAGAAGAAACTATTTTAAAAATTATCTCAGATAAATTTCCGGAGCACCAGATCCTGACGGAAGAAAGACCATTCATCGAAGGTCAGTCGGACTTTAAATGGATTATTGATCCGTTGGATGGAACAACAAATTTCGTCCATGGCTTCCCTTTCTTTTCGGTTTCGATCGGACTGGAATATAAAAACGATCTCTTGTTGGGAATTGTATTGGCTCCCTTGCTGAATGAGACCTTTACCGCTTTTCGGCGCCGCGGCGCTTATCTGAACGGACGACCGATTCAGGTGTCAAATGTGGATAAATTATCTTCCAGTTTATTGGGTACCGGTTTCCCTTATGAAGAAAATGAAAATTTTAAGCGTAATTTCGACATATTCCGTAAAATTTATCCGTTAACACAGGGTGTGCGCCGGGCAGGTTCCGCAGCTATTGACTTATGTTATACTGCCTGTGGGCGCTTTGATGGTTTTTGGGAACTGGATTTAAATCCCTGGGATGTGGCCGCCGGAGCCCTGATCGTGCAGGAAGCCGGCGGTAAATTGCTCAATCTGGATGGTTCTCCTTTTTCAATCTACGATCGGCAGATATTGGCGACCAATGGTTTGATCGAGACTGAATTAATGGCAAATTTGTATAAATGAAAGGGAAAAAGATGAAACGGATTTTGTTATTAGTAGTATTGTTTTTTGGTTTTTGTTTTGCTCAGATTGAAATAATACTCGATAACGACGATGAAGACTTTTCAGTGCAAGGCACATGGAGCACCAAAACGTCTGCTAACTGTTATAATGGAACTGGGCGATATAAATTAAAAGGAACCGGAGAAAATTATGCTCAATGGGTTAGGGACATATCATTTCCCGGAAAATATCTGGTCGAATTTTGGTCAATGAGATATAATTATGCCCGAGATGCAAATTGCTTTATCAGTACGTCTAATGGTGATTCGTTGATTATTATCGATCAATTCTACAGGCCGGTCGGTTGGGATAGTATCGGCATTTTTTCCATTCCCGAAGTATTTACATTTAAAGTGACTGATTTTTATGCCGATACCGGAAAATTTGTCTACGCTGATGCTATCAGGTTGACCTACGTGGATTCGACCTTTAATATTGGTGGCACCGTTGAAACCGGTTTAATGGATTTAATGAGTTATATTCAGGTGGATTTGTTCATCTCAGCATCGGATAAACTGATTGAGACATACTATCTGCCTCCTAATCAGCGAACTTTTCTATTTTCCGGATTGCCCGAGGGGCAGTATAAAATTAAATGTTCTGCCTGGGGATATGATACATTGACAGTTGATCCGATCGACCTGCAAAATGAAGATCTGACCAACCTCAATCTGATCCTGACGCCTTCATCATCGCTAACCCGCCATGATTTGGAAGGAACCGTGATATTAGACGACTCTTCTTCCTCATCTTTATGCCGAATTTATCTCTTTGAAAGCCACAATAGCCATCCAGTCAGAACTGATTCCGTCGGTCATAATGAATCGTTTATTTTTGAAGATTTGCCTGAGGGTGAATATCGTTTATTATTTCAGGCAGACGGTTATCTATCAGACTCAACCACCTTTAACGTAATTAATCTTAACCAGGATATGGCGCTCTCCCCTCTTGTATTATATGCGTATTTCCAGGTTGCCTGGTGTTCGGACATGCATATTGGTTCCGGCAATGACGCTGCTTTTCAGGGAGTCGTCAGTAATATCAATTCAATAAAAGAACAACTCGATTTTGTAATAAACAGTGGTGATGTAACCGAAAAAGGCCTAAACAGCGAATTCATTTCTTATAAAAATTACATCGCCAGCTGCCAAATTCCGGTCTATCATGTGGCCGGTAACCACGATACCAAATGGTCTGAATCGGGTTTACAATATTTTATCAATAATATCAGTCCTCTTCATTTTTCGCTCGATCATAAAGGCTTTCACTTTATCGGCATGAACTCCGGGACGCCGATGAAAGGTGGCAGCGGTTACGTCGATCCCGCCGAAATTCTCTGGTTAAGGGAAGATTTAGCCAGTTTATCGGATTCTACTATGCCAATAGTATTCATTACTCACATGCCGATGAATGTTACTAATTTGGTCAATTACTGGAAAGTACTCGATATATTAAAACAGTATAATACCGTTTTTGTAATGGTTGGACACGGTCATGTGAATAGCAAATATGATTTTGAAGGCATTCCGGGAGCGATGACAATGGATACCTATAATTCCACGACCTCCGGTTTCAGCATTGTTTCCTTTTCAAAAAAGGAAATTAGTGTAACACCATTTTTAAATTCGACCGATGCAGTCGGAACAACCTGGCTGAGAGTTCCTTATACAGGAGCGATTCAACCCAAAATCGAATTTCCCAATCTGAGCAATGGTGAAATAATTACGAGTTCGAAAACTATCCAAATTCATACGGAAAATGCCATGATCAGTGGTACATATGCCATTCGAACGGCTTCTGTCGGTTCCGGTTCACTCTCGGGCAGCGGCAACAACTGGAGTATGGATATAAATCCGGCCGGATTAGAAAATGGTTCACATGTCTTATCGGTTACTCTGACCGATGCCTCCGGTAATGCTTATAGCCGTTCGATTGAATTCTATTCAGAAGATGGCAGCTATCCAAAAGCCACCTGGCGTTTTAATGCTCAGTCTATTATCATCAGTACTCCGGCATTTGACAGCAGTCAGGTTTACTTTGGCGCCAGCGATGGCAGAATTTATGCCCTTGATATAAATGATGGAACACCGGCCTGGACGCCATATCAGACCGATGCCAGTATTTTCTCATCACCAGCGGTGAAGGACTCTACGCTTTATATCGGTTCATCGGATGGAAATCTGTATGCGATTTCTACCAACACCGGGACATTGAAATGGACATTCAATACCGGTAAGGCGGTTATCAGCGCCGTGGTTGTTGTCGATTCTCTGGCCTATTTTGCCGGCAATAACATTCTGTATGCCGTCAATATTGACACCCGAGAAAAAGTCTGGGAATATTCGACGGGTGGTTTGATCGAATGCAAACCAGCCATTGCAGGTGAAAATATTGTCGTCACGTCCTGGGACAGAAACGTTCACTGCATTAATCGATTCACCGGAACAAAAAACTGGAAATGGAATAAACAATCCAGCTTTTACTATGCTCCGGCGGCTTGCTGGCCGGTTGTCAGCCCCGACAAGGTCTTTGTTACTGATCCGGCGAAGAATCTAACGGCGATCAGTTTGGCAACCGGCGCTACGATCTGGGAGAGCGGCGGTGATCCGCAATCCTGGGAATCAATCGGTATTTCCGGAGACAAATCCCGCATATATGTTCGGACCTTAGATGGCTATCTGTATGCTTTCAATACATCCGCAAGCACTAAAGAATTGACCTGGTCAACAAATGTCGAATACGGTTATGATTCGAATCCGTCCATGCCGGTTGAAAAATACGGGACCCTGTTTTCCGGTGGGAAGCGCGGCTTTGTTGCTTCCGTAGTCGGTTCAAACGGTACCTTGCATTGGCGCTACTGGGCTTCACAGGCTTTAGTTTCGACAGTCACTCCGATTGATGGTGCCCATGTCCTGGCTGTATCTCTGGACGGTACAGTTACTTTAATTGAAGGCGATCCAAGCGAAAAGATCGAAACTTCAGAAAATACCATTCCGATAAAAAACAGTCTGTTGGCGCCCTTTCCGAATCCATTTAACAGTACAACGAAAATTCGCTATACTCTAAAGGATCCCCAAGATGTTGAAATTGCTATCTATGATATTACCGGTCGGGAAGTATACTCCAGCCAGGTAAAAAACCAAGGCAGCGGCTATCATGAAATTAACTGGCAGGGATGTAGTAAATCCGGTCAATCTTTACCTTCGGGATTATACTTCGTAAAATTGGAATCTAAAACTTTGACAGCCACGTCCAAAGTCATGCTTCTGAAATAGATACCGAGACCCGATTATAATACCGGCAATTGCTATTGATCAGCGGTTGCCGGTTTTTTTTCGACGCGGATTTCGAGGATCAAACGTTGAGAGGCTCTTGTCACGATATATTTCGCCCTGGGTGTATTCAGAAATTCTCCCGGGCACGGGATTTTCTGCATTTCCGAAATCATCAAACCGTTGATCGTTTCATAGTCGCCTTCCGGTAAATCCAGATGAAACCTTTCGTTCAGTTCGCGGATTTCCATCTGGCCACTGATTAAAATAGTGCCGTCAGGCTGTATCTTGTACCGCGACCGGACTTGATCATATTCGTCTTCGAGTTCACCGACGACCTCTTCCAAGATGTCTTCAATGGTTACCACACCCTCCGCTCCGCCATATTCATCCACGATAACAGCCATGTTATTATTGGACTTTTTTAACTGCTCAAATAACACGCTCAGACTCATATTCGGCGGTGCATAGAACGCCGGACGAATGAAGCGCCGGATAGTCACATTTTGGTTCTCACCGATAATGTCAAAACTGTTCAACAAACCAATGACTTTATCAATACGATCCCGATAAACCGGAAGACGGCGGTGCTTGCTGTCCACAATTGCCTGCACGGCTTCCGCCACCCGGGCTTTTTCGGACAAGGCGGTTACATGAATCAACGGTACCATGACATCTTCAGCCTTTTTCTCTTTAAATGACAACAGGCGGTCAATCATCTTGCGTTCGCCCGGTTTGACGTCTCCCTGTTCATTAATCTTCATCAGGATTTTGAGTTCGTCTTTGCTGATAAATGGTAGTCGGCTGTCGGGATGTCCGCCAATTGTACTGGTAAAATACGAAGCCAGTCCGGCAAATATTCTCACCAGCGGTGCCAGAATCAACGAAATAATCCGCAGCGGGCGGGCAATTTTTAAGACAATGACATTGCTGTACTGCTGGAAAATGCTTTTGGGAACGATTTCCGCAAATATCCAATTGATGAAACTCATTCCGACGATAGCAACTATTACACCACTTTCCTGCCAGATTTGGTAACATAAGGTCGTTGCCAGAGTCGTACTGATAACCGTGCAAAAGTTAGTTCCGATCAGAGTCGTCCCCAGGATGCGTTCGGGTTTTTGCAGGAGTTTCATTACCAATTGCGAAGGCTGATGGCCGATCTTGGCATTATGGCGCAGTCGGATGCGATCCACGGAGACCAGCGCGATTTCCGATCCTGAAAAGAAAGCCTCGCCCAATACGCAGATGAAAATAATCGGCAAAGTAAAACCGACCGGCATTATATTCGCCTCACTAATAAAATCTCAATCCGGTTGTTCTCTACTTTTTCCACCGTGAATTGCCAGCCGTCATAATTTTTCCGGTCTTTAACATTGGGCAGTTCCGTGAAGAGACTAAATACAAAACCGCCGATAGTGTCAAATTCGTCCGTCGGGATCCTGGCATTGAGCAATTCATTGAAGCGATCCAGGGGAACGTTGCCGCGCATCCGGTAAAGCCGGCTGCTTATCTGTTCGAACTCATCGTCTTTTTTTTCAAATTCATCCGAAATCTCACCAAATATTTCCTCCAGCAAATCTTCGATAGTGATCAATCCCTCGATACTACCATACTCGTCCAGTACCAGCGCCATCGAGATTCTTTTTTGCTGAAAGGCCTGAAAGAGTTCGTCCACCCTTTTATTCTTCGAAATAAAATACGGACTGCGCATTAAATGGCGAATATCCGCAAAAGAAACACTATTCGCGGCAACACCCACCAGATCCGTAGCGAACAGTACTCCGATGATATGATCGGGATTGTCTTCGTAAATCGGTACTTTGGAAAAGTGTTTGGATTTGATTGAACTGATCATTTCCGCAACAGGCATGGTCACCGGCAAACTAAAGATATAAGCCCGCGGAATCATGACATCTTCGGCTTTCAGATCACCAAAATCAAAAACATTCGAGATCAGTTCGCGCTCCGTCGAATCAATCACGCCCTCCTTTTCACTATCTTCCAACAACGAACGAATAATATCTTCAGTTAGAATATTTTCACGCTGTTCAAGATCGGTAACCAGAAACGCCACAATCCGGTCGGAAATGTTTCGGATAATCCAGCGGACCGGCGTCATCAATCGCATACAGTAGTAAAGTGGACGGGCAATCAATAGCGCAAAGCGCTCGTTATTTTTTAACGCAAAGGTTTTAGGCGTTATCTCACCGAATAATAACATCAGCGGCAAGGCTAACAGCAGGTTAGTCCAGGGTATTTTGACGCCCATAATCTGAATAATAATCAAAGTAAACAACGATGAAAAACAAATGTTAACGAATTCATTACCGAGCAGAATCGTTATTATCAGAGCCCGCGGCCGGTCTAAAATTCGGTCGAGAATCTGCCCCTTGACGGGATTTTGCAGCATCAGCTTCTCTCTTTTCACTTTCGACAGAGAGAAAAGAGCCGTTTCTGAACTGGAGAAAAAAGCAGAAAAAAGAAGTATTATTATTAAAATGACAATTTCAATTACCAATAAAATCATGAACTAATATAAATCACGAAAATTAAAAGTCAATTGGAATTTTCTTGACGGCGCAGTCCGTGGACGGCTTAGTAATAAAGATTCAGCGACATGCCAATATTATTTCCGGTCAGATTCATTTGCGTAATACCGGCGTCATCGAACCTGTTGATGAATGTATTATCTATATCCATTAATTCGTAATTCAGCACGCGGTGATTCCATTCGATCGCGAGTCCGATAAATTTGAATGGTCTGATCTCAAATCCGACGCCGTATATTACCCCCCAGTTCTGAAAAGTCGCCTCACCGTACGATTTACCTTCCATGCGGGCGTTGACAATCAGCAGATTATAACCTAACCCGAAATTGGCGTACGGGTAAAACAGCGGGTAGCGGATCGGGGCCATCCGCAGATTAAAAGTCATGGCTGGAGCCCAAAATACCAGGTGCAGGGCGTCGTTCTCCTTATCTGGCTGGCGAATCCATTTGTCGAAATCGCTGCGGTAAAATCCAAGTCCGAAGTCAAAACCCAACCAATCGCCCAGTTGGCGGAGATTGTACAACTCAAAACCGGCAAATTTTTCGACATTATTATCAAAATAAACAGTTTGTCCTAAATTCGGTATCGAAAGTTCACCGCTTTGCAACTTATCGTTAAAGCGGCTGACCTGCCGGTTCAGTTCGCCGGCAATACGCATCTCGACGTAGCGCACTTTAAAACCCTGATTGTAACTGCGTTTGCGACGATATTCGATCGGCGCAGCTGCCGTCGGTTCTTCGACTTTCTTTGATAATACGACATTAACTTCGATTTGCTGACCAGCTTTTATATCGTAATAGCGTTCCCATTTTTCATAACCGTCAGTCATGGCAGTCAAGCGATGGGTGATCTCCGGTTTGGCTTCGATTGTGATCGGGGAACGTCCATAATAGACCCCATCCATGTAGATGTCGGCGTCAAACGGCTGTGTGCTGACGTTAAAGGCCGTTTTTTTAACCGGCAGATTCATTTTAGGCCGTTCCAGCCCGGAAATCTGTCTGGCCACCGATGGAACGGCCTGCGTCAGAACCATACCGAGCGTGCCTTCGATGTCTTCGATTGCTGTACCTTCAATCTTACTAGTTTCGACATCAATCAGACGAATGCTGACTGAATAAATTTCGCCAACCTTGCTGACGGATCCGGCGATCATTTTTTTAACACCGACAATCCGCCCAACTTCCACGACACACTCATCGGAGGTACAGCCGCTTAACTGAAACTCCATCTCATCGAGGATTTTGGTCATCTTATCCCGTTCCATTACGAAGAATACGCCAGCCTTAAAAGTTTCAATTCGCAGGCGGTCGGATAAGGCTTTTCCCTCGGCTTCCGTAACACCGTTGGCATCGAGTTCCATTACGGCGACTGCGATTTTTTCCTGTGGCTTGATGGTTGTTGTATCTTCTTGAACTACCTCGGTTTGCACCGTGTCTTCGGGTTCATATAATTTGTATTTCTCGGAATCATAGTCCTGGGTCTGAACGGGACCTATGAGACCAGCGATAAACATCAGCGTTTGCGTCAATCCGGAAAAATTCATTTATCTCTCTTCGCCTTACAATAAATTCAGGAAGTAATATAATCTCGCCTGCCTATTAAGTGTATGAGATTTCTCACACATTTTGGACGCACATGAAAAAATTATTTTTACGTGTCCGGTCAAGAATCCTGATAAATATGAATTATGTCCCGGCGATTAAGATAGTATTATCATTTGATTAACAGACATTTACGCGTTTCGGTAAAGTCGCCGGCTATGAGGCGGTAAAAATACACTCCGGAGGGCTCCTCTCCGGCATACCAGTTAACCTGATGAAGACCCATTTCCTGAACCCTGTTGACCAAAGTTTTGATTATTCTGCCTTGTATATCAATTATCTGAATCTTCACAGGCGTTTTTTCCGGAATCAAATAAGTAATCCTCGTAGAAGAATTGAAGGGATTAGGATAATTATCGTCGAGTTTGAAAACTTTCGGAATTTTTCCTTTAGCGGAACTAATCGAGCTCACAGTTTTGTGACGGTATAGATGATTGACTTCGTTTAATACATAAATGCCGCTTCCGTTGGATTTTGTGATCGAAACCAACGCCGTATCCAGCGAGATTGTATCGGACGTCCAACTAAATCCGCCATCGTAAGTGTTGAAGATAACTCCGTAATTTGTCAGCACCCAGCCATTTGAAGAATCCGTAAAGGCAATATCGACGGCAGATTTGGAATCATCATTAAAAATTTGGGCGCGGACACTCCAGTTTTCACCATAATCGCCGGTATGTAATATCTGGCTATCACGGCTCAAGGTCCAGCCGTTTCCATTTTCAAGGAAAAAACATTTGACATAACTGCGATATTCATCGTGAGTGACCATCCAGGTTTGACCAGAGTCGGTTGAAATGGCCACCCCGCCATTTCCCGTGACGCAAATTCTGTCAGAGGATAAGATTTTACCAAAATAAACCGTATCAATCCAGCCGTTTACTGGAATTATGGTCGCACAATCCCAGGATTGTCCGCCGTTATGTGTTACGGCAACCGTACTTTCTGTTCCGGTTATAATTCCCCAGGTCGAATCATATGATGAAACGGATTGTATATCCGATAATCCGGTATAGATACCGAAGTCGAACAATGAATCCGGCACTCGGTACCATTCACTTCCTCCGTCAGAGGTTTTATAAAGACAGTTCAATCCGCCTGCCCATCCATATATACTATTATTAAAATCAATTGAATTTATCCATGAATATCCTGTTGTCAAAGCTTGTTCGCTCCAACTAATTCCACCATTATTGGTTTTCAAAACAACCCCGTTCACGCCATCCGGGGTGCCATATTTTAATCCTCCCGCCCAACCATTAACAGAATCTGAAAATGTTACCACATTTATTCGGTATGGTTGCGGAAAAATATATATTATTTTCCATTCGAAATGCTGCGTAAAAACCAGTCCTTTAGTAATCAAAACGATAGCAATTACAATTATAAAGTTACGCATAATAAATCCTTTATTTTTGTGAAATTGATTCCTGTTTGATGACCTTATAGACCTTGTTATTTATGGGACTCTTAATTTCTGTAAAATGATAATGATTGCTTAAAAGATAATTGCTAAGCATAATATAGCCGTTAGACGATAATCTATACCATTGTGAAACAAGCAGATTGGCTTCTTGAGATGGAACTTTGATTGACAGGATTTGATCTGCCACAGTAAAGGTGACGATCTGGGTTGCTTTATTATATTGTCCCGGGCGTGATACCTCAAGGGTGACGTTTTTAACTGACTGATTGATTATATCTTTTTTTTGTTCAGTTAATATTTTTATACGATCATTATATTTATCAATGATTTGTTGCTTATAGGTTGCTATCTGGTTATCACCTTCTGATTTTTTAGTATTCAGCATTTGATTCAATTCTGATTTTTTCTGTTCATTCAAATTATCTATTGCGTAACTTATTGGTTCCACTGCCCATACATTGATCACCCCGCCTTCATCTCCGCTTAATATCAATTCACCGTTCTTAGCAAAAGCAGCTGACAATATTCCTGATTGATGCCCTGTAATTGTTCGAATCAATTGCCAGGAATAGGTATCCCAGATTTTAATGGTTTTATCAAAACTGGCTGTAAGAAGTAACTTGCCATCAGGCGAAAAATCAATTGATGTGATGAAACTATCATGCGCCGGAATAACTTCTTTACACTCTGCTGACAGCGGATTCCACAAGCGGATCGTATTATCTTCACTAGCACTTACTAATAATAAACCATTTGGCGAATATTTTACGGATCTTACCGAAGCACTATGGCCATATCCGATCTTACGCACATTGTCCCAGGCCAAGTCCCAGATTTCAATATTATTTTCCCAGCCTCCGGCCGCCAGATAGTTACCATTAGGAGAAAAGTCCAATGAGATAACTGGCATTTTGTTATGAATTGTTCTCACACGTTCTCCTGTTGAAAAATTCCTTACAATCGTTGTGTGATCTGTGCTGCCCGTAGCCAGATAATTTTTATTCTTCGATAATGTGACAACTCTGATTTCAATGTCGTGTCCCTTCAGTGTAGATATTAATTCCCCTGTTTTGACATTCCACACTTTACCGTTGCTATCAATGCCACCAGCGATCAAACAAGAGCCGTTTTTATTAAAAGTAGCTGTTAAAACGACATTCTTTTGAGGAATTGATCTAACCACCTGATAGCTGTTCAAATCCCAGACTATAATCAAGCTGTCTGTCCCCCCTGAAGCAAAATATTTGCCATCAGGCGAAACTGCAATCGTATTGACAGCATCAGTATGTTTTAAAAGAGTTCCAATATGGCCCAATTCACTCGCTAAACATTCAATTTTAGCAAATACTATACTCATGATAAAAATGGTCGTTATTCTAAAGCCAATTATTTTCACTTCTCTCCTGACAATATATTCGTTGGCACCTCGTAAATATTGTTTTAATAGCACTGTAATTCTGTAAGTTACTGAAATCATTTTACCGATCATGTTAAGATGCAGTAACTTGTATTGATAGGGCTTGGCTAACCTTTTGTTATCGTTATTAGCACTATTGGGATCAGTTTTAAGATTCATTTAACTTGCCTTCCTTTCACTCAAGTTCTACGAATTAAACCAACATAGTTACTGAGAAAAACCGGTGGAGTTAAAAACTAACAGTCAATAACTCCCAATAACAAAACCAGAAATAATTTCTTAAATAACTATTTCATATTAGCGATTTATGAATATTTTGTCAAGTAAATATTTTCCGACTATGTAACGATTTCTGTAACCGCTTTGATGATTTATCATCGAATCAACAAAAAAATTATTATATAATTAAAGGAGACAGGACAATGAAACAAAATATTGGTAAAATTGATAAAATCATCCGCTGGATAATTGGACTGGTAATTATTTCGGCAGGCGTTTATTTCCGCAGTTGGTGGGGACTGCTGGGATTAGTGCCAATTGTCACCGCTTCCATCAGTCTTTGTCCGCTTTATCTGCCTTTTGGAATAAGCACCTGCAATATCAAGAATAAATAGATTTTCCCAACACCCCACAAAATCCGCAGAATCGCTCCTGATTCGGCGGAATTTTCTTTTATATCTGAATTACTTTAAGGTCTTCAGCGATATCAATGCGACTGGCGAAAGGTTTATCGAATTGTAACTTTATATCAGTGTCATCAACTTCCGGCGGCAGATGCGTTAAGATGACTCGTTTCGGATTCGCGTTTCGAATAACTTCATTGATCTGATTGGGATTCATGTGACCGGCCATCGGCGCGTCCGACAGGTTGCCGCATTCAATTAGCAACAGGTCAACTTTCCGGCTGGCGTCAATAAGTGTATCACAGATGTCAACATCGCCAGTATATAGCAATGATTTTCCGTCAGATTCCGTAAAGCGATACATCAAACTTTCCGGAGTATGAGCGGACGGGAAAACATTCAATCTATATCCGGGATAGTCATATTCGCCCGGCGCCAGTGGTTGGAAAATGGCCGGGTATTCCGGATCAACTGTCCATTTCTCAAACATTCTCAGAAGGTTGTCGAAATAATATGCAAAGCCGGGATGCGCCTGAATGATGATTTCTTTCTTTGGGCGCTCCGGTTTATAGTATTTGCGCGTAAATAAAAGCGGCAGGAAATCGGCAATGTGATCGAGGTGAAAATGACTGTAAAAGACCCGCACTATTTCCAGAATCGAACGATCGGCTCTGACTATCTGACGCAATATTCCCGAACCACCATCTAAAAGAACCGTCTCCGATCCAATATCAAGCAAATAGCCGGAGCAGTTGCGCCGTTTATTCGGCAGAAACGAACCGGATCCGAGGATCGTCAAACGCATTTTTCTCTCCTTCTATTTCAACAAGACCATTTTTCGGGTCTGAATAAACTTCCCGGACTTGAATTGATACAGATAAAAACCGGAAGGTAATTCGGCGCCATCAAAGAGCAGGTGATACGAACCGGCTGGCATCCTTTCATCAGCTAAAGTGGCTACCAGAGCGCCGGACAAATCATAGACCTTAAGAGATACATCACTTTCCTGTCTCAAATTGAATTCGATGGTTGTAGTGGCGTTAAACGGATTCGGATAATTTTGTGCGAGTTGAAATTCGGCCGGAGCCGTTGTCAGACCCGCCAAACCCTGAGTAGCCGCGGTTTTAAACCTAAATGAACTCGACCAACCTGTCGTTCCATATTCATTAATCGCCCTGACATGCCAATAGTGATATTTACTGGCGACAAGATCGGTTATCGTATAGGTCGTGTCAGTTAATCCGCTGGTATCCAGCACCATATAGTTCGTTAAATATGATGAATTGTTCGCTACCTGGAGTTGATATTCCGAGGCATGCGGGCATCGATTCCAGATCAATGTCAAACTGTCAGGCATATTAGTCGAACTGTGGGCTGGATAAACCAGGGCCGGGGTTTCCGGAAAGCTGGTGGAAAATTTATAAGGTTCCGAATAAGCGCTCCATCCTCCGGCGTTTCCAGCTCTGATCTGCCAATAATAATCAGACATGCCAATCAGATCCGTAACTGTAATAAAGGTATCACGAATGTCAGCGTAATTTTTCGTATCGTCGCTAATAAAAAGCGAATCGGGCGATAAACGCAATTGATAGGCGCAATCCACGCTGTTGGATTTCCAATGCAGGCTGATAGTGTCGCGTTGATTTACGGCCAAATTTTCCGGCAGTAATGGTTGCGGAACCTCGGAAGGCGGGATGGCCAGCACTTCTCCGAGTTGACTTTCGTTGGAATTATCGTCCAAAGCCGTAACGACGAAATATCTGACACCGGCCTCATCCGGTATCGGCAACTCGTATTCATTATAGTAGGTTTGAACTAAAATATTGGCTGGTTCATTCAGATCATCGGAGATTACACTGCCATTATTAAATCTGTAAATCAAATATTTGCGGGCGGTGTCTCCATCAACTGAGAGAGCCGGGACATCCCAGGTTAAACCGAATTCCTGATCAGAAAGGCGTTGATACCTGATATTGGTGGGCGGTTCCGGGGATACCGAATCACGCCAAGCCATTATCGGCGTAACCGCCGGATATTTAAATAAATTATTGCGCATTGAGTCGGCAAAGCCAAGCGAATTGCTGCTGACGAAGGCCGCCCGAAACAGAATATTACCCTGAATGCCGTCGGTGGCACGATTGATTTTAATCTGATTCGGCAATTCGGCATTGGTATAACCCGAGCCATATATTTCTCCGACATATAGGTGTCGGTTATATAAACTAGTCTGTGATGCCCACCAGGGCGCTAGCTTGCTGTAATCCTGACCGCCGCCGATTTTCCAATAGCATTGTGGAGCGATATAGTCAACCGTACCTGCCTGCATCCAGGCAATCGGATCGCAATAGATCGCCGAATAAGATGACAATCCGGTCACTCCGGTCGGCGTTCCGCTTTTCCAGATGCCAAACGGGCTGATGCCGAACTTCACCCAGGGTTTGGTGCTTTTCAGCAGGCTGTCGATCTGAGCCACGAATAGATTGACGTTGTCGCGTCTCCAGTCGTTAATATTGGAAATGCCGCGCGAATAACTGGCGTATGTTGCAGCATCCAGGTTGCCAATTCCATCATAGGGATAGAAGTAATCATCAAAATGGACGGCGTCGATATCGTAACGCACAACGACATCTTTGATCACTGAGGTCACATAATCGCGCACCTCCTGAAGACCCGGGTTGAGGATTTTTTGAGACTCAACCGTTAAAATCCACTCCGGATGCTGGACAGAAACATGATTGTTCGCAATTGAATATGCTCCGACAGTCTTCACCGCCCGATAGGGATTGAACCAGGCATGCAATTCCATGCCGCGTTTATGAGCTTCGGTTATTGCAAATTCCAGAGGATCATAAACCGGACTGGGAGCTCTTCCCTGCTGGCCGGTCAGCCAATAGGACCAGGGCTCGATTTCTGAGCAATATAAGGCGTCACATTCCGGACGTACCTGAAAAACAACCGCATTGATTCCACAAGTCTGAAGATTATCTAAGGTTGTAATTAACGCGGCTTGCTGGGCGGAAACACTTTGAGTAGGTGAACTCGGCCAATCCAGATTAGCAACAGTGGCAATCCAGGCGCCGCGAAACTCATGTTTCGGGTATCCGGACTGAGCCTTAATATTGTTATATTGAATAAAATTCGATAATAACAATAACAAGATGAATAACTTATTAATATTATGATTATACTTTTTCATGCTCGTAATTTGAAAATCTCGCCATATCTATGCAACAGATTATTTCAACGAAATCAGTCGAAACAACTCGCTTGTCTCCTTGAGGTTTGTTGGACTGTTATGTTCTCGTTAAAGGCGGAAAGTTAAGATTTTCATTGATTAGATTATAGTTACCTAAGCCTCAATTAAAAATTGTACTGATGCCTAACTTCAACAATATTGGAAATCCTATCACCTCATATAGCGATTATTCTTACATTAGATTATACTATTAGTTAAACACATTCTTCACGACGATCGGCCAAATTATTTTTCCCGAACCGGGAATTTTATATTGCACATTAATCGAAAGCGAGATAATTTCACTACCGTTCTTTACCATTGGATTCGAGATGCCCTAACAGGCATTTCAAGCGAAGAAACACATAGGGAAGCCCGTGAGAATCGGGCACAGCCCCGCTACTGTGATCGCGGACGTTTCTGCATTTGCCACGGGTCATTCGATCTGGAAGGCGCAGAGTAACGGTTGATGCGAGAGTCAGGATACCTGCTGTTTCTCCGGCCAATCTGGATACGCGGGTTATTGAGGATTAGGCAAGGATGTTGATTGTTTTAGTATTTCACTATTATTTTTTTACATATTTCTCCCGACCAGGTCAAAGAACGGTCGGGTATGCGTTTTTATAAATTTTAAAATTTTAGAAAGAGAGAAAAAGTGCTGAACCAGATTATTAAACGCGACGGACACCTTGAAACCTTTTATGCAGAAAAAATCACCCGCGCCATATTTCAAGCCGCGCTTGCCTGCGGTGGCACGGATTATGAAAGAGCCGAATTTCTGTGTTCAAAAGTAATTGAAATTGCCGAAAAGACTTTTTCTGAAACGATACCGGACGTCGAACACATTCAGGATATTGTCGAAAAAATCTTAATCGAGTGCGGGCATGCCAAGACGGCTAAAGCTTATATTTTATATCGGGAAAAACGTAAAAGCACCCGTGAAATGAACGCTCTGATCGGCGCCACAATCGGAATGTTCGCCGATTACCTAAATGAAACCGATTGGCAGGTCCAGGAAAACGCCAATACCCAGAAAAGTGTCAATGGTTTAAATAATTATATCCGCGAAACTTTTACCAAAAAATACTGGCTGTATGAAGTGTATCCAAACGATGTCCGTGAAGCGCATGAAAACGGCGAAATACACATCCACGATTTGGGATTTTTCGGGCCTTACTGCGCCGGCTGGGATCTACGCCAACTTTTGCTGGAAGGCTTCGGCGGAATTCACGGGAAAGTGGAAAGCGGTCCAGCCAGACATCTGCGTTCGTTTCTGGGACAAATCGTCAATTCGACCTTTACGACCCAGGGCGAAACCGCCGGCGCACAAGCCTGGTCAAGTTTCGATACCTACTGCGCGCCTTTTATCCGATATGATCAACTCAATTTCCAAAAGGTCAAACAATGCTTACAGGAGTTCATATTTAACATAAACGTCCCAACTAGGGTCGGTTTCCAATGCCCCTTCTCCAATCTGACCTTTGATATCAAGGTACCGTCACCCCTGACGAACGAAAGCGTAATAATTGGCGGAGAATATCTGGACGCCAAATACGGTGACTTTCAGGCTGAAATGGATATTTTCAATCGCGCTTTTTGCGCGGTAATGTTGGAAGGCGACGCTAAAGGACGGGTTTTTACTTTTCCGATCCCAACGCTCAACATCACCAAGAATTTCGACTGGGATAGCCCTGTGATAAATGATTTTATGAAGATCACCTGCAAATACGGCATTCCCTACTTTGCTAATTACATCAACTCCGATCTTTCCCCGGAGGACGCCGTTTCAATGTGTTGTCGCTTGCGTCTTAATCTGAATGAATTGCGCAAACGCGGCGGAGGTCTTTTCGGCAGTAATCCCCTGACCGGTTCAATTGGAGTGGTGACTATCAATCTACCCCGCATCGGCTTGCTTAGCAAAACTAAGGACGAATTTAAAAGCAGACTGAAAATAGTTGCCGATAAATGCCGCACCGCCCTGGAGATAAAACGCAAGGTAGTTGAGGATCAATCCGAACGAGGCTTATACCCTTATTCAACTCGCTATTTGCGCCTGGTTAAATCCCGCTATGGCCATTACTGGCACAATCACTTCAACACGATTGGAATACTTGGTATGAACGAAGCCTTGATTAACTTTATGAATCAAGGAATCGGAACGCCGGAAGGTCATGATTTTGCAATCGAGATAATGCATTATTTGCGCGATGTTATACTCAATTACCAGCACGAGACCGGCAATGTCTATAACCTGGAGGCTACCCCTGCAGAAGGCGCTTCTTACCGTTTAGCCATGCTCGACCATCAGAAATATCCCGCCACATACACCGCTGGAATCGCAACCCCATATTATACCAATTCATCGCAACTGCCAGTCGGCTTCACCGATGATATTTTCGAAGCTTTGGAAAACCAGGACGAACTACAGACATTGTACACCGGCGGCACGGTTCAGCATTTATTTCTCGGCGAAGCGATCGAAGACATCGAAATTTGCAAGCGGCTGATTCAAAAAATATTTACCAATTACAAAATTCCCTATATTTCAATAACTCCTACTTTCAGTATTTGTAAAAATCACGGGTATATCAAAGGCGAGCATTTCAATTGTCCGCAGTGCGGCAACGCGGCAGAAGTCTGGTCGCGCGTGGTCGGTTATTTACGCCCGGTGCAGAATTTTAATCTGGGGAAACAAGAGGAATATCGTCAACGCAAAGTCTATTATCTCCAGAATTGATAAAATGATTATCACCAGTCTGCAAAAGACTTCCCTAATTGATTATCCCGGTCGGATCGCCAGTGTGATATTTACTCAAGGTTGTAACTTGCGCTGTTCTTATTGCCATAATCCGCAACTTTTAGATCGTCAATCAAAAAGCGCCTATCTTACCAAGACGGAAGTTTTTAAAATCCTGGAAAAACGAAAGAAGATCATAGAAGGCGTCGTCGTTACCGGCGGCGAGCCGACTATTCATTCAGACCTGGCTGATTTTATTCTGGAATTGAAAAATCTTGGTTTTAGTATCAAATTAGATACTAATGGCACCCATCCCGTGATGCTTCAGAAATTACTGAACAGCAGGCTTCTGGATTTCGTTGCTCTGGACGTCAAGGCGTCGCCTTCATTATACAATACAATTTGCCGGCGACCAGTTGATACCGCTAAAATCACAACCTGCATCAAACTGTTAAAAATTAGCGCAATCAATCACGAATTTCGCACTACCCTGACGCGGAAACTGAGCATTTACGAATTGAAAATAATCCAGGAATGGCTCGGCGACACCAACCATTGGATATTGCAAAAATGCCGACCAGTTCAGGATTTGAATAATGACATTTCCACAGCGCAAAATCTAACTATGAATTTACTTTACGAACATTTTCCAAACTGCAAGTTACGCGGTTTTTAATCATTCACACAGAAAGGTGCATAATATGTCAATAAAAACATCTGTAATTGGATTTCCCCGCATTGGAAGCAACAGGGAATTAAAAAAAACTACGGAAGCTTACTTCAATAAAAAAATCGAAAAATCCAAACTTTTCGAAGCCGGTCAGGATTTAAGAAAAAAGCATTGGATTTGTCAAAGAGAAGCCGGCATAAATTACATTTCTTCCAATGATTTTTCCTTTTATGATTCGATGCTCGATATGATCTGTCTATTAAACGGCGTCCCTTCAGAGTATATGGAATCGGGACTGGATGAGCTCGACATTTATTTCGCAATGGCTAAAGGTCTTCAATCCGACAACAAGGACCTTAAAGCTCTACCTTTAAAAAAATGGTTTAATACAAATTACCATTATATTATGCCTTTGCTCGATGACAACACTCAGCTCCGGGTCGTGGGCGAAAAGCCTTTTATTGAGTACCGAGAAGCGAAAAGTCTGGGAATCGAGACCAAACCGGTTTTAATCGGTCCGCTGACTTTTCTTAAACTGTCAAGAATCAAATCTAATCAAACTGGCATTGACGATTTCGCATCGATGCTGGTAAACGCTTATCAGGATTTGCTTGTTCGTTTCGAGATTCTTGGCGTTCAGTGGCTTCAAATTGACGAACCAATTTTGGTTACCGATCTGACACCGCAAGAATTGGCATTGTTCAAGTCCATTAGCCAAAAAATTCTGTCAGTAAAAAAGAATCTTAAAGTTTTACTCCAGACATATTTCGGGGCTATTGAGCAATCCACCTATCAGATTATGCTTGATTTGAACTACGATGCAATCGGACTGGATTTTATTGAAGGTCGTAGCAATTTGGAAATGATTGAATCGGTCGGATTTCCATCTGATAAAATCCTGTTCGCCGGAGTCGTTAATGGCAAAAACATCTGGATAAATGATTACCGTTATACCATGGAATTACTCAAAGCGCTTTCGCTGAAAATCACCCGCGAACGTATCGTTTTGAACACTTCCTGTTCACTACTGCATGTTCCCTATTCGTTAAAATATGAATACAATTTATCGCCTGCTAAGCGGATGTATTTCGCTTTTGCAGAAGAAAAATTGAATGAATTAACTGAATTGAAAATACTATTCGGTCAGAAAAATTATCGACAAAATCAGCTGTTTCTAGAAAAAGCCAGAATTTTTTCCTCAAGAAACAGCGATTCTTCGATAAATCGCCCTGAGATCAAAGAAAAGGTCGCCAAACTGAACGATACCGATTTTCGACGTCAATTCGATTTAAATATGCGTGAAAGAGTCCAACGCCAAAAATTTAATCTCCCGCTCCTCCCTACTACTACGATCGGTTCATTTCCCCAGACTACGGAAATACGGAAATTGCGTCAATCTTTTCGTAAAGGTTTAATAAACAGAGAACAATATGAGTCTGAAATCAAGGCTCATATCGCGGAAGTTATTCATCTTCAGGAAGAAATCGGATTAGATGTGATAGTTCATGGCGAATACGAGCGTAATGATATGGTCGAATACTTTGCTGAAAATTTGTCCGGCTTCTTATTCACTGAAAACGGCTGGGTGCAGTCTTACGGCACACGCTGTGTCAAACCGCCGGTTATTTTCGGCGATATTTCTCGCTCGCAACCGATTACGGTTAAATATATCACATACGCCCAAAGTTTGACAGGCAAAACGGTCAAGGGAATGCTAACCGGACCGGTTACTATCCTGAACTGGTCGTTTCAGCGCGAAGATCTTTCGTCTCGAGAGGTTGCCTATCAGATCGCTTTGGCAATTCGCCAGGAAGTCCTCGATCTGGAAGCCGCAGGCATTCGCATCATTCAGATTGATGAAGCCGCTTTTCGTGAAAAATTGCCACTTCATAAAAACAACTGGGCAGAATATTTCGACTGGGCGCTTAAGGCTTTCCGTCTGACTAATTCCGGAGTTCGCACTGAAACCCAAATACATACTCATATGTGTTACAGTGAATTCGGAGAGATAATTGATAATATAATTGCCATGGATGCCGATGTATTCACTTTTGAAGCCGCCCGTTCTGACTTCAGTATCCTGAAAGTAATGAGAGACCGTAAATTTTTCGCCCAGACCGGTCCGGGAGTTTACGATATCCATTCGCCCAGAATCCCTAGTAAAGATGAAATAAAAAAGGCAATCCTGACCATTGCTCAAAAAATCGATTTGAAGAAAATTTGGATCAATCCCGACTGCGGATTAAAGACAAGAAACCTTGAAGAAGTGGTCGCAAGTCTGAAAAATATGGTGAGAGCCGCTTTAGAAATGCGTGAGGAAATCCAAAAATAAATTAAATTAACGTATGATCCATAACATTGAAGATTTTTACCGAAGACTTTTTAACCTGGAAAATAAGGTCGCCATCGTAACCGGCGGTGCCGGAGTATTGGCTGGTGAGATTTCAGCCGGCTTGTCAAAAGCCGGGGCTAAAATAATCCTGCTTGATATTAATGGGAATGAACTCGACCGAAAAGTAGCCGAACTCCGCCAGATCAATTCACAGATATTCGGATACAAATGCAATGTGCTTGATCCGGAAGATCTAAACTCTGTCAATAAACTCATTCTCGGTAATCACAAGAAAATAGATATTTTGCTGAATATGGCTGGCGGAAACATGTCCAGCGCAACCTTGGAAGAAAATGAGAGTATTTTTGACATCAATATCGAAAATTTGCGAAAAGTGGTTGACCTTAACCTATTCGGCACGGTTTTGCCGACATTGATATTTGGCAGACAAATGACCAAGCAACAAAACGGCTCAATTATAAATATTTCCTCGATGGCATCTTTTAAAGCTATTTCAAGGGTGGCTGGTTACTCAGCCGCAAAAGCCGCCGTAGATAATTTTACCCGCTGGATGGCAATGGAATTAGCGACAAAATTCGGCAGTGGTCTGCGTGTCAATTCCATTGCGCCGGGATTTTTAATAACTAACCAAAACAGAAACCTGTTGCTTAAGCCCGATGGTTCATTTACCAAAAGAGCGCGCCAAATCATCAACATAACACCTTTTAAAAGGTTTGGCGTGCCAGACGAATTGATCGGCGCGGTGCTCTGGTTGGCTGGTGATGCGGCTAAATTCGTGACCGGTACGGTCATACCGATCGACGGCGGATTTAGTATAAACAGCGGAGTTTAATCCTATGACACTGGAGAAAACCTGGCGCTGGTTCGGGCCGACCGATCCGGTAACATTGGATGAGATCCGCCAGACTGGCGCGCATGGTATAGTCACTTCATTGCATCAAATTCCTGTCGGTGAAATCTGGCAGACAGCCGAAATCATGCATCGGAAAACACTGATCGAAAATGCCGGATTAACCTGGTCGGTCGTCGAAAGTCTACCGGTGCATGAGAATATCAAGAAACGTCGAGATAATTTCAAACAGCTGATAGAAAATTATAAAATCTCCCTGCTTAATCTATCTGCGTGCGGAATAGATACCGTTTGCTACAACTTTATGCCGGTGTTAGATTGGTCAAGAACCAATATGAGTTTTCGAACCACTGAAAACTTGATTACGACCGCTTTCAACTATTCTGCGATGGTAGCTTTTGATCTTTTCATTCTGAAGCGCAAGAATGTAAAAAACAATTATTCTGACTCTGAGATTGACAGTGCTCAGCAATATTTCAGGAAGCTAAGCAGGATTCAGATCGATGAACTCACAGCCGCTATCCTTTTAGGATTTCCGGGTTCGTTAGAATGTTATCGTCTATCTGAACTTGCCAGAAATATTGACGAATATCGGGAAATCGACACCAATGCTTTGCGCTCGAACTTAGGTGAGTTTATCCAGGCTATCTTTCCCACCGCTCAGCAGACCGGAATTCGATTAGCCATCCATACCGATGATCCGCCATTTGACTATTTAGGATTACCACGAGTTGTTAGTAATAAACAGGATATAGGCGCTATCTTGGCATTCGCCAACGGACCGGAAAATGGACTGACGCTATGTACCGGCTCCCTCGGTTCATCCGTGCAAAACGATATTGTCGATATTACCGATTCTTTTAAAGGAAGGATAAATTTTATTCATTTACGCAATGTAATCCGGACCGAAGATCGCGGATTTGTCGAAGCCCTTCCATTTGAAGGTGACATTGATCTGTATCAGGTGCTCAAAATATTAATACTCGAACAGAATCGGCGCATAAAGCAGGAACGCTCCGATTTCCGGATGCCGATGCGCGTTGATCATGGTCACTTGATGAGCGCTGACCTGAGAGCTGGTCAGTATTATCCCGGGTATTCGTATATCGGGAGATTGCGGAATTTGGCGGAACTACGAGGGATGGAACTGGGTATCTGTCGCGCATTGGAAATCACCTGACATTTATAAAATATTATTTGTATTAATAAATCTTGTGCATTAATTTTCCACTGTTCTTTACCATTGGATCCGAGATGCTGTAACAAGCATTTCAAGCAGAGGAACACACAGGGAAGCTCGTGAAAATCGGGCACAGCCCCGCTACTGTAATCGCGGACGTTCCTGCATAAGCCACGGGTCATTCGATCTGGAAGGCGCAGAGTAACGGTTGATGCGAGAGTCAGGATACCTGCTGTTTCTCCGGCCAATCTGGATACGCGGGTTATTAAGGATTAGGCAAGTGTGCAAGTCATTTTTTCGCTTAATTAAATATATTCCTCTCTGGCTGTTTCCGGTCGCTTTGTGGGCGTTGGAGCAGGCGGGCGGCATTATATCCGATCAGAACAATCAGCCGGTCCCTTACGTCTTTATCTATAATCAGACCAAAGATAACTGGACGGTCGGCGACGAGCGTGGCGAATTCATCTTGCCTTCGAATTACCAGGCCGGCGACACAGTGCGGTTTACGCGCATCGGATACCGCGACTGCACCGTGACACTAGAAAATTCACGTCAGCCACTGCAAATCATTCTCGCCTTCGCTCCGGTCGGTTTGGATTCCGTCACAGTTTCCGGACAAACGATTGCCGCCGGACATACCGGCGTCAATATCCGCCAGGTTCAGCGCACCGAAGACCTCGGATCGGTCGAACATCGCCGTCTCTGGACCACCATTCCCGGCTTATACTTAAAATCTTATGGCGGACCGACCGGCATCAGCACCCTGAGTCTGGACGGCTCCCCTTCCACGCATACCAAAGTTATCATTGCCGGATTCGATTTGACCAGCGCCCAAAACGGTCAGATTGACATCTCGCAACTGCCGCCGGCTTTTATCTCCAGCATCAGTTACTCTCCCGAACAGGCTGGGAATTCCAGCGCCGAAAATTCTGAAGGAATGTTAAATGTGGCGCCGAGCATCGCCCCCACCGGGCTGACCTTCTCCGGCGGCAGTTATGGTAAAATGAGCCTGAGCGCTACTCTCGACACCCGCAAAACCTCCTGGAATTCAAATCTTCTGATCGGGCGCAATCAATACCGCGGCGATTACATAGTCTCCTGGCGCGATGACTCTTTCAAGCGCAAGAATAACGAACTTCAACAGAATTATTGCAGCTGGCAGACCGGCTATATCTTCAAATCAAAGGCTTTCGCCCGTCTGATGGCTTTCTATTCGGAACAGAAACGCGGCGTGGCGGGCTTGGTCTGGAATCCCAGCGACGACGCTTACCGCAACGACGCCCTGGGTTTTATCGGCCTCAAAATCGGCTGGGCCGGTAAAACCGGACATTCCTGCCTGCAGACTTTGCATCGTCACTCCCACGAACGTTATGTCAATCCGACGATTGCGATTGACAGCCGGCACGTCGTTTACACCGAGCAGGTCATTTTCAACACCACCCGCCAACTACCCAACCTCAACCTTAACCTCGACCTTGACCTCGATTTCACCTCCGACCTTAAATTCGACCGCTTGCAAAGCAAACAGGCCGGCCATCATACCCGCGCGACCTGGACAAATGTGCTGGCCGCTCTGCTGACATTCTTACGCGCCTGTGAACTGCGTCCCTGGCTGAAAATCGAATCGTCGCCGGATTTATACACAAAGACAACCTGCGGCAGTCAACTGGCCTATCGCGGGAATGGCGTCCTTGAACAGATTTCCGGCAGTTACGGTTTTTATTACGCTTATCCGACTTTCAACGATCTGTACTGGAAACCGGGCGGCAACCCGAACCTGAAACCGGATGAGACAACCAAGTATGAAATCGATATTGCCTTGAAATTCAGGCAATCCGCCGGTCTCATCATCAACGGATACTATAAATCTGACCGGAACCTGATCCAGTGGACTCCGGTGCAATCCTATTGGCAGCCATCCAACATCTCCAAAGCCGACCGCAGGGGCCTTAAAGTAATTTTGAACTGGTCATTGCCGCGCTGGCCGATTGACGGTTTCTTGCAGGGCGTTGTGACCCGCTCCCGCAATCTGACCGCAGGGGACAATTACAAAAAGGCTCTGCGCTATACGCCGGAAGAATCCTATGCTGCCGGTTTGAACTTCACCTCTCGGCATTTTACCTTCCACAGCACGATCGAATACGTCGGCGAAAGGATCGCCATGTACAGCTGGCCGGAAGATGTTACTCTGGCCGAATATGTGGTGCTGAATGCCAACCTGGCTTATAAAATTGATACGACTATCGGACGTTTTACTTTCGTCGCCGGATGCGACAATCTCAGCGACGAAACTTTCGAAAGCATGCAGGGATACCCGGAGCCCGGACGGGCTTTTACCGGGACAATCGAATATAACCTAAAATAAAAAAGTGAGGATTAAAGAATGAAACTGAAACTGACCTTGTTAACCATTTTGATGGTTATCCAGACTGCGCTGGCGGAGAACCTGACTTACATTTTATGTGAGGGCAATTATAACTCGACCAACGCTTCCCTCTGGCAACTGACCGGCACGACTCAGCTGACCGGACCGGTGCACTGGGATTTTTCATCCAACCCGCTCGGCGACGTCGGCCAAAACCTGAAAGTTTACCAGGACAAACTTTTCATTGTGATGAACAACTCCAATTCCCTGGAAGTCATGAGCCTGGACGGCGGCGCGACCTACGAGCGAACTATCGCCCTGACCTATGCTGGCCCGCGCGACATCGCCTTCATTGACGATCACGCCTATATCACCTGCTGGTATCTGCCGGGCATTCTGGCGCTGGATTTGAATACCTGGCAGATTGACGACACGATTGCCATTAATGGCCTGCCGGACAATATCATTGCCGCGGACGGCAGACTTTATACTTCGATCGCCATGAACACCGACTGGTCGTCAGCCGACAAGGTCATCGCCTTAGATTCGACCGCCGGCGTATTTGCGCCCGCCGATACCTTTACCGTGATTACAGGTCCGAATCAGCTTCTGATGAACGGCGATAAACTTCTTGTCCTCAGCACTTATTATGACGCTTCTTGGAATACTTATACCGGCACTTCCTGCATTGATCTGGCCGAAGATACGGTTTACATGAAAGACCTGGGTCTCACGACCAATTACTGCGACGACATCACGCTGATTAACGGCCAGGTTTATCGCTCCTATAACGGCGGCGTGGCGCCCCTGACCGATTCGCTCACCATAAATTCCGCCAAAACCATCGGAAATTATACCGGCGTTTATTCCATGGCTTTCAACGGAACCTATATCTTCATGGGACTGAGCGACTATAACGCGCCGGATCAGGTGGTTATTCTCGATACGCTCGGCAGTGAAGTCACAACTCTGAACGTTGGCGTCTGCCCCGGTTCGTACTCCTTTTACAATTCATCGAACGCTATCGCTGAAAATCGCGCCGTTTCTACACCGGATGACTTCAAACTGCTGGCTAATTATCCTAATCCGTTCAACAGCCGCACGGTCATTCCCTTTTATCTGAATCAGGTTGAGCGCGTGCAGATCGCAGTCTATAACCTGAAAGGCGAATTAGTTACCGAATTGGCTAATGCCGATTTCAGCGCCGGTCATCACACGGTGATCTGGGACGGAGGCAACCACCAGGGACTTATCGCTCCGGCTGGTCTGTATCTCGCCCGTTTGAAAGTTGATGGCAAAGCCCAGGTTCAGAAAATGCTATATTTGAAATAATTCCGGTTTGGTTAATATAATGACGGGGGCGCCAACCAGCGCCCCTGTTTTGTTTAGCGACCATAGACTAATCAAAGTTGGTTCGAAAAGCGCTTTAACATTGTTAAAACACTCCCATCCTTTCACAAACAGTGTGAAGGACAGCCGAAGACCAGCCAACGGCCGGTGAAACAACGCAAAAGTCTATCCCTTATCTGTCGTCCTGTTCCCCTTCTCTGTCATCCTGAACCTTCTCTGTCATCCAGAGGGAGGAACGACCGAAGGATCGCCCTAGTCGTTACTATAAGACCTGAGCGATTTCCCGCATTAGCGGGACTAATCCCGCCTTTGGCGGGGCTTCAGTCAGAGAAAGACACCCTTCCTTCAGAATGGGTATAATAGTCAGTTTGTGTTGCTGGAACAAATAATAAAAATTGAATTATTA
>CAZNUN010000016.1:0-59131 GCA_964576275.1 uncultured bacterium | reverse complement strand
TTGATCGCATTAATGATTATTTGAAAAATGTTTCGCCAGAAGATTAATCATTCACACACGTTCGCTTAGTAACCGGGAGCACAATCAATCGGCTTTGCCCGACAATTGCATCCGCCGCGGCCGCGGCATCCAGTGGACAAACTATCGAAATCTACGGTCCGCACACCCTGACTGCCAATTATTCTATTCCATCCGTAATTTCATTATCAGTAAAATCGGGGGCGACTCTTACGCTCGGATCTTATTCGATTGTCTCTTCCGGGGGTACGATCACGGTCGCCAGTGGTGTAACTATCAGCCCGGATGTTAGGCGTAAAAGCGGCAGCACCTTGTTAGGATTGTATCCTTCCATTTCCTCCGCTCTCTCAGCGGCGTCCAGCGGCCAGACCGTTGAATATGGCGGTTCGCATACGATGTCAGGTAATCTGACTGTTGCGTCCGGAAAAACCCTTACAGCCAAAGCCGGGTCGACTCTGTCTTTCGGAAGCGGGTATTATCTGTCTGTCAGCGGTACTCTCAATGCTTCGGGCACTTCCGCCAGCCGGGCAACATTTACCCGAAGCGGTTCGTCCGGCACATGGGGCGGGATTCGCTATCAAAGCGGGAGTAGTGGTACGCTGTCATACGCCAATATTTACTATGGGTCATATGGCGTCTATCTTAACAGTTCAAACCCTGATGTAGACCATTGCAATATATCCAGCTGCTCAAATGGAATCTATTGCACTGGTGCCAGCCCGGATATTACCAACAATTTTATCTCAGGAGGTAATTGTGGTATCAATGTCTATAACGGTTCCCCCAATCTGTCAACCAATCAGGTTTCAGGGACACGGGTCTATTTCAATGCGTGTGATGCATACATGTACAATAATTATTTTGTAAATGCGTCCGCCAGTGAAGTACTATACATGTATGCCTCTTCTCCTGAACTTTTTAATAATACGATTGCCCCAGATGCATCTTTACTAACGGTTTATGCCTCAAATGGAAGTGATCCGTGGTTTGGAGGAGTAATTCCTGATTTTGGATATAATGTCCTGACTAACAGCGAGGATGCTGACGGAGTGATTTGGGCGCAGGGATATTCCAATGTCATGTTGGGTTACGCCGGGGCCGGACTTTACTATGGCGGATACAATACAATAATCGGCCCCATCTATTCACCGGCGACGGCTCTTGACGGGACATCTTCAATTGACGCCGATTATTGCTGGTGGGGTCAATATCCGGCTCCAACCTGCTATGGAGATGTCAGCACTGCCTATGCATTACAATCCGATCCGGGCGGCGGCAGCAGTCTGGCAAAATCCGCATTTTTGGCCGGTACGGACGCAGGGACAAATCCCGAATTGTCAGTTGCCGATTCGCTGCTTACAATCGGAATGAACCTGTTTTTTGAAAAGCAATATGCCGAAGCGGTGCCAATTTTCAAGTCAATTATAGTTGATTATCCGGGAACTGTTTATGCCTCAAAAGCCCTGAGCATGGTCATGTGGGCTGGGCGAAAGTACGAAAAATTGGATCGTCTGGCCTTGCTGGATGAACTGCTCGATCAGACGGATGATAAAGACCTGGCTTCCGCCATAAAAGGACGCCAGGTGCTGTTATACCGCCAGGCTGGCGATACCGATAAAGCCGTGGAAATATCACAGGAAATATTATCCGAAAGTCCGGATTCAGTGCGCGAATGTACAGCTCTCTTCGACCTGTTCAATCTGTATCAGAAGGACTTGGGCGACTCTGTCACCGCCGGAGAGTATCTGTCGGTCCTCAAAACCAAATATCCGGATGACGATCATACCCTGATGGCGCGCAGTGATTGCGGCGAAGATGTGACCGGAATAATATCCAAACGTCACACTATCCCGACTGCGGAACCGGAGGCCGCACCGGTCGCGGTCCTGCCATCGGAATTCAGTTTAAATCCCGCGCAACCGAATCCGTTCAATATGTCAACCAGTATAACCTTTGGCCTGCCTGAAGAATCTAAAGTCGAAATCCTCGTTTACGACCTGATGGGACGTGAAGTCTGGAAGTCGGCGAAAACGCATTATGCCGCCGGAACCTATTCCATTGTCTGGAATGGCACGAATCATTCCGGCCAGCCGGTCGGAACCGGAATGTATCTCGTCCGGTTGAATTCCGCTAAGTATAATGCCACCCAAAAAGTGCTTTTCATAAAATAAGTGGTTGATAAATCCTCCCGGGGGTTTCTGCCCTCCGGGAGGTTTATTAAGCTGCGGCATTAAAACCAATTTCTCTCGTAGAGAAGCCCGCGACTCGACCCCGATGAACATTGGGGACTAAATTGGTTTCCGCACTGAACAACCGGAATCCAGTTTGATAGCGTTGAAAACTTGTCTCTTTCTATATGGCCATCGTTTGATTGTCAGGCAATAGCCATGACCTGTTCTTCGATCCGTTGGACTCTGGCTCTCCGACCGAATTTCACTGCGCCCAACGAGTTTCGGGTTACGAGTTTGCAGTTTGTCATCACGCTTTACGACTTACGCCTTACGAATTCTCCTTTTACCAGCCGCTCGTCACTTACAATGAATGACCATTGAATGATCCCGACAAGTCGGGGCTTCGCTTTGCTCATTCCGTCAAGAGCCAGTCAAAGCCTGGTTTACGACCGGACTTCGCTCCGCTCAGCAATTGAATGACAATCGAATGATCCGTCAAATGCCGGACTTCGCTACGCTCAGCCGTTGAATGACTATTGAATGGCCATAAATGACGCCGCGCCAGCGGCAGATGACTATTGAATGACTATCCTCTGACAATTCTTTCCTTGATTATTACTGTGGCTTTATTTACTTTTGTTCAAATTTTTCTGATATGAAGAAACGTAATATTAAACACAGGAGGTACAATTGACTGAGCATAAGTTTTTACCGTTTGTACCGGCAAATTCGGATATGAAAGAATTCACCGTCCGGGCTTTAATCATCGGTTTGGTGATGGCGGTGGTTCTGGGCGCCGCGAACGCTTATCTGGGCTTGAAAGCCGGTATGACGATCGCCGCGACTTACCCGGCAGCCGTCATCGGCATGGCGGTTCTGCGTCTGATGAAAGGCACAATCCTGGAAGAAAATTTCGCTCGTACCGTCGGATCGATCGGTGAATCGGTCGCCGCCGGCGCGATTTTTACGATCCCGGCCTTTTTCATTGCCGGAATCTGGACGGATTTCGCCACTCTACCGAATTACCTGATCGCCAGTTCCATTATGCTGGTCGGCGGTATTCTCGGTGTATTATTCGTCGCCCTCCTGCGCCGCGTAATGGTTGAAGACGTCGACCTGCCTTTCCCGGAATCGGTGGCGGCCGCCGAAATTCACAAAGCCGGTCAGAAAGGCGGCACTGGTGCCAAGTTCCTGTTCGGATCGATGGGTATCGGAGCCGGAATTCAGACCCTGATTTCGCTGAAAATGTTCTTAGACGTTAAGGACTGGTTCGTTTCCTTCGCCAAGTCAATTATCAAATTAGGCGGAAGCGGATCGGCCACCGCTCAGAGCGGAATGGTTCTGACGGCTCCGCGCGTCAGCCCGGCCTATATCGGCGTCGGTTACATCATCGGCCCGAAATTAGCTTCGCTGAACTTCAGCGGCGGTCTGCTGGCCTGGGGACTTTTCGTACCGATCCTGACCTATTTTATCGGGCCTTCGCTCATCCCGGACGCGGCAACCGCCACGACCGATACCTGGATGGCGCTGTCAGCGCAGGTCTGGCGTAATCTCGTCCGGCCGATCGCCGTCGGCGGAATGTTGATGAGCGCCTGCTTCACCCTTTTTAAAATGCGCAAGAGCCTAATCGGCGGACTCAGCCGCAGCATCAGCGATGTTAAAAAAGCCGCTAAAGGTGAAAAAGTCAACGAACGCACCGAACAGGATTTGAAATTCACGACCATCATGGCCGGTATCGCAATTGCGGCTATTGCAACGTTCTTCATTTATTTGTTCTTTGCCAAAAACATCGTCGCGGCTTTAGTCGCCACGATCGTCATGATAATCGCCGGATTTTTCTTCGCGGCGGTTTCCGGTTATTTAGTCGGCATCATCGGCTCCAGCAATAATCCGATCAGCGGTTTAACACTTTCGACGTTGTTAGTCGCTGCTCTGTTGATGGTTGCACTCGGAATGAAAGGCACTCCCGGAGTCGCCGCTGTTCTGGGCGTCGCCGGAGTGGTTTGCGTCGCTGCCGCGGTCGCCGGTGAGATGTTGCAGGACCTGAAAGTCGGCCATATTCTCGGCGGTACACCCTGGAAAATGCAGGTCGGCGACCTGATCGGCGTGGCTTTGGCCTCGCTGGTAATGTTTGTGCCGTTGATCATCCTGCACCAGGGCGATATCAACATGGGCGGCACCGGTCTGGGCGGCTCTAATTTAGCCGCGCCGCAAGCCAGTCTGATGGCCATGCTCTCGCAGGGCATCGTGCGTGGTGAAATGGCCTGGCCGTTGATCGTTGTCGGTCTGCTGATGGGTTTCGCTTTCATTCTGATGCAGGTTAAAAGCCCCATGCTGGTCTGCGTCGGCATGTACCTGAGCCTGGACACGACTTTTGCTATTTTCGTCGGTGGATTGATCAAAGGCATTCTCGACCGTTATGTCGCTAAACGTAAATGCAACGACGCCCAGAAAGCCCGCGTTGAAAATACCGGCGTACTCTTAGCCGCCGGATTGATCGCCGGGGAAGCCTTAGTCGGCTTGCTGGTTGCGCTGCTGGCCATTATGAAAATCGGTTACGATCAATGGCTGCCGAACATCTTTGGCTTCCTGCCCTTCCGCTTCGAAGTCAGCCTGCTGATCTTCGGCCTGATCGGCTGGTTATTAGTCCGCGTTCCCTTGAAAAATGCCGGTAAAGTAGACGAACCGGCTCCGCCGTCAGCAGTAATGTAATTGAGATTGGAATTTAATTGATGAAAAACAAAAAGGGCGAGGTGATGAACTTATACGAGATCGTTCCTCGCCCTTTGGTTAAATCAGAAACGAACAGTGACGGTCAGACTATCCTGCTGAGACCGAAATTCCGCAATTCGTTCTTTGCTAAACTATTTTTACGCGATCGCAAGCCTAATTATTTCAAACTCAAATTAGACGAAATCGGCGCGGTCTGCTGGTCAAAGATCGACGGGCACAAAAACGCCGGTGAAATTTGCGAAGAACTGGAAAACCAATTCGGCGAACGGATTCAGCCGGTCGCGGAAAGAGTTGGCAAATTCTTAGTAATGATGAAAAAAGCCCATTTAATCGAGTATTAACTATGTCAAACAATATCAAAATCACCGAGGATTTCATCCGCGAACTGCCCAAACCCGAACTGCACTGCCATCTGGACGGTTCCCTGCGTTTGGAGACGATGCTGGACCTGGCCGAAAAAGATAAAGTCAATCTGCCGACTACCGACCAGGACACTCTCAAGAAAATGGTATGCGCCACCGAACAGGTTGGCAGTCTGCCAAATTACCTGAAGATTTTCGATATAACTCTGTCGGTCCTGCAAACGCCGGAATCTCTGACGAGAACGGCCTATGAACTGGCCGAAGACTGCGCCCGGGAAAATGTCATTTATCTCGAAGTTCGCTATTCGCCGATCCTGCACACGAATCGCGGCATGACCACCATGGAATCGGTGGATGCCGTACTGAAAGGACTGAGACAGGCCGAGCAGGATTTCAGAATAAAAACCGGCATCATCATCTGCGGCATCCGCAGCATTTCGCCGGAAGTTTCCTATCAGCTGGCGGAACTGGCGGTGGCTTTCAAGAACCGCGGCGTGGTCGGCTTCGACCTGGCAGGCGTGGAGGAAAACTTCCCAGCCAAGGATCACCGCGAGGCCTTTAACCTCATTCTGCAAAATAACATCAATACGACTCTGCACGCCGGGGAAAGTTACGGTCCGGAATCCATCCACCAGGCCGTCCATTACTGCGGAGCGCATCGCATCGGTCACGGCGTCCGTTTAAAAGAAGACGGTGATCTGCTCAATTACATCAACGATCATCGCATCGCCCTGGAAATGTGCCTCACCAGTAATGTTCAAACTGGCAGTGTAAAAAACTATGAATCGCATCCTTTCAAATTCTACTTTTCATACGGCCTGCGCGTCACACTCAATACCGATAACCGCTTAGTTTCCGACACGACTCTAACCAATGAATACATGCTGGCCCATAAATATTATAATTTTAGCATCCGCGACTTCAAGGAAATCATCATTCACGGATTGAAAAGCGCCTTTCTGCCGCACCGCACGCGCACGGAAATGATCAAACAGATCGCGGATCAATTAGATACTTACGTTTCGGTTTGATTGTTTTAGACAACTGAATTCGACTGAGAGTCAAACTCATTAATTTGACCGCGCAGTTCGGTAGCGTGGTTTTGTTCTGCTTCCCAGGCCGTTAATTCATCCGAAATCTGGAATTTTAAATCCTGTTGCTCGGCGTAAAGTTTCTGAAATTCGGCCTGGCGTTCGGGCACGTAGATTTCCGTTCCGGCGAAGATGGCATCGATTTTTTCAATCCGTTTCTCGATCGCGGTAATTTTCGTTTCGCGCTGGGCGATTTTACTTTCCAGCCGGGCTAATTCTTTCGACCATTGACGACGGTTATGCACATCGCCGTTGAGCTTTTCTTTTTTCGGCTCGGCATCGGTGGATTTGGGTGGTTTATTCCGCAACATTTTGGACAAACTAACCGGCTGTTCCAGGTGATCGGTACCTTTACGATAGATGAAATCAGCGTAATTTCCTTCAAAAAATGTGTAGCCGTCCGGCCTTAATTCCAGCACCATCGTGCCGACTTTTTCTACAAAATAGCGGTCGTGGCTGACAAAGATCACCGTCCCGGGATAGGTTATTAAAGCATCCGATAGTGTTTCTATGGCTTCGAGGTCGAGGTGATTAGTCGGTTCATCCAACAGCATGACGTTTGGTTTTTCAAGCATCAAACGAGCGAAAATCAGGCGCGCCGTTTCGCCGCCACTCAAAGCCGCATTGCGTTTATGCACGTCATCTCCGCTAAATAGCATCCGCCCCAAAAGTCCGCGGATCGTCCCGACCAGTTCCGACGGCGCATAACTATAAAGCCAGTCGTAGGGAGTCGAAGTTTGCGCGACGGCTTCAGCATGATTCTGCGGAAAATAGCCCGTGGCGGTTTCATAACCCCATTTTACTTCGCCCTGCTCCGCTTTCAGCTCACCGGCCAGGACTTTAATCAGAGTTGATTTACCGATACCGTTTGGCCCGATGACTGCCAGACGTTGACCGCGTTCGATTTCGAAATTTATTCCGCGTAGAACGGGGTGTTCGCCGTAACTTTTCCATAAATCGGACACGCTGAGAGCAATTATTCCGCTGGGTCTTTTCTGCTGGAAAGCAAATTTCGGCCACTGGCGCGAGGAACGTTTAATGACGATCTCTTCCATATGATCGAGTTGTTTCTTGCGGCTGATGGCCTGTCGGGCTTTGGTGGCTTTGGCGCGGAAATGCTCGTAAAAAGCCTGCAATTCGGCCTGTTTCTTCTCCTGGCGGGCGATCTCCGTTTCCTTGCGCAGACGGGTTTGTTCCTTTTGTTTCAGAAAATATTCATAATTGCCCTTGTAAACCGTCACAGTTTCGTAATCAATATCCAGAATATGGGTAGCAATCCGATTCATAAAATGATGATCATGCGAAACAACAACCGCAATGCCCGGGTAACTGATCAGGTATTCGGCCAGCCAGGCGATCGAATACAGATCTAAATGATTATTCGGCTCGTCAAACAGCAGAGCATCCGGTTGGCTGAACAGACATTGCGCCAGCATGACGCGCAGTTTGTAACCGCCTGAAAGCGTCGCCATTGGTTTCTCGAGTTGTCCAGAATCGAGTCCTAGACCGTTCAGAATTGCGGCGGCGTCGGCGCCGGCCTGGTTGCCGCCCTGATCGTTGAGCCAGATTTCCAACTCGGCTAAGCGTTGACCTTCCTGTGAATTTAACTCGTGTCTCTGATGCAGGCGTTGCTTTTCGAGTAAAGCCTCATAGAGCTTTTTCCGCCCCATCAGAACCACGTCAAGAATGCGATTATTTTCAAACTCGAAGTGATTTTGTTTCAGAACGCCCAATTTGAACTGCGACGGCATATTGATTTCGCCGCTGGTCGGATGCAGTTCCCCGGTCAGTAATTTCAGCAGAGTGGTTTTTCCGGAACCATTGGCGCCGACGATGCCATAGCGCCGTCCCGGACTGAATTGAATAGTGACATCCTCGAATAGAGTGTGAACACCAAAAGCCATTCCAAGTTGATTGACCTGTATCATTCAACCAGCATAAATATTAAACGTTTATAGAAACACCACGAGGATATTATAGAAATAAATTTTTGTAGCGATACCCGCCCGGTCTTACATTACGACCGATCTCTGGGTATTGGTACGATGAAGACGTTTGATCGCTTTGGCCTTGCGCATTCTTTTTTCGATGCTCGGTTTCTCGTAATACGTCCGTTTCTTGACGTCGTTGAGAATGCCGGCTTTCTCGAATTTTTTCTTGAAGCGTCTTAAGGCTCTTTCCAGCGGTTCATTGTCATACAAGGTAACTTCAACCATGCAATCAGTATCCTTCCTACTGGTTAACCTAAGTAAGACTTGAGGTTCTTACTACGGGATTTATGACTTAAACGACGAATAGCATTTTCCTTAATCTGACGAACCCGTTCGCGCGTCAGATTGAATTCTTCCCCGATTTCATTTAGGGTCAGAGCATATTCACGATCTATTCCAAAATACATTTTAATGACATCACGTTCGCGCTTTTTTAAAGTATTCAGGGCGGCGCGGATTTCCTGCTTAAGCGATTCATCCATCAGCGGATGATCGGGCGGCAGTTGCATGTCGTCTTCAATGACGTCGATCAGGGCATTGGATTCACCGTCGCGGAACGGATCGTTCAGGGACTGATGTTTCCGGGAAATGCGGATCGCGTCCGAAACTTCCTCGGATTCCATTTCCAGGCCGGAGGCGATTTCGTCCTGCAAAGGCGCGCGCTCGTACTGTTGCTCGAGAATTTCGGCCTCTTTGGTAATTTTACTGATCGTGCCGACGCGGTTGAGCGGTAGGCGTACGATTCGGGAATGTTCGGCTAAGGCCTGCAGGATCGACTGCCGGATCCACCATACGGCGTAGGAAATAAATTTGAAACCGCGGGTTTCATCGAAACGTTCGGCGGCTTTGATCAGTCCGAGATTACCTTCGTTGATCAGATCGGTCAGAGGCAATCCCTGTCCCTGATAATCTTTGGCTACGCTGACTACAAAGCGCAGATTTGATTCAGTCAGCTTCTTGAGCGCATCCCGATCTCCGCTACGTAAACGCTGAGCCAGATCGATCTCTTCATTGGGAGTCAAAGGTTCAAACTTCCCGATTTCTTCCAGATATTTACTCAATGCGCGGTTGGAATCACTGCCAACCTTTCTGTCTTTTTTCGACATGCTCCACGAACCTTCGTAATAAATTTAAAAGCCCGCAAAAATACTACATTTTTGGATTTCAATCAATATGTGAAATCGAATATTTTCGATTATTTTTAAATATTTTAACCGGCAAAAGGACTTTTAACGTATTTTTTCCGGATTAAATGACTTGTATTTTTAGCTTCAAATTTTCCAATTTTTAATGCGTTCAACAATCTTTTGAGCTGTGAATCCGAACTTATCTGCCAAAATTTTTTCCGGACCGGAGGCGCCAAAACGGTCGATGCCGATAACATGTAGCGGATTACGCACCAGGTCGCCCCAGCCACTGCTCCGCCCGGCTTCAATAACCACCACCGGCACCAGCCCGTTTGGAATCACCGCTTCCTGATAGGCGGCATCCTGCTGATTGAATTTTTCAATTGACGGCATGGAAACCACCCGTACTGAACGTCCTTCGGCCTGCAGCATCTTCTGGGCTTCTATCGACGGACCGACTTCCGAGCCGGTGGCTACCAGAACCAAATCCGGGCCGCGCCCTTGTTCTTTCGCAATTACATAACCACCGCGACTAATCAGACGCCGGTTAAAATTCTCACCGCGATTCAATACCGGGACTTTCTGGCGGGTCAGGATTAAAGCCGTCGGACCATTCAGATTATTGACTGCATCAATCCAGGCCTGGGCCACTTCCAGCCCGTCGGCGGGACGAATCACGATCAGATTGGGGATGATCCGTAAAGCGCTCATTTGTTCGACCGGCTGGTGAGTCGGGCCGTCTTCACCAACAAATATGCTGTCATGAGTAAACACATATATGACGCGTAGTTTCATCATCGCCGCCAATCGGATGGCCGGCCGCATATAATCCGAAAAGACTAAAAAGGTTGCTCCGAACGGGATATAACCGCCGTAAAGCGCCATGCCGTTCAGGATGGCGCCCATGGCGTGTTCCCGGATGCCAAAATGAAAATTACGCCCGGCAAATTCGTCGGGCGCGATATCGCCCAAACCCTTCAGATAAGTGCTGGTTGACGGCGCCAAATCGGCCGAGCCGCCACAGAAACTCGCCAACAGTTCCGCCATTTTCTGCATTATCTTACCGGAAAGCGCCCGCGTCGCCATCGCATCAGCCGGAACTGCTTTGATGATTTCTTCTTCCTGAACAGCGGTTAAAACCTGATTCTGGGTTTCGTCGTATTGTTTGGCCAGTTCGGGATTCGCGATCCGCCATTTGTTCAATTCCGTCTGCCAAGAGTCATACTGCTCTTGGAGTTTCTTTCGCCGTTCGTTAAAAAGCTGATATACCTCTTCCGGGACATAGAAATTCTTTTCTTCGTCAAAGCCCAGATTACGTTTAGTGGCCTTTACCTCCTCGACTCCGAGCGGCGCTCCATGACATTCGGAAGTATCGTGTTTGTTCGGACTGCCACAACCGATATGCGTATGCGTGATTATCAGCTTCGGACGTTCCGTATCGGTCAGTGCCTCTTCAATCGCATCGGCAATTTCGAAGTAATCATGCCCGTCAATTTTAGTTACCGACCAATTATAGGCCTCGAAGCGCTTCGCCACCGATTCGGTAAATGCCAGGTCGGTCACACCTTCGATAGTGATATGATTGTCATCGTAAAAATAAATTATATTGCCGAGTTTCAAATGCCCGGCTAAGGAAGCAGCTTCGTGCGACAGACCTTCCATCAAATCGCCATCACTGACAATTCCGTAAATCCGGTGCGTGCCGAAAATCGACTGGTCGGCCGTATTAAACCGGGCAGCCGTCATTTTGGCGGCAATGGCCATGCCGACACCGGTGGCAAAACCTTGTCCGAGCGGACCGGTAGTCGTCTCGACTCCGGGCAGACAGCCATGTTCCGGGTGGCCGGGGGTCTTCGAGCCCCATTGACGAAACTGGGCTAAATCCTCGATGGTAACGGCGTAACCGCTTAAATGCAACAGCGCGTACAACAACATCGAGCCATGTCCGGCCGACAGGATAAACCGGTCACGATTAGCCCATTGCGGGTCGGCTGGGTTATGTTTCAGGTATTTACTCCATAACATCAAGGCCACATCTGCCATCCCCATCGGCATTCCGGGATGTCCGGAATTGGCTTTTTGCACACCATCGACTACCAGCAACCGCAGAGTATTAGCGGCTAAGCCGACATATTCAATATCGATATTCTGGTTACTCACACTCAATCCTTTCCTTTTTATTTTCCGTAATAGACAATCCTATTTCATTCCCCAGATTGTTTAAAATATCAAAAACTTTCTTCTGCAGCGGAACGAACTCCCGATATTTCTCTGCGAATTCGTATTCCTTCTCACCGGCCACAAAAATTCGCTCCTGACCGGCGGCTTTATCGGCATTCCGTAAAGTTCGGATATAGGCATCCAGTCCTTCTCCGATTGCTTCGGCCCCTAAAAAAGCAGCCGGATTGATTACCCCGATAAAATGGGCCACCCCGGCCGGTGCATTTTTCCTGCGAGCCACTTCCGGCCCGACCATTCCGCCCGAGAGCACTCCGCACAAAATATCAACCATAGCACTCAAGCCGTAGCCTTTATGCCCGCCGGTCAGTTCGTCACCGCCGCCCAAAGGCAACAATCCGCCGCCCCGCCGATTAATCATATCATCGAGCAAGGCAGCCGCATTTGTCGAAGGCTGACCGGAGGCGTCACAAGCCCAGCAATCTGGAATCGGTTTTTCCTTGCGAGCATAAACTTCAAGTTTGCCGCGCGGGACGGTCGAGGTCGCCATGTCGAGCAAAAACGGCCTTTCATCTTTTCCGGGAAAACCAATCGCGATCGGATTAGTCCCGATAGTCACGTTGCGCCCGAAAGTCGGCACGGTTAAGGGCGTCGTGTTTGTCAGCGAAACACCAATCATGCCTTCCGCCAAAGCCATCAGAACGTAATAGCCGGCGATACCGTAATGATTAGAGTTCCGGATCGACGCAAAGCACATGAAATTTGTGCGGGCTTTTTCCAGGCATCGCTGCATCGTCCGATAGGTCAGTGGCTGCCCCATTCCGCCGTCGCCATCAATTACCAAAGAAACCGGGGTTTCATGCACCGTTTTAACATTCGGACAGGTACGGATTACACCGTTTTTTATTCCATCGACGTAACGCTTCAGACGCGCGACACCATGTGAACCGATGCCGCGCCGGTCGGCCAGGATTAGCACATCGGCCGTGATGCAGGCGTCTTCCGCACTCAAACCCTGCGCAATTAATACTTTTCTGACAAACGCCTCAAGTTCCGCGACTTTGACTTGTACTTCTTCGGAAATAATAACCTCGTTAATTACGTTTGCGAAAGCCTTCGCCAAGTACTTCATGCACGTTCGCAATAATCACAAAGGCTTTCGGATCAATTTTCAGAATTTCCTGACGCAGCGTGGAAACTTCCTTACGCGTAACGACCGTATAGAGCACATTACGTTCTTTGCGCGTATACAATCCCTGACCGGACAGTTCCGTGCCGCCCCGCCCCATTTCGCTGGTAATCAGATCGATGATTTCATCCTGCTTATCGCTGATGATATAAAACGAACGCGCGTAATCGATGCCGTCCAGAATCAAGTCCAGAACTTTACTGGAAAAATATAAACTGATAAAACCGTATAGCGCCAGATTGACGTTGTGAAAAGCCAGCCCGGCAAAACTAATGACGAAAAAATCCACAATCAAAATGCCGGTTCCAACTGAAACATTACTGTATTTATTGATAATCTGCCCGACAATATCCGAGCCACCGGTAGTGCCTTTAAAACGGAATACAATTCCCAGACCGATTCCGAGCACCACACCACCAAAAATTGATGCCAGCAAAGGATCAGTGGTCGCGGCCTGTACGTGCATGATTTTATCAAATATATCCGTTACGACGGATACCAATACAAACGAGAAAAACGTGCGCGGTCCAAATTGCTTGCCCAGTAATTTCACTCCCAGTATGAACAGCGGAATGTTGAAAACCAGCATCACCATGCCAACCGGAAGATTGAAAAGATAGTGCAGCACGATTGCCAAACCGCTGACTCCGCCCGGAGCGATTTTCGCCGGTATTAGAAAAAACACCAGACTAAGTGCCATCACGACAGAACCAACTGCCAGACCGCAGTATTCAAAAACGATTGCCTTTATTTTCTGTTTAATCGCCATAATTGGAACAAAACATTAACTCAATATCATTATTAAACCGGTTCAAATACAGCCATATTTTAACAAATTTTTTCTAATATTTTGCAATACGGTTACACTTTTTTTAAAAAGAGTTGCCAAAGCAGTCAATCCTGATTAATTTCAAATTGTTCGTTTTGGAGAAACATGATGGGAACCGGACAAAATCCTGCCACGAAAGAAACCCGGAAAACCATACGTATTTTTGCCTGGGCTTCGTTCCTGAACGATATGGGCTCGGATATTATTTATCCGATCTGGCCGCTTTTCGTCACTGAGATCCTGAAAGCCAACATGGCGGTGCTGGGTTTCGTGGACGGCTTGGGCGAAGCTGTCGTTTCGGTTGCCAAGGCCCTCTCCGGTTACTGGTCCGATAAAATCCGCAAACGCAAAGGCTTTATCTGGAGCGGTTATTTAATGGGAGCGGCATCGCGTATCGGTTATGCAATTTCCACCGTCTGGCAACATTTGATACCGTTTCGCATTCTCGACCGGGCTGGAAAAATCAGAGGCGCGCCGCGTGATGCGATCGTGGCAGATATTTCCATCCAACAAACCCGCGGGAAAAACTTCGGGCTGATGCGCATGGCCGATCACATGGGCGCGGTCGTTGGCATTTTAATCTGTCTGGCATTCTTTAAACTGATCGGCTATCGAAATCTGTTTATGCTGGCGGCCATTCCCTCTTTCCTGTCCGCGCTCCTGATTTTTCTGAAAGTCAAGGAAACCAAACAGAGTGACAAAGTTATTTATAAAGGAATGTCCTTCCGCGATATGGACCGGAATTTTGTGCTGTTCATGATTCTGAGCGGGATTTTTGCCATCGGAAATTTCACCTATTCGTTTCTTTTAATACATGCCAAACAATCTGGATTTCAGATTGCCTTTGTCCCGGTTTTATACCTTGTTTACACTATCGCTGCTTCATTGACGGCTTATCCATTCGGCCGCCTGGCGGATAAGATCGGTCGCAAAACTGTCATGCAGATATCTTTTTTCCTGTGGGGACTGGTGTGCCTGGTGGTATTATTCTTCGATACCCGTTTGATGATATTCCTGATGTTTATTCTATACGGTTTACATAAAGGTGCTATCGAGCCGGTCCAGAGTGCAATCGTGTCCGAACTGGCACCAATTAAATATAGGGCCAGTAGTCTGGGCGCCTACCAGATGCTGATCGGCTTATGCGCTTTCCCGGCTTCAATGGTTGCCGGATTGCTCTGGGATATAATCAGCTTCCGGGCGCCGTTTTACTTGTCACTCGGTTTGACCATCCTAGCCGGAATGATGATGCTTTTTGTCAGAGAACCTCGGACAGAATAATACTCATTTGTTCAGCCGGTTCAGATAGCTGGTATAGTCCGGTAAAATCGGCTCGTAGACCGAAGTCATCAGTGGCGATGAAATGATATAATCCGCTGTCGACCGGTTACAGGCAACCGGAATATTCCAGACTGCCGCAATTCTTAAGAGCGCTTTTATATCCGGATCATGTGGCTGAGCTTCCAACGGATCCCAGAAAAAGATCAGCAGATCGATTTTACGCTGCGCGATATAGGCACCGAGTTCCAGATCGCCACCCAGCGGCCCGCTCTGGAGTTTATTGACTTTAGAATGCAGCTCCTTTTCGAGCAGTTTGCCGGTCGTGCCGGTCGCGTACAGTTTATGTTGTCTGAGAGTGCCTTCGTTAAATTTCACCCACTCCAATAAATCTTTTTTCTTATTATCATGAGCAACCAGGGCAATTTTTTTAGGCTTAATTTTATTTACATTTAGTGGATTTGTATCCATTCTTTTTACCTACAATTTTAAATCCTAAATCTACAATTTGAAATTAATTATCAGTTCCCTCTGACGTCCCGTCCCCAATTCAATTTCGTCCGGAGAGTATGATAGAACGAATCACCGCTGAAACGCACGATCCGCAAAGGAAATTCGGCTTTATGTATCTCGACCTTCTCAGCCGCACCCAAGGCGATCCGTTCATGACCGTCAATAACCAACGAAACGTCACTGCTTAATGCCGTACAATCGATGCGAACCACCTGGTCAGCCGAAATTACCACCGGCCGGACAGACAGGCTGTGCGGACAAATCGGACAGACCACCGTTACATTCAGTTCCGGTGAAATTACCGGCCCGCCGGCCGACAGTGAATATGCGGTTGAACCGGTCGGCGTGGCGATGATCAGTCCATCGGCCCGATAGGTATTCAAATATTCATCGTTGACATAGGTCCGGATTTTTATCATGGTCGAGACGCGTCCCTTGTCAATCACCAAATCATTAAAGGCGAAATTCTCCTGAACATTATCCATGAAGAAAGTCCGTGCCATTAAGCCCTGCCGTTCTTCGATCATGTACTTGCCGTTCAGGAAGTCAATCAAACGCTCGCGGTAATTTTCTACCGAAACGTCCGCAAGAAAACCAAGCCCGCCGAGATGAATGCCCAGCACCGGTTTGCGACTTTTTGCCATAAGACGGGAAGCGCGCAAAAATGTTCCGTCGCCACCGACGCTGAAAAGCGCATCGACTTTCTCCGGCAATTCAGTCAGTGGACATTTTTGCAGGCCGTTTAGTTTGACCGCCAGCGGACAATCGACGTTATCAGCCACAATGACCGTCTGATCCCGTTCAGTTAGCAGGGCAATGATTTCGGGAACGATTGATTCGGGTGTTTCGATTTTTGGAGAGAGCAGCAAACCAATCTTCATTTCGCCCTACTCCCGGTCTAAGAGTGAACTGGGAGCGTCCGCGCTTTTCGGTTCATTAAAATCATATTCCTGCACGGTGCCGTCTTCCTTTTCCATCAGTATTTTTACGCGCTTCTCGAGATCCGCCAGATGTTTCTGACATTCATTTGAGATGCGTAATCCTTCTTCAAAAAGACTGATGGAGTCTTCAATATCGTGATCTCCTGACTCCAAGATTTGGAGGATTTCTTCGAGTCGTTTCAGACTTTTCTCCAGCGAAAAACTTTTTTTAGTCATGGCTTCGCCTCTTTTACTAATTTTTTTCTGATGATTTCCCGGGCGCCGGCGGTATATACGCCATCCCGCACTTCAATCAAAATCTCCGATCCGGTAGAAACCTGGGAAACCGATTTGATCACATTCCTGTCCGGTAAATTATATACAATCGAAAACCCGCGTTCCAAAATTGCCCGGGGATTCAGAACTTCGAGAGTCTTGCGCATGTTGTCCAGTGTTATTCTGCTCACTTGCAGGCGGTTGACGACTGCCCTGGAAATCTGCGCTTCAAGATCATCCACCCGCTGACTGCGCTGGCGCAATAATTCCAGCGGACGATTCAAGAATATGCGTTTGGTATAATTAGCAAGCGCGGTGCGCGTGTTATTTAACAGGATTGTAACGGTTCTGTTTAACTTGATCTTACTATGATTAATAAACTGCAAAATGGTCGTCTTTTCGGGAACGGTCATTTCCGCCGCCGCGGATGGCGTCGGAGCGCGTAAATCGGCTGCAAAATCACATAATGTAAAATCGACTTCATGGCCGACGGCGCTCACCACTGGCAAGGCCGATTGGGCCACGGCGCGCACCAAAGGTTCTTCGTTAAATGCCCAGAGATCTTCCAGCGATCCGCCTCCTCTGGTTATGACAATAAAATCCACATTGCGAAGGCGATTGAATAGATTTAGGCCTTTTATTATCGTTGCAGCGGCTTCTTTACCTTGCACTAAAGCCGGAAATAGAAGAATACCGACCGCCGGATTGCGCCGCCGGCTGATTTGCAGAAAATCGCGCAGAGCCGCACCGGATTGACTGGTGATCAAACCAATTCTGGTTGGAAATTGCGGCAGCGCTCTTTTACGTCCCGGATCGAATAGTCCTTCTTCTCCAAGCCGCTTCTTCAAGGCTTCGAAAGCCAGATATAAACTTCCCACTCCGGCAGGCCGCACCTGCTGAATATTGAGCTGATACTGCGACTGCATCGCATAAGTCGTCACATTACCAAAGACCATGAGACGCATACCATTCACAATCTGGAAAGGAATTGCAGCCGCCTGGCCACGCCATAGAGTACAATTCAAGACGGCATTCTGGTCTTTCAGCGAAAAATAGATATGGCCGATCCGGCTGATAACGAAATTGGAAACCTCCCCTTCGATCCAGACCGGCGCGATAAATTGCTCGATTATGCGTTTGATATCACGCGAAATTTCCGAAACAGTATAAATGCGCTCCGCCATAAAAAAAGAGTGGCGAGGACATGATTGTCTTCACCACTCTCCTTTTTTTACAAATTAACTACCGTATTTTCTTTTTGTGACGATCTCTTCTGAGACGTTTTTTCCGTTTGTGCGTAGCAATTTTTCTTTTTTTGCGTTTTTTCCCACAGGGCATAACCAACTACTCCTTTAACTGTATAATCGGTTTTATTTTTGGTTGTATTCGAGGCTGATGCTCTCTTTCAGTAATTTGGATGGTTTAAAAATCGGTACGATCCGGGATGGCAGTACGATTTCTTCATTTGTACCGGGATTGCGGGCTTTTTTAGGTTTTCTGACCTTCAGGCTGAAACTTCCAAATCCTCGAAAATCAATCCTTTCACCGCGTTGTAAGGCATCTTTAATGGTATCAATAAAGCAATCTACGACGGCTTCCGTATCGACTTTCGTCAGACCGATCCTTTGGGCAACAATGTCAACTGTGTCAGCTTTTGTCATGTCTTGATCTCCTCATTCCCGCTCTGAGGTCGGAAAAGATTATCTTTTTTTTCAAACATACTTGAACGATTCAATTCGGATAACTCGGTACCGGTTCGTTCTGATCAATCAACTTTTCAAACAATAAAAGGGTGATATTCAATCACTCTGACTGGTAAAAATACGTCTGTCGACGAATTTTAACAAGTCTTTTTTCATCACTTTGGATATTATGGCACTAATCTGAAAGGGCTCAATCACCGGGATGAACTATGGTGCATTGTATTTTATCCCTGAATGGATTTGTAAATAATTATCCGCTGACCCGGATAGATCGGTTTCCGGCCATCCAGATCATTCCAGGATTTGACTTTCACCAGGCTGACATGGTAACGGTTGGCTATGGATGTCAGGGTCTCCCCCCTTTTCACGATATGTACAACCTTTTCGCTGCCTTTTGGAGTGTCAGAAGGAGTTTTCTGAGAGGTAAGATTGGTGGGAATTTTCAATTTCATACCTACTTTGATGTTATCTTGATAAATGTTGTTTAGAGAACGAATTTTACTGAGACTGGTATGATAGGACTCGGCGATTTCACTTAAAGTTTCTCCGCTTTTTACGACGTGGATAATTAGATTGGTCTCCGCGGTGATTTTCTCAGGTGTGGAATAATATTTACTGGTTGGAACCAATAGTCTCTGGCCCACTCGGAGATTATTTCTATTACGCAGATGGTTGGCGGCTACCAAGGCTGAAACTGAAGTACCGTAACGATGGGCAATCGAACTCAGGTTCTCGCCGCGACGGACTTTATGGTAAATCATTTCGGGTTCGACATCTTTGGCTTCCGGCAAAGCCGCCAATCTTTCACTTAAACCTTCAGATGTTCCTATCGGGAGACGTAAAGTATATTGATTGTCATTCGAAGGTGTCATCCAGCGGCGCAACTCCGGATTATAGGAACGCAGGGTTTCAGAAGTAATTTTGGCGGCACGGGCGATATCTTCAAATTCGTAACAGCGATCGACAGTGATTTCATCCCATTTCCAGGTTGGTTCAGTCGGTGTTTTAAAACCATATTTTTCCGGATTTTTCGCAATGATCGTAGCCGCCATGAATGACGGCACGTAATTACGAGTCTGAGAAGGCAACGAGCACAATTTCCAATAGTCCCGCGTTCCCTCGCGCTTGATCGCCCGCCAAACTCGCATCTCACCGGTATTATAAGCCGCCAAAGCCAGGTACCAATCCCCGAATTCATCATAGAGTTTCTTCAGATACTTGGCAGCCGCATGGGTCGATTTGATCGGATCACGCCGCTCATCAACCCACCAGTTTCGTTTTAAACCGTACCGGGCTCCCGTCCCAGCAATGAATTGCCACATTCCGGCTGCATGCGCATACGAATAGGCGTTTGGATTGAAACCGCTTTCAATCAATGGCAGGTAGAAAATTTCCTCTGGTACGCCGTATTGTTTCAGGATTGGCAGAATGTGTTCGCGATATTTATTGGATGACTCCAGAAAGCGCTGTAATCTGTCTTTTTGCTGAGTGGAATAATACTTGATTAGTCGGTCAACTTTATCGGAACGAATTAGCGGGATATGCCCCGGGCGATCTTCAATAATTATAAGAGTGTCATTTCCAATGTCGACCGAATCCAAAACAATCTCATAAAGTTCTGGTCCGCTATCGGTTGAATTGAGCGAATCCGGATTTTCAATCAGATAGACGAAATTGGTTTGATAATCGCTGGTGACTTTTTCATTAAATCGATTGAAATCATCCTGTTGTAAAAGGGTCAGACTATCTAATCCACTGATCTGGGCGACAATCTCGAATACGCGATCAAAACAATATTTAGTCTCCGAAGTATCATTAAAATAGGCAGAAACCAAAGCGTCAACATAAAATAATTTGGCCTCATTAAAAATTAGTTCAAACAGATCAGTAGAGGTTGTGTCAATAAATTCACCATTCCCGTTCTCGGATTTATTGGTGCGGTTTACCGGAGTTAGCGCTAGACCGACGGTAATTATTAACATTATTGATATAAGAACTCTGATGTTATTGACGCTTTTCATGACTCTCCATATTTTAAAATTTCGGTTGCAAACTTATTTCAAACCTAGCATAATATCAAGTTGTTTATCGCTTACAGTTGAAATATTTTATCGATCAGCGCAGAGGATGATTTGCCCTTAATCAATGGAAACACTATAACTACACCGCCATTTGATTCGACGGTTTCCCGTCCTACAATCGTTTCGGGAGTGTAGTCGCCGCCTTTGACCAAAACCTGCGGCATGATCTCAGCGATGAGTTTCTGGGGCGTATCTTCTGTGAACAGGACGACGTAGTCCACGACTTCCAGGGCGGCTAAGAGACGTGCCCGGTCATTCTGATCATTAATCGGGCGTTTCTTGCCTTTCAGACGACGAATAGAATCATCCGTATTCACTCCAACGATTAAAACGTCACCATAACTGCGGGCGGTTTCCAATAGTTCGAGATGCCCGACATGAAGAATGTCGAAACATCCGTTCGTAAACACTATCTTCCGACCTGCCTGGTGCAAGTGAGCGCTGATTGACCGGATTTGGGCGCGAGTTAGGATTTTTTCATTTTTCGGCATATTTTTCCAGAGGGCAAATTTTACAGAGGTTAATATTACAATAACGGCGGGTAAATTCGATCATTCCCTGAATAAGATAATTACTCCGGATTGATTTCGGATCAACCGACATGCGTTTCAAGGCGGTTGACACTACACCCGGTAATGTAAAACATTCTACCTGCTTCGCCAGAGAGATGCATTTTTCCATCAAAGTCAGATTGGAATTGATTGAACCGACCGCCCAACCAAAAGGCAGCAGTAAATTGCTGATTAAATCGCTAAATCGTTGATTACCCATCAGCATTCGCCCGGGTTGCTGTTTCAGGAACGGGTGATTACGCCAGAGTCCATCGGGTTGCTGAAATTTTTCACTCGCCAACTCCCTGATTTTCTGATAATCACGGGCACTTGTCAGAAGAATGATCCAGCTCTCCGCGAGTTTCGCGGGATGAAATTTATTCAATATCTGCGCCAGAGCGGCCATTCGTAAGGTGGGAAAATTCGCCGGTCGCGAGCCGGCAAAATGCCATTGAGGCTGGCTTAATTCACTCAGGTGGTATTTTGCAGACAAACTTTCCCAAATACGGGCTAACCCCGAGCAATAATTTGTATCGCGGATGTATTTCTTATTTTCCGGTATGGTCAAAAATCCGGCGGTGCCGAAAAGAAGGCCCTCTAATACGATTATGCGCCGATCCTCCGGAGTTGTTGCCAAAATTCTCTGCACCTGATCAATCGGCAGTTTTCTGGTCAATGCCCCAAACGGCAGACGGTTGCGGCTATAGCCCATCACATCAGCCAGGCCTTCATAAAAGCACTGCTCAAGTCCTCTTGACATTATCAAATTACGATAGGTCTGGGCTTTTCTGAGAAACCGGATTTCAGCGAACTGATGCAAAACGTTCTGCAAATCCGAAACTGATACCGGCTTCCACTGTTCGCAGGCCGGAGAATCCAAATTTTTTTCAAAAGGGGTTATTTGCAGCGTCGGAATAATCCGGTTTTGATTAGTCCTGATCGGCAGCATCTTACCGGTTTTCAGAACTACATGTAAAATCACGGCGTCGTAATGCGGATCCAGATTATGATTGTGCCGGTACCAATCGTCGGAATTCACATGCAGTTCGACATCACCTTGTTCAAACCGGTCGTCAATCAGAATCATCGCATCATGAAAATCCGGACCTTCGGTTTCATTGCGTTCGCCCGGTTTGAGAATGCTCAGCGTTTGGCCGGAGATAGTGTGCAGATTGATCGTCTCGAATGCCTGATGCAACCAGGAATTATAGAGGTTTTTCTCCTTCTGGGTCATGGTCTGTTCCGGTTCGGCGATTCCGCCGAATAGACAGTTAAGCATGACTACCCCGATTCCGATTGTTTTCGTAGCGCTCTTTCTGAGTACTCATTCTCTGATGCAAATCTTCGACACAAGCAGTGAGATTTGGATAACTGTCGATCTGAACTTCCGGTTCGATATATACTTCGACGCTGCCCGGCACTATCGAGATTTTTTTATTCGGCACACAATGGCGAGCTCCCAGAATTAGCACCGGCAGGATCGGCAATTTGTACCTTTCCGCCAATTTGAATGCACCTTTCTTGAAAGGTGCTATCCGGCCGTCATAGCTACGCCTTCCTTCCGGACTGACGACGATACAATAATTCTGGTGAATAAGTTCCCGGGAGACTTTATTGATTGTGCTGATAGCCCTGCGGGGATGTTCGCGATCAATCGGAATATGACGCGCCAGATTGATTATCCACCCGAAAAGTGGAATTTTGAACAGTTCCTTTTTTGCCATGAATCTGATCCGCAACGGCAATGCCGCCATCATTATCGGAATATCCAGGGCGCTTTCGTGGTTCATGATTACGACTTTTGAAGATTGATTACGAATGTTTCTCAAGCCATGAACCTGGAGCTTGATTCCCAGCATCTTTAGGATAAACCGCGACCATTTGCGCATGAGTAAATTGTGCGATGGCGGAAAGGCGACGCTCAGGCTACCTAAGGTCGTAAGGCTGAATACTATCCCGATTATAGCCAACAGATTGCGGATCATACCGGACGATTATTCCTAGTATTAGTACATTTTTCTGACCCGGTCAGGGACATTGTATAAAGCAAGTAATTCTCTGATTTGGGCGGGACTGAGAAGCTTGGCCTCGCCGATTGTCCGGGCGATCGTGAGAATCTTAAAAGCATGCTCGGCGCGCTCGGTTTTATAATAAGCTGCGTCAAGATCGGCGCCGACCGCCACCAGCCCGTGATTTTGCAACAACATAACATCATATCCGGTCGCTGCCTCGCCGACCAAATCGGCTAATTCCTGGGTAGAAGGCGCACGATAAGGTAGCAGTGGTATTTTCCCGATCGTCGCGATCACCTCCGGCAAGATCGGTTCGGAGAGATCCCGACCAGTAACCGCCCAGGCAGTCGCGTAAGGCGGATGAGTATGTATCACGGCGTAAATGTCCGGACAGCATCTATAGATCGCCAAATGCATCCGCACTTCCGAAGACGGTGTACAGCGTCCACGGTTATTGCCCGAAAGATCAATTTCGGCGATCCCTCCCGGGCGCATGGCTCCCTTAGAAACACCGGTTGGAGTGATTAATACGGTTTCATCGTCAAGGCGGACGCTTATATTCCCGTCGTTAGCCGCAACATATCCGGCCGAGTACACTTTTCGTCCAATTTCACAAATGGCCTGTCGATATTTTTCCGAACGAGTCAAATCTGAGTCTTTATCTGGCTGAAGCCGGTATATCTTTGTAAAACCTCGGGCACTATAATCGTTCCCTCGGGTGTCTGGCAGGTTTCCAGCAAGGCGATCATCAGCCGCGGGGTCGCTACTCCGGAACCGTTTAAAGTATGTACGAAGCCGACTTTATTGTCTTTCGTGCGGCGATACCGGATATTTGCTCGACGCGCCTGAAAATCTTCAAAATTGCTGACGCTGCTGACTTCGAAATATTTATTACTCCCCGGAGCCCAAATCTCAATATCGTAGCATTTAGCCGCCGCAAAGCTCAAATCTCCGGAACAGAGCGCCACAATTCGGTAATGCAGATTCAGCGCCTGAAGCACCTCTTCGGCATCCCGAAGGAGTTGTTCATGAATCTGGTACGAATCTTCTGGAGTGGTAAAACAGACTAACTCAACTTTATTGAATTGGTGAACCCGCGAAAGACCGCGGGTATCTTTGCCGTATGAACCAGCCTCCCTCCTGAAACAGGCTGAGTAGGCCGTGTATTTGATTGGCAGTCTGTTCTGCGGCAAAATTTCATCGCGATGAATATTTGTGACCGGAACCTCAGCGGTCGGAATCAGAAATAAATCATCGACATCGGTGCGATACATATCTTCTTCGAGTTTCGGTAATTGGCCAGTGCCAAACGCTGATTCGCGCGCCACCATGAATGGCGTGAAAATTTCCTTATATCCATGCCTGGTACGATGAAAATCCAGCATGAAACTTATCAGCGCCCGTTCGAGAGTAGCACCATCGCCGGCATACAAAGGGAACCCGGCGCCAGAGATTTTGGCGCCTCTTTTCATATCCAAAATTCCGAGAGATTCGCCGAGGTCCAGATGATCCTTGAGCGGAAAATCATATTGCGGCGGCTGCCCCCAGACCTTAACGACTGTATTTTCCTCCGCGGACCGCCCAATTCTGACACTGGAATGCGGAATATTCGGCAAGGTAATCAAAATATCGTTCTGCTGGGTTTCAATTTCCTTCAATTTCTGATCGAGAGCGCTGATTTGTTCACCGACCGCCCGCATTTCACGAACCTTGTCCTCGGCGGGCTGACCGCTTTTTTTCAAACGCCCGATTTCTTCGCTGACGCGGTTACGCAGAGACTTCAGTTCTTCGGTTTTAGTGATACATTCGCGACGTTCGACGTCCCATTTCAGAAGTTCATCCAATTTTGCGCCGGCGTTTTTAGCTTCTAAACCCAAGCGAAATTTTTCCGGCTCATTTCTAATCTGCTTAATGTCTAACATCAAATCTCCATTCTGACCTTATAAAATAGGGAATTTTTAGAAATGATAACAGAGGTAATTAGCCGCTAATTATTCTGACCGGACGAGTGAATTAAACGTAAGCCGTACGATGCTTACGGCGCAGGCCGATTAGAAGCGTCTGGATGATAATTTTCAAATCCAGTAATACCGACATATTTTCGATATAATACAGATCGTAGCGCAATTTTTCACGTACATCGTCAATTGTTTCATCGTATTTATATTTGATCTGCGCCCATCCGGTGATGCCCGGTTTGACAATCAAGCGTCTTGAATAGAATTGGATAGAGCGTTCCAGTTCGTTCACGAAATAATCCCGCTCCGGTCGCGGTCCGACGATGCTCATATCTCCTAACAGAACATTAAAGAACTGAGGAATTTCGTCCAGACCGATTTTACGGAGTATCCTGCCAACCCGGGTGACGCGCGGATCATCTCTTTCCGCCCATTTTGGTCCGGTTGTCTGCTCAGCGCCGTGAATCATGGAGCGAAATTTAATGACCTCGTATTCCCGGCGATTCTTACCGATCCGCGGTTGACGATAGAAAACCGGGCCTTCCGAATCTATTTTGATAATCAGCGCGACGATCAGCCAAAGAGGCAGGAAAAGAATTAATACTATCAATGAAATAGTTATATCAATTCCCCGTTTCAGTACCCATTCCCAGGTTTTCATATTGGAACTGAAAAATTTTATCAGTGAGACGCCGTAAATATGACTGGTGCGGTACCCGGTCAGCAGATTATAAAAATCGGGTAGCAGTTTGATGGAGACATTGTAACGCGAAAACAGATCGATCATATCAATCACCTGATTCATGTCGTTATTATCGAGAGCAATGATAACCTCCCTCACTTTCTGCTTTCTGACGATTTCAGGTATGTTCTCGTAACTGCCGATAATCGGAACGCCTTCGACCAATTTCCCGATATTGCCATTGGCATGATCATCAATCAGTCCGATGATATGAAATTTCAATTCGGGAACCGAATTGATTTTCCGAACGACATTCAAAGCCCGTCGCGAAGCGCCGATGATCAGAGTCGGACGTTTTTTAAAATCCAGCCAGTCATTGTTTTTCAGCACGGTAATCAGTAGCAATCGGCCAAGGCTGAGTCCACTCACTAAAAGGAGTCCGTAAGGCAAAAAGGCGCGGCGCGAAAGTAAAAACGGGACTTTAACTTCAAAACTCAAGAAGAACAGAAAGATTGTTCCGAAAAAAATGATCTTAAAAACGGTAAAAATCTCATCAACCCGCGAAGTATCCCATTCGATATGATAAAGATTATTCATTCCCAGCAACAGAGTCCAGTAGATGACCGACCAGACTATCCAGAGAGTCACCTCATAAGCACTCAGATACTGCTCGGGAGCCAGCCAGGTTTTAATCTGCAGAGAATACACCGCCAGGAAAGCAATAACGATGAAAATAATATCGCTCAGGAAAAAGATGAATGATTGGATAAACTGTGAGGTATCGAAAGGAATAAAGTGTGGCTCACTGTGGCCATTTCCATGATTATTTCCATTATTCTTATCCACACCATTTGTCTTACCGTTTCCGTTACCGTTGCTATTCCCGTTCGTGACCACGATCAGATTCTTTTCGATTTCAAAATAGCCTAACCGGCGGATCATCATGGTTACGAAAACCGTCGCGGCGATCAGCGCGGTCAGAATTCCCCGATTATCAAGAAAAATAAACATATATCCCATCAGACCGGTGACTATACTGAAGAAATAAATCGTCTTGACCGCGTTGCCGTGTGAAAATCCTATCGACATTAAGCGGTGATGAATATGTTCCTTATCCGCCATAAAAGGATGCATGTGCTTGCTGGCCCGCCGGAAAAACGAAATGGTCGTATCCAAAACCGGTACGGCCATTACAGTTATGGGCACGATAAAATTCAGGCTGTCGGTATGCCCGATTCGCCCGATCTCGAGCGACATTATCGCCGTGGAAAAGCCAATGAACAGCGAACCGGTGTCTCCCATGAAAATGGAAGCCGGATGATAGTTGAATTTTAAAAAGCCCAGATTCGCGGCGATGAAAAGAACGTTGACTAAAGCGACCAGCGTTCTTCCCGAATGGAGCGCAATCAATGCAAAAGTTAAAAAGATTATCGTTGATACGCCGGCGGCCAATCCATCCAAACCGTCCAATAAATTCATCGCGTTGGTAATAAACACGATCCAAAATATAGTAAATATTATTCCGCCCCATCCCATATCAATATTGCCGATAAATGGAATGAAAAGCGTATCAAACTTCAATCCGCCTAGAACGACGACAACCGAAGCGATGATCTGAAAATAGAATTTGGTTGAAAAGCGCATCTTTTTCAGATCATCGTATAAACCGACCAGCGCGATGATTATGCCTGTCACTCCCAGAAAATAATAGCGTTTGGGGACGTTCTCAGCTACGACCGGCAGTAAAAATACCGATAGGATAGTTCCGATGATTACCGATAAAAAGATCGCCAGTCCGCCTAAATACGGCATAAATTTCTTATGAACTTTGCGGGCATCCGGTTCATCTCCAATATGATATCGAATAGCGACCCGGCGCGCCAGATAGGTCAATCCGAGCGAACTTAATATGGTAGTCACGAATACTACCAAAAGAGACATCAAAACCACTTCATTCCTCCAGCAAAAACCATCACAATACTCACTCTCAACATCGCGTTTGCTGTTTATTAAAGTTGCTGAATTTCAGGATTTCTTAAAGAATCGAGGTAGGTACCAAGGTGTTTAGTCTATTTCCTCTTCTTTACTCATGCTGGGTAAATCTACAAGAAATTTTTTTTGAGTGCAAGGTAAAATGTTTGAATATTTATTATCAGGTTCTTAACAAAACTGATTTAACCAACCCGAGTCGTTGCTTGTCAAACCAAGCGATTTTGTTTTACAGTATCTTATAAGAAAGAATAATGAAGAAATTTTTTGTTTTACTGATATATTTCGGTCTTTATTGGGTACTGGCCGAGGCTGACCAAAATTCCTCCCGAGTCAGAGGCACAATCCTGGAGAAAGATACCTATAAAGCCCTGGTAGGTGTCAATGTCGTCTTCTATAACCTGAAAGATACCACGCTTTCTTTTACCTACACTGATAATAACGGCTGGTTTATTATTCCCAGGATGCCATACGGTGAATTTCGGATGGAAATCACCCACATCGGCTATCAGAAGGTCACCGAAAATATCACCGTCGCAGAAAAAAGAGTCGAGGTCGGCCGGATTTTTCTCAAACCGGAAGTCGTACCGTTACAAAGCGTAGAAGTTACCGGCGTTTTAGCACTCGCCGTGCAGATCGGCGATACCACTCAATATAATGCCGATGCCTTTACGACCACTTTGGATGCTACTGCTGAAGAATTAATCCTTAAAATGCCCGGCATTGTCGATAACGATGGCACCATCCAGACTCTTGGTGAAAACGTCGTGCAGGTCTTAGTTGATGGAAAACCGTTTTTTGGGGATGATCCAACTACCGCTTTGAAAAATCTGCCCGCCGAAATTATTGATAAAATCCAGATTTACGATCAACAAAGCGATCAATCGCTTTTAACTGGTATTGACGACGGCAACACCAAGAAAACCATAAATATTGTCATTAAGCCCGGCATGAAAGTCGGACAATTCGGAAAAATTTATGCCGGATATGCTCCGGAGAGCCTTTATCAGGCTGGCGCCAATTTACACCTCTTCAATGGTGAACGGCGCACTTCCATCATCATCCAATCCAACAATATCAATTCACAAAATTTTGGGATCAATGATATGTTAGGCGCCATGAAAGGTGGCCCTGGCGGTGGCGGCGAAAGAGGTTCAGGTGATCCCGGCGGCGGTGACGGCGGCATGGTTGGTGGAATGGGCGACAGCAAGGTCGGATTAACCGAAACTCACGCCTTCGGTTTGAATTTCCAAGATAAATTGTTCAGTAAAATCGAAGTCGCTGGCAGCTACTTTTTCAATTATACCAATAATGATAACAATTCCAGATATTATCGGCAATATACTTACGATCCGGATGCTGACCATGATTATTATTACACCGACCAATCCCGAATTAAAAACATCAATCATCGTTTTAATCTGCGGATGGATTATGATATTACGAAAAGGGACAAGATATTATTCACACCTTCTCTGGCAGTCCAACTGAATAACCGCCATTCTCTGTCAAATTCCGAAAATTATACCGACGATTTGCTTTTTAATACTCTGGAAAATCGCTATCGTTCAAACCAAACCGGTATCAATCTAACCAATAACATTATGTATCGGCATGAATTCATAAAAAATTCCCGGATTCTGATGATTTCCTTGAATAATTCCTATAATGGACAGGACGGCGATAATCGCCTGGAATCTTTAACGGAAACCGAATCCGATTCCGAAGTCGTTAATCAGCAATCGCAAATCGATGGCTTCGGCCGCAATATTGGCACCAATATTTCCTTTGTCGAAGATTTGGGGCGCTTCGGCCGGGCGACAGTTTATTATAACGTCAATCGAAATACTAATTCCTCCAATAAGAAAACCTACGATTTTTCGTATGTTACCGGCGAATTTTCGGAAATTGATACAGCCTCTTCCAGCGTTTTCGATAATAATACGCATAGTCAGGAGATCGGATTTGGCCATTCGTTGAATTACAACCAATTCTTACTCAACAGCCGGCTCAACTACCAAACTTTAACCATGACTAATGACCAGAGTTATCCCGAAATTCTGAAAGGTAAAAAGGTATTTCGCAGTATTTTGCCATCCCTCATGCTGAAATATAAATTCAGCCCAACCAGTAATGTCATCTTCCGGTATACCGGAACTGCCAATACGCCTGAATTGAAACAATTACAGGAAGTCTTAGACAATCACAATCCCGAAATGCTCTCGATCGGTAATGCTGCGCTCGTGCAGCAGTTTAATCACTCTTTGAGTATCCGCTTCGGCACCAGTAATATCAGTAAAGCCACCTTTTTCTACACCACTTTTTCAGGCACTTATGCCGAAAACTTCATCGGCGAGCGTACCATTATCGCCACCACTGAAGCACTCAACTGGAATGACATTAAAATCGGAGAAGGCTGTCAGTTAACCGTTCCAGAAAATTTCAGTGGTTATTATACAATCCGGGCCGCCTCTTCCTATGGATTTCCGATAAAATTAATAAAATCAAATCTCAATTTAAATTTAACTGGAAATTATAGTCATGTCCCAGGCTATCTAAATTATTCGAAGTATAATGCCAATAATACAGATGCCGGTGCCCAAATAGGTATCAGTAGTAATATTAGTAGGAATTTTGACTTTAATATCAGTACCGGTTTAAGTCTGAACAGCACCCGTAGTAGTTTGAATTCCTCAGAAAACACCCAATATCTAAGCCAACGATCCTCATTCCGTTTGGATTGGACAATCTGGAAAGGCTTTAACATCCAGATCGATTTAAATTATCAATACTATGAAAGGGGTTCTACAAATATGGATAATACTGCTTTCCTCTGGAATGTCGCTTTCGGGAAAAAATTCTTTAAGAACGACCGTGGTGATCTGCATGTCTATTTTTACGATATTCTAAATCAGAATAATAATATTACCCGGCGCGTTACAGATACGTACATCGAAGAGAGTCAATCTGAAATTTTGGGGCGCTATTTTATGCTTAAATTTACCTATAGTATTCGCAATTTCCCGGCTCTGAACAATGCCCGTAAGTCATAAAACTGATGCGAGAAAAATATATTAAGACTATTAAAGCAGTATGTCCACCACCTTTTATTTTCTTTTTGCTCAACTCTGTAGGTATTGTACAGTTTAAGTTATCCGCGTTCTATTGCTGCCAATTATTATAATAGACTAAGGATAACATCAAGCATTTTATTACTAAGAACATTCCTGTCAAATTCGTGCCTGACAGCCAAATAGCCATTCTCTCCCATTTTATTTGCAATTTCTCTGTTCTCAAAATAATAAAGGCATTTTTGAGCCAATATACGCGGTTGATCCGCCTGTATATGAATTCCGCAATTATATTTGTTAATAATTTGAGATGCTTCCCCTAAAGGTGCGGATAGTAATAATGGTTTATGCATTCCCATATATTCAAACATCTTCGACGGGAGTACCGTTTTAAACAGTTCATTATTTTTAAGCATTATCAGACCAACGTCTGAAATTTCTAAAAAATAAGGAATGTTAATTTTGGGTTGAAGCGGTAAGATCGTCACATTTTCTATTTGATGGATTGAAACAAATTCTTCAAGATGGTGTCGATCGGCTCCGTCTCCGACTAGCAGAAAATGAATGGCTGGGTAGTTTTTTAATAGCTCGGCTGCCCGTAAAACAACTTCAAGTTTATGCGCTAAACCAAACGTTCCAATATAAGATATTATAAAGCGTCCTTTTTTTTCAAAAACCTCTATTAATTTTCTCCCAACGATTAATCTATTAAAATCCACACCATTAGTAATAGTCTTTATTTGTTTTTCAGGAAATCCGAATCCAACAATATGTTCTTTAAATGCATTAGTGAGCGTAACAATCCTATCGGCGGAAAAATACATCCACTTTTCTGCTGAAACGAGTTGTTTAACGAATGTCTTCTGTCTAACAGCATTTACAGCCGTAATTGAATCCGGCCACAAATCTCTGATCTCCAAGACAAACGGTTTTTTATTAAGGCGCTTAGCAATCGCCCCGGCAATCCCGCAAAAAAATTGCGGGCTTGTGGCAACGATAACATCATACGAAGATACTTTATAAGATGCGACTATTGCCAGGCACATATAAACAAAATAATTCAGGGAACGCCTGATTTTCCCGGCATTGGGTGTAAGAAATGTTTTGACCCGAATAACGTCAATACCATTAATCTTCTCCCGCGTTACCCAGCGGTTCTTATATCCCGGGAACAGTATTCCGTTCGGATGGTTTGGATGATTGGTAATCACGGTAACTTTTTCGCCGTCTCTCACCCAGCGGATTGCATGTTCAAAGGTCCGGTTAGCGGGGGCATTGACTTCCGGAGGAAAATAATGCGTTAAAAAGAGAATATGGGTCATATCAGGATTTTCGTTTGCAATAGCAGTTGATTTGTAAATTCGCCACTGACTTCAATAGTATTTTTTATTCGTTTGGAATACATTTCTGGGTAATAATCTGTCCTTATCACCGTCACTGTTCCTTTTGGTAATAAAATCCTCAGGCTAATCTCGGTGAAATTCAGCTGATTTTCAGAAATATCGAACGATAAATCAGGATTGAAATGCAGGTAAAAATGGTATTGATGCAATCCCCGGCAGCTTAAACGATCCGTGATTTCATATCCGGATTCTATGAGTTTAACTTGCCGCTCGTGGTACGCACTTTCGTAGCTAAAGGATGCTATTATTTCGCTTTCCGAATTATATCTAAAATTTATTTTGCCTCTGTCACCTACTCTGAACACATCCCACATTTGCGCTTGGGACCGGTCGTCGACTTGGATTGTGTTATGGGCATTGATTGAACGAGCATAAATTCTCTCACTGGAGTTCTCATAGTTATAATTTCCCGTATCGACTATAACCGGAGTATTCTGATGCCATAAAAGTACCGATAACTTATCACAATGGGAGTGAGCCGGATTGTAGGTCGGATTAAAAGGCGAATTCAGCAGCATCAATTTCATATTTTGATTACCGATTATCGGAAAGTATTCCTGACAATTTTCCCGATGATAATCCGTCGGGCTGTAAATCCGGAAATAATATTCCAGCAATTCATCCGCAGACGGACAATCTTCAAAATTGCTATCTCCGATCGGAATATACCGGCCGGCGTGAGTTAGATGATCCGCCCAGCCAAGTGCTTGTTTGATTAATACCGATAATTCCCTCTGAAAATCATGTTCAAGATTGTTCGCGACCAGTAAATTAGAAATATCTAGCAAGTCTTTTGTAAATAAGGCATGGTAGGTCGGGGAAAATTCAAAATGCAGACCGTTCCGGGATTGTTCCTCCATCTGCCTTTTAATGGTTTTAATAAGCGATGAAAATTTTCTTTGATCCCTGAAAAAATATGATGAATACAGTAAGGCTACACAATTTTTAAAATAATGATTGGCCAGTAAATGCAACTCTCGATAATATTCCAAATAGTTCATCTGCATATACAGGGACTTCACAATCTTATCCGAGGGTTTGACGGCACGGCAAGCAATAAATTTTATCCAATTTACAAGCCTCAGCGATACCGGATAGGGTTCCCAGCCAACGCCTTTTCCATACGGATTGGTATCAATCCAGGATTCAATAATACGCTCTCCATCGTTCTGATCGCAATTCTCCAGATAATCAAAATAATGCAGGTGATAATTCCACAGTTTAGTCTTATCAGGATTATCCCATTTGATAGTTCCGGTATCAATTTCAATGTTAAATATTTTTAACGTTCCGGATACTTTCGTTTTACATTGACAAATTAGTTTTGGAATGTCGTAATCCAGTTGGCCGGCGTTTACATGTATTTTGGGAGTTCTGCGAATTTTAATCCAAAAACGCCAAAGGATTTGAGTAGGTTTTAAATACTTGATCGTATTTAAGAATAACATTTTATACCGGCAATTTGATTCCCGTTTGGAGAGATTCCATTATTCTGAATGTTGTTAAGGTCGTGTTATACATGGAATCATAATTTATTGGCGCCGGTTTCAATCCCATTACCGCGTCGAGAAAATCTTTATATTCGTTCCGAAAACCTTTATCCTGAATACTGCTATTGATCCGTTTGGTTTTACCTCTCATCGTTATTTCAGTCTTTTTAAAATCGTATAATTTCGCAGTTGCTCCGCCGCCGGATACTTCGAAATATTCTTTGGGCAATGATGAATCGCCTAAGGCATGATAGGTAATATTCCCAATCGAACCATTGGCAAATTCGAGTGTAATCTGGACTGAATCGTTATTGATATAGTTTGTATTATCGGTTCGGATTGACGTTGCGAATACCGAGACAACCAAGCTATCGCAAATATATTGCATGAAATCAATAAAATGGCAGCCTTCACCTATTATTCTGCCGCCGCCGAGATCAGGATGCTGAATCCAATGCGATTTTGGAATAGGTCCGGCATTAATTATATAATTCATCACCAAGGGCGTTGTTACCTGTGAGATTGTTTTATGGATGGATTTGGCATGATTAGAAAAGCGACGGTTAAATCCGACTATCAGAAGCTTGTCTGTTTTTTTATAGACAAAATCAATCTTATTCAATTCTTCTTCATTAATCGCCAGAGGTTTTTCGACAAACACATGTTTTCCCGCCTGCAAAGCCTGAATAATCTGCCTGCAATGCAAATGATGAGGTGTTGTAATAAAAACGGTATTGATCTTTTCATCATTTAATATCCCGGCAATATCGGAAGCCGTATGCTCAATTTTGTATTTTTTACTTACTATATGGCAATTAATCGTATTATTTTCAACTAAAGTCCGCAATTCACAGTTTAGTTTACTAACATTAGGCAATAAAACCGACTGGGCAAAATTTCCCGCTCCAATGATACCTATGGTTATTTGGCTTTCCCTACCATTATTAGAATCAGTCGCAGGAATATTTCGATGTTCCTTATTAATATCGTAATGTAATACCACCCCAAGATAGGGTTCATTGGTTTTTCCGTTGATGACATCATAAGCCTTCAGCACATCATTAAAATCAAAGCGATGACTAATCAACGCATCTACATTCAGACGCTTCTGCCTAATTAAGGTTAAAACGGTTTCCATATTCCGCTGTTCCGTCCAACGGACGTACGACAAAGGATAATCTTCGCCATAAATTTCATAATTTGGATCATAGCGCCCGGGGCCATATGACATTGACATGCGAAAATCCAATTCTTTTTTATAATAAATGTCGCGGGGAATGTCCATCGGGGCCATTCCGACCATAATTACCCGCCCCTTCATTCGGGATATTTCACCGGCCTCAGCGACGATTCGTTCAGACTTTGAAGCTGCCGTAATTATTACAGCATCGGCTCCAATACCCTTTGAAAATGCTTCGGCGGCCGCGATTGTATCATGACTTAAAGCAGTAGCATCGGCTCCTAACTTTTTTGCCAATTCCAATTTGTTTTGTTCAAGGTCAATCGCCAGTACATCACAACCATTAGCTTTTAACAATTGAATTGTAATTAATCCAATTAATCCGGCTCCAATCACCACAACTTTTTCACCCAGGGTTGGATTACATTGGCGAACTCCCTGCAGAGCGATAGACGCAACAGTTGTAAATGCCGCTTGTTCATCGGTAACGTTATCCGGGATTTTAACAATTAAATTTTTAGGGACGACATTTATTTCGGCATGATTGGCAAATCCGGCACCGGCACATGCAACTCTATCACCGGCTTGAATTCCGGTTATATTTCTTCCAGCTAATAATACCTTGCCGGAACAAGAATATCCAAGTGGTATCGGAACCTCAAGTTTGGTCATTACTTTCTGTACTGTGGGGATTAGCCCCTCTTTTTTTACCTTAATCAATACTTGTTTGACAAGATCCGGTCTGGCTTGCGCCTTTCCAATAATTGATTTCTTTGCAATATCAATAAGCATTTTTTCAGTGCCGGCCGATATCAGAGAGTAACTTGTCTGAACCAGGACCTCATTCTCGGAACAGCTCGGAATCGGAACATCTATGATTTCCATGACACCGGTTTTATAAGATTGGATGATTTGCTTCATAATTTATCCCTTAACAATAATTTGTAAAATTTGATTAATTTATCAGCATTATTTTCAATATTGATATATTTTAGTTTTTTCTTATAATTGGCAAGGTTTTCAATAGTATCTTTGATCTTAATGCTTAAATCATCGGAATTACCATTTTTAAATAATATTGTTCCAGGATGACGAGGACAAACATCGCTTGCGATAGATGGCGTTCCCAACTGAATAGCATCCCCCACTACCATACCATAAGTATCGGCAGTATTTGCGCGAACTAACAGAGAAGCATTCTTAATAATATACATCATATCATCTGATGAGATACCTTCTAAACACCACATATAATCACTTTGATTTATCTTATTAAATAATTTCTTCTTATAATTGATATTCGATGACGTATAAAAAATAAATAAAACTCCAATGTTGAGGTCTATTCTTTCAATTGCATTAATTATTATCTCATAGCCATAATATTGCTCAATGTATCCTGTTGTTACGATTAGATATTTAACTTTTTTATAAATATCATCAACAAATAATTCAATCTTCTTTGAATGAATAAAATTAATATTTGCTAATGGTATGTAGCTTGGAATAATTGGCAATCTGCTTAAGGGCATATTTAGTACTCTACTAAACATCTCCTGCTGGGATCTATTAATACATATTATGTAATCAAATTTCTTATAAATATTCCTTGAGATGACATTACGTAATGAATTGGTTGAGGTGATCGAAAAGTTACCACTATGATTTGTAATGACTTTGATTTTTTTTCTTCCCACCCAGGCTAATAACAATCCTCCCCAAATCAAATTATTCAACCGTGAAGAATGAATATGGATTAAACGCCCTCGGAACGATTTTATTATATGAATAAGTTTTAATATTTTTAATATCTTATTACCAGTCAAGCAAATAATATCCGGATGACCAGACTCAGTAAATTGCGAAATAATCTTCAACTTAATATTTTCATTTTTGCAATAATCATGAAAACGTTTTATATGAACGGTAATTCCGCCATAAGGCGGTGGATAGCCGCCAATTATTAAAATATCTTCTTTTTGAATATTAATCAATCTTATACCTCACTAACGATAGATTGAACTATTCTTTTATCCACTTTATGTATTGGCATACTGATTTTGCGAGCTGAATATATTGTTTTCCAGACCTCTTTTATGGATAATCGATATCGGATTAGCATCAGAAGAAAAAAATAACATAGCGAAAATTCGAGCCAAACCCGCCATATTTTCGGCGATAAATATTTTTTCATATCAACAATTCTATTAACTGCAAACAATAATACTTTTTTACTGATCTTCTGTTTTAATAATTCATTCGATGAAATTCCAATTTTATGGTAGACTTTAGCTTTTGTGACACAGACCTTTTTTATTTTCAATCGTCGTAAGCGCATACTTAATTCGAAATCTTCTTCGCCATGAAAAAAATCTTCTGACAATGCACCATATTTTTTAATGATTTCACGCCTAATGCAAAGAGCACAGCCATTAATAAAGTTGACTTCATGTATTTTGGCTTGCCTTATTTTTTTATAATATTTCGTCTGACCCCATGGCAATATTACTCCACCGGCGTTAGCGATTTTTTGGGGCTGATGATAATAGTATATGGTTGCTTGCGCAGCTCCGATCGAAGGATCTTGTTGCATATTCGAAATCACTTCGCTAATAGTATTTGCAGAGATCACTGTATCATTATTAAGCAGAAAAACATATTGACTCTGATAGATTGTATACGAAAGATTAATAGAAATGTTATTTGCTACAGCAAAACCAGCGTTTTCATCGTTACATAATAATAATATTTTGGGTTTTGTATCTATTATTTTCTCATCGTAGAATTTTCGCTTCTGAATCTGGAAGGTCATCAAATCAATAGGCTTATTAACAAGTGGATAAATTAATTCAGGAAAATTAGTACTAATTCTTTCGGTAAGTGCACCTCTAGCCCATGTCTCTATCTTTGATATGGATTGATCTGTTGAATGATTATCAACAATAATAATATCAAAATTCGAGTAATCCGATTTTAAAACCGATTCCAAACACTCAATTGTATTCAGCCAAGAGTTCCAATTAAGAATTACTACTGTCACTTTAGGGCTATTTGTATTGGAAGAAAACAAATAAACCTCACATTTTACTACTGTTACCAGTAATTAAAGGAATATCTTGAGATGGGTTAGTATATCTACTTATATAATCGTTAACATGAAATAGGCTAACAATAAAAATATATATAGCAAACATTTCATACATAGATAGTAAGGTAAAATACTGACTAAAAAATGTTAATAATAATATCATCAACATAAATATATTTAAATATGTTATATAATTATTATCTTTCCATCGATTAAAGTAATAAATACTATATGCGGTAATTGACAACATTATCGTGATAAATAATGTAAATGTTAATCCACTTATAATATAATATGCTCCAAATGCAGTGGCAGTATTCGATTGCACCCCCTTCGCGACTTCACTAAAACTTAAATTGACAAATTCACCATGATCAAAACGAAACGGATTTCCAATAATAACATTAATTATGTTTTTTATCACAATAAGCATGGTCCATTCAGGTTTCACATCAGGGTGTGACAGCCAACTATCCAAGACAATGGGTCCTGATGCAATATAATTGAATGTATTTTTTATTAAATATTGCCTGATGCCATCACTTTGTAATGAAAAAGTACCCCAAGCTATAGTTAGCAACACCCAGAACAGATTCATTATTATTATTATACTTACAACTGCCATCGTTATATATTTTAATTGTTTTCGAATGGGTTTTTGAATTGTATAGAATAAAAATACCATCAATAAAACCCAGATTAAATGGTATTTCACCTGGATAGAGGCTATCCCGATGAAAAGTCCAATTAAGGTAATTACTGTTACTAATTTATATTTTGATTTTTTTAAAGAGAATGCTAACAGGATAAAGCAAACCTTTTCTAAATGTGTAATGTGGGCTACAGGCCCGACAATCATTTTTTTTTCAAATTCGGGATTACCGATATATTGAAATCCTCCGTAGCTTCCAAGCAGGGATTTTACTTTGTACATAACAATCAAAATCGACGCCCAGGATATTATTATTAATATTGGGTGATATCGGGCAATCCTATCAAAGGAATCATTATGATTGGTTGCTTCTAATATTATTCCCCTTTTATCATGGCAGAAAATAAAATAGCACAAGTAACCTATTAACCAAATAATTAATAGATTTAGTAAGATAAATAACTGTACTCGGATAGTGACGGGTTTGAAACCCATTTTTATCAAATAAAAATTTACCAATAGAGAAATTCCAACTAAAGGCCAAGCAGTTACTGTAAAAGGAGTGATAATACTTTTTAGTTTCTTACTATCAAAAATTGTTAAAAACAATATAACACAAAAAAACATAATACTTGTTAACTGGTTATATAATTCCATAATTACTTACGTGAATAATTAGTATCAAAATTATTTGAAAAATAATTGTGGCTTTTATACTTAATTAAATATAATAAAATAGATAATAATAGAATAAACTCTGCCCCGGCAAATGAAACCGACGTGCCAATTATGCCAAACCTGAATGTTAAAATATAGCAGATGATAATATTTGCTATTCCTGTTATTATCACACTTTTTGAGAATTCCTTTTTAAGCCCAAAATTCGTCATAAAAATAATACCGATAATATAATTTAACACACCAAATAAAATCACCAACGCACCAATTTGTATAACCGATTTGGCAATTAAAAATTGCGATCCCAGAGTAATTCTTGTGATCTGATCGGCGAATATTATGATAAATAATGTAATTGTTCCACTCAATATAGCCATGTATTTTAATATTTTAGTTATTAATCGGATACTTTTACTAGGATCTTCTATACTCACTCTTGAAATAAATGGGAACAGGGTTTGGGTAATTGGAGCAAAAACTGATTGAACAGCCTTAATTATTTTTTCACCGGCACTATATAATCCCACAATTTCTTTATCAGCGATAAATCCTAAAATGATAATATTGGTATTGCGGTAGAGATTAATCCCAAAATTAGAAATGAAGAGTGGCCACCCATCCACAATATATTTTTTAATATTTACTAAACAGGGCATTTTTATATGTAGTTTGAATTTTTTAATTATTAGAAAAATACTGACTAAGCCTGAAAATAAATACGCGAGGCTGTTTATCACTGGTATCAAATAATAATCATCCGCTTTTTGGATGAAAATAAATATACCAATTATATAAATCAATCTTCCAACAAAATTAATAAGATTAATGTAACTCACTCTTTCAGAACCGATAAAGTACCAAAGAGTCATTAGTACATTGGCTGGGACTATTCCATATGTAAAAATATATATTCTGGCTTCATATCTGAGAGTTGGTATATAATGTGTCATCGCCAATAATATTAAAAATCCAATAATCATAAAAAATGTTTGAATGTATAATATCGTCGAATAAATCTCGGATTTATTTTGCCGGTTATCACCAGATTGAGCAATTAATTGCACACCTGTAATTGAGAACCCATATTCTGTAATAATACGAAAATAATAAATAACTGCTAAAGCCAGACTGATATTACCAAATTTTTCAGATCCAATTACCCTTACGATATAAGGAATTGTAATAAGTGGAACTATATAATTAAATACCTGAAAGATACCATAGTTGGTAAAATTATTTATTAATCGCCGATTTTCAGTCTTTTTTATTCTGTCAAGCAAAAGAAGTACTATGATGTTAAATCATTTTTAATCTGTTGCCCATAGACAATAAAGGCATTAATTCCAACCTGTACACATACCCAAAGTAAACCCAGACTAATGGTTAGTAATATCCTTTTCGGACGACTCTTCTTAAACGGCGGGATTGCTTCATCCAACACTTTTATATGACTTAGATTAATCATATTTTGAAGGATGAAAGTTTCCATTTGCTTATTCAATTCAGTATAAATAACAGTTTGAAGTTCCAAATCTCTCTTTAGACGTAATTCTTCAACCTGATTTTTTGGTTCGGAATAATTTTTTATTTTTTCGAGGAATCGCTCAAGATTGCCTTCAGAGATAGTCATATTATTCTCTGTTTCCATCAGTCTTTTCTGTAAATATGCTAACTGCTCTTTAAACTCTTTTTGTACTCGGTTCTGCACAATATCATCTAATACCTCAATCATTCTATTGGCAACGGCAGCCGATAACATGGGATGATTAAGAGTAATCGCTAGATCGAGAATATTATTATCAACATCAATACTGATATTGATTACTTCTTCCTTCATCATTTTCAGTGCTTTTTCCAGAGAATCCGAATGATCAATAGCTTTAAGATCTACAAAATCAATTAACCTTTCTGTCTTTTGCTCACCATCGATTTCAATCGTATATTTATCATACAAAATATTCTCCAGCAACAAACGAGAGGTTAAAATCCCTCTGAACATCTCCTGGCTTTGTCCTGAATTACTTGAAAGGTCGAATCCCGTTAATCCAGCTAATGCCCCAAGTTGAGCACTTAAACCTTGAGAAAAAGTAGCGGCATTAGGAATAATAGTAACATTAGCAGTATATTGTTTTTCCGCAATAATAAATACATAGATAAGGATAAAAATACCCATTATTAAACAAATTAATATATTGGTTATCCAATGCTTTATGATAAATGATATGACCGGATGAATTTTATTATTTTCCATTATCTCCTCAATCATCAATAGCTAGTTATTATCAGGACAATCGTTGCAACTTGTGATAGCACAGTTAATCCTTGCATAAAGATTTGCCATGGTTCTTGTTCATTTTTCTGGGGTACAAAGATACGATCCCCCGGTTCAATTTTCCTCGTATCTTTAACATCCTGCCATGTCTCAGTATCGTTTTTAATTATTTTTATTCTTGAAGGCTTTGACCGTGCTTTAAAACCACCTGCAGCATTAATATAATCATTAATAGAATAATCCTGATTAAAAGCAATTGTCCCTGGAGAACTAACAGAACCAGTTACATATACATAGTCGTTTCTTAATGGTATTTCAATAATGTCCATATTTCTCAATAAGACATCTTTAGTATAATCTTTTTCAATAAATAATTTTCCCCAGTCGCAAGTCACAGATGTGAGATTTTCCTTTAAATAAAACCGGAAGTAATTAGATTCAATCCAGTTGAATGAAATCGTTTGTGGTAAAATATTTTCAGTATCTCTGTTTATACCAGGCATTTTTAAATCTCGAATAATCCTAGATTGCTTAATTGAGGCATTATCAGTAAATCCACCAGCCGTTTTTATTAACTCGCTTAAAGTCGTACGATTTTCGATAATAGGATAAATACCTGGATAGCGAACCTCTCCTTTAATATATACTGATGACTTTTCATGAAATTCTGCTTTTCTTCTGACATAAATTCTATCATCTGGTACAAGCAAATAAGAAGTATCTCTAGGGATTGAAAGTGTAATCAAATCAAATCCTTTTATATTGTTAAAACGATATACCTCAATTCTCGCCGAATCAGCTGTAGGCAGAATGCCACCTGAAAGTGTTATTGCTGTAGATAATTTGTCCTCGTTCTTATATTCAAATTCAATGGGATGACCAACCATACCATCAACTTGTATAGTAAATCCACAAGTATCTTTATATGGAATAAAGATTACATCATTGTCTTTTAAATATTGATTCACCTGTTTATTGGATGACTTGTATATCAAATAATCAAATAAAATTGTTGTATCATTCCGTATTACGGATATATTTCGTAAGGAAGCACTTTTTAATATATCTAAAAGAAGAGTATCTTGCTTGTATGTTCCGTAAACAAAATCGATAATATCGGATATTCTGTCAGCTGAAGTAAATTCTGGCAACTGATTAATTTCCAATGCACCTTTAATAGATACCTTCACAGGATGTATTGCGTTTAAATAACATTCTGTTAATGCATTGGGTAAATAACGTTTTAAATGTTCCGTTATAGTCTTTTTGGCATCTTTTAATTTCATTCCACGTATGTAGATACCTTCAGATTCGGTAATCAAGATATATCCATCGGATAATACCGGCACAGTTATTGTTTGAATTTCAGGGCCAGGAATATCAATTTTTACTAAGAATTCATCACCTGTATCTATAGTGTATTGCTCTTCGTCAATTGAACGTCGTATACCTTTTATAGCTTGGTTATACTGCTCAGAAGAACCTGTATTGACTTTTAATAAAGAACTGATACCTGTTTTATTAGAATAATCACCGGTGTTTTGACCAAATAGAAAATTATCAACATATATTATTAACATTATAAATAGAAATACTAATATATTACGTTTGATAATATTTATCATTCTATGTCTCCATTTTATAATGTTTCTTATAAAATTCCAGATATTCTCCGCTCTTCAACGGCTGCCACCATTCCAGATTATCGACGTACCACTGGATCGTCGCCTGCATAGCTTTTTCAAAACTATACTGCGGATACCAGCCCAAGGCATGCAATTTGGCCGCTGAAATCGAATAGCGCCGGTCATGACCCAGCCGGTCGGCGACCGGTTTAATGAGTGATCGCGGTTTCTTCAGATAATCGAACAGAAAATTGGTAATGAAGATATTCTCTTTCTCATTTTCTCCGGCAATATTGTATACCTCGCCCAATTTACCGTTTTTCAGAATAAATTCAATCGCATCACAATGATCCATTACATATAACCAATCCCGCACATTTTTACCATCGCCGTAGAGTGGCACTGGTTTATTCTCGAGTAAATTGGTGACAAATAGCGGTATTAATTTTTCCGGATATTGATAAGGTCCGTAATTATTCGAGGCGCGTGTCACTATAACCGGTAGATTGTAAGTATTATAATAAGAATAAGCCAGACGATCGCCGCCGGCTTTACTGGCGGAATAAGGATTTCCAGGTTTTAACGGCGATTCCTCGGTAAATGAACCTTTCGCAATCGAACCATAAACCTCATCCGTACTGATCTGCACAAAGCGTTCAATGCCGAATTCCTTGGCGGCTTCCAGCAACACAAAAACACCGAACATATCTGTTTTAATAAAATCATCCGGAGCACCGATGCTGCGGTCGACATGCGATTCGGCCGCAAAATTCACGACATAATGCGGATGATGTTCCTTAAAAATACGTCGAACGATCTCGGCATCGCAAATATCGCCCTTCACAAAAAAGTAATCGGGATTATCTTCCAGGTCTTTCAGATTCGCGAGATTACCGGCATAAGTTAGTTTGTCAAGATTGATCACCCTGACATTTTCATACTTAGTAAACAGATAATGGATGTAATTACTGCCGATAAATCCGGCGCCGCCGGTTACCAGATAGACTTTTTGTTCGGAATCAGACATCAGTATATTCCTAATTAATTGACGATTTTGCGGCCGATACAATCGTAAACGAAGCCGGCGGCTTTGATTTTTTGAGGATCGTAAATATTGCGGGTATCAATCATAATCGGGTTTTTCATAACGGACTTCAAATAATTCAAATCCAAATTGCGGAATTCGTTCCATTCCGTCATGATGATCAGGGCATCCACACCTTTTACGGCGTCTTCGGTAGAGGCTACATAAGTGATTTGCGGGAAATGTTTACGCATCTCGTTCATAGCTTCCGGATCATAGGCTTTAATCTGCCCACCGCGCTTCAGAATTTCATCAATCACTATCAAAGCCGGTGCGTCCCTGACATCATCAGTATTGGGTTTGAAAGCCAAACCTAAAATACCAATTGTCTTATTCTTTAAATCTGGAACAAATTTCAACAATTTTTCCATCACCCGCATTTTCTGCCGCTTGTTAACTTCCATAACGGCTTCCACAATTGTCGCCCGCATGCCCGCTTTTTCGGCAATTTTTGTCAGAGCCGAAGTGTCTTTAGGAAAGCACGAGCCGCCGTAGCCCGGTCCGGCATGCAGAAATTTCTTACCAATTCGGCCATCAAGGCCCATCGCTTTCGCTACCATCTGGACATCGGCGTCAACTAATTCGCACAGATTAGCGATTTCATTAATAAACGATATTTTCGTCGCTAAAAAAGCATTTGAAGCATACTTTATCATCTCGGCGGTATGAATATCTGTCGCTACGATCGGCGTTTCTATCAAATACAAAGCCCGATAGATTTCTTTCATAATCTCAAGAGCCTTTCCGGAACTGGTGCCAATCACAACGCGATCCGGACGCATGAAATCGCCCACAGCCGATCCTTCCCGCAGAAATTCCGGATTCGAAACGACTTCAAACATCTTTGGCGTCACTTTATTAGCCAGCATGCGCTCCCGAATCCGATCATTAGTACCAACCTCAACTGTACTTTTGGTCACGATGACTTTAAAATCATTGATATATCTGGCGATTTGATCAACGGCAGTAAAGACGTATGATAAATCCACCGCTCCATCCTCGCCGGAAGGAGTCGGAACAGCCAGAAAAATTACTTCGGAAGATTGTACCGCCATCGGAAGATCGCTGGTGAATTTAAGTCGGCCTTTATCAACGTTTTTCTTAACCAAATCCACCAGGCCGGGTTCATAAATGGGGATTTTACCTTCGTTCAGCTTCTCAATTTTTAACGGATCGATGTCATAACAAATGACTTCATTGCCGAAATCGGCCAGCCCGGTTCCGGAAACCAGCCCGACATATCCGACTCCCAGCATTGCGATTTTCTTCATATAAAAACTCCGAGTATTTTATTTATTTAGTGTTTGGGATAAAAGGCGTAAGTGCTAAGACCAGAACGAATCTACCAACTCTTTTTAAGTAACCTCTTTTTTAGAATCGCAGTCTGCACGGTGGAAATTTGGTTATAATACATTAAAAGGGCAAGACTTTTTTATTGATAGCCATGAAATCGGCGCAAACTCCATTCAATTGCCAAAAGCGATATTAAAATAATCAGAGTCCATTTCCAGCGCAGCATCCTTATTACGTGGCTGTGTCTGACAGCTTTTTCCTGAGGTTTTAACTCGGCAGCAATATTAACAGCCTGTTCAGGATTTATTTTCTGCCCGCCAGTTTTTAACGCTATCATCCGTAATAATTCAGCATTTTGGCGGACCTCCATCAATTCCACCGGTCGGTCAAGAACACTGATCACCTGTTCGCGGAATGCAACGGCCTTCTCTTCGCGAAATGCTGAGATCCGCACCATCATTTCACCTGCATTTTTTACCGGCAAGGAGCCCGAATATTGTTCACCGTTCCAAATCAACCCAGCAGTCGTAATGACCTCGTTATTGCTAATTAATTCCACCTGCATTTTAGCATTGCTGACTAAAGTTCCTTTGATATCGCGCAGCAACCCGTTGATTTCAATCATCTCGCCGGTCAGAAACACTTTTTTATTAATCGAAAACTGGATTGGTGAAGTATTCAGCGAATCGGTCAACCATTTCGCGATTCCCTGAAAAAGGTCCTGATAGACGTTGACGCGTCCGACTTCCTGACCTAAAAACGCCCAACGCCACAAATCGGTCCCGCTGCAAACCGCCAGGCGATTAGTGACTTCTGAATTGACAGCGATGACTGGATTCGCCGCCAGATCATTACTGGCGATGAGGGTTTCAAATGTCGGAGCCAGCTGCAATATTTTAAAATCCGTACCGATCGGTGGTAAAGTAGCAATAATTTCGCCGGACAATGCGCCTTTCTGCCAATTTGTGACGATCGGATGAGTCATCTCGCCGCCCTGTACAGCAACCGACTCAGTAGTTTTATTCAACTCATAAGCGGCGACTGGATTCCAGCCGAGCAGGTTTTCAATTTTTTTAATGTCCGAGCCACTGTTCAGGAACAACCAAACCGGCAATCCGGTGCCGACTATTCTATTTTTTATCGCCTGCAGATTGCGTGGATCGGAACGCCGGTTCGGATAACCAATGAACACCATGAGATCCCATCCCTTCGAAATGCAATCCGAACAGTCAGTGGACAGCCATTGACCGTCGTTCTCGACAATATTGGAAATCTCAAAATCCTGTTGAGAGCGGAGTGTATTGGTCAGGAAGCGCGCTTCGAAATTCGGCTGCGCGCTGACGATCAGAACACGAGTAGCCGACTTTAACACTTGCAGAACACTCATTGTGAGATTGTTATACGGATTCTTATCCTGAGCGCCGCTTATTTCCACGATAATCAGCTCTTCCCCGGCTTTCTGCGGCACAAACTGAAAATCAATCTTTTTTTTCAGCGGCGAAAGTTGACTCGCCATCGTCTGTTTCTGAACGATTTTAGTGCCACTCTTGAGCGTGATATTGAGTGGTGCGCCATTGCCGCCGGGGATCGCTTCAGCCTGCACTAAAACGGTATCGCCAACCCGAGCAGTCGGCGGTACAACTACCTTAATGACCGACGGATCCATAACACGATTACTGTCGCCAATCCCAATTGTGTACACTGGGAAAGTCGTTGAGTAATCCATAAAGGCTGGGTCCTCACCTCGCGTTACCACACCGTCCGTAATAATGAATGCTCCCACCCGGCTTTCTTCCGCAGATTCAGTCGTTATCTTTTGCAGAACCAGCGCCAGGTCAGTTGCTTCACCGTTAAAATTAATGTTCCTGAGCTTGTTTGATACCGGCTGGATATTTTCATCGAACATGAAAATATCCGGCTTTATTCCTCTTTTTTTCAAGGCCTCGCCAAGTTGCGTTATTATTGTCAAAAGACTATCTCTGGAAAAATTATCCTGAGCGCTCATACTCAGTGAATTATCAATCCAGATCGCCGCGGTTGGGGCTTTACTTCCGACGCTGATCCAATGGATCTCGGGCTTTAGAATTAAGCCGGATAGTAAAACAAATATCAGACCACGTAGAAAAAGTAATATTTTACGAATCGCTGTATTTTCAGTTGTTATGGCGGTTATATTTGAGTAAAGCAGCAAGGCCGCCAGTCCGCTTATCAGAGGAATCCACCACCATTCAAAACCGGGAAATTGAATGCGGAATGAATACATTTCAAAGGTTGGAGATTGTCAGATTCGGGATGGCTGGGATCGAATAGGGGGCAACCTGGCCGCTCCTGAGCATTTCCAATCCGGCCCGGGCGATCATGGCGGCATTGTCCGTACAGTATTTTAAAGACGGAATGATCAGTTGAATTTTTCGATGGCCGGCCTCCTCTTCAAAAACCTGGCGCAGGCGTATATTGGCGGCTACTCCGCCGGCTAATACCAATTTTTGAGATAGCAGGTTCGCGGCAACCGCAAAGGTATTGACCTTTAAAACATCTACAATAGCTTCCTGAAAGGAAGCGCATAAATCGCGCAGATGGTGTTGCGCCCATTCGTTGCCTTGCTGACGAACCAGATACAGCATTGCGGTTTTCAGGCCGCTGAAACTAAAGTCATATTGCTCGGAACTGACTCTGGCGCGCGGAAACTGGTGAAATGTCCGGTCGCCGCCCTGTGCATGTCTGTCAATTTGTGGTCCGCCCGGATAAGGCAGATTCAATATTCTGGCGGCCTTATCGAAGGCTTCCCCGGCGGCGTCGTCAATACTGCGTCCGAGTATCCGGTAATCGCCGAAATCATTGACCTGAACGATCTGGGTATGTCCGCCGGAAACCAACAAACAGAGGAACGGGAATTGCAAATCGGGATTGGTCAGAAAATTGGCCATGATATGTCCTTCGACATGATTCACCCCCAGCAGAGGCTTTTGCAGCCGGTAGGCCATTCCCTTCGCAAAACTCAGTCCCACCAGTAAGGCGCCCATCAACCCCGGCCCACGCGTCACGGCAATGCCATCCACAGCTTCCGGTTTCAAGTGAGTTCTTTCGAATGCCTCTCTGACCATGCTGCTCAACATCCGCATATGCTCCCGGGAAGCCAATTCCGGCACAACGCCACCATATTTCTGATGAAACAGCTGGGAGGAGACCAGATTGACCAATACTTCATTCTCCCGTAAAATAGCCACAGCGGTCTCGTCACAGGAGGTTTCAATTCCCAGAATCAGCATTTAGAGTTACCTTTCGCGGATCAACCGTAATTCGAAAGTTTCCGGCGTCAGGTTTCGCCACGACAGGACACCGTCGGGTAATTCGATCCTGGGAACATATAAAGATTGTTCCGGACGCCAATCGTTTGCCAGGTCGAAGACAATCCGGATATCTTCCGGTTTAATAATTTTCAAAACACTGATCCCACCCGACACCGTCAGGGCAGCCGTCGAAGGAATCACTACCACTTTCTGATCAGGTTTTAGATTGATTGCTAATACCGGTATGTTTTGCAATTCGCGTTCGCCCAATTGATCAACTCGCTGCAAACAACGCACGCTTTTAATATCATATTTAACATTATCTGAAGAAGTCATCAATTTGGCTTCGCAAGTGATATCATCTTTGACATTGCGGAGCACTAATTTCTCGGTCATTATTCGTCTGAAATTAGATACTGCGGTTTGCGGTCCACTGATCGTAACACTATCCGGGATGAATGCCAGTGTATCCAGCAAAATATAACCGGGAGCCAGTTGAATTTCGACATCCGAAGCGATCGGTACCTTCATAGTTTTCAAATCGTCCAGAACGACGTGCAGAGTCTCAGGCCAGATGATATGATCGAGGCGAACGTTAGCGCCCCGTGGAATGACAACCTTATCGGGATTTTTCTGGAAATAATCATTCAGCGGGAAATCGTAAAACCTTTTTATTGATTGACAATCGACGATAAATTTGAACGACTGCTGGCGTGATATCAGCAGATAAAACAGATCGATTCCTCTTCCGGAAAAACTGGCCTGAACCCGTCTGGGGATTTTTACCATCAATGTTTTTTGCGGATTGATATTACGCACATCCAATCTGGCCGAGAAAGAGTATGAGTAGTGATTGTTCATCACGACGACTGTCCAAAGCAGAATTGTAAATATTAAAATCCAGATTTTAGTTCGTGTATTGGTCAGAATCCACTTTTTCACTTGGCGGCTGAGGAGCCGGTAGTTCAGTTTCTGTTTTAGATTGCGATGCTTTTCACGTAGATCGAGACTCATATTGCTCCCGAAAATAGCAAAGGGGCTGGGAATTTCCAAGCCCCTTTACATTTATCCAACGATTCCGGGCTCCTTATTTTTCAGCGGAGTCGTCAACGGAAGGATTTTCATCTTCGGCCTTCGACTTGGCTTTTTTAGCAGGAGCCTTTTTTGTTTTTGGTTTGGCAGCCTCGGATTCGATGGCTTCCGGTTCGGCTTTTTCCTCTGAAGTTGCTTTTTTGGCGCTTTTCTTCTTCGGTTTTTCCTCTTCCGGTGTGGTTTCTTCGGCCGGTTCTGTTTTCTTGGCTTTCTTGGCAGCTTTCGGTTTTTCAGGCTCTTCGACCTTAGCTTTCTTGACCTCTTCCGACTGAGCGATCTTTTCGATAATCTCAGTTGGGATTTCGAGTTTATTGGTCGTTTCGCTCTGCTGCATCATGTAAGCTTCGAGCTCGGTCTTTGGTTCACGCGGAATTGCCTGTTCACGGGATAGTACGATTTTCTTCTCGTGCTTATTGACTTCCAAGACCTTCAATTGCATTTTTTCGCCAATTTCGACGGCTTTGCTAAGATCCTTGCGATCCTTTTTGGGCATCTGACCTAACGGTACAATGCCTTCCAGATCGTGCTCGAGATTAACGACAATGAACTTCTCGGTTATCCGGGCGACTTCGCCCTCGACCAGAGTGCCGACCGAGAACAGGGTTTCGATCATCGGCCATGGATCTTCGGAGGTTTGTTTAAGACCAAGCGAGATTTTCCGATTCTCTTTCGAGATCTCGAGAATCTTGAATTCGACTTCGTCTTCCTTTTTCAGCAATTCGCGCGGATGGCGCAGTTTTTTTGTCCAAGACATATCGGAAATATGAGCGAATCCGTCGATACCTTCCTGCAATTCAATGAAGGCCCCGTACGGTGTCAGATTCCGAACGATTCCCTTATAGACGTTTCCGACCGTGAAATTCTGTTCGATCGTATCCCAGGGATCGGGTTCCAGCTGTTTATAACCGAGAGAAATTTTCCGTTCGGCGCTGTCAATGCCAAGCACTTTAGCCTCGACTATATCGCCCAGATTGAAAACTTCGGACGGATGTTTGATGTGCTGCGTCCAGGAGATTTCCGATATGTGGATCAAACCTTCCACGCCTTTTTCGAGTTCAACGAATACACCGTAGTTCGCGATATTGACGACTTTACCCTTGACAACCGATTCGACCGGGTATTTGCTTTCGATTCCTTCCCATGGATGGGTCGTCAGCTGTTTGAGACCCAGCGATACTCTCTGCTTTTCTGAATCATAATCGATGACCTTGACGGTCAGTTCCTGATCCATCTGGACGACCTCGCGCGGATGATTAATCCGTCCCCAGGAAATATCGGTAATATGCAGTAAACCGTCCAAACCGCCCAGATCGATAAAGACGCCGAAGTCGGTGATATTTTTCACCCGACCGGTCAGGATATCGCCAACCTTGATCTTGGAAAGCAGGTCGTCGCGTTTCTCCTTCATGCTTTCTTCGAGCAGTTCCTTGCGGCTCAGGACAATGTTCTTGCGGAGTTCGTTCAGTTTAACGATCCGAAATTCAAAGGTTTTGCCGACGAATGAATCGAAATCGGTTACCGGACGGATATCGATCTGCGAGCCGGGTAAAAAGGCATCGACGCCCATGACATCGACTACCATACCGCCTTTGATACGATTGATAATCCGGCCTTCGATGGTTTCACCGGAAGCAAACACTTCTTTGATTCGTTCCCAGATGCGCATAAAATCGGCCTTGCGTTTGGATAAAATCATCTGGCCGCTTTCATCTTCCAGTACATCGACGAATACTTCGATCTGATCGCCGATTTTAGGCAATTCGCCTTCAGCAAATTCTTCACGGGTGACGACGCCTTCGGACTTGAAACCGACATCAACCATGATCTCGCTTTCATTGATCGCCACGACGCTGCCGAGGACACGCTGATCTTTGGAAACGTCTTTCAGGGAACTGGCGTAGATTTTTTCGCGTTCTTCGATCTCGGCAGTTTTGACCTCTTTCAGGCTATCGATGTCTTTAATATCATATACTCTGATTTTTTCGGATAGCGGCCCGGAAGTAACTGTTTCGGTTTCAAATTCCGGGTTTGAGGTGACAGTTTCTTCAGCCTTGAACGCCTCTAACGGGATTTCGGCTTCGGAGACTTCGGGTTTTACCTCTGCCTCTTCAGAGGGTGTAGGGTTTAAGATTTGTTCTTCATCAGACATTGGAATAATTCCTTTGGTTAAGGGTTAATAACGACTATCGGCGGCGATGATGTTCGCAGCCTTCTTTATCATTCTGCAGGCCGGCAGATTTGACTTTGTCTAATATTATACCGACCTGTTCTTCGAATTGTAAATTTGAGGTATCGATGACGATGGCGTCTTCCGCCTTTTTCAGAGGCGAGTGCTGCCGGGAGGAATCAATTTTATCGCGTTTCTGAATTTCGGCCATGATTTCCGGGATACTCAGATTCTGACCGATTTTCTGATAATCAGCGATCCGTCTTTTTGCCCTTGTTTCGAGATTGGCTTCGAGATAAAATTTGAATTCTGCCGTCGGAAATACATTGGTTCCGATGTCGCGGCCTTCCATGACGATATTGGCATAGTTCGCCATTTCGCGCTGGCGCCGGACCATGATATCGCGTACACTCCCAATTGCACTGACGGGACTGACCAGCTGGGCGACTTCCGCCGAACGGATGGCGGTACTGACATCTTCACCATTCAGGAGAATGTGCAGATTCTCATCAATCCACTCAAAACGGATGTCGGCTTTCTCAGCCAGTTCGGTCACTGCGGCCTGGTTGTCAACCGGAATCTGATTGCGAATGGCCGCCAGAGTGATCGCCCGGTACATGGCGCCGGTGTCTATATAGGTAAAATTCAGACGGCGAGCGACTTCACGAGCAGTCGAACTTTTCCCGCTGCCGGCCGGGCCATCGATTGCGATTACAATTCCCATAATCTACCTTTCAAAAAGCGCGTAAATTTAATCTCATAGAGCAACAAATCAAATCCATTTTACTTACCTGCCGGTAAAATAATACCTTTTAGGTGGCTTTTTATTTTTTGGGATCGGTTTTTCCGTTTGATTCGAATTGACCTTATCTTCCAGTCCCACCAGTTTTTTCAGATGATAAATCTCGGAGCGGGTCAGGCTTCGGGATTGTCCACGTTCCAGTCCGGAGGAGCGCAATCCGGCAAAACTAATCCGGTCGAGGGTAATCACTTTATATCCCAACGCCTCGAATATTCGCCGAACTTCGCGGTTCAGACCTTCTTTTAACTCGATCGTAACGCGTGTAAAGCCTTCTTGGGAACGTACTGCCAGAATTCGTCCGTGGGCGATCTGATCGTTGCCAATATCCATACCGCGCGCAATCCGGCTTTTATCATCTTCTGAGATTATTCCGGCAATCGTTGCCTGATATACTCTGGCGATCTGATATTTCGGATGGGTTAATCTGAAAAGCAACTCGCCGTCATTGGTCAGTAGCAGTACACCGGTAGTCGGCGTGTCTAAGCGTCCGACCGGTTTGACGACTGGATCGTCGACGAGATCGGTCACCTTGTTGCGGTTGAACTGATCCCGAACAGTCGAGACATAACCAGCCGGTTTGTTGAGCAGAAGATAAGTATATTTTTTTGGAATGACACGGCGGCCGGCGACTATGACGACATCCGCTTCGCTAACCTGCGACGCCAGATTTTTAGTTATAACGCCATTGATTTTTACCCGACCGAGCCGGATCAGTTCTTCGCACTTGCGGCGCGAGCCAAGACCGCCCAGAGCCAGAAATCTATTCAACCGCATTTGTCTCCGGACTTTCAACCGGCAGATTCTCCTGAGTATCGATTTCGGCGATTTCCTTTGCGCGCGGCAGGTCTTTTAAAGAAGCCAGTCCAAAATATTCCAGGAAATGAGCCGTTGTTCCATACAGCAGCGGTCGTCCTGGTCCTTCCTGTCGCCCCTGAATATCGATCAATTTTTTTTCTACCAACGGTTTGATCGTCGTATCTACCCCGCGGATAGCGTCGATCTCGCTTTTAGTAATCGGCTGCTTATAAGCGATTATCGCTAAGGTTTCCAGAGCCGGGCGCGACAGCCGCAATTGCCCCTTGTTCTGGAAGAGGCGGCTGAGCCAGGGTTCGTATTCCGCGCGGGTCACTAACCGGAAACCCTCCGCCAAATTTTGTATCCAGACCGGCAATCCTTCGGACTCTAAATAAGTATTCAGTTCGATCACGATCTGATCGAGAGGTACCTCCTCACCCAGACAGATTTCCGCCTGGGATTTGGTCAGCGGTTCCTGCGCTCCAAACAGCAGCGCCAGGATGATTTTATGCGTTTGCGGCAACATATTTTTCCGATGGTTTCCTTTTCGACAACCAAATTTCGCCGAAAATATCTTTCTGTGAAACGTTGATTTCATTAGTCTTGATCATTTCGAGAATAGCCAGGAAAGTGACAACCAATTCGATCCGGTCGGCGAGTTTGGAAGCAACTTCACTGAATCGCACCCGGCTGCGCTTAACGAAAAATTCACGCAGGAAGCGGATTTGCTGGCGGATGTTAATCTTAATCGTCTCGATTCCGATCTGCTCTATACGGGGTAATCGCTCCATGATTCGCCGGAAAGCCAGTCCCAAATCAATCAGGGTAACATCACCGAGAAACAATTCCGGATCGTAATTTGGTGCTGCAAGAGACGAATGTACCGGAAAATAGTGCAATTGTTCTTCTTCAAGGTGTCTGAGATGCTCGCTGACTTCTTTATATTTTTGGTAATCGAGCAGCATTTGCACCAGTTCCGTGCGCGGGTCTTCAATATCTTCCAGTTTTTCCTTTTCAGGTTGCGGCAGTAACATCTGCACCTTAATCCGCATCAGAAGAGCTGCCATAAGGATAAATTCCCCTGCCAGCTGAAAATTCATGCTCTGCATGAGTCGTAGGTAATCGAGGTATTCGCGGGTAATATGCGCGATCGGAATGTCATAGATATTGATTTCATCGCGCTTAATGAAAAAAAGCAGTAGATCGAGCGGCCCTTCGTAGACATTTAATTTGACATTGTAACTCATCGTTTACTTTTTCTGAAATTGGCCCGCCGCGCCGATTTCGTTATTATCCGATCTGCATCTTACTATGGACATCGGCCATGGTTGTTTCAGCCACGGCGCGCGCTCGCTTTTCACCGTCTGTCAACACATCCAAAACTTCGTCAGCGTGGCTGGCATAGTACGTCCGTTTCTCGTAGTAGGGTTCGATGAAGGCATGGATAGCCGCTCCGCAACGCTTCTTGCATTCGACACAACCGAGTGCGCCACTGGTGCAACCGGCATAAATTTCCGGGCTCTGCTCGACGTTAAATTTTTCATGGTAGGTATAGACCAAGCAGACTTCCGGTCGTCCGGGATCGCCACGCCGGATTTTCTTGGGATCGGTAATAGCTTTCATGATCTTGGAATTGATTTCATTGGCTGAATCCGCCAGCAGGATAGTATTGCCGACCGATTTGCTCATTTTGTTACCATCCAGTCCGGGCAGGCGAGCGAATTTGGTCAGTTTAGCTTCCGGCACAGGAAATACTTCGCCCCAGGTCTGATTAAATTTGCGGGCGATCTCGCGAGTGATTTCAACATGCGGAACCTGATCTTCGCCGACCGGCACGACATTGGCTTTGTAAAGCAGGATATCGGCAGCCTGCAAGACCGGATAGCCGAGATGACCAAAAGCCAACGTTCCGATATTCAGATCGCGCACCTGTTCTTTTAAGGTAGGATTCCGTTCGAGACGGGCGGTGGTTATCAGCATGCCAAAGATCAGGCTCAGCTCCGTGTGTTCTTTAACCTGGCTTTGCCGGAAAATCGGACTACGTCGCGGGTCGATTCCTACCGCCAACCAGTCGCTGACCATTTCGATGGTGTTAGTGAATAATTCACTGGTGTCCAGATTGGTCGTCAGAGCGTGATAATCAGCGATCAGATGATAATTTTCATAGGCAGCCTGAAGTTTAACCCAGTTTTCCAGGGCGCCGACATAATTCCCCAGATGCATTCTGCCGGTCGGGCGCATCCCGCTCAGAATTCGACCTTTTGTTTTACGTGTTTCCATTCTATTCCTATTCTAAAAATAAATACGGACGCCATTCATCCACCGGTGATTCGGCGAATCTTTGTAATGTATGAATTTTATGAGGTTTGATCGGTTTGGTGCGTAAAACCATACCGGTTTCCGCCAGAGGACGATTACCTTTCTTGTTATTGCATACGATACAAGCGGTCACTAAGTTCGTCCAGGTATCCTGCCCCCCAAGAACCTTGGGAATGATATGATCGATTGTCAGCGGAATGTTTTGTCCGCCGCAGTACTGGCAGGTAAAATTATCGCGCCGGAATATATTGGCCTTATTCAGGACGGCTTCCCAATGTTTGACTCGCACGTATTTGTGAATTCGGATGACTGACGGTATTTCAAAACGAGCGCGTACGGTGCTGAGCATCTGATGATCGAATGATTTCACCATTGTGGCCTTCTCTTCCAAGATCAGCACGATAGCCCTTTTGACGTCGCAAATATGCAGCGGTTCATAAGTCTGGTTCAGTACCAGGACATTCCGATTGATAATATTTGCATGTGACTCCATCTTCAGATGATCGTTATGACCGCGTGTATCTTCCTTAATTTATCCGGGCGTGTCTTCCGCCTCGCCTCTCCGCCGCTATGGCGGGCAGTAAGAAAAATCAATTCTTTAATAAGCAACAAAATTTAGATCGGGAGTCGTTCTTTCACAAGACAAAATAACGATCTGAGAGCAGCCGGATTTACAGGATCATCCGAATGAATTTTTCTTCCATTCGCAACTGCATTGCCGCAAAACTCTCGATTTTCAGAGTGTGCTCGAAACACCCCTTGCGCAAACAACCAATAATTTGTCCTTCGCCGGGCAATTCAATAGCAAAGGTCGGCGCCGAACAGCTGGGGCAAAGATCATGTTCGTGTTGCAGCGAGACACCGCAATGCGGGCAATAGAACTCAACTACTTCACCGGACGGGATTTCGATCTCCGAAATGTGTTCGTAGCTGCCAAACTCAGGATCGAGATAAATCATCCCCTCTTTTTTCCCCCAGCGAATTTTGACCGCGATAGTCTTCAGACCATTGATTTTTTCTTCTTCCGACATCAAATTGCAACCATTGGGACAATGGGCATTCTGAATATCGACCACCTGAGGCTGATGAAACAGGTTGGTGTTCGCCAAATTGATATCATTTAACCGCTTTCCCATTATCATTCCTTTTCTGTTATTAAATTTTTAAACACAGGCAAAATTAATAAATATTTAAATAAATGTACAGAAAACCGTCTCCGGCAAATATTTTATTTTTTGTCTTTTAAATTTCTTTTACCTAATATTGCCCCGTTTTAGTAAAGAGAGAGTAAAATTGCATAAAATTATTGCGTTAATTTTAATAGGATTGGACGTCTTGACGATCCGACCGGTAGAGTCCCAGGCTCAGGAACATCCCGGAACCCACCAGACTGATCTCGAACGTTTTCGCGATTTTCCGTCTTATAAAGATACCCAGTTTGTGAATGCGCCGCTTCGAAAGACTCTACGACAACAGTCCCTGACTCATGAAATCTTCGGCTATCTGCCCTATTGGGAATATACATCTTATGTGACCCTGCGATACGATCTGCTGACGACCATTGCCTACTTCAGTGCTGAAATCACCTCCAACGGCTCGATTACCGATGATCATCACTGGCCAGCCAGCAGTCTGATTTCTACCGCTCACTCAAAAGGCGTCAAGGTTGTTCTATGCGCAACCCTCTTCGATCAGACCGCGCTTAACACTCTGCTTGCCAGCCAAACCTACCGGACTAATTGCGTCAATAATTTACTCACCAGTGTCAGACAGGCCGGCGGCGATGGTGTGAACATTGATTTCGAACGCGTGCCGGCCGAACAACGCAGCAACCTGGTCGTTTTCATGCGGCAATTGGCTGATTCGTTTCGAACTTACATCCCGGAAGCTCAGATTTCAATGGCCACTCCGGCGGTTGACTGGTCGAACGCCTGGGATTTTAACGCCCTGGCCGGTATTTGCGATTTCCTCTTCATTATGGGTTATGACTATTATTATAGCGGATCTTCGACTTCCGGTCCGAATGCCCCTCTAACCGGAGGTACTTATAATATCACCAATACCGTCAACACTTATTTAAATAAAACTGGAACAGGTCAAGCGGATAAAATTCTACTGGGTTTACCTTATTTCGGGCATGAATGGCCCACGGCAACCAATCTGGCAAACTCCGCCACGACTGGAAAAGGGGTTTCAATTTTTTACGACGGGGCTGAAGCCGACGCGGCTGCCTATGGAAAAAAATGGCATTCAACTTCTCAGACTCCCTGGTACTGTTATTATACCACGCAGTACTATCAAGGCTGGTATGATGACAGTTTAAGTCTCGCCCTGAAATACACTTTTGCGAAATCCAAGGACCTGGGCGGGGTCGGGATGTGGGCGCTTGGCTATGATGGTACCCGACCCGAGCTCTGGAATGCCCTTGCAAGCGCCTTTCAAACAAGTGACGTCGATAATGAAATCGCTCCGAACAATTTTATAATTAAGCCAAATTTCCCGAATCCCGCCAACCCGGGAACGGTATTTCCGATCAGTTTAGCAAACCGAAAACCAATATTGATAACGATCTGCGATCTGACCGGCAAACTGATTTATTCTCATAGCCTGACTCCCAGTACAAATAACATTACGTTTAACTGGAATGGAATCGACCGACATGGAAGAGCGGTTCCCTCTGGTGTCTATTTTCTTACGGTTATTTCGGGAGAAAAAAGACAAATCAGAAAATTCAGCCTGTTGAAATGAACGCCATTTCCCCGATGATTGTTTTTATCAGGAAATATTTTATATTATCGTTTGAGTAGTGATTATTTGAAAGAATGAACGATTATGAAAATGAATTCTGAAGAGCGCTTGATATTTTGGTTTATCATAGGAATAATCATTGTAATAATGGGGTTTTTGCTTTTCGACAACTGGTTCGGCTCGAAAAATAAATCTCCCGAAATTCAGGAATTGAAAATAATCCTGATCGGAATAAGGTGTCTAATAAACAACTAATTTTCGATTCCCAATAATCATTTTTCCATCCTCCTCGCTTTTAGAATCGGTCACAACCGGATTTTGCATTTTAGTTATCTGGTCTCTCGCCAGACGGGAGATGATCTTTATCCTCGTTTGACCTGCGTTAGTCGGGCAGGGAACCGGCGGCCTTCCCGATGGTCATCGGGACGCT
>CAZNUN010000015.1:12135-62457 GCA_964576275.1 uncultured bacterium | reverse complement strand
TCCGAAGCGATTTCAAATTGTAGATTGGAGATTGTAGATTTCAAATTGGAGATTTGGTTGAACAGGACAGGTTTGTGTGATAGACAGACATTTTGTGGCAATCAGGAAAGTGTCAGAAACAGAGTTGAGCGCAGCGAAATCCGGTCGTAGATCAGGCATTGACTGACTTTTGACGGAACCCGAACATTAGGGGATTGTCGCCGGAGGCGATTTAAGATTGCTCCGCCGGAGCCCCTTCGGGGCAGATTGTAGATTGACCTTGTGACTATTAGAATTGTGAACTGTGAACTGGAAACTATTAATTGATCTTGGCGTCCTTTGCGGTTAATAGACTTATTGACGGATTGCTATACTCGCAATGACTGGTGGTAAGTGATCCCTGAGACCGGGTAAATTGCCTTACAAGCCTTATTCTGCTTGCAAAATATCGTCGCTAAACCTAACTTTACCCGCTTTTTGAGCCCTCGTAGTTCAAATGGATAGAATAGAGGATTCCTAATCCTTTGATCTGGGTTCAATTCCCGGCGAGGGTACGGAAATAGATGATAATAAGGAGTAGATAAATGTTACGACCCAAGAAGAAACTCACCCGGAAAGAGTTAAAGAAGGATCCGGTTCTTGAGAAAATATCCCAGGCGGAGAATTTTTTACGCGATCAGAGCAAATTGGTTACCTATGCTGCGATCGGAATCGTGGTTGTTATAGCGCTGGTGATCCTGCTGACGGGTTCGAAAAAGAAAGCGAATACGGCCGCGATGGGCGATCTCGGTTTGGCGGAAATGTCCTATGCGCGTGGCGATTACGACGATGCGATTTTGCGTCTCGAAAATCTGATTGATAAATATTCCAGCACCCGCAGCGCCGGAATGGGCACGGTACTGCTGGCCAAGAGTTATCTCTCTAAGAACGATTACGAGAATGCGCGGGTGAATTTTGAGCGTTATATTAACGATTATAAAAAGGACGGTCTTTTGACTGCCACGGCTTATTCGGGGCTGGCGATCTGCGCCGAGCAAACCGGCGAATATCAGAAAGCGGCGGAGTATTTTAAGAAGGGTGGAAAAGTTGCACCTTATAAATTTCAGAAGCATAGCATGTTGCTGAACGCCGCGCGGAATTATCTGAGAGTTGCCGATTTGACAAGCGCCGATAAGATGGTTGCCACCGTTCTGGAGGATGAGCCGGAGACAAAAAACAAAAATACGGCCGAGATGTTGGCGGCTCAGATCACAGCACAAAAGGGTTAGTAATAAAATTAGTTGCACGAATCGATATAAATATTCTAAATTTGGCGTGAAAAAAGTGGGTTGGAAAACCCACTTTTAGTTTGAAAGAAGCGTATGATAGACCATGAAAGAAAAGATAATGCTGACCCGCTGCTCCCTAAAGAGCAGGCAATCGACGACCTGGTAAACCGGATTGTCGAGGGATTTGGCGCTTATGTGGTCGCCCTGAAAGTCAATCGGCAGGGCAATCGCACCTTCGTAAAAATCCTGATTGCGACCGACGAGGGCATTGGACTCGACCAGATTGCTGCAATCAGCCGGGCGATCCGCGACGATTCCGCTTTCAACGAACTGCTGCCGGAAAATTTTCAGCTGGAAGTCAGTTCGCCGGGAATCGATTACCCGCTGAAGACCGTCCGCGACTTTCATCGTAATCTGGGGCGGGAAATGAATATTTTTCATCGCAGCGCCGACTTCAAATCGCCCCTCCGGGGCAAACTGCAATCCGTTGACGACGAACGACTGATTGTGGAAACCGGCAACGGTTCTCAGGTCTTGACTCTGACGGAAGTTGAATTTGCGAAAGTGATCATTCAATGGTAAAAAAATATAGGAGACCTCAAATTGGTTAATCGTGAAATAATAGAAGCCTTCTCCGCGATAGCCCGCGAAAAGAATGTCGACCGTAGCGAACTGGGCGACATCATCGAGAAAGTATTTCTGACTCTGATCGAAAAGAAATACGGCGCAACCGACAACTTTGACGTTATCGTCAATATGGATAAAGGTGAGATCGAAATTTATCACCAGATGGTTATAGTTGAGACCCTGAGCGGTGAATCGCCCCATGAAATCACTCTGGAAAATGCCCGCCGGACTGAACCGGATCTGCAGGTCGGCGATCCGTTCATCGAGGTCATCGATCCATTGAGTTTCGGGCGGCGTCTGATTTCACATGCCAAACAGATCCTCAACCAACAGATCGTGCGCGTCGAAAAGAACCAGATTTATGATGAATATACCAAGAAAGTCGGCCAGATCATTATCGGCGACGTTCACCAGATTCGCCGCGACGCCATTTTTATCATCATTGGGAAAGCGGAATTAAAAATGCCGCGCGAAGAACAGATTCCGAATGAGCGTTACCGGCGCGGTGAAAACATCAAAGCCATTATCAAAGAAGCTATTATGGGGCCGAGCGGTCCGGAAATTATCGTTTCGCGGGCTGATAAACTGTTCCTCGTAAAATTATTCGAGAATGAGGTCCCGGAAATTTATGATAAGACGATCGAGATTAAGAAAGTCGCCCGTCATCCGGGCGATCGCAGCAAGGTGATCGTTGAATCCAACGACCGCCGCATTGACGCCGTCGGCGCCTGCGTAGGTATCAAGGGCAGCCGTATTCAGGCGATCGTGCGCGAACTGAATAATGAGAAGATCGACATCATCAATAACAGCAGTGAACCGGAAATCCTGATCACGCGCGCGCTTTCACCCGCCAAGCCGCTGGAGCTGGAAATCGACGAAGAGAAGAAAACTGCGCTGGCGATTTTCGCCGACGACGAAATTTCCGTAGCCATCGGCAAGATGGGGCAGAATATCCGGTTGGCTTCGGAAGTCACCGGCTACTCGATCGATGCCATCAAGAAATCCGATTACGAATTATCCGAATCCGAGACCATCTACCTCGAAGATATCGATGGGATCACCGAGCATAGCTGGAAATTGTTGTACAGTTACGGCATTGAAACCACGGAAGAATTTATTTCGACTCCACGGGAAGAATTGCTGAATATCAAGGGATTGGGTGAAAAGACGCTCGACAAGATCGAACCGTTGATCGTCGAAGCTCATGAAAAACGCGTTGCGGAAGTCGAAGCCGCCCGCGCCGCCGCCAAAGCCCAGCGTGAAGCCGCTCAGCAGAATTCCCTGGAAGCTCTTCCGGAATTTCCCGAAGAAGAGGATGACGAAGTCGAACTATCCGATGATGATATAGTGGATGATTTAAGTCAGGAAGAGAAATAACTAGATGAGTATTGACCCAAAAGGCAGACAAAAACGCATATTCGAGATTGCCAAGGAATTGAATATCTCGCATAACGATATTATCAATTTCCTTGAAAAAGAAGGGATTCCCTGTAAAAGCATTATGACTCCGGTCGATGAATCCTGCTACATGCGAATTCTGGAAGAATTCGCCAAGGAGAAGGATGTCATTGAAAGGTTTCGTAAGGAGAAAGCCCGCCGCGAAGCCGAAAACAAACGCAAAGCCGAAGAAGACGCCCGTCGGTCGGCCGAGTTGGAGCGTCGCAAACTCGAAGAAGAAGTCTATAAATCAGCCCTGCTGTTTTTCGGCACTGCCGTCCAGGACGTCTTTAAATATAGTCTGGATGTACAGCGTCAATTGATCGAAGCCGTTTGGGAAACCGATAAGCAGAGCGAGGTTTTGCCGGAATCGGTCAAGACCAAGAAAACCGTCAAGGAACAGCCGGTGGAATCGGCGCCCGAAAAACCAGCCGCAACCCCGGTCGCAGAATCACTGAAGAAAAAAGAGAAGAAAAAACTGCGCCGCATCAAGATTGACGAACTCGAGCCGCGTCTCGAACAGAAACTCGCCAAACGTAAACCCACGGAACTCGATGAGGAAAAAGCCCGCCGTCTGAAACGTTCGGGTGGCGATTGGGCCGCCAATGACCGTTTGGTCGATGCTGTGATCCGGAAAACCATGGCAAAAATGGATGAGAAAACGACGCGTAAGAAATACAAGAAAACGGAAGTCGTGACTGAGAGCGCCGAAATCAGTAAAAAAATCCGGATCAGCGACTTCGCCACCGTCGATATGCTGGCCAACATGATGGGGGTCGATGCGGCGGATGTGATTCAGAAATGTATGCAGCTTGGTTCATTTGTGACGCGCAATCAGCGTCTTGATTTTGACACTATCGTCGTCATTTGTGATGAATTCGGATTCGAAGCCGAAAAATTGGAACATTACGGAGAAGAACATCTCAAGCTCGAGGATACCGAAGAAGATATCGAAAACGCCACTCCGCGGCCGCCGGTGGTCGTGATCATGGGACATGTCGATCACGGGAAAACTTCGTTATTGGACTATATCCGGCGATCGAATGTTGTTGCCGGCGAATCGGGCGGAATAACTCAGCATATTGGTGCTTACCGGGTTGAATTGCCCAATAAGAAAGCCATAACCTTCCTGGATACACCTGGCCACGAAGCTTTCACCGCCATGCGAGCCCGCGGTGCGCAAGTGACGGATTTAGTCGTCCTGATCGTCGCGGCCGATGACAGCGTCAAACCGCAAACCATTGAAGCTATTAACCACGCCCGGGCGGCCAACGTACCGATCGTCGTGGCAATTAATAAAATTGACAAGCCGGAGGCCGATGTCGAGCGCGTCAAACGCGATCTGGCCAATAATAACGTTCTGGTCGAGAGCTGGGGCGGTAAGGTTCAGACGGCTGAAATCTCCGCCAAGACCGGCAAAGGCATCGACCATCTTTTGGATCTGATCCTGCTGGAAGCCGAAATGTTGGAATTAAAAGCGAACTACGATACTCTAGCCAAAGGGACCGTCATCGAGTCCAGTATCGATAAGCGCCAGGGACCGATCGCGACGATTATTGTCAAGAAAGGTACAATGAAGATTGGCGATCCGTTCGTTTGCGGCGCAGCGTATGGTAGAGTACGCAGCATTCAGGACGAACGTGGCCAGAGACTGACAAAGGCTGAGCCTTCGGATCCGGTGGTAATATCCGGATTTGATTGTCTGCCTAAACCGGCCGACATCTTCGCTATTGTTCAGGACGAACGCGACGCCCGCAAGATAGCTAGCGAAAGACAAAAGATCGAACACGAGCACCAGAAGCGTCAGACCAAAGAATGGTCGCTGGATGCCATTTCCGCCCAGATCGCAGAAGGTAAGATCAAGCAGTTGAATGTGATTCTGAAGGGTGATTTCGACGGTTCGGTGGAAGCCATCGCGCAAACTCTTTCGGAACTCGGCAATGCCGAAGTGGCCGTGGGTATCACTCATAAAGCCGCCGGTAATATTACCGAATCCGACGTGTTGCTGGCCAAGACTTCGCAATCCGTGATCATTGGATTCAACGTGACCGCCAATCCGAAAGTCTCGGATCTGGCCAAAAAAGAAAACGTCGAAATCCGTCATTATTCCATCATCTATGAACTAACCGACGACATCAATGCCGCTCTGGAAGGCTTACTGACACCGGATAAAGTTGAGGAACACCTTGGCGAGGCGGAGGTTCGCGAAGTTTTTAAAATTCCGCGGGCTGGCATGATCGCCGGTTCATATATCGTCGAAGGCAAGGTTACCCGCAATGCCCGGGCGCGTTTGAAACGCGACGGACAGATGATCTTCGAAGGACAGGTCGAATCTCTCAAGCGTTTTAAAGATGATGTTAAAGAAGTCAACGAAGGCTATGAATGTGGAATAGCATTGCAGGGGGCGAGCGATTATCAGGCCGGCGACCGAATCGAATTTTTTGAAGTCAAATCCGTCAAGAGGACGCTGGCATAGACAGTGATAATAGGTATTATGACTATCGGGTTTTTACAGATCGATCTGCTGCTGCGGAACACTCATTCGATCAAGGATAAACGTTCGGTCATCAGTCGGATTAAAAATCAGGTACGTGCCAAATTCAACGTCGCCGTAGCTGAGATTGAACCAAACGATCGGTACGGACGCTGTCTGCTGGGAATCACGACCATCAGCGACGAGCATGCTGTTGTGCATCAGGCGCTGGCCGGATGCGAAAAATTGATTGAAAGTTTTCCGGAAGTCCAAATCGCCGGCAGCCGGATGGAGATGCTCTGATGGCCGGATTTCGGATTAAGCGCGTCGAAGACGAGATCAAACGCATCGTAGCCGAGATTTTCATACGCGATTTGCGTCTCGATCACGTCGGATTGATTACTGTCACCAAAGTCGTCTGCTCGCCCGATCTGCGGGAGGCCAAGATTTACATTAGTATTTATAATAATGCCGGCAAATCGGTGAACGATAGCATGGAAATTATCAAAAACCAGACCGCTTTTGTGCGGGGGCTGCTCGGCAATCGGATCGCTCTGCGGTTTGTACCACGTATTGCCTTTTACTATGATGATACCCAGGAATACGTTGAGACCATTGAGCGGCTGTTTCAGAAAATTCACCAGCAAGATGAGGATAAGAAAAACGGAACCGATCGACAGGATACTGAATGTTTATAAACCGGTTGGCATATCTTCATATGATGTGGTGCGAAAAGTCAAACGGGTGCTGGGCATCAAAAAAGTTGGCCACGGCGGAACCCTGGATCCTTTCGGTGAAGGAGTGCTTTTGATTCTGATCGGGAAGGCGACGAAAAGAATGAATGCCTTGTTGAATCTCTCGAAGAGTTACGAGGCGGTTTTACAGTTGGGAACAGCCACGGATAGCGGAGATAACACTACCCCGGTAATCCATAATGCAGCCATACCAACCATTACTTCCGCGATGCTTAGCGCAGCTGTCCGGCAATTTACGGGCTCAATCGAGCAGGTTCCGCCCGCCTTTTCTGCTAAAAAATTCATGGGACGACCGGCTTATCACTACGCCCGCAAAGGCTTGGCAGTCAATCTGAAACCAAAGACTATTACAATCTATGCTTTGAATCTGGAAATACTGCAACCGGATAAAATACTGATGAAAGTCGATTGTTCCAGCGGTACCTATATACGCAAATTAGGCGAAGAAATTGCTCAGGCGCTCGGAACGGTCGGCCATCTGACAACCTTAAAGCGCACTCGGATTGGAGATTACATTTGGACAAGCGCGCTCCAATTCAGTGAACTGGACAATCTGAAAATTGCAGAAATCGACGGTGTGGCATGAAAGTCTATTACGGAATTGAAAACGTGCCGGTCGATTATAAGGCAGGCGCCTGTGTGGCGCTCGGAGTATTTGACGGACTGCATCAGGCGCATCGCCGGATTATCCGGGAAACTGTCGATCGGGCCGCCGCAGAAAAAAGCCGCGCGATGCTGATAACCTTTGAACCACATCCGCGGATGATATTAAATGGTCAGGGCGCCGGAAAACTGCCGATTTTAACGACGGTATCAGAAAAAACCGAGCTGCTGCAAGCCACCGGACTGGATGATGTTCTCATTATCAAAACCGATCAGGAATTTCTGAATAATACCGAATCGGCCTTTATCGCTGAGGTGCTTGTAAAAAGACTTAAGGTCGGCCTGATCGTCGTCGGCTATGATTACCACTTCGGCCGCAATCGAAAAGGCACTCCCGAAACGTTGAAAAGTGCCGGACAGAAATTTGGATTCCGGGCAGTCATTGTCCCGCCCTTTAATCTGAATGGAACGCCGGTGCGTTCATCGCTGATAAGACAGCTGCTGGCTGAAGGCCAGATCGTCAGAGCTAATCAGATGCTCGGGTGGCAGTATAGTTTCAGCGGCCAGGCAGTGAGAGGCTCCGGGCGCGGACGGGAGTTAGGTTTTCCCACCGCCAATCTGGTCGTCGAAAGCGCTGGAAAATTGATCCCTGCCGATGGAGTGTATTTTGTAAAAGCCCGGTTGCTGAATAACGATTTTTATGGAATTGTGAATATCGGCGTCCGTCTAACCTTCAATGAATCCGAGCGGGTGATCGAGTTATACCTGATTGATTTTACGAATAAGGATCTTTACGGTCAGAAGATCAGGGTTACTTTTCTGGAAAGACTGCGGGATGAGAAAAAATTTGAGACGGTTGCAGCTCTGAAACGACAAATGCAGGCTGATTTAAAAATGTGTAAAGAGAAAATAAATAAGATAGAAAATGAAACGGAGGTATGTTTTAAATGACATTAACGAAAGAAATCAAGAGTGATTTAGTCGCGAAGTATGGTAAAACCAATCAGGACACGGGTTCGGTTGCAGCCCAGATCGCGTTGTTGACTGAAAGAATCAAAGACCTTGGTCAGCATTTTGGAGCCAATCCGAAAGATCATAGTTCCCGGCGCGGACTGATGAAAATGGTCAGCCACAGACGGCATCTTTTGGAATACTTGCGCAAAAAGAACAATGCAGCTTACAAAGAACTTATTGAGCAGCTCGAATTAAGAAAGTAAACAGTTAGGAGTAATTAATTGTATCAAAAAAAGATGACCCTTGGCGGTCGTGAATTGATAATTGAAACCGGTCGGATGGCCAAGCAGGCTTCCGGTGCGGTTCTGGTCCGGTACGCCGATACGATGATATTGGTGACAGCCGTGGCTAATTTTGACGCGGTTACACAGCAGGACTTTTTCCCGTTGCAGGTAGAATACCGCGAACGGGCGTATGCGGCCGGGAAAATACCTGGCGGATTTTTCAAGCGCGAAGGTCGTCCTTCCGAAAAGGAAATCCTGGGCTCGCGTCTGATTGACCGGCCGATCCGGCCTTTGTTTCCTGAAGAATTTCGTTGTGATACTCAAGTGATTGCAAACGTTATTTCAAGCGATCAGGAAAATCCGGCCGACGTTCTGGGAATAATCGGGGCCTCGGCGGCTCTAATGCTTTCCGAGATACCATTCGCCGGCCCGATTGCCGGAGTGCGTGTCGGACGGGTAGATGGTGAATTCGTTTTAAATCCGACGATCAAGCAGATGGAAATCGGCGAAATGGAAATCGTAGTAGCCGGAACGGAAGATTCGGTTGTCATGGTAGAAGGCGAGTGTAAGAACATTTCCGAGGATTTACTGGTGGATGCGATCGAATTCGGCCATGCTGCAATCCGTGAAATCGTCAGATTTCAAAAGGAAATCATCGCCGATCTGCAACCGGTGAAACGTTCGATCGAGGTTCCCGAAGAGCCGCTCGAACTCAAAGCGGCGATTGAAGCTCAGGCGGCTGAAATGACCGCGGAATGGCGTCGTCAGGCGCAAATCTCTAAGAAGTCCTGGAATGACAGTATTCGCGCCTTCACGAATAAAATCATTGCAGATAACGAAGAACAGTATCCTGACAAGGGAACTTATATCGCCCAGGTCGTGGACCAAATCGTCAAGCGGGATATGCGCCGGATGATTCTGGAAACGAGCAAGCGTTTAGACGGGCGCGGATTGGATCAGATCCGACCGATCACCTGTGAAGTTGGGGTTTTGCCGCGCGCGCACGGCTCGGCGCTTTTTACTCGCGGTGAGACCCAGAGTCTGGGTTCGGTAACGCTGGGAACGAAGCTCGACGAGCAGATCATTGATGATATTGACCGCGAGGAATTCACCAAGAAGTTCATGCTGCATTATAATTTTCCGCCTTTCAGCGTTGGCGAAGTCAAGCCAATTCGCGGCACCGGCCGGCGTGAGATCGGGCACGGTAATCTGGCGGAAAGAGCTCTGAAAACTCAGATTCCGAGCGAAGAGGAGTTCCCTTACACCATCCGGATTGTTTCCGATATATTGGAGTCGAACGGATCTTCTTCGATGGCGTCGGTGTGCGCCGGTTCGCTTTCGATGATGGACGCCGGAATTCCGGTTAAAGAGACTGTCGCCGGAATCGCTATGGGTTTGATTAAGGAAGAAGATAAAATCTTAGTTTTGTCCGATATAATCGGCGCCGAAGATCATTACGGCGATATGGATTTTAAAGTAACTGGTACGCGTCATGGCATCACGGCGATTCAGATGGATTTGAAAATCCAGGGAATTTCCGCCGCAACGATGCGTTCCGCACTGGAACAAGCCCGACTTGGTCGTTTACATATTATTGATGTTATGGAACGGACGATCAGTCAGCCGCGCGAGAAAATTTCGGATTACGCTCCGCGTATGCTGACTATGAAAGTCGATATTGACCAGATCGGCGAAATCATCGGTCCCGGTGGCAAGAACATCCGGGCACTCCAGACTGAGAGCAACACCAAGATCGAAATTGACGATAACGGTACGGTTTTCATTTCGGCGGCTGATTTTGAAGCCGCTGAAAAGGGGCGTCAGTTAGTTCTGGGCATCACGGCAAAACCAGAAGAAGGCAAGATTTATCATAATTGTCCGGTTAAAAGACTGGAAAGTTATGGCGCTTTCGTCGAGTTTTTACCAGGGAAAGAGGGACTGATGCATGTTTCGGAAGTAGCCTGGCAGCGTACGGAAGACATCAATACCGTTTTAAAAATCGGTGACAGAGTGGACGTTTTGCTGAAGAAAATCGCCGCACCGGGACGCTTCGAACTGTCCATGAAGGAACTGATTGAAAAACCGGAAGGTTTTCAGGAAGCGCCCCGTAAACCCCGTCCGCAACACTCCGGTCATAATGACCATTCGCGGGACAATCGTCCGCGCCGTCCGCGTTACTGAAAATGGTCAGTGAATTTATCCAGCGAACCGTCCTGTCAAGCGGAATCCGGGTCATTTCCGAATATGTCGATTCGGTCTATTCGGTCTCACTCGGATTCTGGATGCTGGCCGGTTCGCAGGATGAAGAAACCTCCGAAAACGGCATTGCTCATTTGTTGGAGCACATGGTTTTCAAGGGCACTAAAAAGCGTTCCGCCTTTGCGATTGCGCATGAAATTGAAGCGCTGGGCGGCAATATCAACGCATTCACCAGTCGGAATGTGACCTGTTATCATGTTCAGCTGCTCCATGAAAACCTGGCAAAAGGGGTGGATGTACTGGCCGATCTAGTAATGCACGGCCGTTTCGATCGTAATGAATTGGAAAAAGAGAAAGGCGTCATCATCGAGGAAATCCGTGAAATCGAAGATACTCCCCACGATCTGATTCATGATCTGTTCACCCTTCAGGCTTTTCCCGGCCAGGCGATCGGTCGTCCGATTCAGGGCACCGTCGCCAGCGTCTCGGCTTTTCAGGTCGCCGATTTAAAACGCTTTGTGCACCAACATTACACGACCGGACGTTTGGTCGTTGCCGCCGCCGGTCGGGTCAATCACGATCAATTGGTTAATCTGGTAGAAAAATACTGCGCCGAGATGAATGCCCAAGCAATCAGCCGGGATTCAATTCCCGGGAATATGGCGCCCGAAACCCGGCAAATCCACACGAAAACCATCAATCAGACCCATATTGTTTTAGGACGGCGTATATTCGGGCAAAACGATCCGCGCCGTTATAAACTGGGTTTACTGAATATGATCCTGAGCGGTGGTATGACTTCGCGGCTTTTTCACAATATCCGTGAGAAATATGGTTACGTTTACGAAATCTATTCATTCTCGGATTTATTTCTAAATGAAGGCTTGTTCGGAGTCTATGCCGGTATCGATGGAAAACGCCTCGATTCTATGAAGGAAAAAATCTACCGCGAGATGAAGGTTTTAGCGGAGAAACCAATTCCAACCAGAGAATTGAAAAAAGTAAAGCAGCAATCGAAAGGCGGACTGGTATTGTCCATGGAAAGCATGAACGCCCGCATGAGCAATCTGGCCAAGATGGAAATTTATGAGAAACGCATCCTGACTATTGAAGAATTATTGGGTATCATCGATAAAATATCCGGCGATGAATTACAGGAATTGGCAAATTATCTTTTCAATTTTGAGTTATTTATCGAGACCATTATCAAACCGGCGGAAGTAAACTGATTGCTGTCCGAGATTCCTTCCGGATCATCATCACCGGCCGGTATTTTAAAGTGGTTTTATAAGGAGAATTAGTTATGTTTAAAAAAATCATTCCAGCCCGGCGAACCGAACTGGTTACCTATGCCATTCGCGACATTGTTGTAAAAGCCAAAAAACTCGAAGCGCAGGGGAAAAAGATTTTATATTTGAATATTGGTGATCCGCCGGTTTATGATTTTGAAACACCGCGGCAACTGCGTCAGATCGTAGTTGATAAAATCCTGAACTCAAACGCCGGCGCTCGGTTAAACGTTTCGACTTATGCCGATTCAATGGGGATAGGCGAGGCGCGCCAGGCTGTCGCGCAGTATGCGACTGAAAAGAAGGGCATAAAAGGGGTCAGTGCCGAAAATGTGTTTATGGCCAACGGAGCTTCCGAAGCCATCACTCTGGCAATCGCCGCCCTGGTCGATCCAGGTGATAATATTATGACACCTTCGCCGGGTTATCCGCTCTACAGCGGGCAGATTCCCGTCTATCACGGCGAACAAAACCCCTATTTTTTGAATGAATCCACCGGCTGGCAAATTGATTTCGACGAGCTCGAAAAACGGGTCAACCGACGCACGAAAGCAATCGTCGTAATCAACCCCAATAATCCGACCGGCGCGAATTACAGCCCTGAAAGCATCACGAATATTGTGAATTTTGCCCGGCGTCATAATCTGGTTATCTTTGCCGATGAAATTTACGATAAACTGCTTTTCGATGGACAAAAGCATATTTCGATCGCTTCAATGGCGGAAGACGTCCCCGTGATTACCTTTGGCGGGCTCAGTAAAAATTACATTATGCCGGGTTGGCGGGTTGGCTGGGCAATCTTTTCCGATCCTGCCGGCGTGATGGTCGATTATCGTGAGGCCGTTAACAAACTCCTGCGGGCAAGACTGTGCGCGCCGCACCCGCAGCAATATATTGTCGCTCCGGCCCTGAACGGCGATGATTCGCATCTTGTCGAAATAATGCAGAAACTGACTATTCGACGAAATGTCACTTATGAGATGCTTAACCAGATCCCGGGTATTTCCTGTGTTAAACCGGAGGGTGCATTTTACGCGTTTCCGCAAATTCAACTGCCGGAGGGTATTTCCGATGAGCAGTTCGTTTTGGAATTATTGGAGGAAACCGGCGTGCTCGTAGTGTACGGCAGTGGATTCGGTCAGAAACCCGGCACCGGTCATTTCCGAATCGTTTTTCTGCCTGACGAAGATATTTTACGTCGTTCCTACACTCTGATTGGTGAGTTTACCGCAAAATTTTATAAAAAATATAATATGAAACCGGTTTAGGCCGGAGGTGAGAAGATCGGCGGGGACCTTCCAATTAAAAACCGTATTCTGGTTTACCACAAGATTGATAACCAACGCGAAATCGGAGCGGGATGTGTCAGGCCTGAGAAATTTCGCCGCCAGATAGAACATTTACTGAATCTCGGTTACAGTTTCACGACATTCAGCCAATTAATAGCCGAACCAAATAATTCCCGACTGATCGCCCTGGCCTTTGACGATGGTTATCAAAACATATACACTTATGCTTGCCCGATTTTGCATCGGTATCAGATACCTGGGACAGTTTTTCTGATCGCTGAAACTCTCGGCCAGTATAATTCCTGGGATGTCAACCTGGGCGGTATCAAATATAAGCATCTTAATGATCGGGAGATCCGGGAATTATTGCAAAATGGATGGGAAATCGGTTCACATGGACTTACTCACCGGCTGTTAGTTGGAATGCAGACTGAAATATTGAAGAGCGAAATTGAATACTCTAAACAAATTATTGAAGATCGGTTTTCAACGCCGGTCAGATATTTTTGCGCTCCTTTCGGCAAGTTAAATCGGAAGATAATAGAGATAGCGAAAGAGGCTGGATATCAAGGGATTTGTGGATTTTATCCTTTTAAATATTATACCCAAAAACCGCCCGGATATTTAATGCTCCGGTTGGCGGTCTACTCATTTGATTCTCTCAGATCGATTGAGCGCAAATTAGCCGCAAACTGGCAGATCAGGGTGGAAATTACCAAACAAAACGTCGTAAATTTCTGCTCAAACGGTACGATTATCGTCCAGAAATTAAAATAATTAAAATATTACTTGACATGAGTCGTTATTTGGAGTATACTATTAAAGTAATGGTTTAAATGAATGCTTTAATAGGTGGAAAATGGAGAGACCAATAAAAAAACTTTACTATTCGATCGGCGAAGTCAGCCAAATGACCGGGCTGAAACAGTACGTTTTAAGATATTGGGAAACCGAGTTTTCCGCGCTGACTCCGACTAAAAATCGAGCTGGTAATCGTACCTACCGCGAAAAAGATATCCATATAATCCGTTACATCAAGCATTTGCTTTATGATAAAAGATTCACGATCGAAGGCGCCAAACAGAAACTGAAGGAAATGAAACCGGAAGACTGGCAAAAAGCAATAGAGACTGAAGACTGGAAAGAGTTGGAAGAACCCGTTGCCGACTCCAATGCGGCAGCGAATATTTTATCGGAAGTCAAGAAAGGACTGACCGAATTATTAAATATACTTAATAATTGGTAGTCTAATTTTTCATAGAATTATTATCTCAAATCTGTTAAATTACCGCCGTCTTTGACAATCGGAGCGTAGCGCAGTCCGGCTTAGCGCACCTGAATGGGGTTCAGGGGGTCGGAGGTTCGAATCCTCTCGCTCCGACAACTGGTATATTAAGTTGAGTAGAAATCAGTTACGATTTTGGAGATTTCTTTTAAAATAATGAAGTTCATCGACAGATGATATTTTTATCGGCCACATACCTGTGTAATAGGAAGCGCTTTCAAAAAAAATACTGTCAGGCTTTGACAAATTTCTATTGTAATAATTAGTTTTATTCCGAAATTTCAGGCGTATTTATGGAGACCGGATGACACTTTATATTAAATACAGCCCGCGCCGATATGAGAGGCAGAGTCTGTATTTGGATTTGAAGATAATTAAAGATAAAGGTTATGACGGCGTCTTTTTCCCACTGGCCCGACCTTTTGAGCCCGGTTTTCATACCATGAGGTATTTCCCGGTTGCCCGCATGATCGAGATAGCGCAGTCCACCGGATTAAAAACCGGAGTAGTGTTAGATTGTTTTCAAAACCAGTTTTTATGGCATAAAGATAATTTTACGGCGCCGGTTAATTCGACTGGCGCGATCTATAATCCGGAAAAGTGGTATCATCCGGTTTGTCCAAGCAATCCTATGGGGCTCGATTTTTACCACAATCTGCTGGATAAAGTCTATCGGTTGGGTTCGATTGATTATTGCCTCCTGGAAAACCTGCGCTTCCCGTTTTTCTGGCAGAATGAAGATTTGGACATTCAGCATCGGGTACCGCCGTTCTGTTATTGTCCGTTTTGCGTCACGGAGTTCTCGTCGATGATGGGGGAGGTCGTTTCCTTTATCGGACAGATTATTGAAATGCTTCCAGATTGGTTAGAATGGCGTTCGGGAGTCATCATGAATCTGGTACACGATGCCCGTGATTTTTTAATGAAAAAAACGAAACTGATTATCAGCACGCCGCCTTTGGCTCTGATCGATTTACCGTTTGCGACCGGACAACTGCCGTTGGCTTTTGTCGATAACGGATGTCTGATTGCGCCGGAACTTCATCATCGCACAAAAATCGGCAGCACACTCTGGATCGAGGACTTATTGGATCAATATCGCCTCGAATTCAAGATGCAGAAATTGTTCCCGGTTTTTAGAGTCAAGAATGAGATCGAGCTGCAGGAATATCTGGCGGTAAGTTCCGCGAATAATTTTATCGGTATTATTGTAGATAATTGGCAATCTTTATCGGGCGCCGTCTCATGATGTCGTTCCTGAATTGATCAATAACAAGGATAATCTGATCTACTATGAAACCTACTAAACAAGTTCTTATTGCTCATTACAGTTTGCCTCCCGTAATTGGCGGAGTGGAGAGTATTCTAAAACCGTTGGCAGAGGTCTTCGCCCGGAACGGTTATCTGGTTACTATGATGACCGGAACCGGTTCGGTTGAATCTCAGAATGTCAAAACCAGCCTTGTGGCTGATCTGAATCCCGAAAATCCACATGTTCGCGAGATTCAAAGAGTATTGAAATTCGGTTCGTTACCGGAGTTTTATGAATACCGGATGCAGAACCTGCAACGGCGTATTGAAGCCGAGATTGGCAATATAAACACGGTGATTATTCATAATATGATGACCATGCCGTTCAATCTGATGGCAACCGAGGCATTTTGGAATTATATCGCGAAATATCCGAACAAGAATTATTACATCTGGACTCACGACCTGGCTTGGCTGATCGATGAATATAAATCGAACCTTTTCGACCGCAAGCCCTGGTCGTTGCTCAGAACTGCAATTCCAAATGTCACTTATGTAACCGTATCGGAATATCGTAAACGTCAGATGGCCGAACTACTGAACATTCCACGGAGGAAAATTCTCGTCGTTCCGAATGTCATCAAATACCAGGATTTTTTCAAATTTGAACCGTCTACCAATCTGATTACTGAAAACCTCGAGATCTTCAGGCGCTATCCGGTGATCTTAGTGCCGGCGCGTATTATTCAACGAAAAAACGTCGAACGCAGTATTCAGGTCATCGCCGCTTTACGCAATACCTGGCCGAACTTGGTGGGCATAATTACCGGCGCACCACAAAAAGAAAACGGTTCTCTGACGGAATATTCGAATAGTCTATACAAACTGATCGAAGAACATAATCTTACCGAGAATCTGTTTTTTCTCAGCGATCTTTTTGAAAAACTAAAAATTGCCCCGGAGAAAAACCGGTTGGTCGTCCGCGATCTGTACTTTATCAGCAATCTGGTGCTTTATCTGAGCAAAGATGAAGGTTTTGGATTGCCAATCCTGGAAGCCGGTTTAGCCCGTACACCATTGGCACTCAGTCAAATACCGGTATTTCGGGAAGTTGCGCATGATGGCGTTTTATACCTGCCGCTGGATGAGAGTTCCGAATATAATGCCAGTCGTATTGTACGGTTTCTGACTGAAACTCAAATAAGCGGCGATGTTTTGTTTAAAAGAATAATCGAATTAAATAATTGGGATAATCTCTGGGAAAATTATCTCAGGCCGATTTTTCCTGAATGAGGATGTGGAGGCGGGGGGAATTGAACCCCCGTCCGAAAAAGAGGACCGCCCAATCGCTACGTGCGTAGTCCGTTGATGGATCTTACTTTTACTGCGCCAGTGGACAAACTTGGTAAAAGCCAGTTTGCGATAGTTTAATTGCGGCTACACAAACCGATAGACGCAACGAGCCCGCATTATCGACGCTCCGTATCAGCCCGCAGGCGAGACCGGTACAGAACGGCCACTTACTTAAGCGTAAGCGACAGTGCCAAAAGTATTGGCATTTCAGGTGTTCAGGTTTATTAACGTGGCCCTCCTGAGAACCACGGCACGCTATTCGGCAGACCTTCAGTCCCGTCGAATCCATTCGCCCCCGTCAAAGAACTGCTGAAGTTACATACAAACTGGGTTATATACAAATGTCCGAGCAGTTAATTTTATTAGAAAATTATAGAGACATTTAAGGGTAATTATTCTTAAATTCTCGCGATTTTTTGACCATAAGACTCTTGATAGAATAGATCCTGAATAGATTAGGAGCAAAATAGCAATGAAATTGAAGACGTTCAAAAAGGGCGTTCATCCTGAAGAGTTTAAACAATTAAGCGAGCATAAGAGAATCGAAAACCTTCCCCTGCCGGCAGAAGTGTATATTCCGCTCCAGCAACATATAGGTGCACCATGTATTCCAATTGTCGAAAAAGGCATGGAAGTCAAAGTCGGCCAGCTGCTCGGGAAAAGCGGTGGTTATGTTTCCAGTAATATTCATGCCACAATTTCTGGAAAAGTAAAGACAATTGAGAAGATGCCGCATCCTCTCGGAGTCAATGCCCTCATGATCCACATCATCGGTGACGGACAGGATAATTGGGTTAAGACAGAAGAGGCTATCCCGGACTGGGAGAATCTGACAGCCGAACAAATCAATACAATAGTATTAGATGCCGGGATTGTCGGATTAGGGGGCGCGGCATTTCCGACCCAGGTTAAACTGAGCCCACCAAAAGAAAAAAAGATCGACACTTTTATTCTCAACGGTTGCGAGTGCGAACCCTTTTTGACAGCCGATCATCGTGTTATGATCGAACGGACCGAAGAAGTAGTACTGGGAGTAAGGATATTGATGAAAGCCCTGGGCGTCAGCCGGGCAATCATCGGAATCGAATCCAATAAGCCGGATGCAATTGCAGTCATGACGAAAGCAACTGAAAAATTTTGGGGCATTATCGTCCAGCCTTTGGAAGTCAAATATCCGCAAGGCGCAGAAAAAATGCTGATTGACGCCGTACTGAACCGTAAAGTCCCGGCGGGCGGCTTGCCCATGGATGTCGGAGTGGTGGTCAATAATGTCGGGACGGCACTGGCTGTGACAGAGGCCGTGACAAAGCATAAACCACTGATCGATCGCGTCGTGACAGTCACCGGACCGGGAATCCGCGAATCGAAAAATATATTGACCAGGATTGGAACTCCCTTCCAGCATCTCATTGATTTTTGTGGAGGGCTGACGGAAAATACGGTCAAGGTGCTGATGGGCGGCCCAATGATGGGGGTAGCCCAGTCCTCGCTATCCGTACCGGTGGTGAAAGCGACCAGCGGAATCGTCTGTTTGACGAGCGATTCGGTTTCATCGAAGAAGGAATTCCCGTGTATCAAATGCGGGGCTTGTATTCGATCTTGCCCGATGAATCTGATGCCGACCCGCATAGCGCGATTAGCGCAATTCGAAAAATGGGAGGAAGCCGAACAATACGGAATCGTCAGCTGTATTGAATGCGGTTCCTGTGCATTCGTGTGTCCGTCCGGCATTCCTTTGGTTCAACATATCCGAATCGGTAAAATGAGAGTGGCCGAGTATCGTCGCAAACAGAAAACCAGTTCGGGGTTAGTCTAATATTAATGAAGGAAAAGAAACAGAATGGAAGAAAAGCAGAATACCAAGGCTGAAGAATCCGGGAAGACTCATGAAGTTAAATCCGCGCCGGTTCCATCTGCCAAAATAGATGAAAAACGTTTCTTGGTACTGTCATCGTCGCCGCATTTTAAGACACCGGCTAACGTTTCCCTGATAATGTGGTTAGTAATCGCGTCGTTATTACCTGCCGTAGGATTCGGGATTTATAATTTTGGATTGCGTAGTCTGGCGGTGATCGCGATCTCAATGCTAACTGCGATGATTTCCGAGGAAATAGTCAATCTGATTCGTCGCCGTAAAATGACCATCGGGGACGGTAGCGCAGCCCTAACCGGTTTGTTGCTGGCTTTGTCTTTACCGCCCGGACTGCCGCTGAGTATGGTGATAATCGGTTCAGCTTTTGCAATTTTTATCGGCAAGCAGATATTCGGCGGTCTCGGATACAATATATTCAATCCGGCGCTGCTGGGGCGGGCTTTTCTGCAAACCAGTTTTCCGATCGCTATGACAACCTGGACTATGCCGCGGGTGATCGACGCCGTCACGACCGCAACTCCGCTGGGATATTTTAAATTTGAAAAACATCTGACTCCCTATCTGGATTTATTAATAGGCAAAGTCGGAGGCTGCATCGGTGAAACCAGCGCCATTGCTCTTCTGATCGGTGGTATATTATTATTAGTTATGAAAATTACTAATTGGCGCATACCGCTCAGCTATCTCGGCACGGTTGCGCTTTTCAGCGGAGCACTGTGGCTGATTAATCCAGCCCAATATCCGAGCCCGTTGTTTCATCTTCTGACCGGCGGTCTGATGCTGGGAGCATTTTTCATGGCGACCGATATGGTGACTTCGCCAACCACTAATTTAGGCACCTGGATTTTTGGAATCGGGGCTGGGTTATTGGTAGTGTTGATCCGTCAATTTGGCGGATTGCCGGAAGGAGTGATGTATTCAATACTCATAATGAATGGCTTTGTGCCGCTGATCAATCGTTACACCCGTCCGAAGTATTTTGGAGAGCAAAAAAAATGAACAAATCCCTCAGATTGATTTTAGTTATGACCCTGACCGCGACGTTGTCGGGCGTCGTCCTGGCGATATTGAATATTTACACCGCTCCGCGAATTGAGATGAATGCCAACAAGACTCTTTCGGAAGCTATTGGCTATGTCCTGCCGGGCAATCGTTCCTGTGACATTAAAGTTATCGAAAACGTCACATTTTATATTGGAAAAAATGAAAAAGGCCAAACCATAGGTGTCGCTTTCGTGGCGGAGGGAGATGGGTTTCAGAGTCGTCTGAAAATTTTAGTCGGAATGGATCCTGCAATGCAGAAGATTTTTAATATAAAAATTCTCGCGCAGGCCGAAACACCCGGACTCGGTACTAAAATTGAATCAGATCCGACCAATAAAACCGATGCTCTGTGGTTTCATAAGCAGTTTGCCGATTTATCGGTCGAAAATCCAATCACGGTCGTAAAAGGACAAACGGCTGATAAGAGCAAAACGCAGATTCAGGCGATCACCGGAGCAACGATCTCCTCAAAAGCCGTTACAGACATTATCAATACTGCGATCTCGAAAAACCGGATTCTTTATTTAAAGAACGTGAAATAATATGGCAAAATCGAAAATTACACTCTTCCAGGAATTTGCGAAGGGGCTCTGGAATGAGAATCCGATCCTGCGCATGGTTCTGGGAACCTGTCCGACCCTGGCCGTAACGACCTCTGCCATCAACGGCGTCTCGATGGGATTGGCAGTGATTTTCACACTGGTCATGTCCAGTCTGATGATTTCACTGCTGCGTAAAGTCATTCCCAATGAAGTGCGGATAGCGACCTTTATCGTCGTAATTGCAACTTTCGTGACTGTTGCTGATAGGGTCATAGCGGCATATTATCCAGAGATCAGCAAGGCGCTGGGACCCTTTATTCCGCTGATCGTGGTCAATTGTATCGTTCTGGCGCGACAGGAAGCCTTCGCTTCGAAAAATCCAGTCGGCCGTTCGGTGGTCGATGCTCTCGGTATGAGCATCGGATTTACTTTAGTATTGCTGGTGATGGGTTCTTTCCGTGAACTGATTGGCAACGGAACCGTATTCTCACATCAAGTCATGCCGCTGTCCTTTCAGCCCTGGATGGCAATCGCTCTGCAACCGGGCGCTTTTCTGACGCTGGGTTTCATGATAGGGTTGGCTAACTGGATCAATGCGAAAGGGAAGAAAGCATGAATCTGATATTAATATTCATTTCCGCCGCAATTATCAATAATTACGTCCTGGTTTCATTTCTGGGAATCTGTCCCTTCATTGGTGTCTCTAAAAAGCTCGGCTCCGCAGCCAGCATGGGCATGGCGACAACCTTTGTAATGACAATCACCGCCGCAGTGGCCTGGCTGCTCAATAAATATATCTTAGTTGGCCTGCACCTCGAATTTCTGCAAATAGTTTCCTTCATTTTAGTAATCGCCTCGCTCGTGCAGCTGGTCGAAATGTTCATTAAGAAAGTCAGTCGTCCGCTCTATGATGCTCTGGGGATTTTTCTCCCACTGATTACAACTAATTGCGCGATTCTGGGACTGGCGCTTTTTCTGGTTATGAAACAGTATAATTTCATTGAAAGCATCATTTTCGGCTTCGCTTCCGGGGTTGGTTTTACGCTGGCGCTGGTGATTATGGCTGGTATCCGAGAGGAGTTGGAACTGGCCGATGTACCCAAGCCTTTTCGCGGAGCGCCGATAACCCTGATTGTGGCTGGTTGCCTGGCCATGGCGTTTATGGGATTTTCCGGATTAATTTAAACTCATAAGGTTCGTAAAATGGATTCAACTTCGTTTTTATATAGTGTGCTCAGCATGGGGGGGATCGGAATCTTTTTTTCGGTTCTGATCGCTCTGGCCAATAAAAAATTGCATGTCGAAGAAGACCCGAAAATCGGCCTGATCGCGGAGTGTTTACCGGGCGCTAATTGCGGCAGCTGCGGTTATGCCGGCTGCAATAATTTTGCGGAAGCCCTGGCTGGCGGTAAATCACAGATTTCGGGATGTCCGGTTTGCAGCCCGGATGCCCGAGAAGAAATCGCCAGGATTCTGGGAGTTGACGTCGAAACCGGCGAGCGGCGCGTCGCCGTGGTTATGTGTCAGGGAGGCGACGGAATCGCCACTCAAAAAGCCGAATACGACGGGGTAAAATCCTGTTACGCCGCCAATCTGGTAGGCGGCGGCGAACGGGCTTGCAGCTATGGTTGTATCGGACTGGGCGATTGTGTCGCAGCCTGTCCGTTCGATGCTATCCATATGGACGAGAAAAATCTACCGGTCGTTGACCGTGAAAAATGCACTGGTTGCGGCAATTGTGTTACGGCTTGCCCGCGCGGCGTCATTGAACTGCATCCCATCAGTCATCATGTCTTTGTGCTTTGTAAAAACCGCGATACCGGTAAAGTCGCCCGTTCAGTCTGTAAACATGCCTGCATCGGCTGTTTGATTTGCGAAAAAGCGGTCAATGGGCAAGGATTTAAAGTCATTGACAATCTGGCAGTTGTAAATCACGATGAATATACCCGGGAGTTGGTATTGCCAACGGAAAAATGCCCGACAAAGGCCATCGTTATTGTCGGTGTTCAGGATGAGCGATAACGACCAATATTTTAAAAGCGATTGCGAAACGGCTACGGTGGTGGCCATTCAGGAACGCTGGGTTGTGGTCGAATTGGATGAGAAGGATGCCTGCCATGCCTGCGGCGCGAAAATGATCTGCCGTCCCAATGCCACCGGTAAACGCACTCTGAAAATTCTTAATACACTCCAGGCCAAGATCGGCGATCGGGTTTTAATCGAACAGATCGGAGCCAATCAATTGAAACTGACCACGATTCAGTACGGCTTACCTCTGCTTGGCTTTCTGACAGGCGTTCTGATCGCAAACTATCATATCAAGTCTGATTTTCTGGGGATTCCGGCGGAGTTGTTGCAGATGGCTTGCGGTGTTATGATGGTAATTATCATTGGGTTCGGGATTTTTCTTTGGAGTCGAAAAAAAGCGCAGAGCGGTTTCAGTATCTTTCGTCTGCGCCAGGTGCTTGGTCCTGAAAAATGATAAAGTTTCACTTAATGATTCAATCGTCAATAAGTCAATAAGGCCTTCAATTTGAAATCTACAATCTCCAACCTACAATCTACAATTCTAATCATTATCTCGTTATTTCTGGTTTCCTGCCAGCAGCCCGGAACTCAGTATCAGACGGCTCAGGCGACACGCTTTGCAATGGGCACTGTCATCGAAATAACCGTTCTGGATACGACCGAGAGCGAAGCCAGCGCCGCCCTGGAAGCCGGCTTTGCGGAAATCAACCGTATTTCATCACAGTTCTATGAGGGCAACCCCCAAGGGCAGATTTACTCTTTTAACCATCGTTCGGCTGACTATGTCGCTATGCCGCGTGAAATTCTGGAACTGATTAACCGCAGTAAATGCTATTCAGATAAATTAAACGGCGCTTTTGACATTACGATCGGCACTATCTTGCCGCTGTACAAATTCCGAGGCGATTCGCTGAAGCCTCCGGAGTTAAGCGTTTTAAATCCTCTGTTGCGCTATATTGATTATCGGAATTTGGATGTTGATCTGACTGGGGAGCGGCTGGGTGCCAAATATCCCCAAACAATGATCGGCCTGGGTGCGGTCGCCAAAGGATATGGCGTGGATAAAGCGATAGAAACGATCGCCAGGTTCAACGTTGCCGGAGCGCTGGTCAATGCCGGAGGCGATTTACGGGCTTTGCCGCGTCTGGATGGGCGCAGATGGCGGGTTGGTATTCAGGATCCGCGCCGGCGCGACAATATTCTTTTTATCGTCGAAATTGACAGCGGGGCCGTGGTGACTTCCGGCGACTACGAGAAATATTTCCTTTACGAAGGCCGGCGGATTCATCATTTGCTGAATCCGCGCACCGGGATGCCCGCCGATTCCTGTCAATCTACAACAGTCATTGCGCCGAATGCCGAACAGGCTGACGCTATGGCGACCGGACTATTCGTTCTGGGAGCAAACATGGGCTTGAAGGCGCTTGCAAATTTCCCAAATTGCTCAGCCCTTTGGATTTGCGCCGATGGCAGAATCACTCAGTCGGACGACTTTGGGAAATATTACACTCATCCTTAGTTAAGCCATTCTTTCAGGAAAACTTCTGCAATCCGATTTGGATCGTTGATTCCGGAATCACTCCGACGTTTTTTTCGTCAGGCAAGCGGTAAAACCGGCTCCGATTGCATATTACATTTTATTGATTTACATTCTATTGTGTTTTTATTAATCTCATATACAAGGAAAACACTAAAGAAAATAAAATATCTGGTCTGAGGAGGAAGCATGTCAAACGGCTTTCAACAGAACCTAATTTCGAAGAGACCGTTCATTTTATTGTTTTTTGCAATCAGTCTTTTAGTGACATTCGCCAGTGTCAGGTACTTTCAATATAAGATTGCGCAGATTCGTATTGATAAGCAGAATGAACTGACTGCTATTGCCAATTTAAAAACGAGTGAGATTTACAACTGGTATAAAGAGCGTCGGAATGATGCCAATTCCATCGCCAATTCACCGCTCTTTTCACAGGCGGTCAATGACTGGTTGAACGATGTTCACAATATTGCTTTAAAAAGTAAAATCATTGCACGACTTGATCTGGTGTTTGCTGGAAACAGTTATGCCAATATTCTGCTAGCGTCACCGCAAGGGAAAATTCTACATTCGTACGAGTCTCCTGCCGTACCGCTGAATGAAATCACGAAAACCAAAATCACTCAGGCTATTAAAGAGAAAAATGTTCAGTTCACCGATTTTTACTATTGTCGGGAGCATAAGCGCATTCATATGGATTTTATTTCACCGGTCGGGAATGCCAGAGGGGGACGCCAGATCGTGTTGATCCTGAGGGTAGCGCCGGAGGATTTTCTTTTTCCGTTGATTCAGGACTGGCCTTTACCCAGTAAAACTGCCGAAACGCTGATCGTGCGGCAATCTGGAGACAGTGTGATTTTTCTGAATAATCTGCGGCATCGCGCCGATACCGCTCTCAAGTTGCGAATCGCTTTGACGGAGGTGGGAATTCCTGCCGTTCAGACGGTCCTCGGGAAGCAAGGAATAATGGAGGGAAGAGATTACCGCAACATTCCGGTGCTGGCCTATCTCACCAAAATTCCGGCCACAGATTGGTACATGATTTCAAAAATAGATCAGGAAGAAATTTACTCCGAGATCAGGCGCGAGATGAACTGGTCAATTGTAACCATAAGCATGATGATAGCAATCATCGGGATTGGAATGTCACTGATATATCATCGCCGCCAGCAGGGGCTCTATCGCTCCTTATATTTAAAAGAAAAGGAACATGACGTCCTTTTAAAGGAATTTCGCACCACGCTTTACAGTATTGGAGATGCCGTCATTACTACCGACCGGTTTGGCAGGGTATTATTCATGAATCCGGTTGCCGAAGGATTGACCGGCTGGCAAGAAACCGAAGCCCGCGGCCAAAATCTGCCGAAAGTTTTTAATATCATCAATGAAGAAACCCGCAATCCGGTCGAGAATCCGGTTGATCTGGTAATGCAAAGCGGTAATGTCATCGGATTGGCCAATCACACTGTACTAATCTCAAAAGATGGCCGGGAAATCCCAATTGCCGATTCCGGAGCGCCTATCCGGATCGAAAACAATCAAATTATCGGCGTTGTCCTGGTTTTCCGCGACCAGACCGACGAACGGGCTACTAAGCGGAGTCTTCAGGATTCTGAGAATCAGTTCCGGAGCATTTGGGAGAACAGTCTGGACGGCATGCGTCTTTGTGATGCAAATGGAATTATTCGCAAAGTCAACCGGGCGCTGTGCGATTTGACCGGCCTGACCGCCGCACAACTGGAAGGTCAGCCGGTCTCGGTGATGTATTCGCCGGACTCCGGGCCGGAAATGCTGGCAAAATATATCAAGCGGTTTCATGACAATACGATCGTGCCTTATTCAGAAAAATTGGTCAATCTGGCCGACGGGCGGTCGCTCTGGCTGGAATTAACCAATTCGCCGATGACGATCAATGGCGAAAAACTGCTGCTTAGCATTTTCCGTGACGTCACCTTTCGTAAACTCACGGAAGAAAAAATCCGCGAAAGTGAAGAGCGCTTCCACTCGACTCTGGATAATATGCTGGAAGGCGCGCAGATCATCGGCTTTGACTGGCGCTATATTTATTTAAACAAGATTGCGGAAAAACATGCCCGTGTCTCCAAGAATCAATTATTGGGACGCAAATATTTCGAATGCTGGCCGGGAGCCGAAGACACCCCGTTGTTTAATATAATGAAAACCTGTCTGGAAAAGCGGGTCGCTAAACATTTGATAAATGAATTTGTGTATCAAGATGGAAGCAAAGGCTGGTTCGAACTATCCATCCAGCCGGTAAAAGAGGGCATTTTCATCTTATCCGAAGATATTACCGAGCGGAAAAAAGCCGAAGAACAGGTCCTCTATCAGGCCGGTCTGTTACAAAATGTTTCGGATGCGATCATCGCCACCGGAAACGATAATCAAATCCGGATGTGGAATCGAGCCGCAGAGAATATTTATGGCTGGAAAGCGGAAGATGTCGTCGGGAAGAAATTCAGAGACGTCGTTCAACCGGAGTATAAATATCATCCCCGTGAGGAAGTATTTCAAAAGATCGAACAAGAAGGGATGTGGACGGGCGAGATTATTCATCATAACCGCTCCGGTGAGAGTATTTCAATTTTGAGTACGATTTCGACTTTAACGGATGCTACCGGCCAAAAAACCGGGTTGGTCTCGGTTAATCATGATATTACCGATCTAAAAAAGGTAGAAGATGCGCTGATCGCGAGCGAGCGGCGCTATCGCCTGATTGCCGAGCATGTCGGCGATATCGTCTGGCAATTGGATCTGGAACGCTGTTTTGTGTTTGTCAGTCCGGCGGTCGGGAAAGTATTGGGCTATTCGGTCGCAGAAATTTTGGGAAAACCTGTTGCCGATTTTATGGACGCTGACGGTCTGGCTCTGATGCAAAAAGTTATTAAGGAGCGGTCGAGTAGCCCCGAGAAACCGTCCGAGCCGACTGAATACCGCATGCGGCATAAAGACGGGCATTGGGTGGATGTCGAAGTAGTTTCGTCCTTGGTTTATGATAAGGATAAAAACCTGATCGGTTTCGCCGGAGTGACGCGCGATATTACCGAACGTAAACGCATGACTGCGGCGCTCAATCAAAGTCAGGAGCAGCTCCGCCAAACCCAGAAACTGGAAGCGCTCGGCCAATTGGCGAGCGGAATCGCCCATGATTTCAATAACATTCTGGCGATCATTCTGGGACATGCCTATCTAATGAAATCAAACCTGTCCGACGATGTAAAACTCATTCACAGCATCGAAACTATCGAGAAAACCGGGCAACGCGGCGCCAATCTGGTTAAACAGCTGCTGACTTTAGCCCGGCGAAACGAGCCGTCTTTCACCCAGATCAATCTTAACGAACTAATCAACGATACGGCGAAAATGCTGAGCGAGACATTTCCTAAATCAATTGTTTTTAAAACCGATATAAATCTATCCTTGCCGTTCATTCTGGCTGATGGTTCACAATTACACCAGGTACTGGTAAATCTATGCGTCAATGCCCGCGATGCCATGCCGCAGGGTGGTACATTGTGTATTTCCGCGCATTGTGAATCCGGTCAGATGATCCGTCAACGACGGATGGATATGAACGCGGCAAAATATGTGGCGATCAGCGTCAGCGATACCGGGATCGGAATGGACCAGAAGACACTTGAGAGGATATTCGAACCATTTTTCACTACGAAAGGCCCCGGAAAAGGCACCGGACTTGGACTCTCTACCGTTCACGGCATTATTGCCAATCACAATGGATTCATTGAAGTAAAGAGCCAGCCTGGAGAGGGAACGACCTTTACCGTGTTTCTGCCCGCGCCGGTTGAAGACGAACCAAATAAAGCCAGCGACACTGAGGATATGACCGGTTTAAAGGGCGGGAACGAGACCATTTTGGTGATTGAAGACGAGGACTATATCGTCGAGTTGCTTAATTCGGTTCTGCGCAGATTCGGTTATCAAACCCTTATCGCCAAAGATGGAATCGCCGGAATTGAAACCTATAAAAAAGAGATGGATAAAATTGCGCTGGTGTTATCTGACGTGGGACTTCCGCGTATGACCGGTGAATCGGTGTTGAAACGCCTCCGCGAATTGAATCCCCAGGTAAAAGTCATTCTTGCGAGCGGCTTTCTCGATCCGGAGCAAAAATCGGATTTATTTAAAGCCGGCCTGGCCGGATTTCTGCAAAAACCGTTTCTCCCGGCTTTATTATTAAAAACGATCCGGGAGATTCTGGATAACCGACCTTAACTGAAGATTGCCGGCTCTACTGAATAGGTCTGCGGTCAGGCGGGTAGATCGTCAATTGAAGACCGCCTTGATCTGATGACTTAATGGCAATGAGTGACCAGTCCTGACTATCGGAGGCCATTAATAAAACCGAGCTTTATTTAACGATCAGTTTGAGATTTCCGCCGAAATGCTCTTCGATGTACCCATAGAGCAGTTCGGTAGCTTCAGCCTGGCACTGCCCGCAGACCGTGCCGAGTTTGGTACGTTCCTGCAGTTCGAGGTAGGTACGTGCGCCATCCAGGACAGCCTCTTCGATTTCCTGATCGGTGACGTTCATACACTGGCAAATGACGCGGGCTTCTATGTGTTTGATTTTATCAGTCATACCGTTTTTTCGATAATAATCATCGATAGCCGCCCGCAGAGCTTTATCGCCCAGAACGGAACAATGGATTTTATGCTCCGGCAGATTACCGAGATTCTTGACGACGTCCTTAGGTGTCAAACGATATGCATCGTCCAATTTCATACCTTTAACCATTTCTGATAAAATCGAAGTACTGGCAATTGCACTGGCGCAACCATACGTTTGCCAACGGCAATCGGTAATAATTTCTTTTTCTTGATCAACTTTAATGAGAAAACGCATCTGATCGCCGCATTTAATATTTCCGGTAATACCATCGCCATCCGCTGAAAAATTTTCTTCATTTTTCAGAAAATTGCGTGGATTCATAAAGTGGTCTTTGACAATGTCAGTATATAGCCAATCCGTTTGATTGCTCATGATTTATTTCCTATGATAGATGGTTGACATTTCACGCACTCTTTTGACGACTCTTTCGAGGGCTGAGACGGTGTAACGAATATCATGAATCGTGTTTTCGCGTCCCATGCTGATGCGCACCGATCCGTGCGCCAGCTCGGCGCCGATGCCGGTTGCTAAAATAACATGCGAAGGATCGAGTGACCCGGAAGCGCAAGCCGATCCGGTCGAAACGCCGATACCTTCCAGATCGAGATAGAGCAGAATTGATTCACCTTCCGCACCCTCAAAAGAAACATTCAGAGTACCGGGTAAGACATCAGTCGGATGTCCATTAAAACGTATATCCGGGATACTCCCCCTGATGCCATCAATTAATATTTGTTTGAAGCGTTTCAAACGAATGGCTTCGTCGGCCATTTCCCGTTGGCGCATTTCAATAGCTTTACCGAAAGCAACAATGCCGATCGTGTTTTCGGTGCCGGCCCGCCGCCCGCGTTCCTGATGCCCGCCGTGAATCAGAGGGCAGAAGGGAGTGCCGCGTTTGACATATAGAGCTCCGATGCCTTTCGGGCCGTAGATTTTATGCGCCGAAAAAGTCATGAAATCCACATTCAGTTCTTTAACGTCGACTGGTATCTTTCCAACTGCCTGGACTGCATCGGTATGAAAGAAAGCCCCGACGGTGTGGGCGATTTCCGCCAAGGTTTTGATGTCCTGAATCGTTCCGATTTCATTATTGGCATACATGACAGAAACCAGAGCAATCTGCTCATTCACTAATTCACGGAGTTTAGCGCTTTGCACTTTGCCGGTGACATCGACCGGCAGATAGGAAACCGGAATACCGCGTTGATGCTGACATTTGGTCGTTTCCAAAACGCAGGGATGTTCGATCTCGGACGTAATAATTGCTTCCCGCATTTTACGTTCGATCCGGCAGGCGTTGGCCGGGCAGGAAAGACTGTTCAGAACGGTGTTGGCGGCTTCACTGCCGCTTCCGACGAAAATGATTTCATCCGAAGAGGCTCCAATGAAATTCGCGATTGTTTCGCGCGCCTGTTCGACTTTTTGCCGCACCAGCCGGCCGGGAGTATGCAGACTGGAGGGATTACCATAATTCTCCAGCATCTCGGTAATGACTTTTTTTACTTCCGGATGTAAAGGAGTGGTTGCGTTATGATCCAGATATATATATTTACCAGGCATTTAATCCTCAGATAAGTTACTCGGTTTTCAATTTCTCCGTCGTAAAATTACTATTTCGTTAAAAATTAAAAAAGGGCAATCTTGATATTAGACTGCCCTTTTAGAGATAGGTAGGAAAGAAGTGTTACACTAATTTCTTCCCACGCGGAGTATAATGCGTATGCAAGAGTTTGTGACTCTTGTGCCCGCAGGGTCCTTCCACCAGGAATTCCCGATAGATTCTCGCGACGGCCGGATTCTCATAGGATTTCCGAACTTCGCTGGCCTCATCTTCCGCATAAATAGCACGCGCACGGGCAGCACGGATTTCTTCGTTAGTCGGAATCGGCATGCCGCCGCCGCCCAGGCAACCACCCGGGCAGGCCATATACTCGATGAAATGACATTCGCTCAGTTTGCCGCCGGATTTGATGTTTTCCAGAACTTTCTTGGCGTTGGCAGTACCGTGAGCCACGGCGACTTTTAAAGTGACACCTTTCAGCCAATCCCAATTAGGAATGAGATGCTTCAGCAGATCCGGAACCGGACCGACTTTTTCAATCGGGACTTCGGCATACCGGACACCTTCAAAGCCACGAACGGGAATGATTCTGGCATGATCGAATAAACTGTCGATCCGCTCACCAGTAACCAATTCATAAACGGTACGAATAGCCGATTCCATGACACCGCCAGTGGCTCCGAAAATTACGCCCGAGCCGGTGCGGGTGCCAAACGGATCGTCGAAATCGGATTTCGGCATATTGGGTAAATCGATTCCGGCTTCCTGAAACATTCCGGCCAGTTCACGGGTCGTCAATCCGTAATCTATGTCCTTGAAACCGCTGGAATTCATTTCCGGGCGATTACACTCAAATTTTTTCGCCGTGCAAGGCATCAGGGCGACCGTTACAATATCCGCCGGATCGATGTTATTCAATTCGGCATAATAGGTCTTAATAACCGCGCCGAACATCTGCTGCGGACTTTTAGCAGTGGAAACATGCGCGAGCATTTCAGGATAGAAGTGCTCGATATATTTGACCCAGCCCGGCGAACAGGAAGTAAATTGCGGCAAAGCAATGGTTTCTTTCTTAACCAAGGCTTTGTACAACTTGATAATCAGTTCGGTACCTTCTTCAATGATTGTCAGATCTGCGGTGAAATTTGTATCGAAGACCTTGTCAAATCCGCAGTAGCGCATGGCGGTATTCATCTCGAAGGTCAGCGGAGTACCAGGCGCCATTCCGAAGCATTCACCGATGGCGGAACGCGGCGCCGGAGCGGTTTGAATAACGACATGCTTGGTAGGATCGTCAATCGCAGCCCAGATCGCATCACTGGGATCGTTGGCATGTAAAGCGCCGGTCGGGCAGCGGTTGATACATTGTCCGCAGTTGATACAGATCAGTTCGGACATCGGATTATCCATGAAAGTGCCGATACGGGTTTTATTCCCGCGTTCGACGGCTTCATAGACGCCGACTTCCTGCAGGTCGATACAAGTCCGGACACAACGGCGGCACAGGATACATTTATCCATATCGCGGACAATCGCGTAGCTGGAATTATCGCGACCGTAAGTTGGTTTTTCGACGTGACCAAAACGATAAAAGTCCACGCCATATTCATGAGCCAGGGTCTGCAATTCGCAGTTGTTATTACGAACGCAGGAATAACATTCACCATAGTGACGGGAGAGCAGCAAATCGATGACATGACGACGCGCCTGACGCACTTTGCGGGTGTGCGTATGAACGACGATCGGCTGGCTGATCGGATAGGCGCAGGAGGCCTGCAAAGTCCGCATGCCTTCGACCTCGACTACGCAAATACGACAGACACCACTAATGCACAGATCTTCATGATTACATAGAGTTGGAATGTGAATGCCCAACATCCGGGCAGCCTGCAGGATGGTAGTGCCCATCGGAACGCGGATTTCTTTTCCGTCAATGGTTACCTTAATAGTCGCGCCAATCGCGCCGGTATTTTCAGGAGCCTTGATGGTGGAAGGCGTCGTACTTTTCGGAGCTCTGACGGTCGATTCGGTGATTACTTTTTCTTTATCTTCCATAGATAGCCTCTTTATACTTTTTCAGGCACACGGCCTAAAATTTCGGATTTAAAGTTGTCTAAGATCGAAAGGAAGGCGTTCGGACTCGATTGCCCCAATCCGCATTTGGACGCCAGTTGAATGGTTTCGCCCAAACGGATCAATTCATTCAGATAAGTGACAGAACAGCGACCTTTCTCGAGCATTTTCAAACCTTCCAGCAATTTGACATTCCCGTCGCGGCAGGGAGTGCACTGTCCACAGGATTCTTCGACGAAGAACTCCATAAAGTTGATGGCGACCTGCAACATATCGACTTCTGGTCCGAAAACGATGATCGAACCGCCGGAAGAAATATCTTCGAAGGCGATGGTGCGGTCAAAATCTTTGCGGGCTACGCATTTTCCGGAAGCGCCCCCAATCTGAACGGCTTTGGCGTTTTCGCCTTTGACTTCTTTTAACAACTGGGTGATAGTAACACCGAACGGCAATTCATAAATACCGGGCTGTTCACAATCGCCGGAAATACTGAAGATTTTTGTGCCTCTGGATTTTTCTGTGCCATGTTCGCTGAACCATTTGGCACCTTTGGCGCTGATCAGAGCCGCATCTAAAAAAGTCTCGACGTTATTGACAATGGTAGGATGATTCTGAAAACCGGTGTCGACAGGGAATGGCGGGCGGTTGCGCGGTTCGCCGCGATAGCCTTCCAGCGATTCGATCAGGGCGGTCTCTTCGCCACAGACATAAGCTCCGGCGCCCATCCGGATCTCGATGTCAAAGTTAAAGCCTTCTTTGCCGGTTATGTTCTTGCCGAGTAAACCGCTCTGTCGCCGGTTTTCGAGCGTTTCCTGCATGAATTTTTTCAGATACAGGTATTCACCGCGCAGATAGATAAAACCTTTAGTCGCTCCGATAGCGTAGGCGGCGATTGTCATCCCGTCTAAAACCATATCAGTATGATGAAAGAGCAGATAGCGATCTTTAAAAGTGCCCGGTTCGCCCTCATCGGCATTGCAGACGACGAATTTTTTATCGCTTTGGGCTGCACCGGCCAGCTGCCATTTGACGGCTGTCGGAAAACCGGCACCGCCGCGACCTTTCAGACCGGATTCACGGATTTGGCCGATCACACCCGCCCGGGTATTATTTAAAGCGGCTTTCAGACCGTCACCGGCTTTCAAACCATGCGACAGAATCGGTCCGCTTTTCTTGACATCGGACGGCACGACTTTCGGGAAATCGGACTTCAGAAAGTCCCGCCGGCAATCGGCGATTATATAAGGCACTTTGTCGGGAGTGACTCTGGCGAATAAACGATCGTTAACCAGCATAGCCGGCCCCTGATCGCACATGCCCAGACAATTGGTATATTCAAGAGTGAACATTCCATCTTTAGTGGTTTCGCCAAATTTGATGCCGAGTTCATTTTCCAGTTGACGGGCGACCTTGGCCTTGCCCGCCAGATCGCAGGAAATAGTCTGGCACAGACGCAGTACATATTTACCCTGCTTTTCCTTGCGACGGAAGAAACTGTAAAAACTCGCGACACCTTCGACTTCGACGGGATGAATACCCAGAGAATGAGCCGTTTCCTGCATCACCAGATCAGGCAAATAACCGTAGATTCCCTGTAAATCCTGTAAAATCGGCAATAGAGCGGAACGATCCTCGCCATAGATTTTTTTTAGGTCGGATATTTCCTGATTAATTTTTGTACGATCCAATACTTGCATTAGTCAACCCTCTATTGTAAAAGTTGATTGATTCGTTCCAGCAGAACAGTCGGCATAATCGGTTTCTGCTCGAATGCATCGACCGGAACCATTTCCGAATCTTTATTGAAATCCATGCCGGTTACCTGTCCAACGCTGGTCAGCATCAGGATCGGTACCTTGGCTTTGGCTTTCAGTTCGATTGCCATGACGAAACCGTCATCCGGTTCCTGCATCATGACATCCAGCACAACCAGATCGGGATTTTGCTTATTGAATTCTCGCATACCTTCCTGACGGGAATACGCCTTGGACACCTGATGACCGGCGCTTTCAAGCACAATCGCGACTGCTGATACGAAATCCGGATCGTCATCAACGACTAAGATTCTTGCCATAAAAATAACCTCCGTTAAAGTAATATATGGGATTAATCAAGGATTGCCGCACCGGACAGGAATGAAACCACATAATGGGAGCAGTGATTGTGAAAATTTTCCCTGGATTGGGATGATCCGGTTGTGTAATCATACGGCGATTTCGTCTCTTCTAAAATAGATTACGTGAATAAATTCTATTTTTTTTAGATTAATTCTCTCTATCATACAAAAAAACGCAGAAAGTTATCGAAAAAAAACCAAAATGTCACGTGAAATTTTTAACGAAGCACAACAATTTATCTAAGTAATCCGAACCCTATTTTAATTCATCGTTTTTTCTCATTCAAGTTATTGTCACAGAGTGGAGTGAATTTTTTAAAGGGGTCTGAATGGGTATATGATCCCGAATCGCGCCTGACTATTTCCTAATTAATAGAAATTCTTTACATTCCAGGCATGAATGAATTGATTGCCATTGTCGATGATGAACCCGATATTCTGCAATTACTGACTTTACAGTTGAAGAAGAATGGATTCCGAACGGCTGGATTCGAGAATGCGGCCGGCTTTTACGATTTTATCAAGGAAAAAATACCCGACTTAGTGCTGTTGGATTTAATGCTGCCGGATATTGATGGTATCAGTATCTGCCGTTTTCTGAAAGGTCAGCCGCAGACCAGGGCGCTTCCGGTTATCATGCTGACCGCCCGCGCAGAAGAATTTGATAAAGTGCTTGGCTTGGAGATCGGCGCCGACGACTACGTCACCAAACCATTTTCAACCCGTGAATTGATTGCACGGATCAAAGCCGTTCTCCGGCGCTCGCAGGCGAACTTAACGAACAACCATCTGACGATCACTGCCGGGCTGACAATCGATCTGGATAAATTTGAAGTCCGGGTAAAAAATGAACCCGTCCAGCTGACCGCGACAGAATTTAATATTTTGAAAATCCTGGCGCTGAAACCGGGTCATGTCTTTTCCCGCGAACATCTGCTGGATCGATTATGGGGCGAAGACAAGATTGTCATCAACCGAACCATCGATGTTCATATTAAAAACCTGCGTGAGAAGCTCGGCGAATTCGGCGTTCTGATCCGCAACCTGAGAGGAGTCGGATACAAACTCGAAGCATGAAGAAAACATTTTTCTACCGCATATTTTCCGGTTATTTTATCCTGATTGCTGGCCTGAGTGCTGTGATCGTCGCCTTAATCTTTGGTTCGATCCGAAAGAATCTTATCCAGAATCAGATTGCCAGTCTGCTGGATTTGAATGTGCTCCTATCAGGAACGATCGAACCAATGCTTGACAATCCGGATTATTATGAACTGAACCGTTTTGTAAAAAAGACCGGCAGTTTGATCCAAACCCGGATTACAGTGATCGATACCAGCGGTAAGGTATTAGCCGATTCCGATTCCGATCCACAAACCATGAAAAATCACCGCTTTCGTCCTGAAGTCGACCAGGCTTTGACCGGAAAATACTCATATTCGCGCCGATTCAGCACAACCGTCGAAAAGGATATGCTATATTTGGCGACTCCAATCATCGTCGACAACCAGACGATCGCCGTGATGCGCAGCAGTGTGTATCTCAGCGCCGTGAGGACTCAACTGAATCTGGCGCTGAAACAGGTACTGAAAGTAGCGCTAGCGGCTATTATTCTGACATTGACATTGTCTTATTACCTGGCTCGCCGTTATGCACAACCGGTTAAACAGCTCGCAAGTGCCGTCCGCAAAGTCGCTGACGGCGACCTGGATACGCGCGTGACATTGCGAACCTGCGATGAATTCACTGATCTTTCTGAAAATTTCAATGCCATGGCAATCGAACTGAAGCACCTGCTGGCCGACCTTGCTCATCAGCGTGATGAATTACAGACCATTATATCGGCTGTACCGTCTGGTTTGCTGGTGCTGACAGCCGAAGGGCGCGTCTCATTTTTCAACCATGAATTCCAAAAAATCGCCACTCAGCCGGAATTGCAGGATAAATTATACTGGGAAATTTTACGCGAACCACAGTTTACGGATTTCGTTAAGAAAGTACACGAACAGGGCGGCGAAAGCACGCGTGAAATTACCATCAGCGAGAAAACCTTTTTATGCAGCGCGACCGCTTTGACCACCAGCGGGGAAATCGTCCTGATATTCTCCGATATCTCCGAACTGAAAGCTGTCCAGCGCCTGAAACGCGACTTTGTCGTCAATGTCTCACATGAATTACGAACACCACTGACCGCGATCAAAGGCTTTGTCGAAACTTTACAGGAAGAGGCCAGCGAAAAGCAGACCGATGAGCATCGTTATCTGTCAATTATCGCCCGCCACACCGAACGTCTGATAAATATAGTTAACGATCTGCTGACCTTATCGGAGATCGAAGATAAGAATCATCTCGAACTCGAACCCGTGAAATTACCGGATTTGCTCCGCGATACAGTTAAAATATTCGAAGAGCGTTTAAAAGCAAAAAATCTTGAAATCGTCATCGAAACAGATGCGGAAACGCAGATCGTCAATGCCGATGCTTTTAAATTACAACAGGTTTTCATCAATCTTCTGGACAATGCTATTAAATATACCGAAAAAGGACAAATCACTATCCGGGCTCTACGGCAAAACGCGGAAGTCCGGATAACGGTTGCCGATACCGGCTGTGGTATTCCCGCTGAACATCTGCCGCGTATTTTCGAGCGCTTTTATGTTGTCGATAAAGCCCGTTCACGACAGTTGGGAGGAACCGGTTTGGGATTGGCGATTGCCAAGCACATTGTGTTACTGCACAATGGCCGGATCGAAGTTGCTAGCGAGCCGGGCCAGGGCACGCAATTTTTCATCAATCTGCCGGCGTAACCCTGCAACCCGTCACTGCGAGCGAGCCAGGGAATTCGGGAGAGCGTGGTAGTCTGGGTAGAACAATTTCACAGATCACTTCGTCATTGCATTCCTCGTGATGACTGACAGAATACTTGACGGTTACGCCGTCTCTCACCGGAGGATTCCGTTCCGGACGGAACGCCCGGAACGAGAATGTGATAATATACCGTCTAAGGAAGGATGAGTATTCGATATAAATATCAGGGAGTGCCTGAAGGGGAATGATTTCAGGCTCTCCCTGTCATGAGGAAGAGGAGGCTGATCAATTAATCTAAACTGTCAGTGTGGCCTGCCGGTCCGTTATTTCACTGGCTTTTACGCGAATGTTCGACCCGGATAGTTCTCTGGTTTTGACAGCCGGCACTTCACCGAATATGTCAGCCAGGACGCTGTCCCAGTTAGCCGATAGAGTCATCTGACGGGCTTCCATTTTCAAATAGTGGATATATTTGTCATCGGTTTTGATTTTTCCGATCAGCTCGCGAATAGTCTCGACCCATAAATCAGGCAGATCGGTGGGAATTACCAATCCAGTGGCATGATCGCGAATAATTTCTTTCGGCCCGCCCTGATTGCTGACGATGGCTGGCAAACCGCAAGCCTGAGCTTCCAGAATTACCATTCCGAATGTGTCGGTGTTACTTGGGAAGACAAAGAGATCAGAGCCGGCGTATAAAACCGGTAAGTTCTGATATTTGATTTCGCCGAGGATATGAACATTTTTCACGATGGAAGCCTTTTCGGAAAAGGTTTGCATATACGGGCCGTCGCCGGCAATGATCAAGTGGGTATCGGGATGCCGGACGAGCAGTTTGTTTTGAATTTGCAGCAGAAAATCCAGATTCTTGTCCTGCGAAATCCGGCCGGCAAACAACAGATATGTGCCTTCGGGGAGGTTATAACGTTTCATCATTGTAGAGCGGGCTGACGGATCCGGCGCGAATAATTTGGTGTCAATTCCCCGTTTAAAAATCCGCATCTTATTGCGCTCGATGCCGCGTTGCTCGAGCAGGGAAATGTATTCGTTAGTCGGGACATAGACTTCGTCCATCGCGGAATAGAACCAGCGCATTGCCTGTTCGATGATCTGATTAATGGAATCATCACTGACGATTTCATTGGCTTGAAGCGTGAAATCCGTATGGTAAACCCCGCTGCATTTGACATTCAGGTATTTGGCGGCTAAAAGTCCCAGGAGTCCGACCGGGCCGGGCGTGGAAATGATGATCTCATCCGGTTGATAGCGGTCAATGACTTCGAGTGATTTCAAAATTGACGGGACTTTCAGGCAATATTTGTCGTAATAGGGCATTGTGAATTCATAGATATAAGGCAGATTCAGGATGTTGGGCGGCAGTTCGTCAGTATAATTTTGTGCGGGTAGCGAACAGGCGATCATCAGCCTGCGATTGGTTTCCGAGGCGACCCAGCCCAGTTTCTTGAGGGTAACCGCCACGCCGTTCAGGTCGTTGATTGTATCGGTAAACCAGAGAATGCGTTTGGAATGGCGGCGGGATGCCGGCAGATATTTACATTCCAGGGCGGTGATGATTTCGCGTGTATTATACATGTGTTTGAGCGAAGTCAGGAATGGCGCCGTAATGAACAGGCCGGGAGTAAAAGAGAAGATATTCTGAAGAAAGCCGATTATGTTCTTATCTTCCAGGGTTTTCTCCGAAAGGTAAATGAATTCGAGAATATAGGCGTCAACCAATTTGGCTATATGTTCGTAAATGATCTCGAAGCGTTCATCCGGACTGATCGGCTCCGAATCCTTTAGGGTCTCGAATAATTCGATCAGTAATTTTTGAATCTTTCCGGCGTTGCGTCCCATATATTTTAATTTTTTCATTTTCAGGTTTTCGCGGAACCCGTTAGGACGTTGATGCGCCATAAAGTCAGCCAATTGATTGATATAGAAATTCGTATTCTGACCACCTTTCTCTTTCAGGAAATCCGAAGCGATTTTATAGATTTGAAAGGCCAGCGCCTGATAATTGTTATGTCGTCCCAGAGCGAAGGTGCGTTTTTCGCGTAAATCTTTCAGAAAATCGGTTCTGGAAATGGCATTCGATCCGGTGAATGAATTGGCGATGAAAATTCCGGCATGGTCGTCACTGCCGCCCGTAAATCCTTTTGTCCAGGAGCGCGGGCCGATGGGCTGGATCTGATAGCGCCCGACCAATTGTTGCAGAATTGCGGGCGTGAGATGCTTCATTACTTCTAAGCAAGTATCGTTATTCAGGCGATTGCGTCCGCCGTTTACGACCTCAAACACATCGAATAACAACATCAGTTTCTCGATATGTTCGATTTTCAGACGGCCGTTGACTGAAAAGGTCGCATGGGCTACGGAATACGGCAGTTGATTGGCGACAATAAAATCGCGCAGTTCATAAATGTTAGCTCTCAGGCGCTGAATCTCTTCAAACTGTTCCGGTGTGAAGTCATAGATCAGGATGTGAATTTTGCAGCCGTCCTCCGGGAAATAGGTAGTGGCTTCGACTCCCATAAAGACCTCGTCCGGATATTTTTCCATCAGAATCTGGACTCCGTCAATTCGGTTATGATCGGTAATCGTCACATAATCCATACGGCGGGCTTTTGCCAATTGGTAGATGATCTCCGGTTCGGTATAAGATTCAGCCGCTCCGAGTCGCTGTAAAAACCATTCGGAAGGATGTTCCGAGTAACGGGAATGCACATGCAGGTCTGCTTTTGCCATTTATCTTTTCCTTTGAATTAATTTTTTTTCACGCCAGAATAATAGCGGATTAGTGTAAATAAATGATAAATGGACTGTAAAGATTTGGTAAATAGTGAATGATAATTGTAATGATTTCAAATGTCAGATTTCAAAATTCAAATTTCAAATTGTATGGATGATTGAATGATTGGTTGCATGAATGCATGGTTGAATGAATGTTTTAATGACCATTCCTGACAATCCATGACGATAAATGACCATGAATGGTTGCATGAATGATTGAATGCCTTATTGACTATTGACCATAAATGACTATACCTGACGCCGCGCCAGCGGCCAATGACCATTGAATGACCCCGCCAGTGGCGGGGAATGACTACTAATGACAGCGAAAATCTTAACCGAAAATTAACCGTTTATTCACCTGATTTTTAAATAAATTTCGTAATCAATAGCGTCAAAATGAAAAACGAGTGTTAAACAAATGGAGAAAGACATGAAGAAGAGTAAAATTAAGATCAGAACTGTTTTGGCGCTATTCGGTTTCTGCGTCGTAGCGCTCCAGGCTGGCGAATTGGACCGGTTGGTCAATGAATTGGTGGAGAAAGGTGTGCTCGATGCCGGCAAAGCTCAGGAAATCCTGACCCTGACAGAGGAAGATATGCGCACCGCGATGAATAGCGGCAAAGTAACTACGATGCCGAAATGGATACAGAATCTTAATCTGAAGGGGGATTTCCGTTTTCGCAATCAGTATGAAGCCGTAGATGACGATACCCTGGCACGGATGCGTCAGAGGATTCGCTTTCGTCTGAATGGCGAAGCCGCAGTGACGAGGGGTATAAAAGTTGGTTTTGGATTAGCGACCGGCTCCAGCGATCCACGGTCAACCAATCAGACGCTGGAGAATTCTTTTGAGACCAAAAGCATTATGCTGGACTATGCTTATGCCAATTATAGTATGCCGAAGTACGCCACTATTTTGCTGGGTAAATTTTACTATAATCTCGGATTCTGGACGCCGACTGACTATATGTGGGACAGTGACATAACACTGGAAGGTGCGGCGGTTTTGTTCAATCATAAAAATTTATTTGTCAACACTGGCTTATATTTTCATGATGAAAAAGGGAAAGTCGAGAGTGTTATCGCCGACAATCCGCGTATGATGGTTCTGCAACCCGGCGTTAAAATGGAGCAGGAAGGCAAATACAGCCTGAAAGCCGCCGTTACATACTACCATTTCAATCAGACTAAAGACGTGTCCTTCGACCATGCCAAATGGTCAAATTCGTATTATACCACAAACGGTACAAAATACTTGGCGCTCGGATATAATAATTTCAATCTGGCGGCGGATTTGGCGGTATACGGAAAGGTTTTCCCATATATCGGCGTATGTTTTGAAATGAATAAGAATCTTGAAGCGGAATCTGATACGGCCAGCAACGGGATGGCATTCGGAGTGGCTTTCGGTGAAAAAAGCATTAAAGACAAAGGCCAGTGGCAGGTGAAATATCTTTATCGCAAACTGGAAAAAGACGCCTGGCTGGATTTCCTGCCGGACTCCGATACCTACAGCGGCAAGACGGACGTTAAAGGCAGTGAGTTAATCCTGCAGTATGGTCTAACGAAAAATGTCGTGCTGGGGCTGGACTATTACAATATCGAGAATATTCACGGAACGATCAAGCCTGAGACCGTGCTGCAGACTGACATTCAATTCAAATTCTAATTAAGAAAGGAAAATAAAATGAATAAGATATTCTCAATGACAATGATGCTAATGCTGAGTGTTTCGCTAGCTTTGGCTGGCGGTTCGACGAAACTGCGGGTAGAAGGTTCGACGACTGTATTGCCGATCGCCCAGTTGGCGGCGGAAGAATTCATGAATGCCAGACCGGACGTTACGATTTCCGTACAGGGTGGCGGCTCCGGTGTGGGAGTAGCTTCCCTGATAGACGGCACCTGCGACATCGCCGACGCTTCGCGCGCCATGAAAGACGATGAAATTAAAAAGGCTGTCGCCAAGGGAGTCAAACCGGTCGCGCATGTCGTGGCTATGGACGGAATTGCGGTGATCCTGCATCCTTCGAACAAAATAAACAACCTGACGATTGAGCAGATCAAGGGAATCTACACCGGTAAAATCTCGAACTGGAAACAGGTCGGCGGCGAAGACAAGAAGATCGTAGTGCTGTCGCGCGATTCCGCCAGCGGCACCTTTGAGGCTTTTTCAAATCTGGCGCTCGAAGGCGAAAAAGTCCGCAAAGACGCGCTGATGAATGCCTCGAACAAAGCCGTAGCGACAACGGTTGAAAAAACACCAGGCGCGATTGGTTACGTCGGGGTCGGCTATGTTACCAGCAGTGTGAAAGCAGTTACGGTTGAAAATGTCACCTGCATTAAAAAGAATATTTTGACCAAGGCTTATCCGCTCTCACGCCCGTTGTTCATGTACACCAATGGCAATCCAAAAGGTGTGGTGAAAGATTTTATTGACTATATTCTCAGCAAGGAAGGGCAGGAATTGGTTGAAACAGCCGGATATGTCGGCCTGAAGTAATGATGAAAAATATTCCCCAAACGTCGTCCCTATGTATGGCATGGCAGGCAAAAGCCTGCCATGCCATGATTATGAGGATTAGTCATGAAATTTAATAGTGAGAAGACGATCAGGTCTTCCTTTGGGATTTTGGCCTTTTCGTCGCTTTTATTTTTACTGGGAATTATCCTAATTCTTTTTAAGGAAGGATTGCCGGTTTTCAGGATCGTGAACCTGTTCCGGTTTTTAGGCGGTCAGTCCTGGTATCCCACCGCCGATCCGGCAGAATTCGGGACATTGCCATTGATCCTGGGAACCTTCTGGATCACTATCGGAGCGATGATATTCTGCATTCCGATCGGAATCGGCAGTGCCCTTTTTCTGCATGAAATTGCCAGTTTCAAAGTGCGTTCCGTATTAAAGCCGATTATCGAAATATTGGCCGGGATTCCGTCAATTGTTTATGGATTCTTCGGTATGGTGATTATCGCGCCTTTTCTGCAAAATACGCTTGACATCCCCATCGGACAGTGTGCTTTGACCGCCAGCCTGATCCTGGGCATCATGGCGGTGCCGACGGTTTGCAGCTTAGCAGAAGACGCTCTCAATTTCGTCCCGAAAAGTTTTCGTGAAGCCTCTTTTGCTCTGGGCGCCAATCGCTGGCAAACGCTGACGCGTGTGGTGATTCCGGCCGCCGGTTCCGGAATATCAACTGCCATAATTCTGGGAATGAGCCGGGTAGTCGGTGAAACAATGACGGTCTTGATGGTTGCCGGCGGAGCGGCGGTGATCCCGAAGAGTTTTCTGGATCCGGTGCGACCGATGACAGCTACGATCGCCGCTGAAATGGGCGAAGCGGCCGTTGGCAGTTCGCATTATCATGCCTTATTTGCACTCGGTCTGGTGCTTTTTTTGATCACGATGGTTTTCAACGTTATCGCCGAGATGATCAGTCGCAAATACCGGCTTAAACTGGGGCTGGGAAGATGAGCAGAAAAACTTTCAACAGTCGGGCTTCCTATCAGCAATTCATCGGCTTCAGTTTTCTGTATTTCACGATTATCGTCGCTGTGCTGACTTTGGGAGCGATCATTTATTTTATATCGGTTAATGGTATCAAGGTTATCAGCTGGGAATTTCTGACCCGTGTGCCGCGTCGGGCTATGACCCAGGGCGGAATTGCGCCGGCGTTGGTCGGAACCTTTTATCTGACGGTAGGCGCAATTCTTTTTGCCTTGCCAATGGGTTTGGCCTGTGCGATTTTTCTAACTGAATACAGCCCCAAGAACATCATCGTCAATATCCTGCGGATGAGCATCAATAATCTGGCCGGCGTGCCGTCGGTGGTTTTTGGCTTGTTCGGGTTGACAATTTACGTCAAATATCTGGGATTTGGCGTTTCCATTCTGTCCGGCAGTCTGACACTCGGCATTATGATCCTGCCGGGCATCATTTCCGCCGCGCAGGAAGCCCTGATTGCCGTGCCGCAGTCCTTGCGGGAGGCTTCGCTGGCGCTGGGTGCGACCCAGTGGCAAACGATTCGCAAGATCGTCTTGCCGACCGCCACGCCGGGAATTCTAACCGGTGTTATTCTTAGCGTAGGCAGAGCGGCCGGCGAAACTGCGCCGATTATGTTCACGGCGGCAACTTTTTACACGCGCGGTTTTCCGCATTCAATTTTCGATGAAGTTATGGCTTTGCCATATCATATATACGCCCTGATGACCGAGGGTACTTTTCCGGAACGCCAGACCATGATCGCCTACGGTTGCGCGCTGATATTGTTATTCCTGGTTTTGGTGGTTTCGGGATTGGCAATTTATCTAAGACAAAGATCGAGGAAGTATGAACTTGCCTGAAGAAATCCGCATTCGGGCGGATAATATCAATTTTTACTATAGCAATCAACAGACTCTGAAAAATGTCAGTATGACGATTTACAAAAACAAAGTAACGGCGATTATCGGACCGTCCGGTTGCGGAAAATCCACTTTCATTCGTCTACTGAACCGCATGAACGATCTGATTCCTAACACACGCGTAGAAGGGAAGATTTGGCTTGACAATCAGAATATTTATGATTCGGGAGTGGATGTGGTGGAATTGCGCCGCAAAGTCGGCATGGTTTTCCAGAAACCAAATCCTTTTCCCAAGTCAATCAGGGATAATCTCAGCTACGGTTTGAAAATTAACGGGCAGAAAGATGTTTCCTTCATTGAAAAGACCATCCAGCGTTCGCTGGAAGAAGCCGCCCTCTGGATGGAAGTCAAGGACCGGCTGAATGACAGTGCCTTGAGACTCTCCGGAGGACAGCAACAACGTCTGTGTATCGCCCGTTGTCTGGCAGTAGCCCCGGAAGTGATTCTGTTCGATGAACCCTGTGCCAGTCTGGACCCGATTTCCACCAAGCGCATTGAAGAACTTATCGAGCAGTTGAAGGAGCATTACACAATCGTGATCGTAACGCATAATATGCAACAGGCGGCGCGCGTTTCCGACTATACCGCCTTCATGTATCTCGGTGAATTGATAGAATTCGGAACGACTGAAAAAATATTTACCATTCCTGAGGACAAACGCACTGAAGAATATATCTCCGGAAAGTTCGGTTAATAAATAATCAAGAGGAAAATATGCTCAATAAACGCATTCAGGAATTAAAAAAAGATATTATCGAATTTGCTGCCTTGGTGGAAAGCATGATTGATAAAAGCGTTAAAGCTTTAAGTGCCAGAGATGCAAAAGCCCTCAAGGCGATTATCGAGATTGACGAACCAAAGGCCAATGAATTTGACTTACGCATGGATCAGAATTGCATCCACACTATTGCCCAGTTTCAGCCGCGCGCACGGGACTTGCGTACGATTATCATGATTTTAAAAATGAGCAACGACCTTGAGCGGCTTGGCGATGGCGCCGAGCATATCTGCCGGAATGGACTGTACCTGATCGAACGTCCGAATTATAAACTGATACCAGCCATACAACGCCTGGCGCAAGAAGCCCTCGGAATGCTCCATGACAGTATCGATGCCTTTATCAATGAAGACGCCGAATCCGCTCACCAGATTTGTAAACGTGACGATGTGGTAGATGATCTGCGCGATAAGATAATTGCCGACCTGACCGAGTCAATGAGCGAGCAGCCGGCAACCGTACCAATAGCTTTGAGAATGATGGACATCAGCCGTAAACTGGAGCGTGCTGCCGATCTTTCGACAAATATCTGTGAAGAGATTATTTTTATAGTTCAGGGAAAAATGATTAAACATGGAAAGAGCTGAAAAGATAATTCAAACTGCAGATAAAAGAGGAAAGTGCAGACGATTATTTAGTTTTTCTTTCCTTCACAACGTAAATCAGCGGCAGTCCGATTAAAGTAACAATTCCCTTCAGTATCAGGTTGGCGATAAATATTGACCAAATTACCGACGGTGCATATATGCCGCTGAAAGCGCCCCAGACAAAAATCAGACTATCAATCGGGATACTGACTGCATTACTGACAAGCACGCGCATCCATTGATAACGTTTAGTGATTCTCGTGACCCATAAATGATAGATTTCAGTATCGAGCATTTCGGCAATGACTTCTGCTAATATACTGGCGATTACGATTCTCCAGACCGGCGAGAGTACGACTGAAAATTCCAGTTGCGGGCCGACGGCCGGATCGCCGGGCAGGCGGGCAACGATCCAGAAGAGAAAAGCCATGGCCAGATTCACGACGGCGGCGCAAACAATGACGATCCGGGCGCCTTTTATACCAACCGTTTTATGTACGAGGTCGCGCAGAGTAAAGGTTAATGGGTAAACCAGCGTTCCGGCGTCCATTGAAAAGCCGAAAAGAGTCACTATCTTGAGGCTGGAAATGTCGGAAAGCATTTGAGTGGCTATGTATGCGGCGGTGACAATGATAGTATCCATATCAATACTTCTTATGATATACAGATTTGCCTTGAACAATTGTCATATAGATCGATTCATCCTGATCCAATAGAACGAGATCGGCGTCGGCGCCGACGACGATCTTTCCCAGTGTCTTTTCCTTGCCGATTACTCTTGCGGCGTTCAAAGTTATCGTTTGGAGGGATTCTGCAAACGAACAACCCGTAAACCGGCGAAAGCGGCTGGCTATTTCATTTACTCCTATTGTGGTACCTATCAACGTACCATCGTCGTAGCGGGCAGCTCCATCATGCGATTCATATTCTCGTCCGTTATAAACATATCGGCCATCGGGTAGTCCAATTCCTTGCACACCATCCGTAATACAGATGCAACGATCGATTCCGAGATTGGAAAGGATAAATTTGATAATGGTGGGATGCAGATGCACGCCATCGGCAATGATTTGGGCGGTGATATTCTGCGATTCGAATATCGCCGGAATCGGTCCGGGTTCGCGGTGGTGAATTGGAAGCATGGCGTTAAAAAGGTGGGTGGCGTGCGAAATCCCGGCGGTAAAACCAGCCAGAGTTTCCTGATAATTTGCCGCCGAGTGTCCGAATGAAGCCACGATGTTATGGTTTACTAAAGTCTGAATCAATTCAAGGTTTCCGGGAATTTCGGGGGCGATGGTCATCATTCGCAAAGCGCCATTGCTTATCGAGATGATCTTTTCCAGTTCGCTAATAGAAGGAGGATGGAGAGCCGAGGCCGAAATTCCTCCACGTTTTTGCGGATTAATAAACGGCCCCTCCAGATGGATTCCTAAAATTCTGGCTCCGCCTAAATTCTTATTCGTGGCATCGGCGATTACTTTTAAATGCCGGTTTTCTATCTCCGGTTTACATACTGTGGTCGCCAGGAAACCAGTCACACCAAACCGAGCCAGCGTATGTGATATGGTCATCAGCGCTTCGGCTGAATCCATCACGTCAGCGCCACCGGCGCCCTGGATATGAATATCGATAAAGCCCGGCGAAAGCCAGCGGCCGCCAGCATCTGTTATTTCGGCGTTCTGGATATCTGACCGTTGACCGATATGGAATATTTTTCCGTTTTCGATCAAAATATCTGTCAGACCGTCGCTTGGTGACTGGTTATACAGCCGGCAATTTTTAATCAGCAGCATCGGCATATTAATTATCCTTCATCAATAAATCGTCTATTCTTTTAAAAGAGTAACCTTTGTCATGGAGATAATCAATCAGGTCGTCTAAACGATGATAAAATTTATCTGTTCGTTCCGGAGCGGTTCCGATATGGATCAGAAGCAGAAAACCATTCATGCCGTGTCGATCAGAATCTTCAAATTTGACAATGCTATCGTAGATTATTTCCGACGACTGGTAATTACGCATGGATGGAATCGTATAATCGGCATTTGATAGTGTACCCGGTGTAAAATTAACCAGCGTGAGACCGATTTCCTCAGCCCAGACCGATATAGAATCGTTGTACCATTCATAGGGTGGCATGAAGTAAGGGCAATTCTCTTGCGTCAGGCCGAATTTTTCCATTTCAGCGTAATTGGCCAGAAGATCGTGGCGGAACTGATCTTTCGTTACCAATAAAGAATCGCGGTTTTTCCAATCGCAGTAGAGCAGATGTTTATCCGAATGAGGTCCGAGATAATGCCCATCCTTGCACAGCATACCAATCAGGGATTTGAATTGCGGCTTTCGATAAAAATCCCCGGTAAAAAAGAAACTTGCCGTAACTTTTTTCGCTAGAAGTGTTTCCCGAATGAAATCTCCACCATCGGCAAAATCGCCTCCTGTAAAAATCAAAGCGATCTCTTTTTTTGAAAGATCGGCGCGGATGATGCCTCCATGTGAATACTGATATTGATTGTCATCGGCAAGCAACTTTACAGTTAGAATGATGACCAAGATAATTCCTAGAACTGATTTGTTTGAATATTTTTGCATTTGATTTCCTGGAAAATAGCGATAAGCACTTAGCAATTTATTATTATTTTTAAACTGATAGAACCAATTTTTATCAAAAACGTAAAATAGAGGCAACTTTTTAGCATGATAATAAGTCTAATAAGCGTATTTTGAAAAATCTCCTATCTTCCTCCTCCTCACTCATAGGTCTGCTCTCCGCAGACCTTTTTTTTTCTGCTGAAAAATGATTTGGCATTCTGATTTGGCAGCCTTATTTTCTAATTAATATGGAAAAGACTGCGCTTATCAGGCCAATGATATTAACCAATCAGATTCAATTTTATGAGTGGGGAACGAAAGGCCGGACTGCTTTTATTCCCAAACTCCTCGATATAGAAGCAGAGGAGGGAAAGCCTTATGCCGAACTCTGGATGGGAGCGCATCCCGCCGCGCCTTCTCAAGTCACACTTAACGGACGATTGGTGAATTTGAATGAAGTCATCCATGAATTTCCAGCAGACATTCTCGGACGATCGGTATATAAACGCTTTGGGGCAAACCTGCCTTTCCTGTTCAAGGTACTCTCCGCCGGCCAGCCCTTATCAATTCAGGCGCACCCCAATAAAAGTCAGGCCGTCGCGCTGAATTTGAAAGATCCGCTTCATTATCCCGACCAAAATCATAAACCCGAAATCGCTATCGCACTCGATGAGTTAACGGTTTTAATCGGACTGCTGGATTCAGAAGAATTGTCAGATAGGCTTGAACTATACCCTGAGGTTCAAAGATTTACTGGTGTTAACCTAAACGATCTCAGGACTGCTTTCCCTATAAATTCAGAGACGATTATCAAGCATTTTTATACCACATTAATTTTAAAAGCCGTTAACGAGGCTCAGGACTATATTGCGCTGATTGCTAAGCTTGTTTCCAGGATGAATGGTAAGGCTCAAACCCTAAACGAGTCAGAACGTCTTTTCTTAGAATTAAGCAAAACCCATCCGGCAAATGATGTCGGCTTGATTTTGAGTCTGTTTATGAATCTCCGTCATTTGCAGACCGGGCAGGCAATTTTCATTAAGGCGGGAATTCCGCATGCTTATATCTCCGGAAATATTATTGAGTGCATGGCTAATTCAGACAATGTTGTCCGTGTCGGCCTGACTAACAAGTTCAAGGATGTTGAAACGCTGTTGAATATTATTAATTACAGGAATCAGCCATCTCAGATAATCAATCCAAAGTCACGTCATGGTGGCGTCACATATCGTACTCCCGCAGAAGAGTTTTTCATTAAGCATTTAATAATTGGTAAATCTTTTGAACAAAAAATTAGCACACACGATCGCGTTCAGGTGTTATTATTAATTTCAGGACAGGCGGGTTTGATTTTTAACGATGGGGAAGTGATTGCCATGCAAAAAGGGCAGAGCGCCCTGATTCCGGCCGCTATTGAAAAATACACTCTGCGTTCAGATAGAATATCTGAAATCTATCTCGCAACTGTCAATTATCCAATCCGGCATTATGCTTCGCCAGACGTATCATAAGATCGTTGGTCTGACCTATGTATATTTTCTTATAAGGCTCGGAGAACAATACATAGGCAAAGTATGTCATTTTATTTGCTCTGGAGGAGGGCTCCGTCAAAAGCCGGATTTTCAACTCGAACCCCTAACCTAGTGGTTAATCCGGCAACTGCCGGACTCCACCATTGAGTTGGGATTCACTTAGCAGATTTCGGATATAATCTCGTCCCTGATGTGACTTCAGTTCCTTTTCCCGGCACAATGCTTCGCTTCGTGTCGAACATTCCTCAAAATATACCAATTTCCAGGGGCGATACGCTTTTGTTGAACGAACCAATCCGGCATTATGTTTGGCCAGACGTATCATAAGATCGTTGGTCTGACCTATGTATATTTTCTTATAAGGCT
>CAZNUN010000015.1:0-12035 GCA_964576275.1 uncultured bacterium | reverse complement strand
CTCCACCATTGAGCTACTCCAGAATCATATTTAAAAGATCGTCAACCAAATTTAGCCTAGTGGTTAATCCGGCAACTGCCGGACTCCACCATTGAGCTACTCCAGAATCATATTTAAAAGATCGTCAACCAAATTTAGCCTAGTGGTTAATCCGGCAACTGCCGGACTCCACCATTGAGCTACTCCAGAATCATATTTAAAAAGCGCGCCTAATTTAAATCATTCAGTTGTCATTATCAAATAGCAAAATATATCATTTTTCAAATTCCGGCTTCAGTCTCTGCCAGGTTTCTGTCAGACCTTCACTCAGTACCTTCACATGACCGATGATCGGCATGAAATTCGTATCGCCCGTCCAACGCGGAACAATATGAAAATGCAAATGCTCTTTTAATCCAGCACCAGCGACTGAACCGAGATTAAGCCCGACATTAAAGCCTTCGGCATGCATGGTTTGGCCTAATATCCGGCATGATTTGTCGATCAGGCTGAAAATTTCCAGTCTGGTAGTTTCACTCAAGTCAGCCATTTCATGTGTATGTTCATAAGGCGCAATCATAAGGTGGCCATTGTTATATGGATAAAAATTCATAATAACGAAAGCCGTTTTACCATGATATAGGATCAAGTGCTTTTTATCATCGTTATCTTTGGGATAGGTACAAAGAAAACATCCTTCAGCTTTTGGATTAGTGACATATCCGATACGCCAGGGTGCCCAAAGTTTGTCAAATTCCATTCCAGTTACTCTTCGTGTACTTTTTTTGAAGCTTCGACAACTTTATCCTGAGCTTCTCTTGGCATCTGTTCGTAATGTGAGAAACTTTGCCGGTGCATGCCGCGTCCCTGTGTCATCGAGCGTAAAGCCGTACTATATCGATAAAGCTCCGCCAGCGGAACTTTTGCGGTGATCTTCTGGAAAGTACCTTCGGAATCCATTCCCTGGATTTTTCCGCGTCGGACCGAAATATCGCCCATGACGTCACCCATATATTCTTCCGGAACGGTCACTTCCAAGTTGTAGATCGGTTCAAGCAGAATTGGATTACCTTCCATGAAACATTCCTTAAAAGCGCCCTTACCGGCGATTTGAAAGGCGATATCTTTCGAATCAACCGGATGCATTTTACCGTCGTAGAAGGTGGCCTTGACATCCGTGACGTGATATCCGGCTAAAATTCCTTCTTCACAAGCCGAACGTACTCCTTTTTCTACGGAAGGGACGAAAACGCGATCGACGTTCTGACCGACCAGCGTATTGGCAAATTCGACTCCGGTGCCGGAGGGTGCGGGTTCGACGTACATCCAGACTTCGGCGAATTGTCCGGCGCCACCGGTTTGCTTTTTATGGCGGTACTTTGAATCGCCGCGTTTTTTAATCGTCTCACGATATGGAATGCGGGGTGGCAACTGATTGACATCAACGCCGAATTTCTGTTTCAGGCGCTGAAGAATAATCGCCAAATGCAATTCACCCTGACCTGAGAGAATCGTTTGTTTCAATTCCGGATCGAAATGCCAGGTCATGGTTGGATCCTCGCTCGTCAGCGATTGCAATCCGGCGCTGATTTTTTCTTCATCTCCGCGGGATTTCGGTTCGATGGCTACCTGAATGACCGGCTCCGCAAAGGAAATCCCGGGGTAAATGATCGGTGACCGCGGTTCGCACAGCGTATCTGTCGTTTTCGTATATTTTAATTTGACAACCGTTCCAATGTCACCGGCATGCAGATGGGCGATTTCCTGCTTGTCCTTACCATTTATGCAGTAGATCTGACCTATGCGCTCGGTTTTCCCATTATTGGAGTTCAGTAAATCAACGCCGGTTTTTAACGATCCCGAAAAGACTTTGAACATTGATAATTCACCGACGTGTAACTCGCTAATCGTCTTGAAAATATAAAGTGAAGTCGGTTCACTGTCACTGATCTTACGGCTGATTTGGTTTTCTTTATAATTACCTTTAACCACCAGTTTGGCAAAAGGAGTCGGACCGTAATTAGCTATGTGGTCCATGATTTTTGTAACGCCGATATTATTAAGACCGGATGCTACAAAGACCGGTAAAAGGTTCCTTTTAATAATAGCTTTCTTTAAACCGTTTACGAATTCCTCATCAGTCAACGCACCTTCGCTTAAATATTTCTCAAGCAAAATGTCATCCGATTCGGCGACCGATTCGATCAGTTCATTCTTAAGAGCATCGAGTTTGACTTTCAAATCGCCGGTCGGTTCCGATTCCGAATAAGTACCCTTTTGATCCTTTTTATATTGAATGACCTTGTTGGTCAGTACGTCGGCAATGGTGTCAAAATCCGGACCGATATTGACCGGTATCTGCATTTGAATAGCCTTCTTTCCGAAGGAGGTATGCAACGAATTCATGGCTTTATTGAAGTTGGCGTGTTCTTTATCGAGCATATTGACGACGAACCATACCGGAAGTTCATCTTCCATTGCGAATTTGAAGACCAGTTCTGTTCCGACTTCGACTCCCGACTGGCCGTTGATGGTGATCAAAGCCAGATCGGCTACCCGGGTAAGGGCTTTGGACTCGCCAACGAAATCAAGATAGCCGGGAGCATCCAAGATATTGAATTTTATTTTATTCCACTCACAATGCAATAATGAAGAAGAAATCGAAAATTTACGTTCTATTTCATCTGAATGGTAATCGGAAGTGGTCGTACCTTCATCGATCCGTCCTAAACGGGTGGTAACGCCGGCAGAATAGAGCATGGCTTCCGATAAACTGGTCTTTCCGGATGAACCGTGACCCAGTAAAACGAAATTTCTTATTTCTTCAGTTTGGTATTCTTTCAAAATTAGCCTCCATTTATTTGCGAAAATTTAACCTTTATTAAGCTGATTGCGAAGAATTTTTCCGGACAGATCATATTCAAGACGTGGTACGAATTCAATTAATTCCGGCCAGAGATAACCAGGAAGATTTTGATGGCAATAATCCATCAACTCATCATTGCTAAGCACTGCAGATTCATTCAACACTACGAGTAATTTTATTTGACCGTCAGAAGCGATGTTATTGAACGGGCAAGCAGCTACATCCCGGATAGCAGGATGTTTCTTAAGTATTTTTTCAATCACAGCCGGATTAATGGTATATCCATACCTGTTGATTGTATCCGCGAGTCGGGTTTCAAATATCAATGCACCATTATCGGATTGCCGGACCAGATCGCCCGTTCTGAACCAATTCCCGGAGCGGACTGGTCGCCGGTTTAAATCTTCGAAATAATTTAACATTAATGAATTCGTACGAATCTCCAATTCGCCGACGGATTGTTTACCGGGCTGAGCTCCGGTCTGAGCTACTATATTGATATCTATACCCGGAAAAGGACGTCCTATCAGGGATTCGTTCCGCTCACTTTCGTCATGGACGAATGTCAGCATGTGAGTTTCCGCCATTCCGTACAGTTCCGTAATGAATACTTTGAAGTCTTTTTTCAGAGTCTGCCAGGTTTCGGCCTGAAGAGAGCCGCCGCATACGATACAATATTTAAGGCTTTCGGCTTTCCCGGGATTTACATTGGCGACCAAATAATCGTAAAAATAAGGCGGGCCGACAATAGTATTGATTTTATGATCGCTGATAGTTTGGCAGACGGTTTCCGGATCGAGGTCATCGGGCAGGCAGACGGTGCCGCCGGCCAGAGCGACGGTATGCGGAATAAAACTATGCGCAATGTAATGAAAGATCGGCAGAGTGCTGATCAGTTTTATATCGTGCAGACCACCGAAAAGTTTAACACAGTTCGCAGCATTAGTCATTAGACTGTGATAACTGTGCACGGTGATTTTTGGAAAGCCGCAGTTACCATCAGTAAAAATAATAGCAGCCGGTTCATAAGAGCCGTTGTTATTAAATTGCGTCACCTCGACATTCCGTTGCCCGGCGCCATTACTTTGAAATTCTATCCAGTTCAATTTTATTAGGGGAGTCCCCTTTTTTAATTCGACCTCATCCACAACTTTCTGGAATTCTGTATCGAAAATTACCGTGTCAATCTTAAGCTTATTAAAATTGTAAGTAAGTTTATTCGTCGATAAATAATTTGGTAGTAAGACTGGCAGAACACCAGCCAGCAGGCAACCATAATAGACGATCAAGACTTGAGGGCCATTTTTTAATAAAATCCCGATTGGTTGGCGTCGGGAGATATTGTGTCTTTGCAAATAGGCAGCAAATTGAACGGCAGACTCATACAGCTCGGCGTATGTTAAAGTCGGATGATCGCCAATCACAGCCGCGACGTTGGGGCGTTCGAGATTATTGCGGATTAAAATATTTAAGACATTACTCATCATAAGAAAATAGTCTGGAAAAAAAGCGCGAAATATTAATCAAATTACTTAAACAATGTCAAGGAAATAGAATCAAACCGACTTGTATTTCAGAAAAAAAATAGAAAAAAAAGAAAAATACAAACGACGTTTTTACTTTATTTCCGGTATACTGATATCCTGAAAAGGTCGGTAGGAGAGCATATCTTCAGTAATCAGGAAAAAAAATGGTTTGAGATTATGGGAGGTGCATTTGATCAATTGGTAATCCTTGAGATCGTAAGTCAGATGCCATTGGATCGAATCATGAGGTGATATGTAGGCAATAAGTGCATATTTGCCGGGTTTTAAATCCCGGAAATGAACCGTGTCGCCATTCGCCAGACCTGTCATGGGCGCACCGAACCGGTTCAGATTATTTTCGATTATCTGGTTTACCGGATTGGCTTTAAAGATTTGGATTTCATTGCTTTTCATGGCCGGAAATTCATCAATTAACAAGCCGATGTCTTCTGTGGTTTGTTTCAGGATGCCCAGTTTTCTTTCACTTTCCGAGGTTAACACATCAAAATCGGATTTAACGGAGTCGATGCGACCTGCGATGGCTTCTGTCAGTCCTGACAAGCCACCGGGATGACTGGACAGCTGGTAGGCCAATGAATTATTTTGACTGACATCTAAAAAAATATCATCGATGATTGCCGATTGATGTGGTTTCAAATCAACTGGATAATATCCAGAGACAATATTTTTATTGTTGAATACCAGACCGAGATAAACGCCTTCAATTGTTTCGCGTCCGACATTTGTGATTTTCACCCAAAAATTCCAGACACAGTCAATTTTATTAATCTGGATGAGCTCAATTATGAGATTATGGTGATAATCTACAGTCAATTTGGCCTTTTGTTGTTCGATTTCAGATTTGGTACGCCAATATAACGCCTCATTAAACAGGTAGTCACGGTACAATAACCGTAGCGAATCCTGAGCCTGAGCGAGAGCACTCCGGATAGCGGTACTGTTTGATGTCCGTATCTGCTCGATTGCAGTGGCGTTTGTTTCGTTTATGAGAAAGAATTTAACCGGTTGCGATAAGACCCGATACTGCTCATCGTCTACCATAACATCAAGTGTGAAACGCTGAGCACAGGAAACGAACATCAACCCCAACGTAACTACGATTGAACCAACTGAGTATTTGATTTTGTCCATGCGGCGACAAGAATTACTATGAAAATCTAATCGTAAAGCAACCTAAAAACAATAGTATTTTAGGAGCGGATCAGGTCATTTAGTCTCAAAGAGGGAACGCATAGTCAAACCCATGAGGTTGCAAAACAGGTTTAAAGTTATTTTTTTGGATTCATCCAGAAAAAAATCCGGTTTTTGAATATCGCAGACTAACGCGGCTTTTACATTTGGTAAAATAGGCAATGGCAGGCCAATAGCGGCTTTGGTTTTTAAACGCTCCCAGATTCGGCGGAGATCGCGGATATTTTTTTCTCTTTCAGAGGTGAAAACCGGCTCGTTTTCCAGAATGGCATTTGCAGCCAGGCTATTGCGATTATAAGGATGATCGAAAAATGTCAGATCTTCGAGTTGGGAATCGTACGACAGAATACATTTCAGCGTTTCCTGGTCATCGCTCAACATATAGAGGCGTGGATAGGTAAAGCCGTACAGTTCGCAGATAAGTTTAACCAATCGCTGTTGAATTTCAGCATAATCCCCGGATAATTTGGAATTGATATTATTGACATTATCCAAAAGAGTGCGGTACATCTGGAAGATACTGCCTTTTTCACGATAACTGATCGACCAAACCATACCGGTATAATCAAAGAGAACATGCAGAGGTGTAATGTCTATCTCAAGGATGTTTGTGGCATTATTGAAGTCCTTATATTCAACTTCAACTGAGGCCACCTTCAGGGTTTCCAGTGCCTTCTGGATGGCGGGTGATAATTTGGTAATCAGTTCGCCACCAATGACTTTACTGTAAACATTACCGAGTAATTTGGCCTTATTTATCGTCAGTATTTGCTCGGCGACGTCGTTGACTTCGGTAATTTTCCCAGAAAAATCCATTTCGATGATACCGATAGTGCCACGTGCTAATATTTCGCGGTGAATCTCCATAAAATTATCGTAATGTTCTTCGGTAACACTCCGCAGAATGACTTCAGTCAGCACGCTGTGGATAATGGTCGGCACTCGCAGATTAACCTTGTTCGGGATAGCCGGATCGCGGGGATTATCAAGAGTAAGTACAGCGACCGGACGGCCTTCAAAATATATCGGACAGTATAGTAAATCGTTTTTATTCCATTCGACTTTATATTTGAGAGGGATTTCTGTGCGCAGCCCACCGCTTAGAATATAGCGGGCACGTTCATCCCGCCAGGGTAAATAATAAAACGGTGCGATCCGCCATCGTTCCACGCTCGAACTCAACAATTCTCGGCGCTTTTCAGCTGAGAGTTTGTGTTCTTCTGAAAATTTTATCGCTTCGGGTTCATAACCGGAATAAAGAGTCTTGCGGGTTTCGTACTTGCTGTTCAGAAAAGAGAGCGTGGCTTTTCCCCAGCCGGACTTTCGCAAAGTATCCAGCAGAAAAACGCATTTTTCATCGGTAGTTTTCAGGTTTTTTAACTGATAAAGATTAGTCGATAATATATCCAGCTGATTTAAATCACTCGACATGCGGCTTTTTCTCTTTCTTGATCCGGTAATTTTTTTTCTTTCTCTGGCATAACGAAGTTAATCTATTAAAAATAGGTCTGTGATTCAAGAAGTTGTTGAAAAGGATTTTCAAAACCCAGTTGCTATTCTTTGTAATTGTCCATATTTTTTTAAAGGTTCTTTAACAGAGAGGAATGTTTATGAAGAATATTAATCTTGTTTCTGTGAGAATCTCCGCTGAAGATATGGTCGAAATCAATCGCGCGTTTTCCATAGTTGAAGAAAAATTGTTACCGCAATTAAGAGCGCTAACTCCGGAAGCGCGTCGGGCAATTTTGCCTAAAATGAATGTGAAAGCAATTCCGTTTGTTCTGAAGTCTTTAGAATATGCAGAGACACAGCCGGGAGTAATCCCCGCTGAAATTGATTTGAAGGAAATGCGGGTGGATGTCGAAGCCACCAGAAATTTGGTTAATATTTTAAACCGTGCGAAAAAAGTTGCCGAAGATCTGAGAGACACTGTTTTGTTGTCCGGTTTCGAGGCTCTGAAATCAGCCCAGGCAATTCACCAGGCTTTTCGGACGGCCGCCAAAGCCAATGTTGTCGGCGCGGATAAGGTTTTATTTGAACTGAATACTCTCTATGCTGAAGCACAAATATAGAAAAATACAGCAACTGTAATCTGCCATGAAAAATGAGTTATTTACTACCTTTCCGCACACGGCCGACTTGGGAGTTGAAGTCATCGGTCAGGATCTGCCGCAGCTTTTCGAAAACGCCGCCATCGCTTTATTCAACCTGATGACCGACTCAGAAAACATCAATACGATTGAAAGCGTGGACTTTGCGATTCAGGCGGATGACCGGGAATTGCTTCTGCGGGAATGGCTCGGCGAACTGCTTTATTATTCCATCAGCCGGCATTATCTGTTCAAATCGTTCCGGATAAAACACCTGGAAGAAGGCAAATTGCAGGCGACCGCGACCGGTGAATCGTTCAATCCACAACGACACATTCTGAAACGGGAGATAAAAAGCGTGACTTATCATGCCTTGCAAATAAAGAAAACCGGAAAAGGCTGGCAAGCCCGTTTCGTGCTCGACATATAAAGGATTTATGGAATCACAGATTAAACAAATTGACGAACAAACCTGGGAAATCCCGCCATCCGGCGCTATGCGTGTTCCGGGTAGGATTTATGCCAGTGAAAAACTCATGCAGGCCATTCGCAACGATCAAAGCCTGAAACAGGTCGCTAATGTAGCTCAACTTCCCGGTATTGTCGGTTTTTCGTTTGCCATGCCGGATATTCACTGGGGTTACGGATTCCCAATCGGCGGCGTGGCGGCGTTCGATGCTGCGGATGGCGTGATTTCTCCGGGCGGTGTCGGTTACGATATCAACTGTGGCGTGCGCCTTATGCGTACCAATTTGAATATCAGGCAGATAAAACCAGCAATTAAAGAACTGGTCGCCGCTATTTACAGTAATGTTCCCAGCGGTGTCGGTTCGCATGGCGCCATTAAAAAACTCACTAAACACGAAATCGAACAGGTTGCCGTAATGGGTGCCGCCTGGGCGGTCGGACGCGGTTTTGGTGAGCCGGACGATTTGAAATTCATCGAAGACAGCGGACAGCTTATAGGCGGAGAATCTTCCGTTATTTCCCAACGCGCCTTCGAACGCGGCGCCGACCAGATGGGAACGCTCGGCAGCGGCAATCATTTTATAGAAATTGGTAGAGTAGAGGAAATTTTCGATACGGTTGTGGCAGAAACCCTGGGAATTTTCAGGGATAATATCATAATAACTATGCACACCGGTTCGCGGGGTTTCGGCTACCAGATTTGCGATGAATTTATTAAATCGACGTTACAGGCTACGAGTAAATACAGAATTGAAATCCCCGACCGGCAATTAGCTTGCGCTCCATTAAAATCTCAGGAAGGGCAGGACTATCTGGCAGCCATGCGGGCGGCGGCCAATTTTGCCTTCGCCAACCGCCAGGTGATCGCCTCATTAATCGAAAACTCCATCCAAAAGCAATTGCACATCAGTCCTGCCGAACTCGGTTTCCGAACCGTCTGGGATATAGCCCATAATATTGCCAAACTCGAGGAACATCGTTTCGCGGGCAAGAATATCCGGGTTTGCGTACATCGCAAAGGCGCCACGCGCGCTTTTGGACCAGGCCATCCGGATTTGCCGGAAATCTATCGCCAAATCGGTCAACCGGTTTTAATTCCCGGCGATATGGGAACAGAGAGTTTTCTGTGCGTAGGAACCGAAAATGCCATGAATGCGACCTTCGGCAGCGCCTGTCACGGCGCGGGGCGGATGCTTTCACGTCACCAGGCCAAAGAAAAAGCCCGCAGCCTCGATCTGTACAAAACTCTGGCTGAAAGCGGCGTTTATGTCATGGCGGAGGAGAAAGGTACGATTGCCGAAGAAATGCCGTTTGCTTATAAAGATGTTACCGAAGTCGTCGAAACCATGCACCGGGCCGGAATTATTCGTAAGGTCGCGCGCTTCAAACCGCTCGGAGTGATAAAAGGATAATAGCAGACCTTTCCTCATTTTGGCATTTAATTTGCCGATTTACTCTCCCGAGTTGATAGCAATTTGAAATAACAAAATGGAGAAAGTGCTTGACAATGAATTCGCAACTCTTTACGTCTATCCGGAGAAAAAGGTAGTGCACCATGTCATTAAAAAATTTATTTTTGGGGATGCATTCCGGACTTTGATGACCAGGGGAGCCGATGTATTTGAGGAATACAACTGTAGTAAATGGCTCTCTGACGACAGGAAAAATTCCGCACTAAAACAGGAAGATGTAGAATGGGGGCAAATAAACTGGGAAAATCGTATTCTTGCCAAAGGCTGGAAGTACTGGGCATTGGTAATGCCGGAAAAAGCTATTGGCCAAATGAATATGCGCAGATTGGTTGACCGTTACGCCGGAATGGGCGTCACGGTTAGCGTTTTTAGTGATCCAGATAAAGCCATGGCCTGGCTCAATAGTCGCTAGATAAAAGAAAAAATCATTAACCAACAAGGAAGGATTTTCTTATTAAGAGGAAATCCTTTCCTTTTATTTTTGGATAATTCAGATCGTCGTAACTGAGACAGATTCTCTTAAGACCACAATATTATTCTCAAGTAAGCAGCGGTTAGATCGTGACCTTGATAACGAGTGTCGAAAAACCTCTGCTTGTCTTTTTGCCAAAATACTCCCAAATTCCGGCTCAATGAAAGTTATGAATATAAAGGAATATTTTACGCATGCCTGACAAATATGAACCGGTAATCGGCCTGGAAGTCCATGCCCAACTTTTAACCGACACGAAGATATTTTGCCGTTGTAAAAATGTTTATGGAGCGGCGCCAAATTCCCTGACCTGTCCGGTTTGTCTCGGAATGCCGGGCACCCTGCCGGTACTGAGTGAAAAAGCGGTGGAATTTGCCATCAAAATGGGACTTGCGACCGGATGTTCGATCACTAAATTTTCACGGTTTGCCCGCAAGAATTATTTTTACCCGGATTTACCTAAAGGGTATCAGATTTCACAATATGACGAGCCGCTCTGCGCAAATGGAAAAATCACCATCCGTCTCAATGAAACTGAAAAAACCATTGGAATCACCCGCATTCATATCGAAGAAGACGCCGGCAAATCGTTGCATGGTTTCGAAGATACGCAGGTGGATTTCAATCGCTGCGGCGTGCCGCTGATCGAGATCGTTTCCGAACCGGACATGCGTTCGCCGGAAGAAGCCTATGCCTATTTAATGAAACTCAAGCAAATCCTGGAATATCTCGAAATCTGCGACTGTAACATGGAAGAGGGCAGTCTGCGCTGCGACGCTAATATTTCACTCCGGCCGGTCGGCCAGGAAAAATTCGGGACCAAAACCGAAATGAAAAATATGAATTCTTTCCGCGGCGTCGAACGCGCTCTAAAATATGAAATCGAACGGCAAGCCGTGGCGCTTGATAGGGGAGAAAAGATCATTCAGCAGACTATGCTTTGGGATGAAACCAAAGGCGAAGCCCGCCCGATGCGTTCCAAGGAAGAATCGCATGATTATCGTTATTTCCCAGAACCAGACCTCGTACCGCTGGAAGTCAGCGACGCATGGAAAAATTCTGTAATTAATAGTCTCCCGGAACTGCCGGATAAGAAATACAACCGTTTTATCAGTGATTATAAATTGCGACCGTACGATGCCAGTATCTTAACCGGCGATCGCTATCTGGCCGAATATTTCGAAAATGTTACTGAATTGGTCGATGATGCCCAATTAGTCAGCAAATGGATCCAAGGCGAAATTTTACGAGTCCTGTCCCAGAATAATCTGGCACCCAAACAAATACCGCTCAGCGTCGAGCATTTCAGCGAATTGCTAAATTTGGTTAAGGCGGGAACGATCACTGCCAATATCGCCAAAGAAGTCTTCGATAAAATGCTGGCTAATAAGGAACCGGCGAAAATTATTGTCGAACGTGAAAAGTTAACTCAGGTCAGCGACGATACTACCATTGAACAAATCATCCGTTCTATCATTGCCGATAATCCGGCTGAATATGAACGCTATCGGAGCGGAGCTAAAAACCTGTTTGGATTTTTCATGGGTCAGGTAATGAAAAAAACACAGGGGAAAGCCAATCCGGGCATCGCTAATAATCTGCTGCGAAAAGCGCTGGAATCCGAGTAAACCTTTTAGGAAATATTTTTAAGTTGAATGACGTTTATATAGAAACCGAGAGGCTGTTTCTGACTAAATTGTTATTGACAGATGCTGAAATAGTCTTCCAATATAGATCCGATAAGAGAGTTAGCTTTTATCATACATTCCATCCTCAGAGTATCGAAGATGTAATTGCATTTATTGAAAATAACACAAAAACATTTAATAATGAAAACACCTGGTTTCAATTAGGTATTCATTTGAAAGATGAGAGGCTGATCGGCGATATTGGGACATTACTGTCCGGTTAAAAAAGAGCGAGTTGTGGGACCGGGCTTCTGGCACGTTT
>CAZNUN010000014.1:0-86789 GCA_964576275.1 uncultured bacterium | reverse complement strand
ATTATTTCTCTCCGGCAATTACATAATATGAATTTTTCAGGAACGACTAAATAATCCATATCCGCCCTCACCGGAAATATTCGAATAATCTTCCAGATTATCCAAAATACCATATTCTTCTGTATTGGTAAAATATTCATAATGATCCGAATATTTATGTGAGCATCCAAACTCTAACTTTGTCGTAACTTGCACAAACTCTTTTAAAAAGACCGAAGGAGAATCGCACGCTGTTGAGATTATCAGTGAAGAGTTTGTTGTATCAATTTTTATCCAGAGATGTTCTAAGATTCCACTAGGGTATCCAAAGTCATGGTCGTAATAATGAGGTGAAGGGCCATAACCTTTCAGATCTGGATATTCTGGAATAGTATAACGTATGGTGTCTTTAAAAGAGAACTCATTACTTACCGTCAATGGTGTTTTTGGATACCAATGGTATTCCGGAATAGACCAACTCAAAATACTATCCGGATAAATCCAGATCGTATCTTTTGGTTCAAGCGTCACCTTTGGTGTATGCAATTGCGAAGTAAAACTCTTATCTGCAAACCGGATGTTCAATGTATAATCCTGGTCGGGTTTTATGGTCTCATCTGCACCCTGAAAAGTATATGTAAAACCACCCCGATGGCTATTTTTAAGATTATATTCGACCTCATTTCCGGTAATTGTTACATGAGCTCCGACAACACCAAAAAGACGATCATCTTCCTCAGCAAAGGCATATTCAACTAAATATCTTAGACGGTTTATGGATGCATCAATTGCAGTATCATAAATTTCTCCTGTATCAGTCGTATCTGTGAATGGCAATGTGCAACTTATGAAATAGTTATCATCCAGTTTTTCATAGTCGATCTCCGGCTCGGTACTGCACAGACAAAACCAGCAAGAGATAAAAATCAGAAGGGGAAATTTAGCGTATTTCATAACTGACTCCAATCGTTGGTAAGATTGGAAAGCCATTCACGGCTTCCGCCTTATAGTAACGGTATTTGAACTGGTAAGGCTCAATCCAAAGAGGAACTACTTTCACTTCGTCTTCGACGATATCACCGTAGTACAAAATATTTTTACGATTATATACATTAATTACCTGGAGGTAACACGTCAAAGTATTACCGTGAATATCCCAAATCTTTTTAATCGTGACATCCAAACGATGATAAACCGGGTAACGAAATACATTTTTCGGAATACGAAAATAAAATTCCAAATAATCCGCAGGCGGTCCTATTAATCCGGAACTGCTCCATAGATCGGAACCGGTATAAACAGGACAATCGTAAAGGTTAGCCGGACGACCGGTATTGAAATTCCAGGCTACATCAATTTGCCAGTTTTTCTAAGGTGTATACTGGCCTGAGTATTTAACCGATGACGAATATCATAATTGGGATAAAATGTTTCATCGGATTGTGTTTTTTCAATCACGGAATATACATACGCGAACTGACCGAACAGCCAGTCACAGGGTTTAATGTTAAACGATGTTTCCAGTCCAAATGCTTTACCGGTACCCATCTCGAACCGAGATTCGGAATTAATGAAAAACAGGTTGTCAATTTTTTTGTAATATGTTGAAAATTCGGTTGAAAAATTCCGATGATTGTCAAAAAATAAACTGAAAATCGCATGCGTAGATGAAGAAATGGAATCCTTTAAAGGGAAGTAGATTCCCGCAACACTGTAAAAACCATATTCCTGGGACATTGAAAGTGCCTACGAATATCGACCGGCTCCCAGTTTTAGTTGCATATTTTCGGTGGCCTGCCAGGCTAAATTTATGCGCGGATCCAGCACAACTCCAGAACAATGACTATACCAGGTAGGCCTTGCTCCAAGCCGCGCACTTAAAATATTTTTTACTAGTTTGATAGTCGCTTCGACTGTTCCAAAAATATTATACAGATTACGCCGATAATCCATGGAATCGGGTGGAAAATCCATAAAGATATTCATGTAGCGATTTATCAAATTAAAATCCGGAATCTGCCAGTTGTAATCCAGATTTTTATACGAGAATCCGCCTCCAAATGTAAATTCATAAAAACTTTCCGGTGTAAATTCAAATAACGATTTCCCTCCGTAATCGGCGAAGATCGTCCTGGCATCGGTGACATCAGTCGTAAAATTGAACTGTTCATTACATTTGGCTACACATTGCAGAGTCAGCAACGAGGCATTTTCATGCCCCTGAAATCTTCTGAGATATTCATAATTTTGATCCAGTACACTCACATAGAACCTGGTTTCATTATCTAAAGCGACGGAAAATCTGCGATGATATTGCAAACTAACGAGTTTATTGATCCATTTGATACCGCTCTTCGAAACCTTGTAATATGTATTCGAATCCGCATGTGCAAGAGACAAATCACTGCTGCCTGAATAATAGGGATTATAATGAGTACTTGATTCGGAAGTTGAATAATTATCTCCGGACAAAAAGACACTCAGCGAAATCAGGGATTTTTCCTTGGGAATATATGAGATTTTAGTCTCGAAATCATAGAAATAATAGGGAAATTCGTAATTAAATAACTGGCCAAATGTATCATAGTAACTTCGTCTTCCGGTCACCCGCCAACGCAGTTTTCTGCCGAAAGAACCGGCTGCTGTCACATCTGTACTGAACAGGTTCCAGTCCATTTTCGCTGTCAGACTATCGGTTCCCGGCTGAGTGATAATGTCCAGAACGGAGCTCATGCGATCGCCGTATTGCGCTGAAAATCCACCCGATGAATATTTCACATAATCGATTGAATTCCCTCAAATCGATGATGCCAATCCGAATAAATGAAATGGTTGATATATCGGTGCTCCGTTAATCAATACCAGATTTTGATCCGGACTGCCGCCCCGAATATAAAGCTGGTTCGACAGTTCATTCAGCGAATTGACTCCCGGCTCATTCTGAATCGCCCGAAAAACATCATTGCCATCCAGAGCACTGATCGCATTAATATCACCGCGTCTTATTACTTTAAACGAAGGTTCGAGGAAAACCTGTTTTTCTAACCGCCGGGCTCCAATTATTTCAATAGGAGAAAAATTCAATGCATCCCTTTCCAAGAAAATCTGGATTGGAACAACCGGCGGTCTCGTGGTAGTAATACCAATCTCAGCCGGCTTATAACCGATGTAGCTGACTTTCAGGATTATTAAATCCATTTCAGGAACATTCAAAACAAAAAAGCCGTTCTGATCGCTCATAACTCCAATTTCAGAATCCAGGATAATGATATTTGCACCCGGCAAATAATCACCATTATTACTGCGAATATACCCGGAAATTGTCATGGTTTGAGCCATCATTAATGATTGTAAAAGAAAAAATACCATTACTGCAAAAATGCATCTTTTACTAAACAAAAAATGAAATCTGCGACTTCGTTCTATCATCCAACTCTCCTCCATTGCCATACTCTTCCTAATACAAAAATCCCGCTAATCACCTTATTGACGATTAGCGGGAAATATTTTGCATGGCACAGTTTAACCTGTGCCACAATTAAAAGCAATAGAAATCTATGCTTGCGGCATCTCTCAGTTCAGTCCGCGTCCTTTTAGCAGAGCATCGATTTTCGGTTCGGCACCGCGAAAACGTTTGTATAAAACCATCGGGTCTTCGCTGCCGCCTTTGGCCAGAATATTTTCACGAAAAGCTTTAGCTGTAGCCGGATCGAATATGCCGTTTTCCTCGAAAGCCTGGAAGGCATCGGCATCCAGCACTTCCGCCCAGATATAGCCATAATAGCCAGCCGAATAACCACCGGCAAAAATATGCTGGAAGTACGAGCTGCGGTAGCGCACGACGATTTCCGGAATTAAGCCGATTTTCTGCATGGCTTTATTCTCGAAAGCCATCACATCAGGTTGCGGCTGAGTGACTGTATGCCAATCCATGTCCAGGAAAGCGGCTGCCAGGAATTCGACCGTGGCAAAGCCCTGGTTGAACAGTTGCGAGTTCTGAATTTTCGCGATCAATTCATCCGGGATCGGCTCGCCGGTCTGATAATGTTTGGCGTATGACTTCAGGACTTCCGGGTGGGTCGCCCATTTTTCCATGATCTGCGACGGTAATTCCACAAAGTCACGCGGTACATTTGTTCCGGTAGTTTTCTGATAATTGCATTCCGTCAACAAATCATGCAAACCGTGGCCGAATTCATGGAATAAAGTTTCAACTTCTTCCAGGGTCAGTAAAGATGGAGTGTCGCCGGTCGGCAGTGAAAAATTGAAGCAATTGACGACAATCGGAGTCACGACTTTTTTACCGTCAAAATAACGTTCGCGAAAGGAATTATCCCAGGCGCCGCTGCGCTTGTTGGCCCGCGGCAAATAATCAACGTACAAAATTCCGATATGACGCCCGTCGGCTTCCTTTACCTCAAAGGCTTTTACATCCGGATTGTAAACCGGGATGTCGGGCCGTTCGGTGAAGGTTATTCCGTACAGTTTGGTCGCAACCTCAAAAGCGCCTTTGCGGACATTTTCGAGTTTGAAATACGGTCGTAAAGCTTCATCATCCAAGTCGTATTTAGCCTTGCGCAATTTCTCGGCATAGTACCACCAGTCCCACGGCTGCAGCTTGAAATTGCCGCCCTCTTTCTTAATCATAGCCTGGAGTTCTTTGACCTCGCCCTGAGCTCTCTTGACGGCCGGAGTCCAGAGTCTATTGAGCAGATCATATACTGCAGCCGGATTCTTGGCCATGTTTTCCTCGAGCACAAAATCGGCATGCGTGGCATAACCGAGCAGATTGGCGCGTTCGAGCCGCAACGCCACAATCTGCTTAATGATTTCTTTATTGTCGAATTCATTGCCATGATTGCCGCGTTCAATGTAGGCTTTGTAAATTTTCTCGCGCAGGTCGCGTTTATCCGAATATTGCAGGAATGGAATCAGGCTGGGTTTCTGTAAAGTAAAGACCCATTGGCCTTCTTTACCGCGATTCTTGGCGGCTTCAGCAGCAGTGCTGATAGTTGTCGCCGGTAATCCACTCAGGTCACTTTCCTTTTCGATGACTAATTCGAAAGCGTTCGTCTCCGCCAGGACATTATCTCCGAATTTGAGTGTCAGAACCGACAAGTCCTCATTAATTTTACGCAGCCTTTCCTTTTGTTCCGGAGTCAGATTGGCGCCGCCGCGCACGAAGTCCTTATACCATTTCTCCAGCAAAGTCTGCTGCTCGGGTGTCAGGGTCAGACTTTCGCGCTGGTTGTAGACGGCTTTTACACGTTCGAATAATTTCTCATTCAGCAATAAGTCGTCGCTATGTTTGGACAGCAACGGAGCGACTTCATTGGAAATCTGTTGAAGTGTATCGTTGGTATTGGCTTCCAAAATATTATAGAAAACACCCGAAACTGTGCCCAAAAGGACACCGGTCCGATCGAGGGCTTCCAGGGTATTCTCAAAAGTCGGGGCTTCCGGATTATTGGCGATAGCCGCAATCTCCAGGCTGTCCTGTTCGATCCCGGCTTTAAAAGCCGGCAGATAATGTTCATTCTTAATTTTGTCGAACGCCGGGGTTTCGAACGGCGTGTCATATTTACTGAAAAAGGGATTGTCATATTTTTTACTGCATGACATACTTAACAGGAAAATACCGCACAGTGCACAAACGGCTTTTTTCATCTGAATACTCCTTTGAATATTGATTGGTTATTATCTTAAACAAAAAATTCCGGCACTTCTTTAATTCTTAAAACACCTTATAAATTTAAGTCATCCGGTTTCAATCGCGGAATAAAATTCTTTGAGTGGTTTTTACGAACTGCGTCAGGTCTGCGAAATCATTAACCGCGGAGTTCGCTAAGGCGCTTAAGTTTACAAATTCCATTTAGAATTTAATAATGAACGTCCCCAATGTAGGCATCCGGGAATTTTAAAATCGAAAAATACTTTGTGTCTTCGAGCCTTTGTGGTTATAGGTTTTTTATCAGAAAGATTTAAAGGTCGCTTTCAGGTCGATACTGGCTTTAGTTTGCGTCAGATTTTCGAAGTCTCCGTTGGCTGGATTTTGGCGATACTCCCGGCTCATTTCGGCATGATTCCGGATAATGGTTTTTACGGCGTTGGCAATGTAACGGACTTCGGCTTCGGTCATGGTCGGATGCAGGGAAATCCGCACCCAGCCGGGCTTGTCGCTCAAATCGCCCTGATCTATGCGAGCGGTAATTGCTTTGGATTGTTTGTCGTCAATATGGAGTAAGATGTGGCCGTAGGTTCCGGCGCACAGACAGCCGCCGCGCGTTTGAATCCCGAAGCTGTCGTTCAGCAGTCGCGCGATCAGATTATGATGCACGGTACGGCTGAAAAAGGAGACAAACCCCAGCCGGTTATGATTCTGCAATTCCATAACGATTATTTCCGGAATCTGTGACAGTTCTTCCAGCAGGATTTCGGTCAGGCGATGTTCCTGCATCAGCAATTTTTCGATCCCCATTTCCTCTTTAAGCAAGATTGCTAAAGCGGCGCGAATAGCCTGCAGGAAACCGGGCGTCCCGCCATCTTCGCGCAGTTCGATATCCTGAAAGAAATGATGCTCGCCCCAGGGATTCGTCCAGAGCACCGTTCCGCCGCCCGGATGATCCGGAACGCGGTTGTCATACAGTTTTTTATCGAAAAGAATCACGCCGGAAGAACCCGGCCCGCCCAGGAATTTGTGTGGTGAAAAAAAGATCGCATCCAACCGTTGTTCCGGGTTGGCGGGATGCATATTAATCCCGACGTACGGCGCCGAAGCGGAGTAATCTGCAAAGCAGAGCCGCCCGTAGGTGTGCATGATCTCTGCCATTTCATGAATGGGCGTGATCAGACCGGTGACGTTTGAGCAGGCGGTGAACGAACCGATGATTGTTTTACGGTCGCGGTTCAGTTCCAGAATATCGCGCAGATGTTCGAGATTCGGCAGACCGTCCGCCTTTTTGCAGATCAGGATCGTATCACAGCAACATTCTTCCCAGGTCGTTTGATTGGAATGATGTTCCATGTGAGTCAGGAGCACCAGCGCTCGTTCCTGGGGAGGAATGGTGATTTTGGCTTTGAATTTTTCGGGCAGGCGCAGGCCGAGCAGACGCTGAAATTTATTGATGACGGCTGTCATTCCGAAACCGGCGAACAGGAGAACATCGTCCGGACTGGCGTTGACATGCCGCTTGATAATCTGATGCGCCTGATGATAGGCGTCGGTCATGATCGCGCCGGTCAGAGTCGTCTCGGTATGCGTATTGGCAACGTAAGGCCCGAGAACATTAGCCATGTATTCTTCGATCGGCCGGTAAAGCCTGCCGCTGGCAGCCCAGTCGGCATACAGGATTGGCCGACGACCTCCCGGAAAATCGTACTGCTGGTCATGGCCGATGATATTGCGACGGAATTTTGTGAAGTATTTCTCTAATTTATCCATAAAGTCCGAAATCTTTTATCCTTCTTCCCAGGGATTGAATATCTCAACATCGGTTGCATCAAAATCGGCGACATTCCGGGTTACCAAAACCAACTCATTACTGATCGCGGTAGCAGCAATTAAGGAATCAATCGCGTGTAAAGTTCGTCCGTTTTTTTCAAGCAAGGCTAATTGTTTACCCCAAACAATCATTACTTTTGTATCAATCGGTAAAATGTGTTTCTGAAATCGAATTATTAAATCATCATGAAGCCATTCGGATATTTTCTTTTTGCGAATCGATTCAGCCAGTTTTGCCACCCCTTTTTCAATCTCGCCGATTGTAATAACGGAAAGATACAAGTGGTTCTGGTCGACTTTCTCAAGCCATTTCATAACTTTTCGATCTGGTTGTTGCCGCACCATTTCGGAAATCACACATGTATCTAACAGGTAGTTCATAAGTCCGTTGAACGCGGATGATCTTTTATCCGATCAATTTCCAGTTCTACCCCAACTAAAGGCGATGATTGGAAAAACTCGGTAATGTTCGAGCGATTCTGTTGCAGTTTTTTAAAATCCTGCACCGACAGAATCACGGCGGTAGCCTCGCCATGTTTAGTGACAATCTGAGGCCCATTTTTCAAGGCTTCGCCAATTACCTGACTGAACTTGTTTTTCGCATCCTGGATTTGCCATGTTCCTTTCATTTTTCACCTTCTGGCTATTCTGGCCAGAATCTAAGACTTTTATGGGATCAGTGCAATCAGTAATTAATCTTGCCGGGAAATTGTCTGCCAATTATAGTCCATTTTGGAATTCGGATAATCATTCTTGTAAAACAACGCCGGATTTTCTACTTTCCGGTGAAATGCGGAAGAGATTGAACAATTGGAAAATCGCGCTTGGTTTAACGTTGTTCACCTTTTCGATGTTTCTAGTGCTGATCGCCACCGAACCGATTCCGGCCAGCAGTTCGGAATTTTATTTCGAGTTTAAAATCCGGGAGCGCGCCGATCTGGCGAAACTGACCCGCCTGATTTCTATCGATCATGTACGTGATTCGTTAGTCACCGCCTACGCCAATTATAAAGAGTTCACGGCTTTTGAAGAGCTTGGTTACTCATATAAAATCCTGCCGCATCCCGGTACGCTTTACCGACCGCGCATGAGCAAATCGATACAGGAAGCTCAAACTCTGGATACCTACCCGACCTATGCAAATTATATCGCTATGCTGAACCGGTTCGCAACCGATTTTCCACAAATCTGCCGGGTCGAACGTATCGGTTATTCGGTGCAGGGACGCGAATTGCTGGCAGTAAAGATTTCCGATAATGTCGCAACCAATGAAGCCGAGCCGGATCTTTTCTATACCTCAAGCATGCACGGCAATGAAGTCGTTGGCTGGATTTTAATGTTGCATTTGATCGATACGTTATTGACAAGCTATGGAAATGATTCACGTTTGACGAATCTGGTCGATAATTCTGAAATCTGGATCAATCCGCTGGCCAATCCGGACGGGACTTTCGCCGGTGGCGATTCCACTTTGACCGGCTCGACCCGTTACAATGCCAATGGTTTCGATCTGAACCGCAATTTCCCCGATCCGGCCGAAGGCGATCACCCAGACGGCAATGCCTGGCAGCCGGAAACGGTTGCCATGATGGATTTCGCTCAAAAACATCATTTCGTACTCTCGGCAAATTTTCATACTGGTGGCGAGTTGGTGAATTATCCCTGGGACACCTGGGAACGACGGCATCCGGATGATCCCTGGTTTGAGCAAATCGCCCGCAATTACGCTTTGACCGCCCAAGCCAATTCTCCCAGCGGTTATTTTACCGATCAGGGCGGTTACACGAATGGTTACGCCTGGTACCGGATTTGCGGCGGGCGGCAGGACTGGATGACCTATTTTGCCGGTTGTCGCGAAGTCACGATCGAACTGTCCGACGCCGACATGCCGGACGAGAGCGCTCTGAAGGCTTATTGGCAATATAACCGCGAGGCGCTGATCGCTTACCTGGAAAACGCTTTATCCGGAATTCATGGCATCGTCACCGATCGCCTTGGACAGCCGTTGACAGCTAAAATCACCCTGAATGATCATGACACTGAGACTGACAATTCCGCCATAACCAACGACCCGAAAACCGGCGACTTTTGCCGATTATGCTCCGCCGGTAGTTACACTGTGACTGTTACCGTCGACAGTTTAGGTTCCCAAAATTTCGAAAACGTCAATGTTACCGACGGACAACCGACGCTTCTAAAGATTCAGTTCAACGATTTTGCCCGCGGTGATGTCAACGGCGACGGACAGATCGATGTTCGCGATGTGGTGATGATCTTGAATTATCATCAGCGTAAAATAACGCCGAGTGCTTCACAGAGTCTGGCCGCCGACTGGAATGCCGACGGTTCGGTCGATTCGCAAGATGTCAGCGGGCTGATGCAATACATTGTCAACCCAAGCAGTAAATAAATCTTTACAAAATGCCGGAATTTGATTAATCTAAGGACGGAATGTATAAGCAACTGATAGTAATGGCAATCGGTCTTTGGCTCAGCGCCTGCGCTACGCATCCAACCGTTAGCCCGATTCCACTGAAAGAAGGTGAAACCTACACCGGCCTAACCTTTTCCGTTGAAAACATCGCCCCGGTTTTCGTTTACCGGCGCGGACTTTCCGAACGCAGTGACGTCAGCTTCCGGGTCGGCCTGCCGATCTACGGCACGGGGCTGGATTATTCTTACCTTATCTTTCGGCGCGGAGACATCGCCGATGTGGTCAATATCAGCTATTCGCTAAATTCCAACTCCAATCTCGATCTGACCTATTATTCTGTGCGGACTTTTCCGAAGAAGCCGGGCAACGCTTTTTATACCGGCTTCCGGGTGATGTACATTCCGCACGGGATCAGCGGCGGCAACAGCATCCGGGTTGGCGCGCTCGGTGGTCTGTCGATTTCGCAGAAAGTCGGACTCGAGATCGGCTATTTTCACGATTTCGACAAAGGTCAACCAATCGAAAAGATTTTCACACTCGATCCGCAAAATCCCGCCCGCTATCCGGCCACGACCGAGTATGGCTTTCCGACCGAATATTCGCGCCTGGCCGGAATATCTCTGCAACTCTCTCTGAATACCAAAATATTCGAGAAAAAACCCGCCAAAAAGCCGACCAAATAGGACCGCAATTTTTATCTCCCAACCACTAATGTAAAGGAAAATTTCTGTGTCAATAAAACTGAAAGATCCGCTTAGCGGGCTGACCCATTTTATCGGTATTTTACTGGCCATTGCCGGGATGATTGTATTAATCGTGAAATCCAATAATCCCCGGCAGATCGTCGGTTTTTCGATTTATGGCGCCGGGACGATCTTGATGTACACTTTCAGTACCATTTATCACTGGCTGCCGCTCCGGGAAACCGGCACGCGCATTCTGCGCAAACTCGACCATATTATGATCTTCGTCTGTATCGCCTCGGTTTACACGCCGGTGACGTTGATTGTTTTGCGCGGCGCCTGGGGTTGGACACTCTTCGGACTGGTTTGGGGAATCGCCGTGCTGGGAATCGTTTTCAAGGCTATCCGTATCAACAGTCCGCGCTGGCTTTCCGCCGGAATATATGTCGTAATGGGCTGGGTCGGGGTTGTGGCGTTCTATCCACTGCTGAAAGTATTTCCTCTGGCCGCCTTCGCCTGGCTGTTAGGCGGCGGACTGGCTTACACTGTCGGGGCTGTGATTTATTCGCGCCAGCGTCCTGATCCCTGGCCGAACGTTTTTGGCTTTCACGAAATTTTTCACGTCTTTATCCTGCTCGGCAGTTTCTGCCACTTCGTAATGATGTACAAATACGTTTTGCCACTGTAGAATCCAGCTTCACCCGGAGTGCATCAACAATGTTGATACTTAATTTCAACGAAATCGCTTTAAAATCAGAACGATAATACTATAATCCAATCACCGTTACAGCCAGCGAGCCAAAACAGCCATAGCCGTTCGTTACCGTGTTGACCATTTCGTGATAAGTCTGGGGAATGAATGACGGCGTGGAATTGGTATAAGCCTTCAGATTCTCGTCATAACCAACGATTATCAGACCGACCGGAGCGGCGCCAAGTACCGCCAGGTTGAATGAGACTGCAGCCGTCTGAGCGCCGCTGTTCAGGATTTGCTTCTCGATATAATTGTCGTCTGCCAGCAGATAACAGATATACTGTGCAATGTCGCTCGTTATGATCAATTTAAAAGACAATTCATTGGCGTTAAGAATGAGACTGTTCGGAACAATCTGCGGACGGTTCGGAACAGTCGTAGTCGCCGTCAGAATTGGCAGATCGCCCGAACGAACTTCCAATAGATAACGGTGACCGCACACCGGCTGAAAATCCGCATTGTAATAGTAGCCGGCATGCAAACTGTCGTCTATCGCCTCGAACAAATACTCCTCGCCGGTGAGTGAATCGGTCACCAGCACCACAGCCGCAGTATCAATGACGCCTTCTCCGACATACATTTGCTCCGTAGTGACAGCCCGTTCTACATGGATGAAAGAACTGCCGCTGACGCTGTCCGCCCGTAAAACGCCAAAGATATTGAGACCCGGCTCGAATTCCGTATCAATCAGGGTCGTCGGCTGCGGCCCCGGAGTGGTCGGAAGGTCGCAGGTTTTAAGTGCGGATAAGAACCAGGAAGCGCTTATAAGAATTAAGAAAAAACGCATGAAATGCAGAACCGGTAAATAATTGTGTTGGTAAATATTTCTCATGTTCCTAAAACCTGATGCTGTAGCCGGCTGTTATGCTGGGGATTATTTCCACATCCAGTCCGTAACAACCAAAGTCGGGGATGTAAATGTAATACATCGGGTCGCGGTGCAGAAAAAGCAGATTGCTGATGGTCATCGAAAAGACCACGTCGTCACAACCCAGGTATTCCGCCAGATGATAACCGAAACCGTCGCGCAGTTGCTTCTTCCAGCCGATATCCCAGCTGATCCGGCCCGGATAGCGCACGTTGTTTTTCACCGGCGTGATAGTATTCGAGGCAAAACTCATGCTGTTCGTCAGCGGGTCATAGTAATAGTGCATCAGCATGCCGGTTTCCCAGGTCTTGGGATAGCCGGATGCAACCTGAAAGGTCGAACTCGCGGTAATATCGCGGGTCAGTTTATAGAGCAGAACCGACTTGAAATTATGCGGTTGGTCGCCGTCAAAAAGCACCGTTTTGCCATTCAGTACCGAAGCATAATTCCGCGTGCCGTGGCTGTAGGTATATCCGACCCAGCCGGAGAGTTTGCCGATTTCGCCGCGAAAGAGAATCTCGAATCCGTAGGATTGACCGTGGCCTTCTTCAATCGCATCCGAGGCGCTGGTTACCCCAACCGATTCGTAACTGTAGCGATAAAGCCGGCGCAAATCTTTGTAATAAGCAGAAAACGAATAATCCAGCCGCGGATTGATTTTACCTTCCAGGCCGAAAATGTAATGCACGGAATGAAGCGGCTGTAAACCCTCAAGCGAGGTGTAATAATCCAGAAATTGTACGAATTCGTTATTCTTGCTGTCTAAGGTCGTCAGGTACTGGTAATAGTGCCCGTAAGCCAGTTTGAAAGTCAGCCCGGCCAGTTTCAGCGTGGCGGAAAGGCGCGGTTCGTGCCGCCAGGTTTCTTCCACGGCATTGCGGGACTGACGCAGACCGAGTTTCAGCAGAAAATTGCCGATTTCGATTTTATCCTGAAGGTAAAAAGCCTGAAAGGTCGAATAACTCGCGGATTCATCCGTGGTGATATTATAACTACCTACACGATTCTTGAATAGTAAACGGTTGTGTTCAAAACCGATTTTCCAGGTTTGATTCCAGAAAGTGAACCACGAAAGATGGCTTTTCAGGGTAAAATCCTCAATGGAATTTTCGATCTTCGTCCGGTAATCGAGCGCCGCGTCCGTTATTGAGGTCGTGTCTTCAAATTTATAACTGAAGTAGGTTTCATTGCCGACATCCGAGCCGGAATAATAGACCTGATTTTCCCAGAGCAGGTTCGGTCTCAGCATGGTCGCCGTCTGCAAACCAAGCGCTTTATTTTCCGTATCGGTGATATATCCCTCGCTCATATCCTCGAAAATCGAATCCGGGAAGTAAATGAACAGATCGTCCACGCAGTAATCCATATAATCGCGGGCGTAAAATGCCGAGAGGCGCAGCCGGGTGTTGCCGATTTTTTTCTGGTAAGCCCCGTTGAAATCCGCCATGACATTCGGCGAACCGAGCAGGATTTGGAGCGTGAGACTGGTCAGGAAACGCCCGGACAGCATCGCCGTGGCGTCCTTGCCGGCCGGAAATTCGATCGCACCGGTCAGTCCTGAAATGGAAGGATGAAACTCACCATGCACTTCGCTCTGGTGTCCTTCCCGCGAACTGATAGATAAAATAGACGAATTGCGTCCGCCGTATTCGGCGTCGAAACCGCCTACCAGCATCTCGATATTCTTAATGGCATACGGATTGAAAACGGCGTTCGAGCCCATGAAATGCTGCGGATTGTAAATCGTCATGCCATCCAGCTGCACCAGGTTCTCGCCCGGGTCGCTGCCGCGCACGTAATATTGCGGTGAAAACTGGTCGGAGACTGTCACGCTGGGCGACAATTTCAGCAGTTGAAACACATCTTTGCCCAGTTGCGGGATTTCGGTCAGCACCACCGGATCGACCTCGAAGCTGGAAATGTCCATATCTTTCTCGATAATCGAACCGCGCTGCCCGAGCACTTCCACGGCTTCGGCCCGGATCGCCCGCGGCGTCAGTTCAATTTCCGGCAGCAACAGGTTTTTACTCGTCAGAATATATTCCCGGCGCAAATCTTCGTAGGCGATGTGCGAAAAGCGCAGCGTGTGGCGCCCTTCCGGCAGATTACGCAGAATGAAAAAGCCCTTCACGTCCGTCGCCGCGCCCTGATCGCTGCCTTCCAGAATGACATTGACGCCGATGATGGTTTCGCCGGTTTTGGCGTCCACCACGTAGCCGGAAATATTGCCCGCCGCAAGCGGAATTGCCAGCATTAAAACGGTCAGCAAGCTGCGCAGGTACTTCACGGCAGGATAAATCCTCCGCTTAAAAGCAGACCCGGTTCAACGCGGTCGATAACGTCCGGCAAAATGTTGATGGAAGTATGCAAACCGATACCGGCGAAAAAACCTTTCAGGTAAACCGGCCGGTACTCTATGACGGCATTGGCGCTGATATTGACCAGCATCAGATTCCAGAAATCCATGTGCGCGTATTTATCACTGTCGAAGTTATTGACCCCGATGCGCAGGGCGACATTCAGCCGCCGCACCAGGTTGTCATTGAGGCGGGCATACCATTGCTGGTCCTGACCGCCGACGGCAATTGACTGATGCCAGCGCCCGCGCCGGTAAAAGATGCCCGGCGAACCGCGAATCCACCTTTTTTCCTGATCGGCCGGAAAATCCAGGGTCAGATGCGCATTCACGATATAGCCATCCGGCAACAGAATAAAATCCGTCCAGACCATCATTTGCCGCCGGTAAAGATACGGGTAAATGCCGCGCCGGAAGTTCGGCTGCCGCACGGCTTCCGCCTGCTCGATCAACCAGCGATCCATGAGCAAAGCGATCGCGACACTGTCCGGCTGCTTTTTGGCCGGTTTCAGGGTATATTCCCAGAGCCAGTCGCCGACCACCTGCCCGTTGCTGTCCGCCAGCAAGGTGTAGGCGTTCAGCTTGCGGCCTTTATCTAAAAACGGACTGCCGTCCCACCAATGCACCAGGCTTTTAATGTAAAGCGTGCCGTTCCAGTCCGTCGGCTGCCGCCGCGAATAATCGATCAGGGATTGCGCCAGGTCTTTTTCGAGGACAAGGTACTGGTCGACCGGGATGTATTTCCATTTTTTCGTATTCTGAATGCCGATCAATGCCCCGGGCGCCGGGCGGCTGTCCACGACCTTCAGCAGGGTAGTGCTATCGATGATAAGCGTATCGATTGGCAGGGTAATTGTCAGGGTATCGGCAATAAATTCGTTGACGTCGAACTTGTCATGGACAAATGGAAATTTCCACTGGGGTGGCGCCGCCAGAGTGAGTGCGCCAGTCATCAAAGACATGGTGCAGTACAATCCTATTTGCCGGGTAACCGATTTCATTTTGTCGTTTTAGACCGGATTTGGTCGGTTGGGTTGTCTCTCTATTATTATATACCAATGGAATATATAAAAATCCATCTAATCTTAAAATGTTTTTCTGCCTGTAATTTGGGAGATAGTAGGGACGAGGCATGTCAACGATCGCGCCATACGCGGGGCTTCGCCCCCACACATTATGCCGTATAAAACTGCTGTAAAAACCGGTTTTCAACCGGCCGGGAATGCTTCAACATTGTTGAAGCGCTCCTTTTACGAAAAAAAAAATGAACATAACCGTCAGGTTTAAGAACCTGTCGGAACGGGAAGGGTTTTTATCAAACTTATTTTATCTGCGGAAAATTCATTGCCTCTTGTGCCTCGCTAATCTAAATTGCATCGCTATGAACAAATTTAAATTAGCGACCAATTTCCAGCCGACCGGCGACCAGCCGCAGGCCATCCGCGAGCTGACCGAAGGCCTGTGGCACGGTAATAAGTTCCAATAAATCATTTCCAAACTGACAATATTTATATAAATTCAGTCAGTTTGTTGACAAAATTCGAGGAGTCTTCAGGATGTACATTCCACATGCCCAATTAAAAAATCTTAAGGAGTTAGTTACTCCCGGTAAGGTTATAATTATTTACGGAGCCCGCCGGGTTGGTAAAACCACTCTACTGGAGCATTTCCTGAAGAATATCACTGAGAACTATCTACTGGTCAATGGAGATGATCTGGTCGTCCGTCAATACTTAGCCAGTCAATCGATCAGTAAATTAACCGAATTTATAGGTAACAATCAGTATCTGATCATTGACGAAGCGCAATCAATACCGCAAGTAGGCCTCAATTTAAAACTGATTGTGGATCACCTGCCCAATGTCAAAGTCATCGCAACCGGTTCGTCATCTTTTGAACTGGCTAAAGATATTGGCGAGCCGTTGACAGGTCGTAAATTTACCTTAAAGTTATTTCCGCTTGCGCAAATGGAATTAGCTCAGGTTGAGCATCGCCACGAAACGAAGTCACTGCTCGACTCGCGGTTGATCTACGGTAGTTATCCGGAAGTCGCGATTGCCAATGATAACAAGCAACGGGAAAATTATCTCCGGGAATTGGTTGGTTCTTATTTACTAAAGGATATTTTGGCTTACGACGGAGTTCGCTTCTCTAATAAATTACTGCATCTACTCCAATTACTGGCTTTTCAGATCGGCAACGAAGTATCCTTAAACGAACTGGGTTCCCAACTTGGTATGAGCAAAAATACCATTGAACGTTATCTGGACTTACTTGAAAAAGCGTTTGTGATTTTTAAACGGGGCGGATTCAGCCGCAATTTGCGGAAAGAAATCGTGAAAAATAATCGCTACTATTTTTATGATGTTGGAATCCGGAACGCCCTGATTAATAACTTTAATCCGCCTGGATTACGGAATGACCTCGGACAATTATGGGAAAACTATATTATATATGAACGTTTAAAATTCCAGGAGTATCGACGTGAATATGTGAATTCGTTTTTCTGGAGAACATATCAACGTCAGGAAATTGATCTGGTTGAAGAAAAGAACGGCGAAATACATGGATATGAAATTAAGTTAAGTCCGAAAACATTAAAAACTCCCTCAGAATGGAAAAAAGCATATCCGGATGCCAGTTTTGAACTAATTCACAGCGATAATTATCTGAATTTCATCACATTGTAAACAGAAAAAACTCCATACTACATTTTTATTAAGGAAAGATATATCTGTTGCTGGTGATTTTTGAAATGTTATAATTGATTGAGTTTTCGTTTCAATTGCATAACATGGGAAAAAGAATTAATATCTGCGGAAAATTCATTGCCTCTTGCACTTCCTTAATCTAAATTGCACCGCTATGAACAAATTCAAATTAGCGACCAATTTCCAGCCCACCGGCGACCAGCCGCAGGCCATCCGCGAACTGACCGAAGGCTTGACGCGCGGTGACAAGTACCAGACCCTGCTCGGCGTAACCGGCAGCGGCAAGACTTTCACCATGGCGCAGGTCATCCAGAACGTCCAGAAGCCGACCCTGATCATTTCGCACAATAAAACCCTCGCGGCGCAGTTGTTCGGCGAGTTTAAAACTTTCTTCCCGGAGAATGCGGTCGAATATTTCATCTCGTTCTACGATTATTACCAGCCGGAAGCCTATATCCCGGTGACGGATACTTTTATCGAGAAAGATTCCTCGATCAACGACGAAATCGACAAACTGCGCCTGAAGGCTACCAGTTCGCTTATCAGTCGTCGCGACGTGATCGTGGTTGCCAGCGTTTCCTGCATTTATGGAATCGGTTCGCCGGAAGAATACCAGCGCTTCATCGTCGTGCTGAAAAAGGGCGACCGGATCGGTATCCGCCAGCTTTTCGGGCGTTTGGTCGATATTTATTATGCCCGTAACGACCTGGTGCTGGAGCGCGGCAAATTCCGGGCGCGCGGCGACGTTGTGGAAGTTCGCCCGGCTTATGAAGATTTCGCTTACCGCATCGAACTCTTCGGGGATGAGATTGAAAACATCTACAGTTTTGATCCGCTGACTGGCGAAGTCATTGACGCGCAAGAAACCATCGTTATCTTCCCGGCCAAGCATTTTATTTCGTCCGAAGAAACCGTAAAACGCGCCATCGTCTCCATTGAAGCCGAACTGGAAGAGCGCCTGGAAGAACTGCGCAACGCCGGAAAATTACTAGAAGCCCAGCGGCTGGGCCAACGCACGCGTTTCGATCTCGAAATGATCCAGGAAGTCGGCTACTGCAGTGGCATTGAAAACTATTCGCGCCACTTTTCCGGTCGCAAACCCGGTCAGCAACCTTATACTCTGCTGGACTTTTTCCCGAAGGATTATCTGTTGATTATCGACGAATCGCATGCCACTCTGCCGCAACTGCGCGCCATGTACAACGGCGATCGTTCGCGTAAGGAAGTTTTGGTCGAATACGGTTTTCGCTTACCATCAGCGCTCGATAATCGCCCGCTGAAATTCCCGGAATTCGAGAAAATGATCAATCAGACCGTTTTCGTTTCGGCTACTCCCGCCGATTACGAACTGGAAAAATGTCAGGGCGTAGTTGTCGAGCAAATCATCCGTCCGACCGGCTTGCTCGACCCGGAAATCATCGTCAAACCCACTAAACACCAGATTGACGACCTGATCGATGAAATCGCGGCGGTTACCTCACGTAAAGAGCGCGTTTTGGTCACGACTCTGACGAAAAAAATGTCGGAAGATTTGTCCGAATACCTGCGCGGTATGGGACTGAAGGTGCGTTATCTGCATTCCGAAATTAAAGCTCTCGACCGGGTTGGCATTCTGCGCGACCTGCGGCTGGGTAACTTCGACGTGCTGGTCGGCATCAATCTTCTGCGCGAGGGACTCGATCTGCCGGAAGTATCGCTGGTCGCGATCCTCGACGCCGACAAGGAAGGATTTCTGCGTTCGGAAAAATCGCTGATGCAGGTCTCGGGGCGCGCCGCCCGTAACATCAATGGCAAAGTGATATTCTACGCCGATGAAGTTACCGAATCTATGCGTAAAGTGATCGACGAAGTTGGCCGCCGCCGCCAGGTGCAGCACGCCTATAATCTCGCCCATAATATCCAGCCGCGCACGATTTACAAATCGGTCGAGGAAGTCATGCATGCCACCACTGTGGCCGACGTCAAACCGCTTGATATTCAGTCCGATCGATCATACAGCGACCGCTACCGCGATAAAATGCAAACCGCTGAAATCGTCGAACTCCTGCGACGCGAGATGCTGGCCGCCGCCGAAAATCTGGAATTCGAAAAAGCCGCCGAACTGCGCGACGAGATCAATCGCCTCACCGGCCAGAAACAAGGCCTCACCCGCGAAAACCTGTTATGATTTATATAGACAGGATTACCTCCGAAGGTCACGTAGGACTCCTTTTGAGAGTCTCCGGTGAGACAAGATTTACACGATTTTTTAATAATGTATTACTGTAGATTAAAATCGTACGCCGTAATGAAAATGTCAAAACCTTACTCTATTACCCGAAATACTATTGTATGACTATTAAATGACTATTGTCTGACTATGAATGACCCCGCCTACGGCGGGGAATGACGCCGCGCTAGCGGCAAATGACTACCTATGACTCTTAACTACTTCAGCGTCGGCTTCTCCCGGCTGGGAATGATATTGACCTGGCAATTGCGGATGACATTTTTGATGTCGGTTCTGATCTGTTTAATGTGCTCCATCACCTTTCCCATCGGCAGATTATCATCGAATTCCAGGTAAAGTTCGATAAAAACGTCGGCGCCACTGCGCCGCGAGCGAATATCGTGCAAATCCTTGTAATCATCAAAATGCTGGGCTAAGACTTTCAGAATTCCGGTCTGCATCGACTCTTCCAGCGTGCGATCCATTAGATTATCCATCGAAGTCGAGAAAAGCGTATAAGCCGAATGAAAGAGGACTCCGCTTAACAGTAAGGCTCCGATCGGATCGATAAAATACGCAAAGGTAAATTTACCGAGCAGCAGTCCGGCGGTCAGGGTCAGCGTCTCGCCCAGATCCATGGCGAATTTTCCGCGGTATAATTTGAGTTGGCCTTCGATAATCGGTGAAAAGGCGGTGCGCGCAATTCTCCTGAATTTGAACCATTGCCACAAGTCCGTCAACACGCCGAAAATATTAAACGCGATACCGATCAGAACGCCGATGCCTACCAATCTTTCCGGTTTCAGCAGGCCGCGCACCGCGCTGGTCAGCACCACGATCAGCGAGATCGCGATTACCAAAGCCATCAGCAGGCTGGAAAAACCCTCCATTTTGCCATAGCCGTAGTTGTAAACCAGGTTAGTGCCTTTGGAGACTTTGCGGATCGCGATATAGGCGAAGAAAATCGCCAGAATTTCGCTGACACTTTGAAATACGCCGGTCAGCATGATTAGCGAGTTGGAAGTCAGCGCGGCAACAATATTCGGAATTGCCGAACCGATTCCGAGAAGCAGGCTTACCAGAATCGCTTTTTCTTTTTGTTTAAATGTCAGCCCTTCGTTGCCCACCATTACCTCACTGGCTATTTTGTTGCTGATCGAGAAAATACAACTGCCACAGATCGCGCGGACTGGTGTGAATCAGCGGCGCCATCGCCGAGCGTCCGGTACGGCCGATATTTTTCTCCAATTGCTTTAGTTCAATGAATTTCGCTGGCGTTTCCGGGTCGGGAGTCGGCGGTAGGCTAAGTTCCTTCAAGATTAAAAGCGCTTTGGCGCGCGCTGACAATTCCAGGTAAATCTGCAGATAGCAAAATACATCCGCTAAAATCTCACCCGGAAAGCGTTCTTTCAGGCTGTATAAATATTGCCCGGCTTTGGTTTCGCGGAACCGACCGGCGCGGATGTCGCCAAGCAGTTCAACATTGGCGGCCAAGCCTTCCTCCAGCCAGTCGCGTAGATTATTTTCACTCCTGGTGAAAGTCACAGCCAGCAGAGTCGGCAAAATTACCAATTGCATGATCAGGATAACCTCCGGGCTGACAACGTGCACCAAATAATTGAATCCGGCGTGGATCAGCATTGCGGTCAATAAACCTCCCAGGACAATAAGCACTGGATTACGCGTTCGCCGCTCGCTAAAATAGCGGACAATTATCATCATGATGGCAGTCGTTCCACCGTGCATGACCGCCGTCCCCAGCCCGCGAACCAGCCAGATAAAGACACTGCGCTCGCCAAGCGCTTGCATGAAAAAAAGATTCTCTACTAAGGCGAACCCGGTGCCGACCGCAAAACCGATGATGGCGCTGTCCACCAGAAAGCCAATTTTCTTCTTTTTCAATTGCCAGAGCGGATAAACTGCTTTGATCGTTTCTTCAATTATCGGCGCAACTACCACTGAAATCACAATACTCTGATGCGGTACAAAAGTAAACACAAACCGATTGAACAACAGGGCTACCCCAGCCGAAAAACAACCCCATACGATCGTCAGCGCCACTGTCCATATTCTGAGCAGTTTGTAGCTGTCCATGACGACCAGCACGGTCAGAAAAATCAAGACCGGCAATAAACTGACAAGAATGTTAAGTAACACGATCATAGAATTTTTAAAGAAAACATGAACTCGTCAGATAATCTGCGGTCGTTTTCAATCGCTACGGCATAGCCGGCTGAGAGGGTAGTTTTGAAAAGCGAAAACAGAACGATTTCCATATCTACCTGACCACCGCAATTATAGACTGTACGGTTGTGAGAATGCGCGAATAAATTAGTTGTGATCCCCGAAGCAAATACCGCCGGTCTCAGCCAGCGCGGATAAGCGGCTGTGATGCCAACATGCCGGAAACGCGCCGGCGGCAGATTAAGCTCGGTCATCAATTTGACAAAGTTTGTGCCGTTGATCTTATTCAATTCTACGCCGGGAAAACTATAGTATTCGCGGTAACGCTTTTCACTATGGTGATCGATCCAGTTATTGCCGAAGCCGCCAAAGTAGAAATTGGCAAACGGTTCAGCGCGCAGAGCCGGTGAAATTCCCGCCGCACTGCGTAGCCAGACCGAAGTATGATTGACCGGCAATGCAAAACCGCGATCCAGAGTAGTGACAAGTTGCGGATACAAATTGCGATTGACATAATTAGTGCGGGAAAAAGCGCTCCATAGAAAACCCTTTTCCCCGTCCACCGCGCCCTGCGATCTCTCAACATATTCGTAATCCAGCGAAGCATTGATATAAAAATAGCGCTCAAAACTGGCGGACACATTCTGATAATCCGGCATTTTTTCCAGATTGCCCCAATAGCCGCCGCTAATGGAGTAATCCATCGTGCGGGGTTCGTCCCAGATCAGCACACTGTTGTATTTCGTACCGAGAAAATAGCCGCGCCGGCTGGTTTGGGTCGGCCCGGCCAGGTCATAAAAATCGGCCGGATTGTATTTGAAATCCAATTGCCATTTCCAGTAGTGATAGGTCGCGCTGAAATGCAGACGTTCACTCTCCGGCAGATCGGCATTGAACGGCGAATATGACGCCGTGAATTTCACGGAATTGTAGCCGATATCGTTGGAAAAGTCGCAGTAATAACCCAGCGCAGTCGTGTTTTTATAACCTTCCACTACCGGGAATGCCGATTTGAGTCGGGTATTCGGCCAGAGTTTATAATCGCCCTTATAAGTCGTGATCGCATCCAGGTCAACGGTCGCCGGCGATTCTGTCCGCCAGATACTCACCTCCGGAAATTTTTCGTAAACCTGCTGGCCGAGAAATTTAATTGCCGCCACGTTATCCAGCGTCCGGTTCGGAATCCAGCCCGGCACAAAACCTTTGGCCGTATATTGAAAAGCAATCAGCGAATCGTCATTAACCGGCACCGGTCGGAACAAACCGGTCGCGGTGTTGGAGATAATCGACATATCGCGCGCCGGAAAATCATAGCGATAAACATTCGACACCCCGGAATAATAGGACGTGCCATATAAATACCGGCCATCAGCTGAAAACACGAAATTTGCCGGCCCGGTCAGTTCAAAGTCGAAGAGTTCCTCGTAATCAGCCTGATGATCCAGCAGTTTGGCGATCTCAAAGCACACCAACTTCTGTTTGCCATCCACGAAAGTCAGCGCTCCGGTGAGATAACGCCCATCCGGCGAAATGTCCAGATCATATAAATCGGTGCCATATTGGAAAGCATGAATCGCCAAATAATCCGTATAAGGCGGATCAATCCTGACTAAAGTCGAAATGCCGTTTTCGTGGCGAACGCCCCAGATGGATTTATCGACCGGATCGAGTGCCAGATCGCCGGTGCGGACATCCGTAATCAGGCGCGTCACTTTATCGTCTTTTAGATTTATACAATTCAGGTCGCGGTATTTATAATTGTCGGTCGTGAAATACAACCGGTCGGCTTCCCGGTCGAATAGCAGATTGGTGGTAAAATAGGTCGAGGCGCCTTTGACATCGCAGATTTTCCGCATTTCTCCGGTTTTCAGGTCGATCGCTGCAATATGGGCAACCTGACCGGGAAATTTAACGCCGGTATAGAGCACTCCGCGTGTTGAGTCGATGAACGAGCGTGAAACGCTGCCGAGTACCTGATCCCGGACGATAGGCTGAAAAGTCGTCACCGGATTTTGGGCAATTCTGGCCAGATTGTCGGACTGCCAACGTTTTTCAGAATCGATCCAGCGCGACCATTCCTCCGCTACCGGTCGTCCGAAAACCTGTTTGAATTGTTTCGAAAAGTAGCGGCGACTTCCCTCTGTGCGAGAAACCCATTGAATTACTTTTTCCGGGCCATACTGACCTGCCAGATAATTAAAAAAACGGGTGCCGTACAAATAAGAATTAGCGCCCACCTGGAAATCGATCGCCGTGCCTTCCGATTCCAGTCCGACCATGTGATAAATGTAAGCCGAATCGTGAACCATTGTTCGAAAAACCATTTCATCGTAAGCCCCGAGCGCCCGGCCGACACCGCCTCCGACCCAGGTTTCCATGGTGACCGCGATTCCTTCATGGTACCAGCGCGGAGAAAATTTACGCGGGGCGGTCTGGTAGGCATACAGCATTGAAATCGGATGACTGGCGGTTTGCTGAACTTTCCCGAAATATAATTTGCGCCAGAAACGGTCACGGCGGGTGGCTTTGTCCATGGCAATCACATGCACCAGTTCATGATGCATCAGGAGCGACATGCGTTCGTTAGCCGGAGCCACATCGAAAACGTACATGTACGGCGCAATCGAGACATACACGAAATTGCGCGGCACAGCCGTGGCGCCGCCGTTCGCCCAATCGCCGAAATCCTCCACAAATATGTTGTACGGCTCGGATGGCTGATAATCCCAGAATTGCTTGTAATACTTCATCGTCGTGGTAAAGCAGCGGGCCAGATGCGGTATTATATAGGAATGGGCACTGCTATAATATTCCAGACTAATCTCATCCGTGCGCAGGTTTTGAAGAGTCTGAGCGAACAGTGAATTAATTAAAAAACACGACAGAATTCCCATCTTTATTATAAATGTAAACCTGGTTCGGACAGTCATACTTTTCAGCCTGATTCTATTGTTTTAGGTCTAAAACTTTCAAAACGAAAAACCCATAGGCAAATCTATGGGTTTTAGTGGAAAAAAGTTATGTTTTTCTCAGAAACGGGTCGCGTTTACCGCGAGCGGTCGCGCTGAAAATCCTGGCTGTCAAAATATTTTTGGAACTCCTGACTGAGGAGAACTTTCTGAAATTCCTGGCTTAAAAATACTTTGCAATGTTCCTGATTGGACACGATCTCGATCATGGCCGGACTTTGGCATAATTTCTGGAATTCCTGGCTTAAAAAAAACGATTCAAAATTTTTCAAATTGAAATCGGTGGCCTGTGGAATCACTTTCTGAAAATCATTATTCATTATATGCTTTAAATCCTGAGACATCGGCATCATCTTCTGCAATTCGTTATTCGCGAAATAATATTTCTGAAAATCTTCATTATTGACTAACTGCATCACTTCCTGCAAACTGGGCGCCACAAAGGCCTGCGATAATTGCTGGTGGCTGGCAACCTGTTCAATCTGACGGACAAAATCGGTACTCAAATTCAGTTTGTTGAATTCGGCAGACTGGGCTACAGCCGCAAAATGATCGAAGGCTTTTTGAAAATTCTGAGCGTCGCTCAGGTATTTCTGCATATCAACCGCATATTTATAAACAAACTGATTTGCTTCCATCAGCTGCGGCAGCATTTTGACAAACTCCTGATTAGTGAAACCCGCCCGGAAATTTTCATCTTTCATCAAATTTTGAAAAGTTGCGCTCTGAACAAATTCAGCCACTTCCGGATTGTCGATTTTAATATCCTTAAAGGAAAATTGCTCACCGCGGAATTTATCGGCTTGCTGAACACCGCCGATCGTTCCGATTAATTCAGTTTTTTTATCAATAGATGGAAATACTCCCGTCACCCTCAAAACAACCAAAGCTACGATTACGACGGCGAGTGATATGCCTAGCAGCGTGGAAGTTGTTTTTGTGCTCATCTTTTTCATTTCCTCCGGAAAAGCAACATGGTTTCAGATTTCTAATAACGCAGCGATTTTAATAAATATTTCTAAAAACAACCAGTGTTTTATATTTTTAAAAAAATCTAAAGTGTTACCAATCACAACCAAAAACGAGACTAGTAAAAAATCCGCTTGGCCAATTCGATCATACTAACTTTGTATTTGCAGATCGCCCGTCTTAAAAAACGGCGTATGATCAGGCATACATCTGTTTTAGTTCGGTTAACATTTCGGGCGTCAACTGTTCCTGCTTGCGAATTTGCATGAATTTATTGAGCAGGTCGTCCACCGTATACTGTTTTTTCTCTTCGGTGCTGATATCGTCGATAATTTTACCCTTGTTCATCATGATTGTACGGTTGCCCAGGTCGAGCGCCTGCTGCATACTATGAGTCACCATGATGGTTGTAAGCTTACCCTCGTCTATAAACTTTTTTGTCAGTTTAATAATCTGGGCAGCCGACTTGGGATCCAGCGCGGCGGTGTGTTCATCCAGCAACAGAACCTGCGGTTCAGCGATTACCGCCATCAGCAGTGAAAGCGCCTGGCGCTGACCGCCGGAGAGCGTCCCGATCGTATCATCCAGGCGGTCTTCAAGTTGCATCTCCAAGCAAGCTACTTTTTCGCGGTAGAAACGCAGGCGGGCGGTGTTCAACCCTTTTTTGGGATAACTTTTTTGTCCACGCAGACTGGCAATATGTAAATTTTCGGCAATGCTCATGGCAGGCGCAGTACCGCTAAAGGGATTCTGGAAAACCCGCGCGATCAATTGAGCTCTCCGGAAATCAGGTTTCCGGGTAACGTCAATTCCGTCAATCTCAATGTCGCCCTGATCCGCCATAAACGTCCCGGCGACCGCGTTAAGCAGCGTGGATTTGCCACTGCCGTTGGTGCCGATGATCGTGACAAAATCACCATCCCGGACCTCCAGATCGATGCCTTGCAAAGCATAGACTTCGTTGATCGTTCCGGGATTGAATTTTTTATGCAGATTACGGATTATTATCATCGTCTACCTCTTGATTTTAGCTGCCCGTTTGAGGAACGATTCCGGCAAATCCAATCCGATTTCAGCGGCCAGCGCCACATTGACTCCGATCTGAATCGGAACACAATCCATGATTGGGATATCCTTTGGATTTGCACCGGCGATTATCTTTTCCATGACTTTGGCGACTTCGCGGCCGACATCGTAATAATCGGCGCCGACCGAGATCAAGCCACCGCGATAAATATCGGAGGGAGTGTTTCCGAAATAAGGAATTTTATTTTTCCTGAGAATCTCTCCGATCGATTCGATGGCCATCAGCACCGTGTTGTCACCGCTGGTCAGGAATATATCGATACCGCGATCCAGCACGGAATTCAGCGCATCGATTACTTCTGTCGTGCTGGTGACATTGGCTTCAATCAATTCAAAACCATATTTCTTCGCGGCTTCACGGGCTTTCATAGTACAGGCTTCGGAGCAGGCTTCGCTCGGATTCCAGACCATTCCGACTTTGCGGGCGCCCGGCAGCAATTCCCGCATAACTTTAAAGCCCTCCTCCACCGGTTGAAAAGTTGCTACGCCGGTCAATTGCGGCAGGTGATCTTCTGGAGTCTTCGCCACTCCCATGCGATAAGGATCGGTCACCGCGCCAAAAACGTGCGGAATCGTCTTATTGGCCTGGGCCATGATCTGCAGTGCCGGCGTGGACAATGAAACGATATAATCGTATTTACGATGCACAATGTCCTGGGCGATCGCCTGACCGAGCGTGAACTCATTCTGGGCACTCTTCCGATCGAGCAGGATATGATTTTTTTCCAGCACGCCGCTAGATTTGAACTCGTCCAGAACTCCTTTAGCGCACTCCTGCATCATGCTGTGATCGCTGAACTGAAAAAGTACCAGACGCTTTGGTTCGTGCTTGCCTGTCGTCTTTTCCTCAATGACAAGTGTCGCGCGTTCTAAAACGCCTTGGGGAATCTCCAGGCCAATCTGCCGGGCAACCTGTTTGTTCAGTCCGACAGTCAGTTTTGAGTACATCTCGAACGGGATCTGGGCGATATTTTCGCCCCTGAGAATCCGGTCAACCATCCGCGCCGCCTGTATGCCACTGGAAGTGTAATCATATCCGAGAGCCACCAAAGCGCCGTCGTTTAAGCGTTCCACATCGCTGATGAATATCGGGATTTTACGACTGTCGGCGGCTTTGACAACAGCATCGAAAGCCGAATAAACAATGTTATCAGGTGGCAGAACGAACGCATCGATATTTTTATTGACCAGCGACAAAGCAGCCTGATAGACCTCAGAAGAATTGGAGGCGTTGGCACCCTCAAACTGATATTGCGGATATTTTTGTAAAGCTCGGCGCAGATTCTCGACATTGAAAACCACATTAGCCTGAGAAGGATCCCACAGACAGCCGATCCGCATTTTGCCAGGGAAAAATTGGTTGACGATCTCGAGAGTTTTATCCATCGGCACGGCTCCGTAGACGCCGCTGACATTAGGCAGGTGCAGACTGTCGCTCTTTCCGGCACCGATAATAAACGGATTGGCCACCGTCGCAAAGACAATCGGCCGGTCTTTGATTTTATTGATGGCCGCCTGGGTGGCGGAAGTCGAAATAGTGACGATCAGATCAACGTCATCGCGTAAAAATTTATCAATAATGGTATTGACAACCGGCGCATCTCCGTGAGCATTTTCCAGCAGGATTTGGCAGGTTTTGCCATCTACATAACCGAGCGCCTGCATTTCCTTTATAAAACTGTCGCGGGTCACGTCCAACAGGCCATTGTCCGCAAATTGCACTACGCCAATCCTGAACTCAGTCCGCTCTGGTTTGGTTTTTAAAAAGAACAGCGTCCCGAAAAGGATACAAGCCGCGCCCAGTCCACTCCCGATCCAGAGTGCGGCTTTTGGCTTGAGAACATTTTTAAAATTTATCTTCAGGTGCTTCCTGGCAATCGGTTTATCTGCCAGGCTTTTCGATAGAATGAGAGTCAGCAGAACAAAAACCGCCGTCAATAACTTCAGGTCGATCGGATTCATACCAATGAATAAAGCAAAGGCAATCATGAAGCGGAATATCACCGACCCGATTATCACGCTTAAAAAACGCAGGTATACCGAGCGGCTTTTAACGATCGATTCGCCGATAATAACTGATGCCAGGCCGATTACGACCGTACCGATACCCATGCCGATGTCCGCAAATCCCTGATACTGCGCCACCAGACCACCGGAGAAACCGACCAGCCCATTGGCCAGTGCTACTCCGGTCAGGGTTAGTAGTTTCACATTGCGGCCGACGGCTCCGGCCATTGTGGCATTGTTCCCGGTCACCCGCATGGCAATTCCCAGGTCGGTTTTGAAAAACAGACTGACCACCAACCAACCGATCGCGATAAACAAAGTCAATATGAAAGCATACCAGATCTCCACCGGCAGTCCGGGATTGAAACTGGCAATCATGGAGAAGATTGTCTTCTGGCTCAGGAGTGGAATATTCGAGCGCCCCATGATATGCAGATTGATCGAATATAATCCGGTCATTACCAGAATGCCGGCCAGCAGACTGTTTATTTTCAGTCTGGTATGAATCAGAGCGGTTGCAGCGCCGGCCAGCAGTCCGGCTCCGAATGCTCCCAGCAAGGCTAAAAGGGGATTTCCGCCCGACACAATAATGATCGCCGCCACGGCGGCACCGCTTGTAAAACTGCCGTCCACTGTGATATCCGCAAAATCATGAATGCGGAAAGTGATAAAAATGCCCATCGCCATCAGAGCGTATAAATACCCGAGATTGAGAGCGCCAACCCAGAGCTCCATAATTTTATCTCCTTGAATTTAACATCGACCGGAAGCCTCAGAACGCCAGGTCGATCAGACCGATCAATCCGCTTCCGAACCGGCTGGCGTCCAGAAGATGCATGACCTTGCTGACTTCCGATTCGTTGACGATGCGCTTTAATTCCTGATGGAAGTGCGCCGGCTTCTTGTTCAGCGGACCCTTTTCAAAAACAGCTCCGTGCAGGTGAATATTGGATTGGTCGGGCAGTAATCGGGCAATCGATGCAGGCACCGCCGCCTTGTCCCGAACCGCCAGACCGCAGGCGATTACCGTACGGTTGAAATCGGTCGGTTCGACCGGGAAATCCATCCACTCTGCAAAATTCTCATTGCTATAAATGCTCAGTCCATTGGTCGGTTTATTATCGATTATCGGGACTTTTTTGAGAAACATCCCCAGTAAACCTTTGCTTTCTGCGATCAGAACGACACCGGTGGCCGGCGCGGAACTCAATTCCGTAATGACGGCCGCCAACTTTTTTAAATCGGCGAATTCTTCCCGGCATTCGAAAGCCAGCACCCGGCTGAACTTCCCGCTGACATTCAGCCCAAAGAAAAACTTATACTCGAGGCTGGCGTTTTCGGTCGTGATCAGCATGTAATCAACCACCGGCCGCTTGACAGCCGGATAGTAGAAAAGACTGCTGTTTACAACCACAGCCTCGCCGAAGAAATTTTTAGAACTTTCATAGTCATCGCCCAGAGCCGCGAATCCCAGTCCGTACTGCATATCGCCGGCTTTTACTGCACAAATATCGGTCTCACTGTATTCGGAAACGGCCATTTTTTGCTGAGAGCCAATCAAATCCAAATGGCCGGGTGGCGTTCCGTTGGTGATATATTCAATCTCGATACCGGCAATATTCTGTTTCTGTGTGAAACCGACTCCCACTGCCTGCTCATTAAGAGTGCAAATTTCTTCCGGTGAATGCAGCACCCTAAATAGAGCATAAAATCCACTCATACGAAAAACGTCGGCGATTGCCGGACTGAGATTGCACAGCACGATCTCGCCCTCGACTTTTTTCAGTTGCTTTTGAATGAGCAGGAGAATCCGCAACCCGGCGCTGCTGATATAATTGATTTGTGAAAAATCGAGAATGATTCGGCGTTCGCCGGACTCGGTCAGATTTTCCAGGTACTGCTGGATAGTTTGAGATGTCAGGCTGTCAATCCGGCCTTCGATTCTGACCGTGACCAGCCCATCGGAATGTCGCTGACTAATATCGATCATGGCTTAGACTCAACGCCTTTTATTATTCGACACCGCGAATGAAACTCTGCCTGGAAGGAGTAAAAATCAACCCGTAAAGTTTTCCTGGTCAGATTTTGGCGAGCGCGGTCGCGCAATCGGGCGAAATATTCAAAAGCGAGGTAAAACCGCAGATATTGAACACTTCTTTGATGCTCTCCTGCAGACTACAAATAATCAGATTTCCGCCGTTCGCCTTGATCTTTTTCAGAGTCATCAGAATCACCCGCAGACCGGAACTGGAAATATAGCTCAGATCGGCACAATCAATAATGATTCTCTTATTCTCGGGCACAATCAGGGCCATGATTTCCTTTTCAAATTCCGGAGCGGTTATCGTGTCCAAACGACCGCTGACGGCGACAATCAGAATATCGTTATTTTTTTGGGTGGTAATCTCCATTAAAAATACTCCTCATTTTATTATCTCGTCTTTACACTTTTTTTCAGAATCAGAATGTTTTTATTATCTTTGCGGAAGTACTCAGCTTCGGTCATAATTTTCTTGACCAGAAAAATACCCAGGCCGCCAATCTGGCGAGATTCCAGTTCCTGTGTGACGTCCGGATCCGTCCGTTCCAACGGATTGAAGGCTTTGGCATCATCAACGATCTTAATCAAAATATTGTCATCCTGTAATTCGATATTCAATTCGATCGTATGCTCCGCCGAATCATCGTAACCATAAAAGATGATGTTGGAGAGCACTTCCTCCAGAACTAAGTTAAGGTTGAAAACCAGTTCGAAAGGCAGGTTCCAGAGTTCGCCGAATTGCTCCAGCTGCATGTTGACATTCTGCAGTTCGGTGATTTGATTGGATAAGCACAGTTCCAGTTTGTTCTTTAAAGCCATGCAGCCTCTTTCTGAAATCTTCTTAAATTGAATCCATTTTCAAACTTTGTTACCAAATATAGTTCTTTACCTGTTTAGAAAAAAGTTATTTTCCCCATACCAAAACCACCTGATCGGGCGAATATCCGGTGGATTAACTTACTCAAAACCTTTTCCTTGTTTCGGGTGTGAAATCTAGGTAGATTCACACGACATTTTGACTGATTTTATTTGATCGATTCCGGATTGTTAACAGAAACGAAAAGGCGCTGCATGAAAGTATTGGTCATCGGAAGTGGTGGGAGAGAACATGCTCTGGTTTGGAAACTGGCGCAGTCATCCGAAATCACAAGAATTTACTGCGCTCCCGGAAACGCCGGCACTGACCTTTTGGCAGAAAACGTTCCACTCAAAGATACCGATCTGGATGGTCTGCTTGAGTTCGCGCTGAAAAACGGCATCGATCTGACAGTGGTCGGGCCAGAGATGCCGCTGGTTTTGGGAATCGTCGACCTGTTCCGTGCCAACGGTCTGAGAGTTTTCGGGCCGACGGCCGCGGCTGCCCGGCTGGAAGGCAGCAAGGTTTTCGCTAAACAGTTCATGCACCGCCATCGGATACCAACGGCCGCTTTCCAGGTCTGCGATTCGCGTTCAGCCATGCAAAATATGACGCTTTCAAAACCGTTTCCTTTCGTTATCAAAGTTGACGGTTTGGCGGCAGGTAAAGGCGCATTGGTCATCCGCAATCAATCCGATTTACAGGAAGCCTTCCGAATGATTTGGGACGAACGCCGTTTCGGAGCGGCCGGCAACCAGGTGATCGTTGAAGATTTTCTGCCCGGCGAGGAACTTTCGGTTTTCGTCGTCACCGACGGAGAAAACTACGTAGTGCTGCCCTCGGCTCAGGATCACAAGCGCATTGGCGATAACGATACCGGCCCCAATACCGGCGGCATGGGAGCCTACGCGCCGGCTCCGCTTGGCACGCCGCAAGTCATGCGCCAAATTAAAAAATTGGTGATTGAACCGACTCTCGCCGGCATGCGCGCCGAACAGACGCCCTACTGCGGAGTGCTGTACTGCGGTCTGATGGTAGATGGTAATCAACCTTCGGTCGTCGAATTCAACGTCCGTTTCGGCGATCCTGAAGCCCAGGCAGTCCTGCCGTTGATCAAATCGGATTTGGGTGCAATGCTGTTCAGCGCCGCCAATGGTTCATTGGATTCGGTGGCGTTAAAAATATCCCATCAGACCGCGGTATGCATCGTACTGGCCTCCGCCGGCTATCCCGAAGCTTACGAAAAAGGGAAGATCATTCAGGGATTAGACGTCATTCCGGAACCGGATTGGTTTGTTTTCCAGGCCGGAACAATCCGCAGCGACATGCAATTTAAGACCAACGGCGGGCGGGTTCTGGCGGTGACTGCCTGGGCAGATGATCTTGAACAAGCCATCGCCAAAGCTTACGAACGGATCGACGGTATTAAATTCGAAGGGGCTTATTACCGTCACGACATCGGTCAGAAAGGAATACAACGCCAAAAAAATTCATCTATGAAAATTAAAGGCGGGAGATAAAATGGATTTTGAACGTATCAATAAGCTGCAGCAGAGTTTCGGCATCCTCGGCGATTCCGACTACATCAAGGAAATCGTCGAAACCATCGACCAGGTCGCCCGTACCGACATCACCGTACTGATCTGCGGTGAGAGCGGCACCGGCAAAGAGGTCATCGCTAATGCGATTTATCGTCACAGTCTGCGCAAACATCAGCCGTTCGTCAAGGTCAATTGCGGCGCGATTCCGGCCGGCATTCTGGAGAGTGAACTTTTCGGCCATGTGAGAGGCTCCTTCACGGGTGCGGTTGACGATCGCAAAGGCTATTTTGAAACCGCCAATCACGGAACGATATTCTTAGATGAAATCGGTGAGATGCCGCCGGAAACCCAGGTGAAGCTGCTGCGCGTACTGGAGCTGGGCGAATTTCTGCCGGTCGGCGGCTCTGAAGTCCGCCGCGTCGATGTGCGGGTCATTGCCGCCACCAATAAAGATCTGCTGGTCGAAATCGAGCGTGAAAGCTTCCGCAAAGACCTCTATTACCGCATCAAGACCATCACTTTACATTTACCGCCTCTGCGCAAGCATCCGGAAGATATTCAACAGATGGTCGAAAAATTCGCGATCGATTTTGCCAATCATAATGCGATCGTCTTCAAGGGCTTTTCGCCGACCGCCCTGAATATGTTGCGTAGCTACTCCTGGCCGGGCAACATCCGCGAACTTAAAAACTTCGTCGAGAGCATGATCGTTCTGCAAAAGGGCGAAGTCATCACCAGCAGCATGGTCGAGAAACGTCTGCTGGGCGAACGGCGGGCGACCCCTTCGCCGCATCTGCCGATGAAGATCAGTAAAAGCGTCGATCAGGCCGAGCGGGAACTGATTATCCAGCAAATCATGATGTTACGCCAGGAACTGCACGAAATTCACGACGCCGTCGCCAAACCCAGTCCGATTCAGTACGAGCCGCGCCGCGAGCTGGAGGTTTCGGGTCACATCCCGCACGCCCACATTGAAGAAAAGGAGATCGAGGAGCAGGAAAGCGCCGAAATCGTCAACACCGATATTATCAATTCGGAAGCGCTTGGTAAAGTCACTCTGGCCGAAGTCGAAAAAGAACTGATTCAGCGCACTCTCAAAAAATTCAATAACCGCAAACGCCAGGCGGCCAATGCCCTGCAAATCAGCGAACGCACTCTCTATCGTAAAATCAACGAATACGGTCTGGAAGAATCAAGGTAAGCAGTCGTGAAATTTAATCGCCTCAGAATATTATCACAGTTGGTCTCAGGCGCCGCTGTGTGTCTGACCTTAAGCGCCTGCTGGCTTTACTCCTTTAAAGGTAATCTGCCGCCTGATATTAAAAATATCGCCATCCCGCTTTTCGCCGACCGGACCGCCGAGTTCAATATCCAACAAACCGTCACTGATAAAATCCGGCTCGGTTTCATCAAAGAAAACCTGCTGAAACTGGCGGAAGAGGACAACGCTCATTCGATTCTGTATGGCACGATTCTGAGCATCGATGATAAACCGCTGGTCTATACCGAAAGTGAAACCAGCGGTGAATCGGTCACGGAATACCGCCTAACCCTGCAAATCGAGATCGAATGGTTCGACAATGTGAACAATCGTTCGGTTTTTAAAAAACAATTCATCGGATACAGCGAATACGATCCGACCGGCGCCTCGGCCAGCACGCGCGAGACCGCCCTCGGTGAAGCCGTCGAACAAATCACTGAAGATATAATGAATACTATTCTGGCGGATTGGTAATTAACCTTTCCGCAGCTTAAATACAATTGTGAAAACGGACTGGAATTAATAGAGGAAAAAAAATGCAATCGGTATTTATTAAAGACATCGCAAAATATGACGGACAGGAAGTCACTTTAAATGGCTGGGTCTATAATCTGCGCTCCAGCGGAAAAATCTGGTTTCTCCTGTTGCGGGACGGCTCCGGCCTGATCCAGGGCATCGTCTCCCGCAACGACGTTACCGAAGAAGTCTTCAATCAAAAAGATATTCTGACCCAGGAATCGTCGGTCAGCATCAGCGGCCTGATCCACGCCGATAAACGCGCTCCGGGCGGCTTTGAAATCATCGTAAAAAATTTGAAAATATTTCAGATCGCCCGCGATTACCCGATCACTCTGAAAGAACACGGCACCGAATTTCTGATGGACAACCGGCATCTCTGGTTGCGCTCCCGCAAACAGTGGGCGCTGCTGCGCATCCGCCATGTCGTTTACTACGGCATCACCGAATACTTAAATACCAACGGTTTTTTCCGCTTCGATTCGCCTATTCTGACGCCCAACGCCTGCGAAGGCACCACCACCCTCTTCGAAGTCCCGTATTTCGATCTTGGTAAAGCCTATTTATCGCAATCGGGACAACTCTATCTGGAAACCGGCATCGTGAGCCTGGGAAGAGTCTACGATTTTGGACCGGTCTTCCGCGCCGAAAAATCCAAAACCCGCAAACATCTGACCGAGTTCTGGATGATGGACGCCGAAGCCGCCTTTGTGGATCACGAGGAAAATATGCGGATTCAGGAAGAACTTATCCGCTTTGTCATTCGTAAAGCCCTGACTGAATGCCAGGAAGAGCTGGCGATCCTGGAGCGTAATCCCGACCCGCTGCAGAAAGCCGACGCGCCTTTCAAGAAAATGACTCACCGGGAAGTCGTCGATTACTTACGAACCAAAGGCTCCGCCATTAACTATCAGGAAGACCTCGGGGCGCAGGACGAAGTGCTGCTGACCGAAGGTTCGGACGTACCGGTATTCGTCGAAAAATGGCCTAAGGAAATTAAGGCTTTCTACATGAAGCGCGACCCGCAAAATCCCGATCTGGTACTTGGTGACGATCTGATCGCACCGGAAGGCTACGGCGAAATCATCGGCGGCTCCCAGAGAGAGGATGATTACGATATTCTCCGGCAGCGTATGGTCGCCGAAAAAATGCCGCTCGAGGAATATCAATGGTTTCTGGATTTACGCAAATACGGCTCGGTGCCGCACAGTGGATTCGGTGTCGGACTGGAGAGATTGGTGACCTGGATTTCCGGTGTACCGCATATCCGCGAAACGATTCCTTTTCCGCGCACCATTTATCGTCTGAGACCCTGATGACCACCAAACCGAAAGTCATCGCCGTTCTGGGTGGTCGCGTCTGCGACAAGCGCACCTACCAGATTGCCTACAACGTCGGGAAAGGGATTGCCGAACAGGGTGCAGTTCTGTTGTGCGGCGGCCGCACCGGCGTAATGGAAGCTGCCTGCAAGGGCGCCGCCGAAGCTGGTGGACTGACGATTGGTATCCTCCCGGGGAATGATAAATCCGACGCCAATCCCTGGGTGCAGGTGGCGCTGCCGACTGGCATCGGCCTGGCCCGTAATGCTATCATCACCCGCGCCTGCGATGCCGCGATCGCTATTGGTGGCAAATACGGTACGCTTTCTGAAATCGCCTATTGTCTGCAAATGAACAAGCCGGTTTGCGGATTGAATTCCTGGTTGGATGTGGCTGACTTCCCGCAATTCGCCACCTCTGAAGAAGCCGTGAAATTCGCATTAGGAGGATAAAACTATGGAAATCCGCGTCGAGATCATTGTCAAAGGCATGGTGCAGGGCGTTGGTTTCCGTTGGTTTGTGCGCCGGGTCGCTCTGCGCCTCGGACTGACTGGATATGTCAGAAATCTGCCGGACGAATCGGTACAATGCGAGATCGAAGGAGCGGAGAGCATGGTCAATGAATTTATCAACGAACTCAAGATCGGACCTCCTCTGGCTGACGTTACGAAAGTTTTCGTCAATGAACTGCCCGGCCTGGTCGGGTATAAAAATTTCGAGATAAGATTTTGAAATCAGATATTAAAATCGGTATGGCGCAGATCAATCCGGTGCTTGGTGATCTGTGCGGCAATACCCAAAAAATCATTAATTATATTGAATCAGCCAATTCACAGAGAGTTGATCTGCTGATCTTTCCGGAACTGGCGATCACCGGTTATTCGCCGCAGGATTTACTGCTGGACCGGCCGTTCATCGACGGCAATCTGGAATGTCTCAGCCGAATCATTCTGGCCTGCCAGAGTGCCATGGTCGTCGTGGTGGGCTTTGTTGACATTGAAAACGAAAAATTATTCAACGCCGCTGCGGTTATCAAAGCCGGGCGGCTAGCTGCCAAAAGATACAAGACGCTGCTCCCGAACTACGATGTATTCGATGAGCGCCGCTATTTCACACCCGCCAGTCAAAACCTGCCAGTCGAGATCGAAATCGGCGGCAGACCAGTCCGGCTGGGCATCGAAATCTGCGAAGATCTCTGGGATACCAATCATCAGGTAAAAATCACCGAACGGCTGGCGCGCAACGGCGCCGAACTGATCGTCAACCTTTCGGCTTCGCCCTATGAATATGATAAGCGCGATCGCCGCCGCCAACTGGTGCTCGATAAAGTCACCCAGATTAAAAAACCATTCGTGCTGGTGAATCTGGTTGGCGGCCGCGACGAACTGGTATTCGATGGGAATTCCTTTGCGCTGGATGCCACCGGCACGATGATCGGCTGGGGAGAAGAATTCGGCGAGACGCTGTCAACATTCGAGTTAAACCTTGCAACCGGACACGGTCTCGGTCTGCCCTGGCCGCAAATTCAACGCGAAGCCAGCATTTTTCAGGCGCTTGTGCTGGGCGTACATGATTATTTTGCCAAAACCGGCGGACGCCAGGCCATCGTAGGCCTTAGCGGCGGTATTGACTCAGCTCTTGTCGCCAGTATCGCCGTTCAGGCATTGGGCAATGAAAACGTACTCGGTGTGGCGTTACCGTCACGTTATACGTCTTCAGAAAGCAGTGCGGACGCCGCGGCGTTAGCCCAAAATCTCGCTATCAAACTGATCGAAATTTCCATCGAACCGATATTTCAGTCTTATCTCGAAGAACTCAAACCCGCTTTCGGCGCCCGGTCAGCCGATGTAACCGAGGAAAATATCCAGTCGCGCATCCGCGGCAACCTGCTGATGGCGCTTGCCAATAAATACCAGGCTTACGTTCTCACGACCGGCAATAAGACCGAACTGGCGCTCGGTTACTGTACGATGTACGGCGACATGTGCGGCGCCTTAGCGGTGATTTCCGATCTGAGCAAATCGGATGTTTACAAAGTCGCCCGTTACGTAAACCACTCCGCCGGACATACCGTGATCCCGGAACGGATATTCACGAAGACACCGACCGCCGAGCTGGCTCCCGGTCAGGTCGATCCGTTCGACTATGAAATCGTCAGCCCGCTTGTAGATTTAATCATCAATGAGCAAAAAACACCCACCGAACTGCTTGAAATGGGATTTGAAAGCAATCTGGTGATGGAAATTTTCCGCAAAATCAAACTGGCTGAATTTAAGCGCCGCCAGGCTGCACCCGGTTTGAAAATCACTGGCAAAGCCTTCGGCCTCGGCCGTCGTTACCCAATTATCAATCATTTTGACGAAAAAGGAGAGCGCAGGTGCGATTGATGCATGTTGTCGTGAGTCAGATTGTGATCGCGTTGCTAATCGGCGGTGCGGCGGTGCCGCTCCCGGCTCAGCAGCGCACCGATATTAACGGCTTTATCTGGAGAAAGATGAAGCGCGACAATAAGTTTTATTGTCTGCTCGGCTACCTCCAGGGGCTCGAAAAAGCCGATGAAATTATCCGGCAGGGCGTCGCCGATCAGCAAAAACGGGAAATCAATTATACCGAACCCTTTTATGTCAATCAGATGCGCGTCCGGATAAGCGATTACTTCCCGCCCCAAAAAATCGAGGATATCGACCAGCTGATCGAGCTGCTGAATGCTTTTTATGCCGACGAATACAATCCGCGCCTTAAGCTCGACGTCGCGCTCCGTATAGTTCTCGCCCGCCAAAAAGGTCAGATCGAGCAGGCCGATTACTGGCTTAAAGAAGCCCGGCGGGCTTTGATCCAAAAATGAACCAGGAGTAAACAACATGCAGACTAACGAGGAAAACGAGGAATTAAACCTTTCACGGCATCTGTACCGATACCTGACGACTCTCGGCATCGCCGTCTTTGGGCTGATCCTGGTTGCCATCGAGCCCAATATTCTGCGACAGTACCGTGACTGGATTCCGCCCCAGACATTTAATAGTTATTATCTGACCTGGTTTGCCGTGAGTACGATTTCCGCCCTGATCTGTTTTTTCTGGGGAGTACTGTGCCAGTTCCTGCGCGGGAAAAACTGCCTGGAAAATGTCATCTGGTATGTCGTCATTTTCATCGCCACCCTGTTTTTTGCGACGATATTTTTCCAGTTACTCAAAACCGACCCCACCGCCAATCTCACGGTTACCCTCGGGACGCTGATCATCTCCGCCGCGGTCACGTTATCGATGGCTTTCCTGTTTTACGCTCTGAATTTCAGTAGCCGATACAATTTTTGGCCATTCGCGATTGTCATCACTCTGGCTACAAGTGCCTACAACTGGTTATACCTGAGTATGATTGCCAGAATCGCAATCTTTTGATTTTCAATATTTAAACGCCAAATCGGGAATTTTATGTTCAGGAATCTGCTGGAGCGGATGCCGCTGGTATTAATCAGCGTCGCCTATCTGACTGGCATTGTCACCGGCCATACCTTGCCGCTCTCGTTTCTACAGTGGTTTTCGCTGTTGGCAGTCTTTTTCTTTTTAAGTCTGCTTATTCCACATAAGGCCTGCTCGATACTGTGGATCGGTTTACTATGTTATCTCTTGGGCGGAATGAATTATACCCTGCGCACGCTGGCCGGTACGGACCATCTCACAAAATTCGAGTTCAGTGCTGAACCGGATAGTGTAATTGCCAGCGTTGAACAGGCGGAAATCAGATCCAACGCTTCCCTGAAAGTGAGGCTGAAAAACGTCCGTCTCCGGTCTTCCGAGTGGCAAACTTTGGAAAGTAAAATTATCCTGACGATTAAAAACGATCCGCCCGAACTGAAGTACGGCGACCGGGTGAAATTTGCCAGCCGCATAAACCGACCGGCCGTTCCACGCAATCCGGGTGAATTCGATTATCAGCGCTATCTCGCCAATCATCATATTTACGCCACGGCATACCTGGAATCCGGGAACGAACTCGAAAATGTCGGTTGCGGCCGGCTGGGTCTACGGAGATTCGCTAACATCGCGCGGCTGAAAATCGAAGACCTGATCGACCGTTCCATGAGCGGCGAGCAAAATGCGATTTTAAAAGCCCTGATTGTCGGCGTCCGTGGTGAGATCAGCGATGAAACCGTGCAGACCTTTGTCGATACCGGAGTGATTCACGTGCTGGCGGTTTCCGGACTGCACGTTGGTTATGTGACTCTGGTAATTCTCCTTATTCTCGGTTTTCTGCGCGTCCCCCGGAAGCCGAAAATGCTATTCACCATCGGTGGTCTTTTTTTCTATGCTTTAATGGTTGATCTGCGTCCTTCGGTCAGCCGGGCAGTGATTATGGCGGCGATTATCCTGTTTGCACAAGGTTGGGAAAAACGCGTCAATGTGTACAACACTCTGGCGGCCGCGGCTCTGATTCAGACTTTATACGACCCGCTTCAACTCTTCGATATGGGATTTCAGTTGTCTTTTATGGCCGTATTTTCGATTGTCTTTATCTACAGGCGCCTGGTTTTTTTTCTGCCGGAAAAATTCAAACCGGGTAGTCAATCATCCGGCCGTTCCCCGCATATCCGGCAGATACTGAACGGCACCTGGCAACTATTTCTCGTTTCGTTGTCCGCCTTGTTGGGAACATTGCCGATCACCATTTATTATTTTCAGCGCATCCCGATTATTTCCATGGCGGCAAATTTATTCGTCGTTCCTCTGGTCGGATTGATCGGTGCGATGGGATTTGGTCAGGTCATTCTGGGTTTTATCTGGAACGGTTTCAATCTCGCCTTCGGTGAGATACAAATGTTGCTGATCGGCTTGCTGAAATTCATCGTGGGAGTGTCGGCGCGCTTCCCGATAGCTTACCTTACTGTGGCTGCTATCCCGATGATCTGGCTTTATTTTTTGTATCTGATATTATTTTCACTACTTAATCTAGATAAACCTCTGATACGAAAAGCTGCGTTTTTCTGTTTTCTGATCGGGATAAATATCTGGATCTGGCGGGCAGTTTTGGAACCGCCGATTCTGCGGGTGACTTTTTTCGATGTCGGTCAGGGTGATGCGGCTCTGGTGGAGTTACCCAACCGGAAAAAGTTACTGATCGATACCGGCGATCGTACTTTCCGGCGAGATTACGGAGAATCGGTCATCGCTCCATTCCTGCGACGCCAAGGGATTCGTCGGATCGATTTCCTGGCGCTGAGTCATCCGCATAACGATCATATCGGCGGAGCGCCGTATCTGATGCAAAATTTCCGAATCGGAGAAATCTGGGCTCCGGAAGTAACCGCATCTTCGTGGATATTCGGAGAAATTGACCGTCTGGCTGATTCCCTGAAAATTCCCGTCCGTCACATTTACGCGGGCGACTATTTCGTATTTGCCGATTCGCTCTGCGTTTATGTACTGCATCCGAGCAAAACTTTCCTGGAGGTCAAGCCGCCAGGTTTCAACGATTATTCGAATGTTCTGAAGATCAGTTACCGTAAAATTGACTTCCTGTTTTGCGGTGACGCAGAAGAGTATTCCGAAAGGTATCTGACACTCTGGCGCGACCGTCTGAATTGCGAAATAATCAAAGTTCCCCATCATGGCAGTTCCACCTCTTCCAGCCAGCCTTTCATCACCCTGGTGAATCCGGACATCGCCGTGGTTTCCGTTGGCAAGAACAACAAATTTCACCATCCGTCCGCCGCGACTCTGGCACGCTATGCATCGCTGAACGTACGCCTGCACCGCACTGATTCGGCGCGGGCTTTAGTCATTGAATCCGATGGTAGTAAATATTGGATAAAATCTTGGTGATAGCCCCATGCCCGAAATGCCGGCTTGGTTTTTAACTGTGCTTTCAATAAAATTACCCCTGTGCATTGTCTTGAAAAAAATCAGGGAGCGTCGGAAAAATGACGAATGACCAGAACCAGGCTGAAAATCCGGAAATTATCAACGGCTATACCGCTCGCTGGATTGTACCGGTTTCCCGGCCGCCGATCGAGCATGGTGTCATCATTGTCCGTGGTCAGCAGATTCTGGAGGTCGCCAGCGCCGACGAGCTGCATATTGACATCAATACTCCGTTAGTCGATCTGGGCGACAGCATTATTTTCCCCGGTTTTATCAATGCTCACACTCATCTCGAACATCCGGCGCTGGCCAACCCGCTGGCCGGCTTTGTCGAATATATAAAATTTCTGTACGAAACCAGAAACCAGGCTTCTGAAGAAGAAAAAACTGACATCGCGGCAGCCAATCTCCAGGACAGTATGAACTTCGGTACAATTGCTCTGGCGGATTTCACGTCGCAAGGAGCCGCGTACGCCGCCCTACAGGCCAGTCCGGTCTTCGCCCGTTTATTTTATGAAGTGAATGGTTTCAAAGGTTACGAGTCCGACCAAATCATCCGCGCCTGCCGGGCGTTGATCCAGGAACCATCCAGCGAGAGGCGCATAACCAAACACCTGGCCCCATCTTCCGTATGGTCAACCTCGCCGCAGCTCTTCCGCGAGATCAATCTTGCGGAGCGGCATATCGCCGTTCATATGGATATAATTCCAGATGAAAATGAGTTTACCCAAAACGGAACCGGACTAATACGTCAGATTCTGCTGGCGCACGAAGATTTTGATTATACCTGGCAAGTCCCCGGACTTTCCGCGATCCAATATTTTTTTTCCAACTACTTCTATGCCCGGCATAACATTCTGACCCATATGACCTTTTCGTCCGCTGAAGAGATCGATTATATTAAAAATTTCGGAGTAAAGGTCAATGTCTGTCTCTGTCCGCGGAGTTCCCGGATTCTATCCGGCGCAGCGGCACCGGTCGGCATGTTGCTGGAAAAAGGGATCAATATTTGTCTGGGCACTGAAAGCCGCGTCCTGGTTTCCGATCTCGATATCCGCAAAGAGATGATCGCCTGCGTTGATTCCTATGCCATTTCCCCGGAAAGCGTTCTGAAATTTGCTACGCTGAATGGTGCCTACGCGATCGGATTCCACAAGGAGGTAGGCAGTCTGGAGGCTGGTAAAACCGCCCACTGCCTGGTCGCCGATTGCAGTGGAATGGCCTCCGCAAATCCTTATGAAACAATCCTGAACAGTTCCGTACCGGTGCGCTGGCTGATCTGATTCATAAAATTTCTCCGTTGTCCGTGCAATTTCCTATTGCGAAAGTCAAAAATATTCCTTATTAATGTTTGTGAGATTATGGATTCTGAGTCTCGCTGAATTTGTCACCGGCACCTACTTACCTGAAGATGATCTGATAAACGTAAAAAGCGACGGAGGAAATGCCGTCTTCAAATGATTAATCCGACAAGAATTTCCAATCATAAATCTTAAACCAAAGGAGCAGTTATGATCAGAGAACAGGTTCTAAAGGACTTAGTCCATCTTCCGCGGAAAAATTTTCCGGTAACGAGCGCCTACTTTACCTTAGACAATGTCGCCGGCAACCGGAAAAGTCATATCGTTGAGATTAAAAAACAAATCCGCTATAAGAAGGAAAAAACCTATTTTCAGCAGCTGCCGCCGGAGGAGCAAGCTTCGGTGCTGGCCGATTTCGACCGCATTCTGCACTGGTACGGTGAAGAAATGAATCCGGCCGAAAGCATCAGCTCGATCTGTTTCTCAGCCAGCAGTTCCGACTTTTGGCGTACCATAAATTTCAAAAAGCCCCTGCCTCAGAATACCTTAGTTATCCAGCCTTATCCTTACATTCGTCCATACACATTGCTCTTCAGCCATTATCGCAGCTATGCTGTCATCTTAATCGATCGCATGAAAGCGCGTATTTTCGAATCGCGGCTGGGCGAATTTAAAGAGCATTTCCATGTCGAAGACAATGCTCCCGAACAAGTCAAGGTCGGCGGATTCAAAGGTCGCCAGGAACGCAAGGTCGAGCGCAACATTCACGAAGGCACTATTCAGCACTACAAAGAAGTAGCCCAGGTCGCCTTCGATCTCTTTCAGAAATATAAATTTCATTGGGTGATTTTGGGCGGACGCAAGGATGTTCTGTCCGAGTTCACCCGTTACCTGCATACTTATCTCAGCAACCGGATTGCCGGACAGATTTTAGTTGAGCCGGGCGCGCCTTTGCCGGAGGTGCTCAAAAAAGTCGAAGCGACCGAAGAAAAAGCCCGCCACGATTACGAAACCGTGCTCCTGCAAACCCTGATCGAGAAAAAAGCCGCCGGCCAGGCGGTAGACGGCATTCAGGCCGTCCTGGAAAAAACCCGCGACAATTGGGTCGACAGCCTGATCATTCAGGAAAATTTCTTCAGCAAGGGCGTATTTTGCCGCAAATGCGGTTACCTGGGATTAAAACCGGACGAGATCTGCCCATCGGGTTGCGGAAAACCGGAACGCACCAATGATCTGGTCGAACACCTGATACAGCTCGCCTTGCGGCAGGGCGTCGACCTGCAGTTTGTCAACCGCGATCTGGAAAAACATGGCGGAATCGCGGCTTTGCTGCGCTTCCCAATCGGCAGATAGAAGCGCTTTGAAATCCGAACTCAATAATAGAAAATGATCATTTGGAAGGCACCTGCCGCGGCTATTTCAATTAAAAATTTAAATAGTTCGGGTTAACTCGCTTATTTTCATCAATTTTTTACTTGACATTATCCTCCGGAGAAATTTATATTCTCCTCGGATGCAACGCTATAGTGTCAAACTGGAGAAATTAGGCACTGTATATCTGAAGGTGTGGGACTATGAAAAACAAAGTTTTTTACGCATTTTTAATCCTGGCTCTCAGCCTTTCGGGCTGTAGTCTTTTCAAAGCCAAGCCGGAAAAAACCACCGAAAACTCCGCGGTTACTCAGCAAAAGGGTAAAAAGACGGATGACAAATCTTCCGAAACCCAGGCGACCCTGCCCGCGCCGCCGCGCGAAGTACCGGCTGCGCCGGTCCAGGTTACCAGCGCCGACCAAAACTATGTTATCAACGAATTAACCTTCGAAGTCAAAAAATTATCGGCTGAAGTCAAACACCTGCAATCCGCTCTGCAGGAACTACAAGCTAAAAACCAGATGTGGGCTAACCCGCTCTCCATCTATGACAAGGAGATCATCATGGAGAACGGGGCATCGGTATACGGCAAGATAATTTACCAGGATGATAAAATCATCAAGGTCGAGACTCTGATCGGCTATCTGATCATTGATAAAAAACAGGTGGTGCGGGTCGTGACCAATGTCATCGAAAAACCGGCCGAACAATATGTCCCGGCGGAATTATCCGCCGATTTCAAACCCTCACAACCGGCGGCCGAACAGACGCCCTACATTTCCAAAACCGAAGGACCGGCGCAACTCGCCGAACCGATCGGCCGCACCGCCAACTGCGTCCTGGTCGGCAATGTCAAGGAACGTAAGGACCAGAGCGGCAATACGATCTTTTCCGGCGAAGTTAAAAACATCGGGAGCCGTCGGGCTGATTTCGTCAAGATCAATTTCGTTTTCCGGAAAAATTGGAGCGGCGATACCGAAACCCGCACAGCCTTCGTGGAAGGCTCCTATTTCACTTTCGAGGGTTCCGGGATCACCAGCAATAATTCTATTCTACCCGGCGCCAGCGGCAATTTTGAAATGGTCATCCCCAAGGAATTCGGCAATTTCATCGGTTATTCCTACAATATCGACTGGGAGATTTATCAGTAATGCCGAAACCGATCCGAGTGTCCTGTGGTTTGATTCTTGTCTTGGCCGGGTTGATAATCGGCCAGACAACCGGTTCCGGGCTCGTAACCCAAAGTGACGACACTCAGAAGATGATCGATCAGAAAGACGTCGAAATCCACAATCTGAAAGAAGAGCTCGAGTACATCAAACAGGAATTACGGCAACTTCAGCAAGCCAACACCTCCCTGCGTGACAGTCTGCAGGAAAAGCGGGATACTTTTGGTGTGAAAACCACTCAAACCGATGATGATAATGACAATCTGCGAATTTACCATCAGACAATCGAAAACGATCATCGCCTCAGTCAAGAGATAATCAACGAACTTAAGGGATTGCCGGCCAGCGCCGCCGCTCCCGCTTCCAGCAGCCCCTTCGAAGACGACACCGCTTTCCGCAGTCGCTACAACCTGGCGTTGAACCAATATTTCGACGGCCAGATCACCCTCAGCCTGCAAAATTTTCGCGCTCTGTTACAACAGCGCCAGGATCATCCTCTCTCTGATAATTGCCAGTACTGGATCGGCGAAGGCCTGTACTCCCAGGAAAAATACCCGGAAGCGATCGCCGCTTTTCGGAAAGTCAAGGAACTGGGCGATGGCAACAAAGCCGACGCCGCCTTGTTCAAGGTCGGTCTGAGTTATTTAAAATTGAATAAAAAGACGGAAGCCCGGGCGGCTTTCGGCGAACTGGAAAAACAGTATCCGCAAAGCGAGCTCGTGCCGAAAGCCCGCCAATACAATCTGTCACAGGAAAAATTTTAACGATCTGATGTGAAAACCATATTAATCATGCTAACCTTGCCCATCATCCTGACCGCCCAGGTTCCCGATTCCGCCAGCGTAGCGGGCAAGGCTGATTTTCTTTACGATCTAGGGATAACTATAGAGCCGGCGAGGGAGTCTGCCCCCCTTCAAAAAGGCGTTGCTAATCCAAATTTGGCTCCCATCCAGAGTCAAATAGACTCCCTCCTCTCGGCTTTTTCCGCAATGCAGCAGCAGATCGCCGCCATCGAACAGGAAAACGATTCTCTCAAAAACAAGATCACCGAACTTTCTGTGCGGCTTTTTCTGTCACCTTTTACAACTTCAACAATGCCCTTGCAGGTCTATCCGCGCGATGAAGGCGAGCGCTTCATGCAGAAAGGTCAGAACGCCTACCGGGCAAAAAAGTACTTGATAGCAATCGACTATTTTTTGAAAGCCGGCGCCAGTGATCTTCCGAATGCCACGCTCGGAGATGCATATTACTGGATCGGCGACTGCTATCTCCAATTGCACGATGAATATTTAGCCATCGAGTATCTAAAAAAGGTGATGGAATATCCGCTATCGGAAAAAGTGGACGACGCCCTTTTCCTGACCGGCATCACCTACCGCAAACTGGAAAATACCCAGATGGCCGAGATCTTTTTTACTCGGCTAATCAAGCGATATCCCGACGGTAACTTTGCCAAACTGGCTAACCTGGAACTAAAACGGTTGAAGGGTACGGATTGAACACAAAACGGAGCTTTGCCCAATGACCAAACCTTTAATAAAAATCAGCCTGTTGCTTGCTCTGACGACCGCGCTTGTACAGAGTGAACCGGTCACGCGATTGGCGTTTTCACATCCCGGTTTCATGATGAAGATCCCGGTCAGCAGTATTTACCGGACACCCTATGTCTTTCGGACCGGATTTGCGACCGATTCATACGGCTTTTCCGACACCCTGATCGCCAAAGGCATCTTCTTCGAGTCCGACCTGACCAGCACATTCAAGATCGGCTTGACGACCATCCAGGGCGTCAACGGAACCCGGCCGGTCGAATTCGGTCTGCATTTTCAAAAGCGGATCTTCAGCTATGGTGACATCAGTTTCTCCGCCGGAATGCATGACTTGGTTATCCGGCAGGGCGAAAAAAACCTGAATATCGACACCAAAACCGTCTCCATGTTTGCCGTCCTGAGCAACGAAAAGCAATTCACCAATAACAGCCTGTATACTTACATGGGGTTCGGCACCGGTGGGCTGGCAGCCGCGTTTGGCAGCGACACCACGACCAGCGCCGGCGTTTTCGCCGGGGTTCTCATTCATACCGACATAATGAAGGACAAAGGCGGCGTAGATTTTATCGGAGAATTCGACGGCGGGGGACTCAATATCGGCGTGCGCGTGCCCCTCACCAAAGATTACAATGTCAGCCTCGGTCTGAACAATGCGACTTACCTTTACAATTTCGGCGCGAAAAACTATAGTGATACTCCCGCCGATCAGCGTCCCAGCCTCAGCTTTGGCCTGGATTTCACCATTCCACGTATAAAGCCGGAAAGCGCCCGACGCCGCACTCTCGAAGGCATGGTTGACATGGACGCCAAAGCTATTCTGGACGTCGAAGAGCAATTTGCCGCCCGGTTGGATTCAACCCTGCGGGCTGCCGATTTCGAGATTGCCAAACTGCGTGATTCGTTACGCGTCTACGAATCGGAAATCAAATATCTGACCAGCCAGGTTGCACAATTGAAGCAGAAAAACGCCGTTCTCGAAGATTCTGTCCGCTCGGTCAAATTGGCTAAGTACGCCATGGAACGGAATATCAATCTGGCTTTAAAATGCCTTTCCAATTCGCTGCGTTATTTTTACTCGGGAGAATACCGTGAGGCTCTCCGCGAGGTCGAAGCTGCTATCGAACTCAACCCCAATCTGGCGCTGGCTTACGCCCGGCGCGGGTCAATCTACTATAAATTAGGCGATGTCGACCGGGCGACCATCAACTGGAATCTCGCTCTGAAAATCGACCCGGAATATGATGACGTACGGAATATCTTGCGCGCGATGAGTGAAAACCGACTGCGCAGCGCCGGCGGAGAACAAAAGGAGTAAAGGGAAAAAGTATGGATATAGCCACTTTATTTGGATTGGTTGCAGGAACCGCTCTGATCGTAATGGGTATTTTGGGACTGACAAAAGACTTTGCGATGTTCTGGAGTATCCCCAGCATCTTAATTGTCGTCGGAGGATCCTTTGCGTCGACAATGATCAGTTTTTCACTCAAGGAAGTCTGGACCTTGATCGGTTCGATAATGGCTGTCTTTAAAAAAGAAAAAGTCAAAATGACCGACGAGGTCGAAATGATTGTTGAGCTAGCTCCGATCGCCCGTAAAAGCATTCAGGATCTGGAAAAATCGCTTCCAACAGTCAAAAGCCCGTTCCTGCGGGACGGTTTACAGATGGTCATAGACGGATACAATCCGCAGGAAATCCGGGATATTTTGGAAACCAGAATCGAGAACCGGGCTCTGCGTGAAAGAAGTGAAGCCAATGTTCTGCGCACCATGGGCAAATATTCGCCGGCCTTTGGTATGATCGGAACCCTGATTGGTCTGGTCGTCATGCTGTACGGAATGGCACAGATCAGTTCGGCCGGCAAAGATCCGATGGAAGTGCTTGGTAAAGGCATGGGCGCAGCTATCATAACAACCTTCTACGGCTCAATCATGGCCAACTTGGTTTTCAACCCGATGGCCGTAAAATTTGAAACCCGCATTGAGCGACAAAATATCTTGCAGACCATGCTGATTGAAGGTATTCTGCTTCTGCAAGCCCGTAAACATCCACTGATCGTGCGTGAAAAATTGAATTCGTTCCTGCGCCCGCGCGATTGGAAAAAACCCGAAGAGACCAAATAAACAATGGCGGACGAAACCTTACCTAAAAGGAAAAATTTTAATAAACCGGAAACCGGCGGTGACGAAGAGCCCTGGTTGGTCACCTATTCCGATATGATGACCCTCCTGATGACTTTCTTCGTGCTGATGTTTTCCATATCGTCCATCGATCCGGTTAAACTGGAACAACTCGGTGATTCAGTTGGGAAAGCCCTGGGAAAGACCAAGACAAAAACTGCCCAGACCTTCACCATGAAAGAAATCTATGAAGAAGTCGCGGAAGTCATCGAACAGGAACAGTTGAAAGGCGTCATCGAAGTGGAAGCCAGCACGCGGGGCGTTTCGATCAAAATCCCAAGCGCGATTTCTTTTGCTTCCGGCAGCGCCGACCTTGACCCGCGTATCTTTCCAATTCTGAATAAATTTGCTCCCATGATCAGCCAGTCAAAATTTCCGATAGCGGTTGAAGGACATACCGATAGCGTTCCGATAAAATCGGATCTCTATCCATCAAACTGGGAACTTTCCGGCGCCCGGTCGGCGCAGGTCGTGCGTTACTTTATCGGACTGGGTTTACCCTCAGACCGTTTCCGGGCGATTGGATATGCCGAGACCCGTCCGCGAGCTCCTGGAGAAACCGTCCAGGCCGCCAATCAATCCGAAGAACAACGCGCTCAGAACCGCCGGGTTGAAATAATTTTCTTAACTATAGGTTAAATAGGGGATTGTAAAATGACAAACCAGCGCTTAAAACAACTGATAACAATCTTCTGCCTGAGCTTATTTACTCTGGTGATTGCTCAGGAGAACCAATTATCCTATCTTTCTCAGAAATTAGCTCTTGAGAACAGCGTCAAGGAACGGGTCACCACCGCCCTTGAAAAACTGCTCGATGACGTCAAATTTGTCGTGGATGTCAAAGCCGAGATTGAGTTCACTCCCATCGAACAGACCCGCACAATCATCGGCACACCACAGGAAACTCAGATCCAACCGACGACCACATCTGCGGGTCAGCCTACAGGCACTACACCCGAAGCGGCGCCTGTCCAAGTGGAAGGCGAAATCTCCCAACCCGGTCGCACATCCTCCGAATTATCTTTGCCGTTACCTGGATTCGAAGTGCCCCCATCTGCTATTCAGCCGAAGGCTAAAACTCCCGAGCAGAAGCAGCTCAGCGCTCCGCCGCAATCCAAACCTGCTGAAACTGTAACCCCAACCACTGCGCCTACCACGCAACCCAATGTCTCTACTTCTATTCAGAAAACCACAATTCCGGTCCCTATCGTAAAGAAACAGGAAATCAATGTTATTCTCGAAGACGGCGTCTCGCCGGAATTAATTGAAAACGTCCGGCAGATCGTAGCGGTGGCTTCTCATTATGATCGGGTGCGCGGCGATATCATCAGCATCATGACTGCCAATTTCAAAAAGACCCCCGGAAAGGATCCGACTGAAACCATCATCCTGAAAAATATCGCCGAGAAAATTGATGACATCGAAAAACGCCAGTCTCAAAGCGAATACAATGCCCGCTTGGAACAACAGAAACAGACCGAACGCCAGATCATTGCCCGCGACTCTCTGAAAATCGACGAACTGAAAAAACAGATCCTGGAATTGCAAACCAGGTTATCGGCTCCGCAGACCAGCGAAGAACAGAGGGTAATCACTGAGCAAACATCCGCTCGCGAGATCGAACTGGCCAATCTGCGCGAACAGCTCAAAGAAAGCAACCGCCGACTGCAGGAATTGGAACTCAGCTCCCTGGAAACGACGCCGCCGAGTATGTTTGGAATCCGCAACAATGAAATGTGGTACGTGATCATCCTCGCGGCTGTGCTCTTTCTGGCGCTTCTGATCGTTCTGTTGATCAATCATCGTAAGCAGCAAAAACGCCAGGAACTGGAATGGGGCTATGGCTCCAAAATCCCCATGGGACCACGTCCGCCACAACCAATCCTGAACCGCCAGCCCGAAGATATTGTCAAGCCTCAGCCACCGGCCCAACCGCCAATTCAACCAGCTCCGGTCGCACCTCCGGCTCAGGCGCCTCAGCCCGTAGCTCCCACTACCCCACCAGTTGATCTTGAAAACCAGAAAGAAGAATTAAAAAGTATGCGCCAATCCGTAATCTCGATGACGGTCGGACAGCCTGACACCGCTTCACGCATCATAAATGCCTGGATGAGTCAGGAAGTTCAGCAGACCGAATCGGAAACCGAGAGTTAAAGGAGTACTAGTATGATTGATATAAAAAATCTGAGCGGACTGGATAAAACCACAATCCTCTTCAAATCTTTGGGCAGTGACTTGGCGGCCCAACTTTTCAAAGGCATAAGCCGCCCGCAGATCCAGAAGATTCGTGAAAATATGTCTAAAATAACCAATGTGCCTTTCGAAGTTAAAAAAGCCGTTCTCGAAGAATTTTACTTCAGCTTCGTCTCCGAAAAATTCACTCCGGCGCAGGAAGAAACCAAAAAACCATTTGAATTTTTACGCAATTTGACCGATGAGCAGATTACCTACCTGGTGTCCTCCGAATCTCCGGTCATCATGGCCCTCGCGATTGCTCAACTGGAAGTTGATCGTCAGGTAAATGTTCTGCAAAAACTCGATCCGATCGTACAGCCAAAAGTCATGACCGAAATGGGTCATCTGTCGGAAATCCCGCTCGAGGGCGTTGTCAATATCGCCAACACCCTCAAAGAAAAAGCAGCCTTCATTCCGCGGGCATCGGAATTCCGGCGCGGCGGCGGCGAAGATCTGGCCGGCATTCTCAGCAAGATGCGCCCCAAGGACGAAAAGCGATTTATGGAACACTTAGCCAAAGAAGCTCCTGAATTAGTCGAACAGATCAAGCGCTACTATTTCACTTTTGAAGACATCCCGAAATTGCCGCAAAACATTCTGGCGGAAGTCCTGAAATCGGTCGAAGCCTCCGAAGTTGCCTATGCCCTGAAAGGTCAGCCGGATGAAGTCCGTGATCTGTTCATCAATTCCCTGCCGCAACGCACCCAGATCATCCTGGAAGATGAAATCAAATTGCTGGAAGGACCGCAACCCCGGCGTAAAGTCGAAGCGGCTCAGAAGAAAATCATCGAAAAACTGCGCGAACTCGAAAAGGAAGGGCGCTTCAACCTCGAAGACTTCATGGACGCCGATTTCGTCGAATAACTAATGTCAATAACTTTCGTTAAAAGCCCCGGCGCGGGGCTTTTTTATTGAAACCGCTTTAAAATCATCAGAAACTTATCAGTGAATTCACTCCGGAAAATAATTTGTCTGCTGCTTGTCAGCAGTTCTTTTTTGTTCCCGGACACCTTCGCCCGGCAGGAACAGAAGGTTCAGCAAGCCCTGAAATTTATGTATAACATGGAATACGACCAGGCTCGCGAACTGTTCTCCGCCGTTCTTAACAGCACACCTTTCCATCCTATGGGACCGCTCGGAATCCTGGCAGTTCAATACTATCAAAGTGAAGAGTTCATCGGTTTCCATAAGCGCAATCAGCAGTTCCTGGTTGATATTGATACGGCTCTGCAAATATACACTCACCAGATGAAAATACATCCGGAGCGCCCGGAATACCTGTTTTTCTATGGAACCGTGATGGGCTTGCGCGCTCGTATCCAGCTGGCTGAGAAAAATTACCTCGGAGTGCTGACCAGCGGTTACACCGCCGTCAAATATATTAAAAAATCCGAGAAACTCTGTCCGGACGAACCCGATTTCCATCTGCCGGTGGGTATTTTCAACTATTATATCGGCATCTCCGCTCCTTATATGCGGATCGCCAGCCGGATAATGCGTGAATCCGGCTCGCGCAGTGACGGCTTGATGGCTATCAAGGCCGACGCCGACCGGGGAAATTATGGCCGCTATGAAGCCCGTTCGCTACTGGCCTATTTGTACCTGTACTTTGAAGAAAATTATTCCGGTGCCGCCGAATATTTCCGCGACCTGGCGGCCGAATTGCCGGATAATCCCTATTACGCCGCCCAGGCCGCCGAGGCTTTTACTTTAGCCGGCGATCTTAAAATGGCGCAATTTTATATCAGGCAGGTCAAAACCCTGATCCCGACCCTCAAAACCAACACCCAAAAGGAATATCAGACCAAGCTCCTGTATCTGAATGGCAGTCTGGCGTTGGCTCGCGGGCAGCTCGTCGAAGCCGAACAAAACCTGAAAAATTTCATTGAGCGATACAATTACGAACTCGATTATGAGCTGGGCTACGCTTACTTACGGCTGGGTAATGTCTATGACTTGCAGAAACGCCGGCCGGAAGCCATTGTGTGCTACCGGAAAGTCGCCCGTCTTAACAATCGTTCTGCCGCCGTTACCCGGGCGCAGGAATATCTGCAAAAACCCTTTTCCGGTCACACCCACTGATTCCCATCGGGAACCGCTGAGCGTTTTCCCGATCTCAATCCCCAACAATAATCCCGGCGGGAAATATTTTCCCCACGGAAAACCTGCTGAAGTTTCGGATTCATTAAGCCGTTACTGACGGACAATTCGGGGTATTTTAATTTCCGGAACTCATTTGGCATAAATTTTGACGCTGTTACCGTGTGAGAGAGAAATATGATATGACGCCGAACAAAAACATGAAAACACCAAGAAAATGGCAAAACTTGGCCGGCATTGCCAAAAACTTGGCCAAACCAACACAATACTTTAAGGAGTTATAGTAATGAATCTGTTCAAGAATCTGACGTTTCGCCAAAAGTTGCTCTACTCGATAATTCCACTCGTGATAGTAGCTATAACAGTCTTGGCGTACATCACTTATCAAAGCGCGGCTAAAAGTCTCATCACAGCCCAGGATGACGCCATGGTAAAAATGGTCAATAAAACCATTGATGAATTGACTCTATGGATTGCAGACCGTGAAAAAGAGGCTCAGCTCTTTTCGATGAACCGCACTCTGCAGGAAGCCTGTAGCGGGAGAAGTCTGGATGAGGCACGGAACACTTTAGAAAAGGATTTGGATCTTTCGCCAGTTTATGAGGATATTTTCCTTGCCGCTCCTAACGGAGAAATAATTTTAACCGCTTCCGGCGCAAATAGCAACTTGGTCCTGGCTGAAGATTTCCAAAACAATGTTAATATGGCCAGGCAGGGTAAGGTTCAACTCGGAGAAGTGTTTGCTTCCGGCGTCAGCGGGCGTCCGTTACTTACAATCACAATGCCAATTTACCAAAACAATCAAATGGTTGGTGTATTCGGCATATTGGTCAAATTGGATAATTTCTCAGACCTGTATTTGTCCGATGTAAAATTCGGAGAAACCGGCTATTTATTTATTATTGATAAAAACGGTATTGTACTTTGCCACCCTCATAAGGAATACTCTCTCAAACTGGATATTTCTCAATATGATTGGGGGCGTGAAGTAATTGAACGCAAGAATGGAAAATCCGAATATACTTTTGAAGGTGTCCGGAAAATCGGAAATTTCAGAGCCTTTGACCGTAATGATTGGATTTTTTATGCTACCGCAACTCGCTCGGAATTTATAGCTCCGATACGGCACCTGTTGACTATTTCAGTCGTTGTAGGAGTGGTGGCTGTCGCCTCGCTTCTTTTTATTACTCTGGTTATCGCCAACCAGATTTTTGGCGTAATTGGCGGCGTTGTGAATCGTCTAAAGGATATTGCTCAGGGTGAAGGCGATCTGACCGTGCGCATTAATTACAACAATAAAGATGAAGTCGGCGAACTGACCAAATGGTTTAATCTATTTGTCGAAAAAATCCAAGCATTGGTAAAACAGGTAAAAACCAGTATCGAGCAGGTCGGCAATGCCTCGGAAGAAATCTCCTCCGCTTCGGAGCAAATGGCTTCCGGCGCCGAAGAACAGCAGTCCCAGCTCTCCGAAATCGCCACCTCCATGGAGCAAATGAGCGCCATGATTCTTCAGTCCAGCAAGAACGCCAACGAAACCCAGGACAATGCCAATCAGGCCAACAAGGCCGCCGAAGAAGGCACTTCCACGGTTCAGGAAACAATCGCCGGAATCGAAAATGTCGCTAATATTACCATTAAGGCTTCCGAACAGATTGCCACTCTGGAACAGCGTTCCTCCGAAATCGGCAAGGTCATCCAGGTCATCGACGACATCGCCGACCAGACCAATCTGCTAGCCCTCAACGCCAATATCGAAGCCGCCCGTGCCGGGGAAGCCGGTCGCGGTTTCGCCGTCGTCGCCGACGAAGTCCGCAAACTCGCTGAACGCACCGTCAAGGCTACCGCTGAAATCGGCGAACAAATCAAATCCATTCAAGGCGCCGTACGCGAATCGGTACAGGCCATGAACAAGGTCGCCGATCATTCCAAAGACGGACAGCAGGTCGCTGCCAAAGCCGGCGAGGCTCTGGAAAAGATTTCTCAACTGGTGAAAAATGTCAACCAGGCCATCGCTCAGGTCGCCTCTGCCGCTGACGAACAGAGCTCCGGAGCCGAAGAAATCTCCAAAAACGTCGAGACCGTCTCAACTGTCGCTAAGGAAGCCGCCTCCAGCGCCCAGGAACTGGCCGCCTCCTCCGAAGAACTCAACCGCGAAGTCAAATCACTGGGGGAATTAGTCGGACAATTCAAAGTATAACACCTCCCCGATCGTGCCGGTAGGTCTCCGCTTACCGGCACGACCCCCAAACAGAAGGAATAATATTATGAAAGAACAAGTCAGTCAGGAAAAAAATCTCAGAACCGAAATCAGACAACTCGTCTGCTTCCGTCTCGGAGACGAAAATTTCGGCCTGGATATATACAAAGTCCACGACATCAACCGCCGCGTCGATATTACCAAAATCCCCAAATCACCTAAGTTTGTCGAAGGCGTCATCAACCTCAGAGGCAATATCGTCCCGGTCATCGATCTGCGCAAGAGATTCGAAATGCCGAAACTCGAAAGTCATACCAAAGAAAACCGTATCGTCGTCATCGAAAATAATGCACAGACCGTCGGACTGGCGGTCGATGCCGTTACCGAAGTCCTGCGCATACCCGTCGACGCCATCGAACCGACGCCCGATATGGTCAAGTCCGAAGTCGATTCCCGCTACATCGAGGGCATTACCAAACTCTCCGACAGCCGCCTCCTGATCGTCCTCGATACCGACAAAATCTTCTCCGATGATGAAAAGAAAATGATCGCCTCAACCGTCAACGATTAATATACCCATACATCCCCTCTCCTCAGTCCTCCCCCGTCCGGTTTCCCAGTCCTCCTGAAAACCGGACGGGTTCTTGTTTCAGATAAGACTCAAACATGCAGGAAAAATTTTCCCGTTTACATGTTACATGGATATAACTCAAGTTCACCCTGCCGTCGGAAACTGATATTTGGCACAGTATTAGATATTGTATTCATGTTATTTTAAAAAAATGATTTAACAATGAACAAAAGGAAGCGCGATGAGAAGAATTTTTGTCAACTTTAAACCGATCATGGTCTTAATTGTTCTGTTTTTATTGATTAGCGGTACCGCCTTTGGAGACGCCGGTTTTTATGGGTATATCCAGACTAATATGATCAAGACCGAAACCAACAAGGCTTTCACATTCGGATTTGAAAGGGTCAGAATTGGCTCAAAAGGTACTCTGAACCAATATGTGGATTACCGCCTGCTATTCGACCTGGTGAGCTCCGCCGAAACCTCAGGCAATGATGGTGGCGAATCACCCGCGATTATCAACAATGCGGAAGTGATTTTCAAACTCACCCCGAAACTGAAATTGACGGCTGGCAAATACAAGACGCCGATCGGAATGGAATGGAATGTCCCCGCGACGAATCTGGATGTCATCAAACGTGGTCTGGGACAAGCCTTCGTTTTCCACTTTGACACCGGTCTGATGTTGTACGGCGATAAAATCGGCAAGCCCGGTTTAGGATTTGCTCTCGGTGTTTTCAACGCCGGCCCCAATAAAGCTAATAATGTCGGCGATCCGGCTCTTGGCCAGGACTATACCGTTACCGGAAGAATCAGTATCGATCCGGGTAAAACTTTTCATGCCCAGGCTTACCTGGGCTCAGCTCTGACCAGTGTTTCCGGACAGGAAAATGTCAACGTCTTTGGCGGCGCCGTAATATTTAAACCAGCGACACCTCTAACGCTCAAAGGTGAATTTATGTCCCGCAGCGACGCCCAGAATCTTTCATCTGACGGTAACGATTATTACCTTCAGGCCGGTTATTTCGTCCATCCCAATTTTGAACCATTAATTAAATTTGAAAGCCTGAATGTATCCAATGACGCCAAAGATCAGGCGAATTTAACACTGGGATTAAATACCTATTTCAATAAAGAAAACCTCAAGCAGTCCAAGGTTCAGGTCAATTACATCATTTCCGATATGGACGGAAAAAACGATCTGCAGGTCCTGTATCAGGTTGCTTTTTAATGTGAGCAAAAAAGGAGATATTTATGTTTGATTTCTATAAAAACATGAAAATTGGTAAAAAAATCCTCCTCGGATTTCTTATTCTAATGATTATAGTTGCCATAGTCGCTATAGGAGCTATTTATGGATTAAGCACACTAAACAAATATGTAGAAAAAGCAGTGACGGTCAATCTCCCTGTTATGGATTATCTAATCCAGGCTGACCGCGATTTGCAACAGTTATTAGTAGCAGAACGTTCATTAATGATATCCTCAAAGAACAACGATGATTACACTCAATTTCTTGACGAATATAATGAAAATATGGTTCAGTCGGATGAACGTTGGAATAAATACAAAGCCTTAGCTAATACTCCAAAAGAATTGGAAATCATCCCCAAATATGATCAAGCCCGGAAAGAGTGGTTATCAGTTACTCAGAATATCATTTCTGCTCATCAGCAAGATTCCCCGGAAAGTCGCCAGGCAGCTCTGGAACTCAGTTTGGGCGAGGGTAAAGAAAAATTTGAAATAATGCGAGAATATATCAATCAACTTCAGGAACTAAATGTCCAATATGCAGAGGATTTAAAAACCGGCTCTGTCAAACAGTATGCCTCAAATAGAATAATGGCAATACTGTTTTTAGCTATTGGTTTATTAATGGGAATTGTAGTAATCAACTCTCTGAATAAATTTGTTGTTTCTCCGATAAAAAAAGTCACTGAAATGCTCAAGGATATTGCTCAGGGTGAAGGCGATCTGACCGTGCGCATTAATTACAACAATAAAGATGAAGTCGGCGAACTGACCAAATGGTTCAACGTTTTCGTCGAAAAAATTCATGGTCTTGTTAAACAGGTCAAGGTAAGTATCGATCAGGTTGGCAATGCTTCCGAGGAAATTTCCTCCGCCTCCGAGCAGATGGCTTCCGGCGCCGAAGAGCAGCAGTCCCAACTCTCCGAAATTGCCACTTCCATGGAACAGATGAGCGCCATGATCCTCGAATCCAGCAAGAACGCCAACGAGACCCAGGACAATGCCAATCAGGCCAATAAAGCGGCCGAAGACGGCACTTCCACGGTTCAGGAAACAATCGCCGGAATCGAAAATGTCGCTAATATTACCATTAAGGCTTCCGAACAGATTGCCACTCTGGAACAGCGTTCCTCCGAAATCGGCAAGGTCATCCAGGTCATCGACGACATCGCCGACCAGACCAATCTGCTAGCCCTCAACGCCAATATCGAAGCCGCCCGTGCCGGGGAAGCCGGTCGCGGTTTCGCCGTCGTCGCCGACGAAGTCCGCAAACTCGCTGAACGCACCGTCAAGGCTACCGCTGAAATCGGCGAACAAATCAAATCCATTCAAGGCGCCGTACGCGAATCGGTACAGGCCATGAACAAGGTCGCCGATCATTCCAAAGACGGACAGCAGGTCGCTGCCAAAGCCGGCGAGGCTCTGGAAAAGATTTCTCAACTGGTGAAAAATGTCAACCAGGCCATCGCTCAGGTCGCCTCTGCCGCTGACGAACAGAGCTCCGGAGCCGAAGAAATCTCCAAAAACGTCGAGACCGTCTCAACTGTCGCTAAGGAAGCCGCCTCCAGCGCCCAGGAACTGGCCGCCTCCTCCGAAGAACTCAACCGCGAAGTCAAAGCTCTGGGGGAATTAGTCGGGCAATTTAAAGTATAACACATCCTCGATTGTGCCGGTAGGCTCACGCTTACCGGCACAACCCCCAAACAAAAGGAACTAACTATGAAAGAACAAGTCAGTCAAGAAAAAAACCAACGCTCGGAAATCAGACAACTCGTCTGCTTCCGTCTCGGAGATGAAAATTTCGGACTCGATATCTACAAAGTCCATGACATTAATCGCCGGGTGGACATTACCAAAATCCCCAAATCACCCAAGTTTGTCGAAGGTGTCATCAACCTCAGAGGCAATATCGTCCCCGTCATCGATCTCCGGAAACGCTTCGAGATGCCTCCACTGGAAAGTCATACCAAAGAAAACCGGATCGTCGTCATCGAAAACAGCGGCCAGACCGTCGGGCTGGCGGTTGACGCCGTCACCGAAGTCCTGCGCATCCCCGTCGATGCCATCGAACCGACTCCCGATATGGTCAAGTCCGAAGTCGATTCCCGCTACATCGAGGGCATTACCAAACTCTCCGACAGCCGCCTCCTGATCGTCCTCGATACCGACAAAATCTTCTCCGATGATGAAAAGAAAATGATCGCCTCAACCGTCAACGATTAATATACCCATACATCCCCTCTCCTCAGTCCTCCCCCGTCCGGTTTCCCAGTCCTCCTGAAAACCGGACGGGTTCTTGTTTCGATATTTTGCCGTGAACTCACTGTTCAAATATGAATATCCAGAATTTTTTACTATATTCGGGCGGTTTTCAGAAATTATTCATGCAGTACGATTTTCAAAACCTCAGCAATTTACTTTTTTTCACAGTGATCGTGGCAGGAATTACTGCGGTGGCTATTTGGCGTAGGAGATCCACCCGGGGAGTCCTCTGGCTATTTTATTTGGAAATTTCCACCGCGGTTTGGACCTTTGGCATTGCGCTTGAATCGGCCGCTATGACCATTCCCCTGAAATTTTTCTGGAGTAAAATCGCCTATCTGGGAACGACAACCGTTGGGCCTTTCTTCTTACTCTTTGCTTACGAGTACAGTCAACAGCCTCGTTTGTCGAACCAAAAAATACTCCTGACGTTATTGATTATTCCCATTTTGACCAATTTGCTGGCATTTACCAACGAATTCCATAATTTAATCTGGACAGGACTAACCATCAGTCCCGTTTCCAATCTGGGAATTTACGAACATGGCGTATTTTTCTGGTTGTTCGTTATTGGCTACAGCTATCTGACTTTTTTAGTGGGATTTGTTATACTCATCAGATCGTTTTATCAAATTAATGCAATCTACCGGATGCAATATCTGCTGGTTATTTTAGCGGCCTTAATTCCATTCATAGGCAATGTGATTTCTCTCGTGGGATTGAGTCCAATCGAAGGCCTGGATTTAAGCCCGCCAGCCTTCGCCATTTCCGGCATTTTAGTCAGCTGGAGTCTTTTACGTTTCAATCTGTTCAAACTCGTACCCATCGCCCGCAGTCAGATTTTTGATAACATAAGAGATGGATTGCTGATTCTGGATGCCGAAAATCGTATCGTGGATGCTAATCCATCAATTCAAAAGATTATAAACCAAAAACTTTCTTCCCTTATCGGGGTAAGTATTGCTGATCTGGCGCATCGGATACCCGAATTAGCCCATATCCAGGGAAGAGAGCAAGAAACTGTCGATGAGGTTCCATTAAACTTTGACAATGAAGCCCGCTATTTTGAAATCCGGGCTAATCTACTGGACCCGGAAGTTTCCGGTTATTCCGGAAAATCAATCATTTTTCATGATATTACCAGACGTAAACAGGCTGAAGTTGAAAGAGAAAAATTGATCGTTGATCTGCAGAAAGCCATGGCTGAGGTAAAAACTCTGCATGGCTTACTACCGATTTGTGCACATTGTAAAAAAATCCGCGACGATCAGGGCTACTGGCAGAACGTAGAGGAATACGTCAAACAGCACACCGAAGCTGAATTCAGCCACGGTATCTGTCCGGACTGCATTGCCAAACTTTATCCTGAATTGCATGAGCGCATGCAAAAAAAGAAAAAAGCCACCCCCGGCTCGACAAAATAATAATCAGGTTATCGTCTTGTTTTCACTGACTCCCGATCAATGAGATTGACCGGGCACTGTCTGAATTCGGAATCATACTCATCACCCAATAAAATAAAGGGGGCGATCGAAAATCGCCCCCAATAACATAAAGAAATACTTAGGGATATTATTTACCGCATAAGTATCATCTTTTTGGTCTGTGTGAAATCACCGGCTGTCAGAGTATAAATATAAATACCACTGCCAACCCGTGCTCCGGACTGATTGCAGGCATCCCAGACGAAAGTGTGATAACCGGCGGATAAAGTGCCAGAATTAAATTCTCTGATCACTTGTCCCATCAGGTTATAAATCGTCAGAGTTGCCATACTGGTTTTCGGCAAGGCAATTTCAATGGTTGTCACCGGATTGAAAGGATTCGGAAAATTCTGGGCTAATCCGAATTCGGTCGGGAGCGCCCTTCCACTGGTAATAGATGTCAGAGACAGATTGATCGGTTCGGTTATGGGTGATTCGTTCATACCATAATCGGTGGCACTGATCGCATACTGATAATCAGCCGCGACAGTAGCCGTGTTATCGACGTATTCGGTCTCGGTAGTATAAGCTAGCAATGTCATCTCGCTTGCACCAACCTTGCGATAAACCGAATAGTACTTCACCGGTTCGCTGGTAACCTCATCCCAGGTAACCGTAATGTTTCCGGGATTGACCGATCCGGCGAGGTTTTTCGGGATTTCCGGAGCCAGATTGTCTTCTGACCAGCCGGCCATTATGTTGGAATTCCAGTACGACCAGAAATCCCAACCGATTGCGCAGACCATGAAGCCGCTCCAGTAAACGTTATCGCCGACTTTATCATAGAGGGTCGGTACTACGACGTTGTAATGATCCATTTGCGGATTCACGGGTACGGTCATGACATAATCCCATTCGTACGGCGTTTCCGGCGTGGCTTCCGGGCCGCTGAAACGTTCCACCGCCCGATAGATATGGTATTCACTGACAGCCCCCACCAATCCTTCAGCCCGTTTCCAGGTCAGACGAACCTGTTTGCCCTGATCTTCCGGCACATCTTCGATCGCCACGATCTGCGGTCCAAAGACATAATTGGTAGAGAAGAGCATAATCGGATCGCCGGGATGGCCGGACGGAAAATCAAAGCTACGCCATTCCGTGTTGAATCCATTTTTAGAATAGGTGGCATTATAATATCCATTCGGAAGTCCGATCTGATACTCGCCATAAAAATCGGTGTAGGTGTAACCGATATAAGTATCCGATTCAAAGATCGCAAACACCTTCCGCAGAGCGTTTCCGGCATCGTCTATGACACTTCCAAAAAGAGTGTCAGATATTGCCGTCGTGGCGGTTGCGAGATTGAAGTCAAGCGTGGTGTCAGCAGTAATATACAAACCGTATAAAGATTGCTTCCAGTACCCATTAGCACCGACCATGAAGTCGTAATTACCGGCTTTCACCTTGAGTTCGTAGTAACCGGTCGAATCCACAAAGAGCGTGTAGGGATCGTAATAATCCCAGTTAAAGGCCATTAAGAGGGCAGATGATATCGGAGTGGTGGTAGCGGCGTCGCGGATATGACCATTGATTGTCAGGTTGCCGACGATTGAACCCATCCAGAATTCCAGATAGACCGGATCCGGCCCAACCCAGACATCATAAATATTATAAGGATCGTAACCATCCGCGTATGCCGTCAAATTATAAGTACCAAAAGTCAGATGGCTGACCGAGAAAAAGCCGCTGCCATCCGTATAGACTTCATAATACTGCGGCCCGTAAACCTCGACCTTGGCATTGACAATGCCGACCCCATCGCTATTATATACATAGCCTGAAATAAAGCCTTCCGTAACCGGCGGCTGAATATAATAGTCACGATTATAATGATTGCCTGAAATGACATTGATCGAATCGTGAACTGAAGGCGTCCATTCCCAGGGCCAGAACACTTCGATATTCCAGAAATTACCATTGGGCGGCATCCCACCGACCAAAGGAATTTCATAATGGCCGTTTTCATCTGAAAAAGCCCAGTAATCCAGACCGCCGGTCTCATTGATTATATACGCGTGGACTCCGGCGTCGTACAGGCCGGTATTATCATTGGCATTATAAATTGTTCCGCTTAAATAGGCGTCCGGAATTATCACCGTAAAATCCAAACCGGAGCGGGGAGCATACAATCTTTCATAACCCCATGGATTGATAATCGCATTGTCATACCAGGCGCTCAGATAATAAGATGAAGTATCCACATATCCATATTCATCTGAGTTAACAACTCCCTGTAATGCCGCAGAGACACCCAGAGCATAGTCGCCATTGACATCCGTCTTTGTGGAATTAAAGAATCCCTGATCGCCAATCCAGATGTCGGTATAAACGTCTACTCCGGCAACCGGGGAGCCGTCTATCCGGGTAACATGCCCGGTGAAGTATTCATTCAATACATATAATGCAAAGTCAGCTTGATGATTACCGCCCTGGACGACCTCCAGATCGTGCCCTTCGCCATGCATATACTGCCCGTCGACGAAATCGTAATCGACATCTACCCACCACCAGCCGGAATTGACATGAAATTCATAATAACCCTGGCTGTCAGTAAGTGTTTCGAGGTATTGAGCGCCACTTTCGGCAAATACCGGCACATCCTGAATCCCGACACCTTTTTCATCTTTTACAAATCCGTAAATTAATTCATTGCCGACCATCAGAGTAAAATTGACCCCCGGGATATCGCCCCAGACATCCAGCATATAATTGGGCGGATCCGCCAACATGCCGGGATATTGCTGCCAGACATCATGGGCAAACACCTGATATTGTCCTCTGAATCCATCCGGTATCTGAATGCAATATTCACCATTCACATCCGTTTTGGTCAGGAATCCGGTTTTCTGGTCATTCATAGAATCAGGCCTTACGGCGATGACCACAACATTAACAGCCGGATACCGCGTCCCAAATTCATCAACAGTTATAACCATACCGGATATGCTGGTATTTTCGTCCGGGGCGCCAACATAGGCCACGCCATAATTATTTAGCATGGAGTTCATCCAGTACACGTCGAGAAAGACGATCGCATTCTGGACAGCAAAAATCGGTCCCGGGCCATCTCCCAATGATAAGGTATTCAGCGTGGCTACAAATATCCCGTCACCGGCCGGGGATTCATCAAATTCAACCCCGTCCCAGAGCTTAACATCAACCAGTTCTTTATCATCCATCATCAATTCGTTGCCGGGTGTGTAAATGCTGTCGCCATTATCTACAAAAAAATTGACAACCGCGGTGTCCGTCCCGGTAACAATCGCAAGGGTGACATTTTCACCGACAACGTATGATACCGTGTCCGGTATTCCGTCCGGTCCGATCAACAAAGTATCGTTTTGCACCAAACCTTTAACTGGTGAGATTGATTTTTCCAAAGATTCCAATTTAAACCAATCAACTGTCTTCAATGATTTCTCTGCCGACTGATGGCGAATTTCATGTGTTTTACGTATCCGCCGGATCTCATTCTCGCTTTTTTGATTCGGCGCTACCAGTCTGGAAACCGATTGTTCAGTTTTATCGGCGGTGGTTAATTTAGCCGTCATTTCGCGGCTCCATTGGACCCGCTTGATCGCCTGATCGGTATTACCCGCCCAGACTGATGAAACGATCAGCATCGCAATAATTAAAATCGCAGGGATTTTTCGCATTTTTTCCTCCATGTTTATCTGTTGATTGTCTGATTGGATTGATTTTTCTTTTTTAGTTCGCATTCAGATGCTTTTTTCAACTCTCTCATCTAAATGTAAGCTATCAGAAAAAAGAGTCTGTGACGATTCACACACAGAAATTATTTTTTAGAATCTTTCCAATTCCACCACTTCAATAATTCCGGATCAAAATCAGTTTCAGTCGCATAATAAACCGCACAGCGCATAACGTAGAGTAAACAGCGATCGACAATACAGCCCTGCCGCCGGCAAATCCGCGCATACAGCGCTTCCGGATCATTTCCTTTCAGATCATCAATTTTCCGGATGCCAATGCTGTACAGGTCGGCGGCGATTGACGTCCCGACGCCCGGAATCTTCTGTAAATTTTTTAACGCCTGCTTCTTTTGATCAGTCATTTTCATCCCAGGGCTACATCCAGCAGCATCATAACCGCAAAACCCAGCATCGCGCCCAGGGTAGCTGTATCCGGATTAACGTCTTTCTGAGATTCCGGAATCAGCTCCTCAACAACGACGTAGATCATGGCGCCAGCTGCAAATGACAGGGCATATGGCAATATCGTCTGGCTCATCAGCACCAGATATGCGCCCATGACTCCGGCAATTACTTCCACAAATCCGGACAGCTGACCCAGGAAAAAACTCTTGCCAAGCGTAAGCCCTTCCCGACGCAGCGGTACGGAAACCGCCGTCCCTTCCGGAAAGTTCTGAATCCCAATGCCTATCGCCAGGGCTATGGCCCCGGCCAGATTGGCGGATGGCAAACCGGCCGCCGTCGCCCCAAACGCCACTCCGACCGCCAACCCTTCCGGAATATTATGGATCGTAACGGCCAACACCAGCAGAACGGTTCGCTTCCAGTGCGTCTTCGGCCCTTCAGCGTCTTCAATCGGCAGACCGAGATGCAGATGTGGCAACACGCGATCGATCAATTTCAGAAAAACACCCCCCAGCAGAAATCCGGTCACTGCCGGAATCCAGGCCGGCGTACCATTGTTTTCCGCCATTTCGATCGCCGGAGCCAGCAGGGACCAGTAGCTGGCCGCGATCATTATCCCGGCAGCAAAACCGAGCATTGTGTTCAGAACGCGCTGATTGACATTCTTGAATAACAACACCACACCGGCCCCGGCGGCCGTCATTGACCAGGTAAAACAGGTCGCCAGGAGCGCCTGGGTGACCGGTTTGAATTGGCTGATCCACTCAATCATATATTCAACCTCTCCAATTTTTGTAAATATTAATGATTCCATTGGTTGAAGCGTCGTGAGCTTTGACCGGCTGGTTATCCGCCAGCTCCGGCAGAATTCGACCGGCTAACTGCTTGCCGAGTTCCACACCCCACTGATCGAAGCTGAAAATATTCCAGATTAGGCCCTGTGTGAAAATCTTGTGCTCATACATCGCGATCAATGCGCCCAATGTCCGAGGCGTTAGTTTTTTGTATAAAATGGAATTGGTCGGTTTATTTCCCGGGAAAATCCGGAAAGGTAACAAACGCCTAATCATCGTATCGTCAATTCCTCTCGACTGCAACTCCCTGACAACTTCATCGGGACTTTTTCCATTCATCAAGGCCTCGGTCTGGGCAAAGAAATTTGAGAGAAGGATAGTATGATGTTCACCAACCGGGTTTTGCGAAACCGCCGGCGCTAAAAAGTCACATGGGATCAATTTTGTCCCTTGATGAATCAACTGATAAAAGGCGTGTTGTCCGTTGGTTCCCGGTTCGCCCCACACGATCGGCCCGGTCTGGTAAGATACGACCCGGCCGTTGCGATCCACGCGTTTGCCGTTGCTCTCCATATCGGCCTGTTGCAGATAAGCCGGCAAACGCCGCAGATATTGGTCATACGGTAATATCGCCAGGGTCTCCGCCCCGAAAAAATTGTTATACCAAATCCCCAGCAAGGCCATAATCACCGGGATATTGCGCTCGAAAGGCACTTCGCGGAAATGGCGATCCATGACATGCGCGCCAGTCAATAATTCTTCGAAATTTTCAAAACCTACGGCCAGAATGATCGACAAACCGATGGCCGACCAGAGCGAATAGCGTCCGCCGACCCAATCCCAGAAAACGAACATATTCTCCGGATCAATGCCGAATTCGGCGACCTTCTCGCGGTTGGTGGAAACGGCTACGAAATGTGATTTGACGAATTGCGTCTTACGCGCCTTTTCCAGGAACCAACTGCGCGCCGTCCCCGCGTTGGTCATGGTCTCCTGTGTCGTGAAGGTTTTAGAAGCAATGATAAACAGCGTCGTCTCAGGATTGAGTCGTTTCAAAGTTTCGGCGATATCCGTACCATCCACGTTTGACACAAAATGACTTTTAAGATGCGGCCGATGATACGGTTTCAGGGCTTCGGTCACCATCGCCGGCCCGAGATCGCTGCCGCCAATGCCGATATTGACGATGTCAGTGATCGGTTGACCGCTATAACCGCGCCATCCGCCACTAATGACTTTGGCCGCAAAAATACGCATTTTCTCCAGTTCAGACCTGACTTCCGGCATAACGTCCCGGTTATTGACCGTGATCGGCTCACTGCTTCGATTGCGCAAGGCCGTATGCAAAACCGCTCGTTTCTCGGTCGCGTTGATCGGTTCACCGCTAAACATTTGTTCGATCGCCTCCGGCAGGCCACATTCCTGCGCCAGCTCAATCAACAATTGCCTGGTTTCGATGGAAATTAGATTCTTGCTGTAATCGAAAAAAATCTCGTCCCGTCCATCACCATCAAGCTTTAATGCAATCGAAAAGCGGCGGAAACGATCCTGATCTTCGGCGAACATCTCTTTCAGGGAACTGTTCCGCATGTGCGAAAAATGCGACTCTAATTTCTGCCAGGCTGAGGTCGTAGTCGGGTTAACCGCGGGAAACATAAATCATTTCTCCTGTATTAAAACACTAAAGATTACAAAAAAAAATGCCCGCGCACAATATGCCTGTCCGACTTCATTTAAACTAAGTCTCTGCCTCGCGTGGGTCGCAGGATAAATCAGTCCTATCTAATATTTTCCGGTAAACCGCAAGATGCCCGCCGATCAGCACACATTTCACCAATCGCGGAAACTCATTGCGGGTTAAATGCCGGCAGATAACGCTCAGCGCGATTTCAGCGGCTGTTTCGAGTGGAAAGCCGTAGGCGCCGGTGCTGATGGCCGGGATCGCGATCGTGTCGAACTTTTGCTCGTCCGCCATGCGCAGCACATTCCGGTAACAATTCGCCAGCAATTCAGCTTCACCGCGTTGCCCGCCTCGCCAAACCGGTCCGACGGTATGAATCACAAAACGCGCCGGAAGATTGTATCCCGCCGTCACAATGGCCTCTCCGGTCGGTAAACCGTCCGGTAATTGGGTCGCGCGAATCCGGCGGCATTCCTCCAGCAATTGCGGGCCGGCGGCCCGGTGAATAGCACCATCCACCCCGCCGCCGCCGAAAAGCGTGTGATTGGCAGCGTTCACGACGGCGTCGCACTTCACCCGCGCAATGTCACCGCTGACGAGCACAATTCGTCCGCTAATTTCCATTCCCGCACTCTGTCATAAAAATTTTCATGCCGGAATATACAACATACCGTTTAAATTTTCCTTGCCTTACATCGGAATTTTTGCTTATCGTCAAACGGTCTGCTCATGACATTCAACGAAATTATAACTGAACTGCAATCCCACGCCAATCCCGACGCGATCGCCGGCATGGCTTCCTGCGGCATTGCGCCTGAACGCAATTACGGCGTCAGAGTCCCCATTCTGCGGGAGATCGCCAAACGCACCCGGCGTAATCAGGAACTGGCTCTGCAGCTCTGGGAATACGGTTACCGCGAAACGCGCATCCTGGCTACCATGATTGCCGAACCGCCTAAAATGTCTGGCGACCTGCTGGAAAAATGGGTGGCGGCTTTCAATGACTGGGAGATTTGCGATCAATGCTGCATGAACCTGTTCGAAAAACTGCCGGACGCCTGGCAAATAGCATTAGATTGGAGCCGTCGTCCGGAGGAATTCGTCCGCCGGGCCGGCTTTGTGCTCATGGCGCGCCTGGCGGTCAGCGATAAGAAAGCCGGCGACGAGCGCTTCGACCCGTTTTTCCCGTTACTGATTGAAGGCGCAACCGATCAGCGCAATTTCGTTAAAAAAGCGGTCAATTGGGCGGTGCGGCAGATCGGAAAGCGCAACCTGGCGCTTAACCGCCGCGCTATTGACATTTCCCTGAAAATCCTGCTTCTCGATTCACGGGCAGCGAATTGGATTGCCGCCGACGCCCTGCGCGAACTGCATAGCCCGGCCGTCCAAATCCGCTTAGCGGCACAAGCGACCAAAGCCAAAACGGGGAAATCATGACTTCATCCAACCGTCTGTCCGCCGTCAAAAACCTGCAACTAAGATACGATCCGGAGCCGTTTCACTCCAATCAGGTCGCCAAATTAGCCCTGCAACTGTTCGACGAACTTGCTCCCTGGCATGGTTTGTCAGCCAATGAACGGAGCCTGATGGAAGCCGCCGCGCTGTTGCACGACATCGGCTACAGCCGTGGAAACAACGACGAACATCATAAAAACAGCCTGAAGATGATCCTGGAAAACGGCTTGCCGGGTTTTAATCCGACTGAAACTGTCATCATTGCCAACGTCGCCCGTTATCACCGTAAAGCATTCCCCTCACCAAATCACCGGCATTATGCCACTCTGACGCCGGAAGCCGCGACCATCGTGCGCAGACTGGCGGCTTTCCTCAGAATCGCCGACGGACTCGATCGCAGTCATCGCAGTCTGGTCTCTGATATTAAAATCAGCCTCGAAGCGCATCTGGTAGTCTTCCGGGTATATCATTACGGCGAACTGCGCAATGAAATCACCGCCGCCGAACGCAAAGCCGACCTTTTCAAAGCCGAGTTCGGACATGAAATCGCTTTTCGTCCACAATCCATACAAAATTTCAATCCAGGAAAGCTATGATCAACGCCCGCATTCACCTCAGCCCGGTCTCTACATATCTGACCGTCACGGATACCGACAGACCATCCGAACCGGTTTTACAGAAAAAAGTCACCCTACATTTATTGAGGGCGCCATTACCCAATCAGGAAGATTCGAACGGTTTTGCATCGGTCGAGCGGGTTTTCGGCGAACTGCTGGCATTGATCGAAAATCATTCAGCCAAGCTTGTCCGAATTACGGCCGCAGCCGACCTGGCCAATGCGGAAATGTTATTATTACTGCGCCTTTTCCTCAAGAAACTCGAACTGCCAACCATTGAAATCCTGGACTTCGCCGCAGAATTCGCTCAGATGCAGAATCAGGTCATCAATCTGCCGCCGGAGTGTCTGGCGGTCGTGGCCGGAGAAGTGCAATTGCGTTTCATAACAATCAAGCGGTGTCAGCCGGAATTCATTCTGACCCTGCCCTGCGGCGTCATCGCCCTGACTCATAAATATATCAAAAACGACCCGCCGGAAACAGGCGAAATCATCGCGCTACGCGACCATCTGAGCGCCGAGTTCGAACGCCTGCAGTGGCTTCAACTGCCTGAAAAAGTGCTGACATTTAGCGACGCCGGACTGGCGCTCGCCCGGCTGATAAACGCTTCGGCGGCCTCTACCGAGCAGATCATCACCAAGTCCCAAATTCAGAATATTTTCCCAGAACTATCGCATACCTACAGAAACCAGATTGCCCGGCGCCCGGACGCCGACCCGGATTTCGCCGAATATCTCCTGACCGCTGCCCTGCTCTACGAACACCTGCTGGAACACCTGGAACTGGAACAGGTGGCCGTCTTTCCACAATAAAACTCCTGCTATACTGGAATGCTCCAACAACGTTGGAGCATCTTATACTTCAGGAAACCAAGTTGGTCTCGATAAATCAGCCCTGAAAACTGGTTTATCTGGCTTAGTTAAAATTCTTCTTCATTTTCAGACTCCTTTTTACTTAAGTCTGACAACGCAAAAACTGAAGCCGGCCATACAGCCGATGCTCCCATTATAACGCCCACAGTAATATAAACCTTCATCTTCAATGATCTCTGTCCATCCCAAGCCATTGTAGTAGTTGATATCATTCATTGAAAATGCCATGATATCATTATGATCAGCAACATCAATATCATTGGCATCGATTTCTGCACTTACTACTGTGTATTTATCAGTAGCAATATGATATTTGATTAATCCCTGCCATGACATGGCATAAACAAAACCATCAAAAACATCCAGACACCACATGTAGCCACAATCGTTTTTTGAAAGATCACCCCATACATCATAAGAATGAATTATATCCTGCCATTGTCCGTTTCGTAAGACCAGTACCTGAGTTTCAAAGCCGGATTGGTCATAAGCCAGGATAGCCGCATTACCATAGTCATCGCCATCAATATCCTTGATGTAGAGTTTTGTGCCGGTTTCCATGACGCTGAAATTCTGGCCGTCGTAATGCACGACCGCTCCGGAGTCACCCGCGAAATAGACGTCATCCGGTGCTGAACCCCAGATCTGGAAAACTCCAATCCATCTGTCTGACGGTAATACTCCCATATCCCACAAATCATAGTGTGTCCAGACACTATCTTTATAATGATAGGGAATACATCCCGATACCCAGATATCCTGTTCATTAAAAGCGTACATACCAACTATCGCTGGCATCGTCTGGGATGATTTCAATGGAAGCCACTCTGTTCCATTATAAAAGCAAAATCGATATGTCTTATGATTGTACTCAATATCACCGCCAGCCCAGATGTTGTTCTCATCGAACAGACAGACATCATGGATTACACAGTAACTGGTGTTAAACCAGGAGACTTCGGTCGTAAATTGCTTGGTGCTCGGTGCCATAGTGGTGAATCGCACAGTATCGGAGCATTCCTGTTTTTCACCGTTTTTCAGGCTGAAAGCAATCAGGGAATATTCCGTATTGGCCGACAGATTAGTCAACCACATGACCGTATCCGGACCATGAAAACTATACTCCCCGACCGTATCACCCCTGTTTTCCAGCAGAAAACTGTTATACTTCAGGCTGTCGGTATCCATACTGACTTTCAGCAAGGCCGAGACGCAGTCGCTGTGAAGAAGTTCCAGACTAATACTAAGATCTTCCTTTGGTTCGGTCGGGCATTCCTTACATGACATCGCCAGCAGCAGCATTAATACTGACGGTACGATTAAAACAGGCGCTCTGTGCCGCATGAATGACATTTTCTTACCGGCGATAAACTACGACCCCGCCAGTCCAAAGTCAAGTGATGATTACGATGGTCATTTATTGCTGAGAGCAGCGAAGTCCGGCTTTCGACGGATCATTAGCCGCTGCGCGGCGTCATGTATGGTTATTTAATTGTCATTCAGTAGTCATTTAATCGCTGAGCGCAGCGAAATCCGGCGACTGCCGGATCAGACGATCGTCATTTTCATAAAACCAATTTTCACTCCCGCTGGAGCATTTTGGTTTTTAAGTAGCCTTTCATTCGGAAACCGGGGTACCCTAACTTTGACACACTTTATTGTACAGATCCTGAATTGGTGGGAAACCCGGAACTTTAAACCCGCTGACTAAATCTCAGACCGACGTATTCAACAGCGATTCGATCTGGGCGATAATATCGCCGGTTATCGCACTAACCGATTTATTGCCATTGACGACTGTGAAGCCGTAGGTTTTTTGCAGATTCAGAAAGACCTTGCGCAGGCGTTGCTGGTAAATCAGGAAACTCTGCACCCAATCGCGGCTTAAGCCCATATCCATGCCGGATTCCCAGTAATCCATCACGGTGGCTTTCTGCCAGCGGCGTTCGAGCAACCGGCGCGGGGTGACATTCAGATAAAATACCAGGTCGGGAACCAGAGTGACGCCATAGATTTTGCGAACCCATTCGGGATCGGCTCCCCGCACCAGGTCGCGGGCCATCAACGTATAAAAATAGCGGTCGGCCAGCACGATAAAACCCGCCCGCAGAGCCGGGATGATGACATTCTCGAACACATCCATGAAATCAGTCGCATAGAATAAGGACAGAGTCGTAGGTCCCAGAACATTACCCCGGCGGGCTAATTCCAGTTCCGGACCGACTAATTGCGAGCGCGCCAGTTCGCAGTTCACCACGGCATAGCCTTTATTTTCAAGCCAGCTTTTCACCCGCGTGATCTGGGTCGTGCGGCCGGAACCGTCCGAACCTTCCAGCACGATCAGTTTTCCGGTCAGATTACTGATGTCGCATTTGGGAAGCGCTTCAATATAAAAACGTTTATTCAAGGCTCCCTCCGTTCCGGTATGAAGCCAGGTTAATCCGGCTGAAAATGATACTGCGGATCATCTCCTGCTGTACTTCGATCGGCAGGGTAGCGTCAATTTCGATGAAATTAAATTCCCGGCTCATCCGGTCGTATTCGGCGCCGATACGGGTCTGATAAAGGCGGAAGCTCTCGTAAACTTCAGGATGAAGATTGAGGTCCATACCGGCTTCATAATATTTGATTTTGGGACGGTTGGACAGAATGCGCTCGATCGCGGTTTCCGAAGGCAGTTTAAAGTAGAAAGTAAGGTCGGGAATTATCGCAAAACTATACAGGTTCCGCAACCAGGCGCTCGAACAACCGCGCACCCCATCGCGCGCAAATGCCGTGAAGATATAGCGGTCGGCCAGAGCGATATATCCGGTTTCGAGCAGCGGCCGGATCTGGCGATTATAACGATCGGCAAAATCGACGGCATGCACCAAACTGAAGGTCGTAGGAGTCAGCAGATTCTTTTTCTTACCGCGCCTGATCGCCTGCCGCACCATTTCCGAGGAATTCCACTCCGTCATATAGACGTGGTGGCCGCTGAGCTCGAGCCAGCGTTTTACCAAATAAAGTTGCGTGGATTTACCGGAACCATCGAGACCCTCGACGGCAATCAGGATTCCCGGAAACCGTTTTTCCTTTCTATTTTTCATAACGATTACTCATATGCAAATCTGCTATTTTAGTTACAGACACAAGCGCAATTTAACTAAAAAATATCAAAATAGCCGCCGATTTTCGGCGTATGTTAATAAGTTTCATAAAATAAAGGTGGCGGCGGCGCCGGCGCCGAGCCAATCTGGAAAGCTTGCCGGAGCATGACCTGCGCCTGCCGCAGAGTTTTCCGATCGGCGGCGTGCACGATAGCCAGCGGTTCGCCGGCCTCGACGCGATCACCGATTTTCTTATTGATTATCAAACCGACTTCCGGTTTAATGACTGAATCTAACGTCTGCCGTCCGGCGCCGAGCGCTACAGCGCACATGCCGATCCGGGTGGTTTCGATGCTTTTCACCCAGCCGGAAGCGGTGGCGTTAACCGGTTCAATACAAGCCGCCTTTGGATATTTGGCGGGATTTTCGATAAATGAAATGTCGCCGCCCTGCATTTTCACCATTTGCAGGAATTTTTCATAGGCGGCTCCGGAAGCGATCAGCTTTTTCAGATGCTCGCGGGCTTTCTCGAAATCCTGTTCAATCCCGGAAAGCACCGCCATCCAGGCCGTCAGGTAGAGCGTAATCTCAGTCAGGTCGGACGGACCGTAGCCTCGGATGGTCTCGATGGATTCGACAACTTCCAGCCAGTTACCAACCGCCCGACCGAGCGGCTGATTCATATCCGTAATGACGGCTTTGACCTGCAACCCAAAATATTCGCCGACTGTTTTCAACTGTTTGGCCAATTGCCGGCTCTGGTTATAGTCGGTCAGGAATGCGCCGTTACCGGTCTTGACATCCAGCACTAAACCATTGATACCTTCCGCAATTTTCTTGCTGAGAATACTGCCGCAAATCAGCGGTATGGATTTGACGGTTCCGGTGACATCGCGCAGGGCGTACATTTTTCGGTCGGCGGGCACGAGTTCCTTGGTTTGCCCGCCCATCGCCAGTCCGTATTTTTCGGTCAGATGAATAAACCGGCGGCGGCTGAGATGGACGTCGAAACCGGGAATACTTTCCAATTTATCCAGCGTCCCGCCGGAATGTCCCAGGCCGCGCCCGGAAATCATCGGAACGACGCACCCGGCGGCGGCGGCCAGCGGCGCCAGAATCAGGCTGACCTTGTCACCAACTCCACCAGTGCTGTGTTTATCAACTTTGAAATGTTTGATATGACTTAAGTCGATCGTCTTGCCGGACAGCAGCATAGTATCCACCAATGCAATCGTCTCTGCATCTGTCATGCCCTGAAAGTTAACCGCCATCAGCCAGGCCGCCATCTGGTAGTCGGCGATCTTGCCGCTGACATAAGCCGCGATCAGATACTGAATTTCCTCCATGCTGTGTTCCAGTCCGGCTTTTTTCTTTTCTATCAATTCAACCGGAATGAAGCTCCGGCCCTTTTTCCGGGATGGTTTAGTTCCGGGCATCAGTTCTCCTTGCTTTTAAGGGATGTATTTTTACGATAGAGATTTTTCAACCGGCGGTGTAAAAAGCGCGGCAGGCGACCGAAATCGAGGGCGCGCTGCTCGGTGGAGGCATATCGAACCAGATAAACGCCAACTATCAGCATCAGCAGATTGGGCGTCCACATGCCCCAGAAAGGTGTAATGATCAGGGCATCCGCCAACTCCTCACCACCGATCAGAAAGACATAATAAATCAGAAAGAAAAGAATACTCAGAACTGCTGCTGTGGTAATTCCGCCCCGGCGGGTCATGACCCCCAATGGCGCTCCCACCAGCACAAACATGATACAGGCCACCGGGATCGAAAATTTCTTGTGAATCTCTACCATATATTTGGCGATCTGTTTTCTGTAATTCTGTGCCAGGCTGGACTCTCCCCGAATACGGTTCTGAAGCATTGTCAGTTTTTGGTTATTTCGGTTAGCTTGCGTCTGGGTAAGCGTTTTCAGGTTTTCGGACTGGCGGGCTTTGATGATTTTTTCAATATTTTTAATATCGATGCGGACACTGTCGCCGAGTTCTTTGACAATTAATCCGACGATCTTTTCGCCGGTTTTGGCATACTCCTTCTTAAAACGACCGACCTCAGCCTGCATCATGGCGATTGTCATTTCGCGGTCGCCGCGACGCGCATTTTCTCGCCGCTCCAGCATCAGATTTTCGACCGGAATGGCAATCCGGTGACGCTCAAAAGCTATCAGACGATAATCAGATAATCCCTGCAGATCGATCTCATGCGTCTGACCATGATAGAGCGTAAACAGGATAGTATTGCCGTCAACGACGATAAAACCGCTGTCGGCGTAGATCGTGGTTTGAATGTCACGGGCATCTTTATTGTAAATCGTGATATCCCGCAGACTTTCGCCTTCTTTTTTCTTAACGTAGATAGAGTACTCGGGAATATCATCGATGAAATAGCCCGGCTCAATGTTCAGACCCGGCCGCTTACGATAGATATCGCCAGCCAGTATACGCGCCCGGTGATTGAACTCCGGTAAAATGTCGTTATGAAAATAAAACATCCCAATTGATACCAAAAGCCCGAATATTATTCCCGGCCCCAGGATCGTCAAAAAACTGATCCCGCTCGCACGCATGGCAGTGATTTCATTATCCTCGGATAGACGTCCGTACGCCATCAGAGCCGCTACTAAAACCGCCATCGGCACAGACATCGCTATTATCCAGGCTAAATTAAGGTATAAAAATTCAAAGACGATGCCGAGCGGCAGCCCCTTGCCGAGCAGCCGGTCGACCGATCTGATCAAGAAATTTGCCAGCAGGATAAAGGTCACCACCCCAATTGCCAGCAAAAACGGGAAAAGCATTTCACGGTAGATATAGCGCGCCCCGATCCAACCGCTGGAAAACCAGCTCCATTTCCGTATTTTCCTTAAAAAAGTAAATTTCACGACGCTAATATACATCACCAGTCTGTTTTTTAATAAAAATAATCGCCAAACGCTTCTGCCTTTGTAATCGCAATCACCCTGCCGGAAAAAATAATGAATATTTCTATTGAATCTCAACCTTGTGAAGCTTAAACTTTTTCGAGTTGTTGAACAATCAGACCGCAAACAGATGAAAACAGTCAAAATTTGGAATATCGGTTGGCTGGCGCTTGTAAGCCTCGCCTGTACGCGGCATCCGGCAACCGAAAATCCGCAATTCAAGTTCCAAAATCCACAAGTGCTGGTCGCAAACCTGCTGGCCAATAATCCAATCCAGCCGCGTTTTGCGCCGGGCGGACGGGAAATCATTTTCAGTGGTCGGTTGGATGGCGATCTCTGGGACGGCATTTACCAGGTGCCAACTATCGGTGGGCTGCCGCAAAAAATTTACGGAGCCAATGACGATCTGCTCTGTCCTTCCTTTTCCCCGGATGAGCGCCAGGTGGTTTTCTGCCAGGGATTGTCACGCCAGATACACCTCCTCGACATTGTGACGAAAAAAGTCACACCATTACCGATTTTCGGCAATTACCCGACTTTTCTGCCGGATGGCAACACGATTCTCTATTCGGGTGTCATTGATGCCAATCTCAGGTTGTACGATCTGAATGCCGGCCGGCAACGCACTCTGACAACCAGCTACCTGAGAAGCAATTACTATCCGCTGGTTACGCCTGATCGGGACGGGATCGTTTGGCTGGAAAACCGCCCACAAGGACAAATTCGTCTCAACCAAACCGATTTCGACGCCCTGAAAATCGAGGTGATAAAAATATTTCATGAACAGATTCTCTCCTGGTCACTCTCACCGAGTGGTCAGTGGGCAATCGCCAGCCGTGCAAATGGAGAGTCTTTCGGCTTCAAATTATCCGACTCTACTACCGCTCCAATTATAATTCAATCTGCAAATGAAGCCCAAAATTTAAAACAACTTAGCTATGCGGTTTGCTGGTCGCCGACCGGGCAACAGGTGACCTATATCGGCAATTCCGTCCCGCCATACAGCCGAAAAAATCCTTTCGCCGATCAGGGACTCTTCCGCGGCGATCTGACAATCGCCAACCTGCAATGGGAACACCTCCCGGACGCCGAAATGCTACAATCGCCGCAATCCCGCGGAAAATCAGCTTTTCCACCCGTCGAAAACACTCCGCGTCAGGTTTCCGAAAATGCAACTCCACCCGAACCCAACAATCCGCCGAAAATCGTCAGCAATCCGGTCGAGACCGTCAGGCAGGGTGAACTGTATCTCTACCGAATCCTGGCCGTTGAAATTGATTTATTCGATAAACTGAACTATCTCTTAATTACCGCTCCGGAAAACGCCGAACTGTCTGCCCGCACCGGAGTATTGGTCTGGCTGCCAACCGATACCGGCCGCTTCGAGTTTACCGTCGCAATCGAAGACGGTCGGACTGGCCTCGATTCCCAGACATTTTTCGTGACAGTTCTACCGGATGCCAGATGGGAGCAAAGCTCCTTCCAGCCGTCTACCTCCCAGGTAAAAGCCAGCGATTTTGCAGCCGGAATGCGCTTCCGCGATTCCAATGCCGACGGTTTTCTGACAGCTGGCGAGAAGGCTGCGATCCAAATCGATCTGAAACCTCTCCGAGATGAAAAATTCGACAGCCTGCGCCTGCAAATGCTCTATTCGACTAAAGCCGGTGAAATCGCGGCGCAGGAATTGGTAGTTTTTTACGACTGTCAGCCGGGGCGTTGGAACCGGACGACCATTCCACTTGAAGGCTTAGCCGGTCTGCGCAACCGGCGCATCCTGGTGCGCGGCCTCCTTGAAACCAAATACGGCATCCAGATGCTGCCCGCCAATTTAATCATCAACGGCCGCAATCCTGAAAAGGACGATTAATTGATCGCATGGAACTTTTTACCGACGGTACGAGTCAAATTTAACCAAATGCTGATTGAATACATCAAACTTATGGCTTTTTAAAAAGGGAATAAAACCACCCCATGGAAGGTCTAAACAGGTGAATATGAAACCCAAAAATGAAAGCAAAACCAAAGGAAGGAACATGAAAGCGAACGCATTAATCCAATTTTTTTTAATGACGGCCGCCATCTCCATCTCCGGTTGTTATACCCAATTCTCCGCACCGATCGCCCGTCAGGAATTTTATGAGCAGGCGGAGCCCGATACCATTTTCCAGGAGGAACAAACCTACGACAGTTATACTTTCGATTCATCCTCTTTATCAGAATATCGTCTGGGCTACCGCGACGGGCAATGGGATTCGATGAACAGCCATCTCTGGTTCGGTTATAATGCCTACTCGCCATTTTATCATGGCTATCGTTATCGCTCTCCATATCTAGGTTATTACGATCCCTGGTATTACGATCCTTTCTGGGGCTGGAATAGCTACTATTACGATCCCTGGTACGGTAGTTACTACCCATATTCTTATTATTACGGTTATTATGGCTATTATGGAGGCTATTACGGACATCATCACCACGGATATTGGTACCGTCCCTGGAATTATTCCGGCGGAGGCGAAGTGGTCTCATCCGGAAGACCCCAGCAAAAAGCCGAATACCTGCCCAAGTCGACCGTCAGCGGCAGTCGTTCCGATTTTCAGGCCGGCGCGGCTTACCTACCGATAGCCAACAGCGCCGGTGCAGCCGCATCTGCCAGTAGTAAGACGACTGTCAACAAATCCAGCAGCGTGGGCACGGCTAAAGCCCTGCTGAAAGATCAGAGCCCAACCACGGGCAATGCCAGTAGCGAAGCAATCGTCGGCTTTCAGACGACTTTAGTCCCGGCTTCCACATCCCGTACCACAATCATAACCACCGCCGCCAGTTCCTCGCGCAGCAAATCTAAAGCCTCCTCTACCCGTAAATCCGGTTCGACAACCACCGTGGTCAAGACCAAGTCTTCCTCGAACAATGACACATCGTCCAATTCTTCCAGCAGTTCTACCAGTAGCTCTTCCTACCAGTCCTCCAGTTCTTCAAACAATTCCTCATCCAGCAGTTCCTCCGGCAACAAATCTTCATCCGGTTCGTCCGGATCGAGTGGCAGCCGCCCATCCCAGAAGGCTTCCGGCAGTTCGGCAAAAAAGAAATAAGCAGGAGTAACCCATGTACGCTTTCCGCAAGTCTCTTCCGATTCTGGCAACGCTGTGGCTCCTGATTGCCACTTCCGGTCTGGCGCAAACCTACGAAGAGGTTATGCAAACCTACTGGAACGTGTTCGGATTCGGTGCTTCAGCCTTCACCTTATTGAACAATTCACAGCTGGGCACCGATATCTCCTCCACGCAATCTAATCCGGCTTTTCTGACCAACATAAAACGCCCGAAAGCGGTTATCTCCGGCCAGAGTATTAGCGTCGGGAAACAGTCGGTTTTGGCCTCCTACACCAGCGCAGTTAATCCTCAATATTCAGCTTCGGCGGATGAATACAATGTGGATTATATCGGATTTGCCTTTCCACTGCCGGTCTACCAGGGCAGTTTCGTTCTGGCAGCCTCCTTCTCTCCGGCGGCCTATTATCTCTCTTCGATTCACAGTAAAGGCTCCACCATCGCCACTTACGAAGATTATAACCTCGACACCAAACTGGAATATAATATTAAAGAATCGGGTTCGATCAAGGTTTTCAAACTGGCGTCTGCGACCGAATTCATGCAAAATCTAAACGTCGGTTTATCGCTGAATATTTATAGCGGCGAACGGATCTACCAAGCCAATGAAACCGACTATGACTCCGAAGACTATATGATCTATAATTCATTGATTTACAACCAAGACATCCGTCCCAGTTACTCCGGAGTCAACGCCGATTTCGGATTGTGTTACCAATCGGAAAAATATAAGGCCGGTTTGCGGATTTCAACGCCGCTCACGCTCTCAATCCACGAACTCGGCGAAGCGACAGAGGATTTCTTTTTCGATACATATGATTCGCTCAATATTGATTCCTGGGACTTCGAGTACAAGTCCCGTTATCCGCTGGAGATCGCCCCCAGCTTCGCGATAAAACTGGCGAATATTTCCCTCGGCATGGATTTGATTTTCCACAAGTGGAAAAAAACCGAGGTGGATCTGCTTGAATCCGAAGACGAGATCAATCGCGAGCTCTATTGGAACCTGAAAAACACCACCGATATTGGCGCCTCTCTGGCGATCCCGTTCGGCAAATCCATTTCAACCCGACTGGCTTACCGCCTGATCCAATCACCTTATGAAGAAACCGAAGACGACGAAGCATATTATCATGTCATCGGCGCCGGTATCGAGACGATTCTCAATAAATCAATAATTTTAGGTTGCAGTTATCAACGCGGCTTCGGCAACCTGTCAAATTTTTATCCGTATTTTGAAACCAGCACATCTCAGAAATACACCGAAGATCGTCTGGGTTTATCGGTAGCAGTGCTGTTCTAGTTTAAATTTTTCACCGCTGAGAATGCTGAGACCGCAGATTATTTTTACTATATTCTTATAAAAAAAATCAGTTTGTTATTTGTACAGTTTATAAAACCAGTTTAAACGATATCGTCTTATTATGAGAGCCATCGGATACTTAGTATTGTGCATTTTCGCATTTCTGCAGTTGTCTGGGGCCGGTGCATTGCCGCGAATTTACCACATTCCCCCTAAGACATTAATTCAAAATAAACCCGTTGAATTGACCTGTGTGGTCGAACCGGGCGACTGCCATTTGAAAAATGTCAAAATCTTCCTGCGCACCGATCCGGCCGCATTATACAAAGAATTTACCATGCAATACCGCGACGGACTCTGGGTTCTGCCGCTTATTCCGGAAATGTTACGGGGTCAAAGCCTGGATTACTTCATAACCGCTGAATTCAGTGATTATGTGGCCGTTGCCTTCCCTTCTGAAAATCCATCCGGGAAGCCGGTTCGGGTCCAGATCGTTATCCCTAAAACCAACAAAAGCAAATCATAATAAACGCAACGGCTCCGTCCATAAAAATCATTTGAGTTTCAGCCCCGGACGGAGTATATTTCCAGAGGTATGTGGAAAAAATTCTTCTTCGCAAAAATTATTTCAGGCGTCCTGATTATTTGCGGATTGCTGTCGGCCGCACCCGGAGAAATTTGGGTGTTGAACATTGACGGCGTCATCAATCCGGTGGCCGCCGCTTATCTGCGCGAAAACCTGAAGAAAGCTCAGAACGAAGACGTCCAGTGTCTGATCATCGAAATGGACACACCCGGCGGGCTGATGACCTCTATGCGCGACATTATCAAGAATATACTCAACTCCGAAATTCCGGTGATTGTCTACGTCAGCCCGCGCGGCGCGCAATGCGCTTCAGCCGGAGTTTTTATCGCCACCGCAGCCCATTTTGCCGTCATGTCGCCTGGCACAAACATCGGCGCGGCGCACCCGGTCAATGTTGGCGGCGGCGGTTTCGGCGCTCAACCCGATTCAGCCGGATCGAAAACTATGCTGGAAAAAGCCACCAACGACGCCGTGGCTTACATCCGCAGTCTGGCACGCGAGCGCGGCCGCAACGAGGAATGGGCCGAAAAAGCCGTACGCGAAAGCGTTTCCATTACCGAAAATGAAGCCGTCAGGCTGAAAGTGATTGACGCTATGGCCGGAAATTTTGATGAGCTCCTAGAAATCCTGGATGGTAAAACCTTCAAATTACCGGTCGGCGAAAAAACGCTCAACACCAAAGACGCCATCGTCCGGCATCGGCCGATTGGAGTTCACCGCAAAATCCTGGACATTATCAGCGATCCGAGCGTGGCCTACATTCTTCTTATGCTCGGATTCTACGGACTCTATTTTGAATTCTCCAATCCGGGCGCGATTTTCCCGGGCGTGCTCGGCTCCATTTTTCTGATTTTGGCATTTTTCTCGTTTCAGGTACTGCCGATCAATTACGCCGGACTGGCGCTTATCATCGTCGGCATTGTGCTTTTTATCTTAGAAGTAAAGATCGTCAGCTACGGACTGTTAACCATAGGAGGGATTGTCGCCATGACTCTGGGTTCCCTGATGTTGATTGATGTGAACCAGGCTCCCGATATTCTGCGGGCGGTTTCACTTAAAGTCATTCTGCCGGTCGTAATTTTCACCGCGCTTTTTGTAATCGTTTCGCTGACGCTGGCGCTAAAGGCTCATCAACGTAAACCAACCACCGGCAAAGAGGGCTTGATCGGCGAAACCGGGCACGCCCTTACCGAAGTCGGAAAAACCGGTATGGTGATCGTCCACGGTGAATACTGGCAGGCGATTTCCGACCAGCCGATCGCCAAAGGCGAAAATATCAGAGTTGTAGCCTTAGATCATATGGTTTTACGCGTAATTAAAAATGACAATTAATTCAATCAGAGAGGAGTTATTATGAATGTTCCAATGTTAACGCTGGTTATACTTGTTCTTTTCCTGCTTTTTAGCGCCGTACGGGTGTTGCGGGAATATGAGCGCGGCGTAATTTTTCGTCTCGGTCGTTTAGTCGATGCTAAAGGGCCGGGAATTTTTCTGATCATTCCCATAGTAGATCATATGGTCAAAGTCAGTCTGCGGACTGTCGTAATGGACGTACCGCCCCAGGACATCATCACCAAAGACAATGTCTCTGTCAAGGTCAATGCCGTGGTCTATTTCCGGGTCGTCGAACCATCCAAAGCCGTCGTGGAAGTCGAAGACTATCTGTACGCCACCTCCCAGCTTTCACAGACCACCCTGCGCAGTATTCTGGGACAGGCTGAACTTGATGAATTGCTTTCCAGTCGCGAGAAAATCAACGCCGAACTGCAGTCAATTCTCGACACGCATACTGATCCGTGGGGCATCAAGGTTTCCCAGGTCGAAATCAAGCACGTTGATCTGCCACAGGAAATGCAGCGCGCCATGGCCAAGCAGGCCGAGGCCGAACGCGAACGCCGCGCCAAAGTGATCAACGCCGAAGGCGAATTCCAGGCTTCCACCAAACTCGCCCAGGCGGCCGAGATCATGAACAAGGAACCTATCACCATCCAACTCCGCTATCTGCAGACCCTGCGCGAAGTCGCCGCCGAGAACAATTCAACTACGATTTTCCCGGTGCCGATCGACCTTTTCAAACCGTTTATGAAATTGCTGGAAGACAAAGCCGAGAAAAAGTAAAATCGACACATCTTTTTTTTCAACCTCCTGGGCGGTTACCCCCGGGAGGTTTTTTTTTTAATCTTTCGTTGAATGATAAAAGGATTCCCATTTTAACCAGCAGACCGTAAATTTGCTCGTGGATTTATTTCAGGCTAAAATTAACGAACTCCGTCGCCAAATCGAAGCGGCAAACTATAACTATTACATTCTAGATAATCCTACGATCAGCGACGCCGAATACGATCGCCTGATGCGCGAACTACAGAAATTAGAAGAGACCTATCCAGAATTGAAAACAGCGGATTCGCCCACTCAGCGCGTCGGTGCCAAACCTTTGGACGAATTCAAGACCATCACCCACCGTATTCCCTTACTAAGTCTCGACAATGCTATGGATGAAGGCGAAATCCGCGAATTTTTTACACGCGTAATGAAAGGCTTGCCGGAGGCTGAAATTAAATTCGTCTGCGAACCGAAAATTGACGGTCTGGCAGTCGAACTGGTCTATGAAAATGGCGTGTTTGTTACCGGTTCGACACGCGGCGACGGCATCACCGGCGAAGACATTACCCAGAATCTGAAAACTATCCGCAGTATCCCACTACGACTTCAACCGAATTTACCGATACCACCCCTGCTGGAAGTGCGCGGCGAGGTTTATATGGACAAAGCAGATTTTCAGCGCCTGAACAAACAACAATTGCAGGAAGGCAAGCCGCCCTTCGCCAATCCACGCAACTCGGCGGCCGGTTCGCTCCGCCAGCTCGATCCTCAAATCACCGCCCGACGGCCATTAAAGTTTTTCTGTTACGCTTTAGGTTCGTGCGAAGGTTACGACTTTCAAACTCATCATGAATTTTTGGAAGCCCTGCGGCAATGGGGTTTCCGGGTCAATCCGTTGATCGAATGTTGCCACAGCGGCGAGGCAATGATCACCTATTACCATAAGATTGAATCCATCCGCGAAACGATAGATTATGACATTGACGGCGTGGTTTTCAAGGTTGATTCGCTGGCGCAGCAAGCCGAACTGGGATTTAAATCGCGTAGTCCGCGCTGGGCCATTGCCGGAAAATTCAAAGCCCGGCAGGAAGTGACACAGATAATGGATATCGAAGCCAGCGTCGGCCGCACCGGAGCTATCACACCGATCTCTCACCTGCAACCGGTACAGATTGGCGGCGTAGTCGTATCGAACGCCACTTTGCATAATCAGGATGAAATCGAACGCAAAGACATCCGCGTCGGCGACTGGGTTGTCGTTCAGCGCGCCGGTGACGTAATTCCGCAGGTCGTCAAGGTCATCCCGGAAAGACGCACCGGAACTGAAAAGCCCTATCAGATTCCGCCCAACTGTCCGGTCTGCGGCACACCGCTGGTGCGTGAAGAAGGTGAGGCTAAACATCGCTGCCCGAACATCAGTTGTCCGGCGCAGATCAAAGCCAGCATCGAACATTTTGCCAGCAAACGCGCAATGAATATTGACGGACTCGGCGAAAAATTGGTCGAACAGCTCGTGGATGACGGTTTGATACAAAACGTGGCTGATCTCTATTCATTAAACAAAGAACAACTTTTGACAATGGAACGCATGGGCGAGAAATCGGCTCGGAATCTGCTGGACGCCATCGCCGCCAGTAAAAATGTCAGCCTGGCGCGTTTTATTTTCGCACTGGGCATCCGCAACGTTGGCGAACACATGGGCAAGGTTCTGGAAAACACTTTTGGAACGCTCGACCGACTTAGTCAGGCGACCGAAGCAGAATTATTGACAGTTGAAGATGTTGGTCCGATTGTCGCGCAGAGTATCCGCAATTTTTTTTCTGCCACATCCAATATGAAGACGATCGAGAAATTGATCGGCAGTGGAATTAAATTCACCGCTAAATCGGCTCCTCCTGAGAAATCCGGTATCACCGGTAAGACTTTCGTTTTTACCGGCACTTTAAGTCAATTTACCCGCGACGAAGCTCAATCTTTTATCGAAAATTACGGCGGCAAGTCGGCTTCTTCAGTCAGCAAAAAGACCGACTACGTAGTCGTCGGCGAAAATGCCGGCTCGAAGGCCGAGACTGCCCGACGGCTTGGTGTGAAAATTCTCAGTGAAACTGAATTCCTGGCGTTAATCAGCGGTTCCGTTGTAAGAACCACAGAAATGTTATAAATTTAGCCGCTTTTTGCCACCCTAGCTCAGATGGTAGAGCAGCTGATTCGTAATTAGCAGGTCGTCGGTTCGATCCCGACGGGTGGCTCTCTTCTTTATACAATCTTAATATGGGGCATCATTCGTAATTAGCAGGTCGTCGGTTCCCCGCCTGCGTGACTGTGTCAACAGTCGGGCAGGGATCCCGACGGGTGGCT
>CAZNUN010000013.1:0-90234 GCA_964576275.1 uncultured bacterium | reverse complement strand
GTTCCCCGCCTGCGTGACTGTGTCAACAGTCGGGCAGGGATCCCGACGGGTGGCTTACACAATTTGGTTAACAATTTCCAGCCGATAGGTAAAATCCAAAAAACGCCGATGATTTGTATTAATTATTTAACATTATTCATCACGAGTGCCCATTTCCCTTAAAAAAAATGAAGCGCCCCGTCTTCGGGAGGGTGAAGACGGGGCAGCTTCCTGCAGTGTGAGTGAGGAAGAGTCTAAAAACTTATTCCGATGGTTATGTACTGATTGGCATCAAACGTTTTCATCGGACGATAGGCATAATCGATCATTAATTTATTGCTACCGACTTTCAAATGACAACCGGCTCCCAATGCCAGACCGAACTGATTGTCGTCTTTGGCCGTTTCCGGATAATCATCCGGATAAAGCGTCGCCTGGTATCCACCCCGTACGATGAACATATCCATGAGCGTGGCTTCCACTCCGGCGCTGGCCTGGTTGATCGTGAAGCTGTTATTTGTATAATTTCCCATGAAATTTAATTTCAGATGGTCGTTCATTTTGTAAAGATAGGCTAGACCGAGACTCAGATTAGTTGGCAGTTGGGCTGAAGATAGATCCAGCTTGGTCTTACGGGTGGTCGCCGCTTGTTTCGAGTAAGGAATTGATGAATCAAATTCAATCCCGGTACCATCGAATTTCACCTCGCTGCCAATGTTTCGCATGGCAACCCCGAAAGCGATGCCCCAGGGCGAGACATATTGAAGGCCAAGATCAAAGCCAACACCTGTGGCGCTCATCGAGCCTATTTTCTCACTGATGAGTTTTGCGTTGATGCCGAAATTGATCCGATCAGTAAAAGCCCGTGAATAAGTGGCACCGATTGTCAGATAATTGGGCTCGATTATCTCGCCGGTGCCTTCCGGAGCTTCGATCGTGGTAACCGGTATTTCACCAATATCCAGCACCTGCAAGCTAACCCCAAGCACACCAACCCGGCCAATACGCGCACCTCCAGCCAAGTAACTGACCTTCATTCCGGCGAAATAATTCATATAACTGAATGTAGCCTCGCCCCCTTTGGTCAAGGCCATACCTGCCGGATTCCAGTAAATTGCGCCGGCGCCGGCGACACTGGCAATGTTTGATCCGCCCACAGCAACGTTCGCTGCTCCCATCGGAATCAACAGTTCGGTCGCCCCGTTCGTCCCGACTTTCGGTGCACTAGCCAGAGAAATTTGCACTAAGCAAACTGTAATTATCAGAATTATTGTATAATAGCGTTTGTTAATCATTGTCATTTCCCTTTCCAGATTAATAAGTGTCGAGGCGTTCATTGGGTGTAAACACTGCAATCTTACCAACTTTTTCACCCACTTTGGGGACTTCAACGTGGTAGATATATATTCCGCTGTTTACTGGCAGCTCGTACTCGTTTTTCAGATCCCAGGCTAACAATGAAGTCGTCGCGTCGTTCTTATCCAGATGTCGCACTAAGTTACCGGCCAGATCGAATATCCTGATCGTGCATTTTTCCGGCAGGTAGGTAAACTGAACATAGCGGTTGAACGGATTGATTTCATTGCTTGAATAGCCATAATATGGATTCGGAACAACATTGATCTTTTTAACATCAATTTTTTCGTCAGCTAATAAGGTTGTGAGAGTATCCGGTGCATGGAATGTAAAGACATCACTAACCGTATTCGGTTTTGTTGTAATAATCCGAATATACTCACCGGCATGCGGTGGACCATAGAAAAATCCATCTGCATCCAAGTCACCGGCTTGAGCATATCCATTGACATCCAAATACATATTAATCATTAGACGGTTGATAGCCGGATAGACAACCCCATAAGGGCCATAACCCGGGGCAACTGTTCCGTCATTGGTCGAAATATAGGTTGCCACATTGGCCGGAACGTATTCCGCGTTATCATAGATGTATAGCATTTCAAATGCCGGACCGTAAACGCCTTCATCAGCGGTTATCGAGCGATTCCAGGTTCCATCACCATCATTATCCAGGATTGTAACGGGTAAGCGGGTGCGGGTACCATCCAGATCAATTCTCCATACTGTCAAAGGTAAATATGAAGGTTGACCTGTAAGGGTGTCCGTCAGAACCAGATCGGTGTAATAATCCCAAGCCAGAGTACTGTCAGTATCGGTAAAAATGATATCATAATCCTTGGGAGTCATTAAACCGAATCGATCAACTCGGGTCAAATCCGTTCCCAGATTTTCCGTTAACACAATTGTCGGCCATTGTTGAGAACGACCATAATTATTCAAGCTGCCCCACAGATTCGCATCGTATATTTCCAAGGTATTTGGATTCAACTCTGCAATTTGATTAATTCCCGGATCAGGTCCGGCGACCTGAACGATTAATCCGTCGGCGATATTGTAGGCCTCACTGCCACTCTGATTGGTCTGATTTTTCAGCACCGAATCGATGACGGATGTACTTGCAAAGGTAGAATCGGTCGAACGCAAAAGATTCCAGGTTGCATCGCTATTGAAGGTAACCTTATAGTACTTGCCGGTGAGCTTGCTTTTATCCACCACTTTCACCGTAACACTCCCGTCACTGGTACCGGAAGAATGTGTTACCGTTATGCTGCTGTCATATTCGGCTGAATATCTGACCCCCATTTTGTTTTGCGGTGTGACGGTTAATATTTTATACGAACTGGGGAATTCCTGGGGTTTGGCAAATTTGCAGTAAGAACGGGCTTGAACGGCGAAGTAATATTCTTTTCCATTGTAAAGATGATCGCCGACCGGAGCAACCATAGGATTTTTATTTGTAAGAATACGGATATATCGTTTGCCTTCATAAGCAGTCGCATCAGCTATGGTTTCGACACCGTAGGATTCATACACAACCGGGTCGTTTCCGGAAGCATCTGAAAACTGAAAAATAGTATAACCGGTGAAATTAAAATCACCGTCCGTCACGTCAATATATTCATCCCCTACAACCATCTTTTGGCCGATGAGTCCATTAGCAGTGACATCTGTGGCCGAGTACAAAGAACCGTCCTTATTATATTCCGAACGTTCATCCCAGGTCAGCAGGACTTCGTTGGGCAGCTCTGTTGCAGTCACCACCGGTTCACGAGGAGCGGGAGGCAGAGCGAAATTCATATCGTAGGCGACCTGCGCGATTTCATCCACGGCTTTCAGATAGGTCACGCTGTTCAGATTATTCGATCCGCGACCGATTACACAACCGGCGACGATTTCCTGAACGCCGGGTTCACCACGCTGAGGAATATTGTCACCATTGCTGTCAACCCACTTTGGCATCACGAAGGGTCCGGTAGTCATCATGAAGCGACGATCTGAGGAGCTCTGATCCAGCCAGCCGGTACCTGATTCCGGATCGCCGGTCAGCATAAATTTCGTGATCGGGTTACTCGGATTGCGGCCGTCTTCCCCTTCGGTGATAGGCTGTCCATCCCGCCAGATAGCTCGCATATAATTCCATCCGTCCGTTGTAGTTTGCGGATTTCCATTAGGAGCATCTGTGTTGTTATAATAAATGAATGATGTCATTTTCAGCATCTTTTTACCCGGATAAACCGTACCATCCGGCAATTTCACCGTGTCGGTCGCGGCGCCATCCACAATCGGTCCCTGGAAAAAATCCACTCCAATAGCCGGCGGTGCGGAACCATATTGCTGATCGGCGTCGGTGGCATTATAGGTAAAACCCAAACCCAAACTCGTATCACAACCGACATAGTCATCCCAACCGCCGCCTAAATCCGCATCGGTCCAGATCACAAAATAAGTTTCCGGCCAATCGTATGCGCTCTTGTTCACTAATTGCCATTTAATGAACATCATATCGCCGATTGCATCGGCGCGGTTGAAAGCAAAAACCGTCTGTCCGATCTCGACTCCAAGCTTATCTCCGGCAAAGCGGTTATGGGTTCCCATATCATTGTAAACACAGAAAGCGGTCATGTCTCCGATCAGCAGGGGTTGCCCGAGCGAATCTACAGGCGCGCCCTGCGCAACCGGCCAATCATCCCAGTCATCATTATCGGTTTCATCGGCTGTAATTACATACCAGCGATAGGCTGGGTCAGATGATATGGCGGCTACCGGCGGGTCTATTCCCCAGCTGGTAATGACGCCCGGCTGAAAATCACTGTTTCCATGAATGACTCCGGCTAGACGGGGAGAGCCGTTTACATTGGCTCCTATCCACTGACCGGCAGCAAACATCGGGCTGAGCCCCGAGCCTTTTGGCCATTCTAGCCCCCAGTCACCGATAACATTGTCATAAAACCAGGTTCCGTTATTCCGCATGACTCCATTCAGACGGTTAATATCAATCCAGATATCACTTACCTGTGCGGTTTTCGCTAAAACCTTCGGTTGACTAAAATCTTCGGTTCCGAACGTATATACGGCGATAACCATCAGTATCGTTATTATTGGTATTATCTTCTTCATTTCAATTTCTCCGTTCTTGATCCAGTTAACATCATTGGGCTTCGCCTTACAGCTCAAGCATCACACCAAGCCGGATCTGACGTGGCTGACCATAGTAGTTGTAATCAATTTCGCGCATTTTATACAGACTTTTACCCGTTTCGTCCAGATTCTGCCAGTAAGCCTGCCCGGCTGGAGTTCCCAGATAACCGGTATCGTCCGGGAGACCGGTTTGCTTGTAAACATCCTGCACGTTTTTGGAATTCAGCAAGTTGATGATCCAGGCATAAAAAGTCAGTTTGGTTTTTAGGAATTCGACGCGTTTATCGAGTTTCATATCTATCCGGAAATTCCAGGGAGTTGTCTCTGCCCCAACGGCACTAACCGGAATATTGGAAAGATCGTTGTCATACCGCCCGGTAAACGGGACGCTTTCCACCACCTGGGTGGCTGTATAGGGATTGCCGGAATTGAATGTAAACATCGTATTTAAGCCAGAGTTGCGTAAAATGCTTCTGGAAGTCTGTGGAATCCGGTAGTCTAAAACCAAACTTCCCGAATGACGTTGTTCAAAATCCAGCGGCTGGGCGAACTTTGGATAGTTACCGCGGGTGCCGCTCTGCCAGGCAATATCGTAATTGTCGAGCGAAGCCGAACCGGTGCCTTCTGCGAACTGCATCTCATAGTTAAGGCTGATGCTCATGTTCTTCACCCGCCGCAGATTAAAGATCACATCCAATCCCCGGATAGTGCCAAAATCACCATTTACCGGAAAAGCGATGGAAGTGACATCTGTAACAATTGACACCAAACTCACCAAATCTTCAGTTTCTTTATAGAACGCGGTCAATTGCAGAGAAGCGTCATTACCCAACATCTGCTTGAAACCGACTTCATAAGAGGTCGTCTTGGCCGGGCGCAGGTTCGGATTATTCAGATTCGTGAAATAACCGGTGGTCAGGGCAAAATTATCCATGAAAAACGGACTCAGATAGAGATTTGTCAGCGGCGGCGCCTGATAAAATACACCGTACTGCGCGTGGAATATTGTCCGGTCTGTCACCGGAAAACTCACTCCGAAACGCGGACTAAAGTAATAATACGATTCGGAAGGTTCGGTGTCTTCTTCATCGAACTGATAATTGCCGCCGAACATGCCCGTACCATCAATGTACGCTCCGGTGACAGGGTCGAACTCAGCATCAATATCTTTGAACTGCCAGGCATTTGGATTAATATAGTCATAGCGTAACCCTAAGTTCAGAACCAGGTCGTTGAACTCGATTTTATCCTGAACATAGCCACTCATGATAATCGGATGATAGGGTGCCTGACTATATAATCCATCGGTTGGCTTGCCGGTGCTATCCCGGACTACATCCGTCAAATAATTGCCTTCATTTGTCTCCAAAACGTTACAATCCAACAAAGCGTTGGTTATTGGATCTCTCACCAACTCGATTTCATATCCATATCCCTGGAAAGTCGCCCCACCCATCAATTCATAATCACTGGTCCAGTCATCGGCGATATAGACCGGATTAAAAATCCGCATCGAGCGTAAAGTATGATACTTGTACTCGAAACCGGCTTTGATCGTATTATATTTCCCTTGCTGAGTGGTGAAATCTAAATCCACACCCCAATACTGGGTTCTCTGGCGATACCAGGCATCATATTGAGATCCAGGCTGGAAGTAATCCATTCCCAGGCGGCTGGTAAAGGCCACGCCGTTATAAATGGAAGTATCCGGCCAGGGATTATTAGCCGGATCTCCATATTGTTCCAGATTATCCCCGAAAACCGGATCATAGGTATGGGTCTGGGTATCGAAGATATTAAATTTCAAATCATAAAAGGTTCTGGAAGACAACATATGCGTTAAAGTAGTATTAAACGAAATTGTCTGCGTCTTTGTAAGCGGACGATGTTCGGTATTGAAAAACATGATCGGCTGAATCGTGTTTGCCAATCCGAGAAAATCGGCGCTTAATTTGCGATCGGTCTGAATATAACTGGACTTTAACTCCAGATTCTTTGACAACTGAAATTTAGTCTTTCCGGAAAAAGTCCAGCGGCTGTCATAGTTATTGGGCAGGCGGGCATCAAATGAATAATGATGCGTAACTGTGTCACCATAGATAATATCGGTACCGTCTACTCCCGTACCAATGGGCTGATCATAGGTATAATCGTCCAACTTCCAGGAATTTTCAGCCCAACCCCAGGAAGGCGAACCATCAGCTTGCCAGTTGCGGGTTAAACTAACATAAAAAGTATGGGGTTTTCTCGGGATAATCGGACCCGATAAAGTACCCACATATTCGTTATATCCATAAGAATATGTGCCGAGGGTCTTTTTCTCAGGACTCAGGAATTGGTCTGTAATCGCTTCAAAAGACATTTTATAGCGCTCGCCGCCCACGTTGGTAGTCACCGCCATCACGCCTGACATGGCATCGCCGTATTCGGCATTGAAACCGCCGGTTTGCACACTCATCTCGGCTATCGCCTGATTGGGCAGATATACCCGCTGAGCAGAATTGAACGGGTCTGTAACTAAAACGCCATCAATATAAGTCGCTGTTTCTCCACCCCGGCCGCCGCGTACATTCATTGCACCGGAATTTTCAGCTCTGACGACACCGGCGGTAGTCGAAGCCAACTGGGCGATACCACGAACCGGCATATTTTCGATGTCTTCTGCCCGGCGAACTATGTTGGTATTCGTCTCATCTTTGCGGATCAACTTTCTCTCGGCGGTCACAATCACTTCCTCACCCAAATCGATGGTCGTGCGCTCCAGTTGAAAATTGACTGTGGCAGTCAAATCCAGGTTGACCTGAATTCCCTGCTCGACATAATCCCGGTAGCCGATGTAACTGATTCGCACTGAATGGGACCCGACCGGAACATTTAAAATGGCATAGTAGCCATCCGCATCGGTAGCGCTTCCCAAAGTAGTGCCTTCGATAACGATATTGACGCCTACCAGCGGTTCGCCGCTTTGTTTGTCGGTCACGGTTCCGGCGATTTTTCCGGTGGTTCCACCCATCAATAACAGCGGTACCATTACCGTCATCAGTAACATGACCATCATTTTTCTCACCATAAAAAACCTCCTAATCTTCATGTTTTTCTATTTGAAACAGGTCATCTTTATCATGAAATCAGAAACATTCTGCACATTTCTCTCGCTTATGGCAATAATCCGGTGAAAAAATAGACTTCAGGGGATTGAAAGTGAACCGCGTTTCGACAAGTGGTCAATAACTTCGCTAAAAGGTTAAAAACCACAATGGAATCAGGTTTTTCGATTCTTGGCGTAAGTTGATCCGGGTTGTGATATAAAACAGGAGCGGTGTCGCCGGCCTCGCCACTGGTCGATTCCAAAAGCCGTTTGCCAAAAAAAATTTCCGCTTTGATTTGGTATTAGATAAATTCTGCCAAGTAGTAATATAGCATGTTAACGGTGACCAATAGAAAACAGACCTTAAGGAAACAGCCCAAGACGAAGCGTGAACGCATCGCCGGCTATCTGACCAGTTTCTGGCCACTGCAAATATTAGGCTGGAGTGTTTATATTCTTTTCGGTGAAGCCGTCTTTCTATTCTATCTGAGACATGTCACCGCACACCTGGCGATCTGGACTGTTCTGACCAACCTGATCGGATTTGGGGTTACGTTGGGATTCAGGGCGATTTTCCGAAGGGTCAACTACCGCAATTTAAGTACTGGCGGGATCATGATATTGATCATTATGTGCGTCGTAATCGGTACCAATATTTGGTGGATTCTCGACAAAGGTCTCGATAAGATCATTGCCAGACCGACAGACCGGGTTGTTCCAACGACTTTACAGGCATACCTTGAATATTTTTATCTCTGGGGAATCGTACTTTTTGCCTGGTGCACTATCTATTTTGGAATAAGTTTCTGGAAAGAGTGGTCGCGCCAGAAGGAAACCACCGAACGCGCTAATCTCCTGGCGCATCAGGCTCAGCTACAAATGCTGCGTTACCAGATCAATCCACATTTTCTGTTCAACACGCTGAACGCCATCCGGGCGTTGGTAGAGGAAAATGAAAAACAAGCCCGTGAAATGATCACGGAGTTATCCGAATTTCTGCGTTATTCTCTGATCAGTTCGCAGTATGACAACGTCCCGCTCAGCGAAGAAATTGACGCCATTCGCCATTATTTTGCAATCGAAAAACGACGCTACGAAAACAAACTGGAGGTTGCACTCGAGGTTAGCCCGTTGGCCGAGGATTTTCCGGTACTTAGTTTTCTGGTTCACCCCTTAGTTGAAAATGCCATCCGGTACGGAATGCACAACAGCCCGATTCCGCTACGGATTTCGATCAATGCCCAGGTTAATAACGATACGCTTACCATCGAGGTCTGCAACACCGGGAAGTGGAGCGATCCCATTCCGGATAAAAATGGGAACGGCTCCGGAACGATGCCACTGAAAAACGTGCGCGAACGCTTGTCGAACGCTTATCCCGGTCGGCACCGCTTTGAAATTGTCGAAAAAAGGGACAGCGTCTGTGTCCGGCTCGAAATAAACCAGCGCTTTACTCCGCCTACTCAAATGCCGGGAGCAATATGAGTCAATTCGTGCGAAAAATATTTCCCGGAATAAATCTGATCTCATTCTGGCCGTTGCATATCTTCGGATGGCTGGCCTTCATGATTGTTCATTATTTACAGATGAATCTGGCCATGGCTCCAGGACAATTTCAATGGCCGCATTTAGTGGTTTTTTATTTATCATTCTTATTATTTCTGACAATTCAGCGTTATTTTTTCCTACGTTTACCGTACCGTGAATATTCAGTTCTGAAACTGATTCTTTTAATCACCGTGACGGCACTTTTCTTGTCGACGGTCCGTTCGGTGAGTGCCGGTTATTGTATCGCCTTGTTAAAAGGAACGGCTTTGGGCTATTTTCAGAGCATTAAATATGCCACGATGTTCCAGTCAATTTTCACTAATTCGATGATTTTTATAGGCTGGAGCGGTCTCTATTTTGGAATAAAATTCCTGATTGAATGGAACGAACAAAAAGAACAGACCCAGAAAGCTTATACACTGGCACAGAAAGCGCAGCTCCAGATGTTACGTTATCAGATCAATCCGCATTTCCTGTTTAATTCCCTGAATTCTATTCGCGCCCTGATATCGGAGAATAAAGTCAACGCCAAGGGAATGATCACCGAACTGGCCGAATTTCTGCGCTATTCACTCCTCAGTGAAAATTATATGGAGGTTCCGCTAAATCAGGAAATCGCGGCCATCCACCACTATTACGCCATCGAAAAACGGCGCTATGAATCCAAACTCAACATCGACTTCGCAATTGATCCGCGCGCCAATGACTTTCCGATCATTAGTTTTCTGATCCATCCCTTAGTCGAAAATGCAATCAAATACGGAATGCGCACTAGCAGCATGCCGCTCAAAATCCAGGTCAGAGTAGACCTACACAGCGATCGTCTAAGCGTCTCCGTGCGAAATTCCGGCCATTGGATTGAACCACCGCCAGAAACCCAACCTTCCGAGGATAGTACCGGCACGGGATTGCAGAACGTCCGTCACCGTCTGGAAAGCGCCTATCCCGACCGGCATACATTCATTATTGATAAAAAAGATGACAGCGTCTGTATCTGTTTTGAAATTTTTCAGAGAGGAAAAACCGATGAAGAACCTTTATAATGCCCTGATTGTCGATGACGAACGTTTAGCCCGCCAGGATTTAAAAGATTTACTCAAGGAATGTGAAAATATCCGGGTCGTCGGCGAAGCCGATTCCGTAGCCACTGCCGCCAAAGCCATCGAAGAACTACTTCCGGATGTCATCTTCCTGGATATACAGATGCCGGGAGAGTCGGGATTTGAATTGCTGGAAAAAACCCAGATTACCGCCCGCATTATATTCGTGACCGCTTACGACGAATACGCTATCCGCGCTTTTGAAATCAACGCGCTCGATTACCTCCTCAAGCCGGTCAGTCCCGACCGCCTGAAAAGGGCGCTTGAAAGACTGGAGTCCGATCAAAGCCCCGAAGAAATTAAACAAAAGAATTTACAAAATGACGACCATCTCTTTCTGCTTTTCAATGACCAGTTCAAATTCATCTTGGTCAGAATGATTATCTCCATCACCGCGGCTGGCGATTATTCCGAAATCACTCTCAGCGACGGCCAGAAAGGATTAGTGCAGAAATCAATGAAGGAATGGGAAGAACGCCTGCCGGAAAATTTCTGTCGGATTCATCGCTCCAATATAATCAATCTCGACCATATCGATCATCTTGAAGAGTGGTTCAATTATTCCTATCAGGTCTATTTAAAAGGTATCCGGGAACCTTTTGTCATGAGTCGGCGTTTTGCAGTTAAACTAAAAGAAAAATTGAAATAGGATTCGACATGTATACCCGCCGTCAATGGCAAAAATTATTCACAAATCCTTTCTTCATCTTAACCGTTCTGGTAATATTTTTCCTGGTTGGGCGGTTGATCATCCAGTCGGTAAATCGCAACGAGGAAAATCCGATTAAATCGCGCGTCTGGCAAACCGTTCAGGCTATGAACCGGGTCTGGACTGTGGAAAATAATCCTTCCGCTTTGAAAAGATATTTTCACCCCAACATGGTTGCTCTGCCACCCGGCGACAGTTTGCGCATCTGCGGGCAAGCCGCCTGCCTAGCCGCCTGGACGACAACCGCCGAAAAGGTCCGCGTTATTTCCTGGAAGGAAACAGATCCTCAGATAAATATCTATGGCCGCAACCGTTTCGCGATCGTGACTTACCACTGGGAAATGGAGTATGAAACCGACGGACGGACTGTTCGTTGCAGCGGCCGCGATATGTTATCTTTAATTCGCGAGCACGGTCGCTGGTGGATCGTGGCCAACCAACTCTACCCTTCCACAAACAGCAATTGATTTCCGGTGATTGCTTCGCCGGCTTCTCTACCTGTTATCGGTATTATTACAATAGAAAAATATCGGTCAGTTTCTCGGCCAGTCTGGTAACGTCCGGTTCGCGCCGGTTTGTCAGGATAATCACTGTAAATTCACTCTCCGGATAACGCAAAATCGCCGTGCGGAAACCGCAGGTACTGCCGTAATGCCGGATGCGGCGGTGGCCTTTATACTCATCAATCCACCAGCCAAAACCGTAATTGTCCAGCGCCGGCGTAAAGGCTTCATCCAGCGTTGATTTGGCCACCAATTTTTCCGTGTAAAGCGCCTGATCCCACTTAAACATATCTGCAACCGAAGTGTAAATTCCACCGTCGCCTAAAACGGCGCTGGTCGGACTTTGGTCGCTGAAAACTACCGAATCGCCCTCGACATTATATCCGAAAGCCCGGTTGGGAACCGTCGAGATACCTTCCTCGAAGGCCACCGAATTGTTCATGCCCAGCGGCTTAAAGATATTATCCTTCAGAAAGGCGGCGAAGGATTGTCCCGAAATCTTTTCGGCGATCATCGCCAGCACGGCATAGCCGGAATTGCTATAGCGGAAAGCGCTGCCCGGCGGAAAGTATGTGCTGTCCCGCGCCATCATCATTTGCAGAACGTCGCGGTCAAGCACCTGCGCCGTGGCGCTGTCCGGAATCAGGTCTTCATAATCGATCAAACCGGATGTGTGTTGCAGGAGATTCCGAATTGTAATTTGCTTTCCATAGACCGGGAACTCCGGAAATATCTGGCACAGATTCATGTTGTAATCTAGTTTTCCGCGCTCCTTCAGGATCATGACACTCATGGCGGTGAACTGCTTGGTCAGGGAAGCCAGGCGGAAATTGGTCGAATCGGTAACCGGTATTTTATGTTCGACATCGGCCAGCCCGTACGATTTGGTCAAAATCGGCTGGCCGTGTTGAATTACCATCACCGCCGCGCCGGGAACATCGCCCCGATACGCCCGGAACAGCCGGTCAACCTTGCGTTCGGGATCACCGGAACAGGCATTATGCATTATCAATCCTGCAATAATTGTTAAAATCAGACATTTTTTGCTGAGTTTGAAAAATGTACACATTGATTTCCCTTCCCTTTCGGACTGGCAGATACTGATTCACGCTGATAATATATTAAGAATAGACAGCAAACTGAGATAAAAAAATACTCAGCAGTAGGTCCCTTTAAGATCTCTTTTTCTAATCAGTCTTCCTTTTTCTCCGCCGCCTTCTGTATTTCCGCGGCTTTTTCAGCCCGTTCGGCCGGATTGCGGATGCCGAGTTTGGTAAAAATGCGGAAAACGCCGTCACTGCCGCCGGCGATCAGCAGCGCCGTAATGAACTGCCCGCCCAGACTGAGATTAATAGATTCGTCCCGGATTTTCAGCAGATCGCGGATAATATCCTGATCGTAACTCCAGAATACCAGAAATGCCAAACCGTAGCCTTTTAAATTCAAAGAACAAGGGTTAGCAATGCTAACCCTTTTTATTAGTTTTTTTATTTCATCAGCGTCACTTTCCGCGTCGCTGAGAAATTTTTTGAAACAATTTCAATCAAGTATATCCCGTTCCCGACCGCTTGTCCCGAGCAGTCTGTTCCGTTCCATACTATTGAGGTTGAAGAAATTTTTTGACCTTGCCAAATTTTCCTTCCCAGCAGGTCAAAAATAACGACCCGGAACTCTTTCTTTTCTATCTCAGGCATATCAAACTCAATCCTTATCTCGGAATTGAACGGATTTGGATACGCCGAGATTTTAAAGTTTTGTGGTAAAACAGGAGGTTCAACGGTTTCCAAACAGTTCAGCGATTCCCTGGCCGTCCAGGTGAAGTGTTTGTAGGGATAACCATAACCTCCATCTCCGCCCATTACTGCGGTCCCGTCTCCCAAATAGAGTATGCCCCAAGCCACATATCCCCGAGGGAAAACCTTTTTTTTCTTAACCTCTCCGCTTTCAGAAGAAACTATCATCCAGCTGACATAAGCAGAGTCTCGGCCATTGGTTAACATCCCAAGGAAGAGATTTCTTTCGTCAACTGGTGATACGGTCAATACCTGACCCCCATCCAAAGCATCCGAAGGATTGTCTACTTGGTATTGTTTTTGCCATTTTAGATTTCCCTGAGCGTCAATTTTTGCTGCCCCGGGCATATTATTTTTAAAATACCCACTCATAATATAACCATCTTCAACCTTTGATAAATTCAGAGGAATCATCCAGATGGGGAAAGAATAATCTTTTTCCCATTCTATTTTTCCGTCCCTATCAATTTTGTAAACAGTGGTTTTATAAGTGGTTATTTTATTCTTTGCCCCGGCTATTAAATAGCCATTATCCGTTTTATTCATTGAATAGGCCAAGCCATCATAGATTTTCTCCGAAACGACTTCAATTTTCCCATTTTTGACAACAATTTTTGTTAAAAACGAGAACCAATTGTAATCGTTATCACTTCCCCGGCCTAGGCAAAGAAAAACACTATCTTCTTCGTCAAACATCACTTTAAGGATTACTGACGAAGTAAGGCCTTGAACTGACCAACTGGTATCTGCAATCTTTTCTCCATTTTCATCCAGGAACAGGAGATGGTTTTTGGTTCCTTCGGTCGGAGGCGCTTCATGACAACCAACTAATATTTTTCCATCCGATGTCTCAATGGCATCATGTGGCTCCAAGCCGCCCATTTCATAATATTTTTTTTCCCAGAGAAAATCCCCGTTTTCCGAGGACATTTTTATAATGGAAACCTCAGAGATGTTTTTGTCGCTGAGCTGAGCGCAGATGATGTTTCCGTCCCTGGCTACAAACTCCGGACAGACGAAAATATCCATCCCGTAATCTTTCCGAAACCAGGTTTGGGACAAACCCTGGCATGGGAAAAAGAAAAACTCGGCTGCGATAAGCAGTAAAAATACCTTTTTCATTTTATCCTCCTTTTATCCATACTATGATTATAATTAACGTAATTACTACAATTATTTTTCTGCTTTTTCTTCTTCCGTCTTTTGCATCGCCTTCGCTTTCTCGGTTCGTTCAGCCGGATTGCGGATGCCGAGTTTGGTAAAAATGCGGAAAACGCCGTCACTGCCGCCGGCGATCAGCAGCGCCGTAATGAACTGCCCGCCCAGGCTGATTTGAATGGATTCATCCCAGATTTTCAACAGATCGCGGATAATGTCCAGATCATAACTCCAGAACACCAGAAACGCCAACCCGACCGTCAGCGGCGTCTTGACGCCTTTGCCTTCAAAATGTTTCAGAAAAAAGCGCCAGTTGAAGATCGGAGTCATCGCCACCTCAAAAACGACCGACAGAACCAAAAATTTTACAATCACCAGACCAACTTCTTGCATGTTCGCCTCCCCGTATTTTTCATTTCAGACCTTAACGGTATAATGAATACGGAATATTTCGGAATAAGTCAAGCGCAATTTTTATGAGACTGACTCGCGCCCGAGAGGTCAACCGGACCTGATTGGGCGAAAACAGGTGGCATCAATCTGCTTGCGCATCGATTCCGCGGCGTTCCAGCAGAGACCCCTCGGACAGGTAGAGATTGACCAGCGATTCAAGATATGCTACCATCGCGCTGGCCTCGTCGAGTTGGCTGGCGGTATAGTCGCGCTGAGCCTGCAGAACTAAGATATTGGTGGACTTGCCGACCCGGAATTTTTCGACCTCAGCGTTGAGTTTTTTCTCCTGCAATTCGCGGGTCACCCGGGTTGCCTCGATCTGCTGGCGGGCCCGCCGTACCTCGGCATAGGCCGAACGCACATCACACTGGACTAATTTCTCCAGGTTATTGACGGCCAGTATCTGCTGATCGCGGGAGTAACGAGCCCGCGCCAGTTGCGCCGAAGCCTGGCGATTGGGAACCGGTTGTGAAAATGTCAACCCGCCGCTTACCGAGTAGTAAGGACTGGCGATATCCGGTATTGAGTTCTTAAATGTCTGCGAATACGTCGTAGTGCCCAACGAGATAAACACATCCAATTGCGGTAACAGACCGTTTTTAGTACGCGCGATTTCCAAATTACCTTTGGACAATGCCAGACGAGCCTGCTGCAGATCCGGCCGACACTTCAGGGCAATTTGCTCATGCACATTCACTGCATCCAGCGTATCAGTCGGTATAAAAGGCTTATCAAGCAGCTGTGGCATTTTTTCCCAGAGGTTGGCCGTTGGTGGATTCAGTAAATAGAGCAATTGCAAACGAGCTTGCTCGTAGCGACTCTGGCTGTCGATCAGTGATCCACGTCGGGAAGCGACCTCAGCTTCGACGGCGGCCAGCTCCAGTTCCGGCAGTTTACCAACCTTGACACGTTCCTGCGATTCGGTTAACTGCTGCATTGCCAGTTCGAGAGATTTCTGTTGGATTTCGATTTCCTGCCCGGCTAAATACAAATTCCAGTAACCTTTCTCGATCTGGGCCGCGACACTCTCGGCCACACCTTTAAGTTCGGTTCGGGAAATGTCCACATCCAGCCGGGCTTTGCGGAGGTTGGCCAGATTGGCACGTGGAGAAAGACCTCTTAATAATGATTGAGTCACGGTCAAACCGACTGTGCCGGCGTACTGATCTTCGTAAAGACTCGGTATTTCTGAGCCAGACAGACCAGTACTTATATCAATGGTAGTGCCGCTTGGTAAATAATCAGTAAAGGTAAAACCAGCTGTGTAATCTCTGACTTGCAGTTCCATCGGCGTTTTATCTTTTGCGATCCTACGCTGAGATTTGCTTTGATTTCTTTCGGCACTAAGATTTATCGATGGATCAAAAGTAGCCCGATGCTCCCTTATGTAGGTGTTGCTCACCAGCGGGTCCAGACGCTGAATCGAAACAGTGGAATTATTCTCCAGCGCCATCAGGACGGCATCCTGGACTCCCAGTCTCAGTCCTTCACTGGAGTGGGTTTGTGCAGGACTATAAGCCCGCACATTGATGGCAGAGCCAAGCAGAAACATCACAAACGCACAGCTGAAATATTTTCTTTTGTTCATACCGTCAGATATTAAGGTTCACATCCCCGGTTTTTCCCAGCCGCTTCTCGAAAATCGAATAAATCACCGGCACCAGGAGTAGGGTGATCAGTGTCGAACTCAACAGACCGCCGATAACCACCCGCGCTAAAGGCGCCTGGGTCTCACCACCCTCTCCGAGACCGAGCGACAATGGTAAAAGGCCTAAAATGGTGGTCAGGGTCGTCATCAGAATCGGACGCAGACGGCGACTGCCGGATAGTTGAACCGCTTCGGAGAGTGGTATTCCTTGATTGCGACGCAGTTGGTTTGTATAATCGACGAGTAAGATGGCATTGTTTACGACAATTCCAGCCAGCATGATACAGCCGATGAAAGCTTGCATACTAAAGATCGTCCCGGTCAGCACCATGATGATCACAACTCCGATCAATGCCATTGGAATACTGAATAAAACGACGAAGGGATCGCGAAACGATTCAAATTGTCCCGCCATGATCAGATAGATCAGAAAAATCGCCAAAACCAGGCTGATCATAAGTTCCCGGTAAGCCTTTTGTTGCTCTTCATAATCGCCGCCGAACAGGATCGCGAAATTCTTCGGAATTGGAACGTAGCGCAACTGTTGACGAATATCACTGACCACCGAACCCATATCCCGACCGGTGAAGTTGGCGTCGATCGTGATGATTCGTTCCTGGTCCTTGCGCTCGATCGATACCGGGCCTTCCTGGTTGACAGCCATCAGAACGTTGCGGAGAACAACCGGCTCGCCGCGGTTATTACTGACAGTCAGATCGAGTAATTCGCTCAGATTCTGACGATCGGATTCACTCAGGCGCACTAAAATTTTATACTGTCGGCCTCCTTCCCGGTAATAGCCGGCCTGCGTGCCGCCCACCGCCGTTTGTAAGGCGTCGCCAATCCGGGTGACATCCAGACCGAGGTCGGCCGCTTTTTGGCGGTCTATGCGAATAATCTGCTCAGGGCTTCCTTCCTGACGGCTGATACGGGTGTCGGTGATTCCCGGTATCGGTTTGATGATTGCCTCGACCCGGCGGGCTAAATCATGAGCAATGTTCAGATCGTAGCCGCGGATCTCGACGCTGACATTATTGGCCGAAGAAGTGCCCATCCGCAGCACGAACAAACCCTGTCCAGCCCGGGTCCGGATCGTGGCGCCCGGCAAGCCGCTTAAAGCCTTACGCAGATCATTGGCGACCTGTTCGCTGCTGCGCTGACGCTGATCGCGCGGCACCAGATTGACGCGCACTTCCGCAGTATGACCGCCAGAACTCCAGTACGCACCGCCGATATTCGAGACCATCGAAAGCATCTCCGGCACCCGACGCAAAACGACCTCCTCGACGGTTTTGGTCGCCTGATCGATCAATTCCAGACGAGTGCCGACTGCCATTTCCAGATTGACCCGGACATCGCCTTCATCGGCGGCCGGCATCAGTTCCATACCAATAAAAGAGATCAGCGCGATCGCGCCTGTAAACAATACCAGGGCGGTGAACAGTACGGTTTTCTTGCGACCCAACGCCCATCTTAGCAGGCGTCCGTAAGACCGCTCGACCTTCCCGAAAAGTTCTTCGCTGTAAGCATAAATCCGGTGCAGACGGTTTTCGTTCTTGTAGTGTTGTGACGGCTGAAAATGTAAAAACCGGGAAGCAAGCATCGGAATCAGAGTCAAAGCAACGACCAGCGAACATAGCAAAGCGAAGCTGACCACATAGGCCATTTGCTGGAACATGATTCCGGAGACCCCGCGCATAAAAATCACTGGTAAAAAAACCACTACCGTCGTGAGGGTGCTGGCGATGATCGCCGACCAAACCTCCTGGGTACCGGTCAGGGCGCTCTGCTTCAGATCCAGACCGTTTTCGCGATGACGGTATATATTTTCCAAAACGACGATGGCGCTGTCCACCAGCATACCAATTCCCAGAGCTAGTCCGCCGAAGGTAATCGTATTCAAAGTAAAACCGCCGAAATACATCAGGCCGAAAGTCGCGATGATCGAAATCGGAATGGCGGTTGAAATGATGATCGTACTGGATACGTTACGTAAAAACGTGAACAGAACAATGACCGCTAACAATCCACCGACCAACAGGGAATTAGCCACACTGTTAATGGAATTTTTAATATAAACCGAAGTGTCCATCAGCGGGATCAGCTGGATCTGCGGAATGTCGCGATTGATGCGCTCGATTTCGGTTTTAACGGCATTGGCGACGTTAACGGTATTGGCGCCGGACTGCTTGTTAATGGCGATTCTCAGACCGTCCTTGCCATTAATGCGGACTTTCTGGGTGACCTCTTCCCAGGAATCCTCGACAGAAGCCACATCGCGGATCCGGATCGGAGCGCCGTTGCGAACCGTAATGACCGTATTGCGGATTTCTTCGAGATTATGATATTCGCCCTGAGTGCGGACCAAGACGTCAAAATTACCTTTCTTATACAATCCAGCCGGAACATTGCGATTCTCTTTCTTCAGAGTCGTCAGGATAACTTCAGGCGCAATGTTCAGCGCCTTGAGCTTGTCGGCATTCAGATCGACGTGAATCTCACGATACAGACCGCCCCGGATATCCACCGCTGCCACGCCACTGACTCTCTCGAGCCGGTATTTGACCTGATCTTCAACAATCTGACGTAGTTCGAGCGGGCTCATACTGCCAGCCGCTCCGATATTCATAATTGGGAAAGCCGACAGATCGAATTTCCGAATCATCGGGCGATCAATGTCTTCGGGAAGACGTCCTAATACCCGGTCAAGCCGATCGCGAATGTCATTGGTGGCGACATCCAGATCGGTTCCCCAATCGAACATGACTCGGACGACGCTGCGACCTTCCGTTGAAGTGGAGGTGATCTCCTGAACATTCTGCACCGCGGCAAGAGCTTCTTCGATCGGCCGGGAGATCGATTCTTCGATTTCCTCCGGACCGACGTTGCTGTAGGTTGTCACCACGGAAATCGTCGGATTGGTAATTTCCGGCATCAGATCGATTGACAAACGGCTCAGCGAAACCAATCCAAGTACAATGACAACCAAAAAGGCGACTGTGGTCAGGATCGGCCGATTGATCGGCCCGCGGGCAATGTTCATGAACGCGGTTCCTTTTGCGGTGAACTGGGCTTTGAACCGGAAGCCGCCGCCTCTTTCGGCAGCAGAATCGGACTGCCGTCATCCAGTAAGTGCTGACCAAGCGTAATCACCAGGCCATTAAGTTCTGGAGTCAAGATTTCGATGAACTGCGGCGTCACGATTCCGGTGGTAACCGGAACATAACGCGCCACTGAGCGTTCCTGGTCAACCATGAACACCCCGCTCGTGCCATTCCGGATGACCACTGTCTGACTAGGCACGAAACGGGTATATTCACGCGCAGCAGTTACAATATTTACCCGTGCGAACATGCCGGGTTTCAAAAGCGGCGGATCGTTACTGACTTCGACTTCGGCCTGTGCGACCCGCGCGGCTTCCTGCAGTAACGGCGCAATCCGGGAAACCTTGCCGGTAAAAGTCTGACCGGGAAAAGCGTCAACTATTACCGTTGCCGGCATATCAATCTGAATATAGCCATAATCGCGTTCGATGATCGTCGTCCTGATTATTACAGAACTAATGCCGATCACGGAAACCACCGGCGAATTCGGCGCCAGGAGCGTTCCCTCGTCCACATAGCGTTCGCCGACGAAACCGGCCTGGTCGGCGGTCAGCACGGTGTAGCCGAGCCGGATCTTTGCTGATTTGAGTGATGCTCGTCGCTGCTGAACCTGCGCCTGCGCCAGTTGCTGCCGGGATTGTTGAGCGGAGTAATTTGAGACTGCCATGTCCAATTCGGCTGGCGAGGCGATGCCTTTGGCTTGCAGAGATTCCACCCGTTCTTTCTCCTGACGGGCTTGATCGAGCTGAATTTGGGATTCTTTCAGCGAAGCCTCGGCGATGCGAAGATTGGCCTCGGATTCCAGAACGCCCTGCTGATATTCGGCGTCATCCAATCGAGCGATGATCTCGCCCGCCCGAACCCAATCGCCGATCCTTTTATTGATTTTTACGATTCGGCCGCTGACTTTGGGCGCGACTACGTATTGGTAAAGAGGATATACCGTCCCGGTCAATTGCCGGACTTCCACGAGCGGACCGTGCCGTACGCTGTCAATTTCGACCGCCACCGGAGGACGCGCCGAACTGCCGGCTTTTGTCTCTTTGCCGGAATTAACCAGCCCAACTATCCGCCACGTCAGTATTGCCGCAAAAACGACCAATAAACTGACAATTACCTTTTTCTTCATCAATTTTCCTTAACTCTGCAAAAAACTTTCGGTAGTTATACAACCAGCCTGTTAAATCGTTCGCACATTTTTTCATTTTTTCTTCATAAAAATAGCAAATGAATATACCGATTCCGCCATAATTCAGAAATAAATTTCACAGTCCCGGCGCTATCTGAGCGAAGCGACAAGATTCAAAAAAGTGTAAGGGACCAATTCTCACGCAACCGGAAAAATTACTCTAATTATGCAACAAATCACATTTTCCTCTAAAAACCGCTTCCTTTTGAATTATTTTCCCCTTAAAATTCAGCAAGTATTTGAATGTGACGATCAAAAATTTTCTATATCAACATTAAAAAAGGAGGAAGTAATGCGAATTTATTTACCTAGATGGTTGCCTTGTGTTATCGCTGCATTTTTAATGACTGCCGCGCCATTGTCGGCCGCCGCCAAAAATGCTACCTTTAACGGCAAGGAAATCCGCGCCAACCGGATCGTGGTTGTCAACAACTCGATCCTGAAACAGACTGCGGTTAAATCCAACCAAACCGCTTTGATCGAAAGCGCCCGCGAGTCTTTCCAGGGGCGGATTACCAGAAGCATTTCTGGCCAGGCCGTGTCCGAATGGGAAATTGCCGGCGATATGGAAAAAGCCCTGAATGCTCTGAATGCTATTGAGGGCGTCAGCGCTTTCCCGAATTTTGTATTTCACCGTGAAGACCTCGAACGGGGTCCTAGGTTGGAGACAACGGAGCCAACAGCTCCCACCGACGATCCTTATCTGGCTTATCAGTGGGCTTTGAACAATGACGGGTCATTCGATGCGGCCGCCGTAACCGGGGCTGACATCAGCGCTTTTGACGCCTGGGGCGTCACTACCGGCGGAACTTACACCGTTAATGGAGTCAGTAACGATATTATCGTCGCTCTTTTTGACGATGGAATCGACATTATGCACCCAGATCTGAACAATAATATCTGGGTCAATCCCGGCGAAGACCTGAACGGTGACGGAATGGTCGGCGAATTGGAAAACAACGGGATCGACGATGATGGCAACGGATTTGTCGATGATTTTTATGGCTGGAGCGCGATCTATGACGATAATTCCTACTTAAACAGCGGCAGTTATCACGGCACACACGTCGCCGGCATAATCGGCGCCGAAGGCAACAATGCACAGGGCGTTGCCGGTGTCAATCATTCGATTAAAATGATGTCAGTAATGATCTGGGACGAATATGGTTCGACTGACGCCATTACGATCATGTATGGCTACTATTACCTGTCCACTCTGCTGAAATCCGGTATCAAGATCGTCGCTGTCAACCAGTCCTGGGGCGGCGGCCGTGATCTGACAGACCGGGACAATCAACGGTTCGTCGATGTCATGACTAATTATGCCCGCGAACACGATGAATATGGCATGATCTGGGTTTGCTCGGCCGGGAATGACGCATTGAATACGGATAATCTGGCCTATTATGCCTATCCGCGTCTGATCCAGTCACCTAATATCATTGATGTCGGTTCAACGGATTATTCGGATCAACTCTCTGATTTTTCCAATTACGGGCAGGCCACGGTTGACATCGGCGCTCCCGGCACCGACATTTTATCAACTTATCCCTATGATGATTATGTCTATATGAGCGGCACCTCCATGGCTTCGCCGCATGTCACCGGCACCATTGCACTGGCCAAGAGTGTCTTTCCGCAAGACGATGCCCATGCTCTGATTGCCCGCGTCATGGCAACGGCCGATGTTTCGACCAATTTCGATGGTCTCTGGAATACCGAAGGTCGGCTGAACGCTTTTAATGCGGTTGCGCCTACCGCAACTCTCAGCAATTTTCCAGTTAGCGCCAATCCGACTTATATTCAGAAAAATTTCACCGATGATTACGGCGTTGCCACTGTTGGTTTTGTGAATGCGACCGGCAGTACCGTTTATGTCACCAATGTATCCCTCAGCGGAACTAACGCCGCCAATTTCAACGTGGTTCTGCCAACGGCCAAGAGCCTTAATGTGACGGTCGTATCCGGCGGAGCTTTCGGAATACCAGTACAGTTTGTCTCCGACGAGTCCGGCGGGTCCTCTTATGAAGCTACTCTGACATTCACCGTCAGCGGAACCCCCGTGACGGTTTCTCTGATCGGCATCGAACAAGGCTACGCTGAAATGGCCATTGATCCACTTCTGAGTGACCTGGGATTGGTTCATTTTGGCGATACCCTGACATCAGCTCTTACCATTACCAATACCGGTGAGATTGATCTGGAGTACGATTTATTTCAGGAACTGATTTATTACAGCGATGAGCCATACGATTTGAAAAGCTTGGTGACTTACACGCCTGAAGTCAGCACCGTGAAAAAAACCGCCGTCAATAAAGGCCAGATGATCCGCGAACAGTTCGATAAAATTGCTCCCTATATGACAAGCATCGAACGTCCGAAGGTCACTCTCGATTTAAATCAGACCCTCGAAAGTACTTCCGGTGAAATCGTAGCTTGGGTGGATAGCCTGAACGATTCCACTGCCACGATGGCGAACTGGACGCTGGCAGCTTATGGTTCCGGGGATGGCGCCGCTGAGAACTGGCATCTGGTAAACGTATCCGGTACCGAAACCAAGGATTTCGTCTTCCTGGCTGGTGATTTTACCAGCGGATATAAGAACGGTACACTGGCGGTAGCCGCCTCTCCGCTGTTCGATTTCACCCCGACGACCGACGGAAAAGCTCCGCTCTATTTGTCATTCGATTACGCCGCACAGCTGGAAAGCGGATATGACTATTTCTATATTAATGTCATCGTGGACGGCGCTCGCTGGGGCACAATTCTTCAGACCGAATACAATCTTTATAACGATGGTTCGGCCTATCACGCCGTCGCCGATATTTCCGAACTGGTCGGACTTAAGAATGTCGAATTCTGGTTTATTCTGAATTGTGATGATTCCAATGTCCAGGGCTTTGGTGCATTCTTCGACAACGTAGCTATTACATTGGCCGATGCGCCGTACTGGGCGGATAACTACGGTGGCACCATCAGCCCGGCAGGACAGGCGATAGTCAACACCACCATTCGCAGCGGTATGCTCGATATCGGCGAATATTATCTGGTTAATTTTGTCGAATCCAACGCTTTGTATAATTATTTTGACTACAATATCATTCATTTTAATAACGTCATCGGCCATCTCACGATTGATCCGGCTGAAACCGAATTGGGCAGTTTCTATCGCGACCAGGTTGCGACCTCCGGTTTTACGGCTACCAATGACGGTCTGATTGAGATCGAGTTTAACTCTGATTGGCGGATAAGACGCACCGCTGAGGAAGATGAAATTCCTAAATCCAACAGTGCCGAAAACAGCCTCCAGGCGGCTCAGACTAAAATCCAAAACAGAACAAGCTCCACAGTATCAAAATCTTCCACCGGACTGAAGCCCTCCGAGCGCGTCGCTATGATCGCAAACCATTACAATGGTCTTAAAACCGCGAAAAGCGCAGCTCCGGTCACCGAAAATCCGATCACTTCAAAAATCTTCCAGGCAGAAGCGAATCTGGTTAGCACTACTTTTCTGTCGGAGACTTTTGATGCCAGTCTGGAATTGCCTGCCGGCTGGTCGGTCGAAGACTGGACTTACGGTCTCGGCGACGTCTGGCACATCGAAAACGTCGGCAGTAATGCCCTTTTCTTCGGCGATCCTGTTGATTGGCAGTACTATGCCAATTCGGCCACTGGAGTTTTCTCACCAGTCATTGATCTTACATCTATTCCGGACACGGAAAAAGTCCTCATGGAATTCGATTACGCCTGTTACGTCGAAGAGGGTTATGACTACTTTGACCTCTATATCGGTGTGGTTTATGAGGAAGATGATTTCATTGACTGGGAACTGGCGGCTTCGAGCGAATTTTATGATTTCACCAATGACGGCAATCTGTACACCTTCGGCCTTAATATTACCCAGGTTGCCGGCAATAAGATTATGTTCGCCTTCGCGGCCTATTCGGATGGGTCTGTCGGAGATGGTTTTATTCTGGTTGACAATGTCCTGATATACTCCAAAACCAGAAAAAACTTCCTTACACCGCTAAGCGGAACCATAGCTCTGGGTCAGACTCAGGATTTTAAACAACAAATTACGATGGGAAAATTTCAGCCCGGCGAATACGTAATGGTCTCCAAGCTCTTCTGTGAAGGTTATTACGAAGCCATTAACTACTGGGATAACATCAAATCAAAGCAGTACACTTATTTCAGTGTGGTTAATCGTCCGCCGGTCGTAATTGATGACACCCTCAATGTCATTGCCGGCGATGTCGTTGGAATTTATGACCTGCTTTATGCGGCCATGGAAAATGATTACGATGAGGATTCCGACGAGCTCTATCTCTGGGATGTCACGGATCCCATCTATGGCAGTATCAAATGGACTGGATTGCATGAAGAGCAACCAGTCAAAGATGCAGTCGAAAGCTGGTCGTACGTCGCGCCACTTAATTATGACGGTTACGATGTCATTAAATATAGCGTGTACGATGGTTTTGAATCGGCGATCGGAACAATCATCATCCGGGTTGCCGCCGAGGCGCGTTTTGTAGCCGGAACCCAGCAACAATACACCTTCCTCGAAGATAGCACCTTGACAATCAGTACGATGCGCTTAGTGCCGGGTGTCGGAGGCGTCGATCAGGAATTATTCGTCTGGGGTAAAACTAAAAGCAGTGTGGTAGCGATCACTCCCGATCGCGCCAATCACCGCCTGACTTTCAGGACCAAAACCGCCGACGCCTGGGGACAGGAAAGTGTCATGCTCTACGTTGGCCACGAGAATGAACCGTACGATTCATTGAAAGTGACGATCGTAGTTGTCCCGGTCAATGACTCGCCGACGGCCAAGTTTGCGGTCTCCAAAACCAATAACACCATTACTTTCACCGACGAATCGGATGATTCCCGGGATTCCGAAGGCGCGGTGGTGGAATGGCTCTGGGATTTCGGCGACGGCGCTACCAGCACGGAACAGAGTCCCACCCATGTCTATACTGCCGTCAATACCTACACCGTAACATTGACAGTCACCGATAACGGACAAGCGACGGCCGTGACGACTCAGGAGGTTCAGATCACCAACATCGTCGGTATCGCTGAAGAAGCCGCTCTGCCTGAGAAATTCGCTTTGTCGCAGAACTACCCAAATCCCTTCAACCCAAGCACGACGATCAGCTACGCTCTGCCGGAAAAAACGACAGTACGCCTGACAATCTACAACATGCTTGGCCGGGAAATCCGCACCTTAGTTAACCGCGTCGAAGATGCCGGTTATAAGTCGGTAGTCTGGGACGGTCTCGATCAGCGGGGACAGTTAATCAGCACCGGTGTTTATATCTACAAGATCCAGGCGGGAAATTTCACTCAGACCAGAAAAATGGTTTTCGTGAAATAACCGACTTGTCTTAATTATTCTAAGAAGCCCTCCGGTCAGGAGGGCTTCTTTTTTTACTCGGAAGGGACTTTTAATCCAGTAAATCGTCGTAAGGCAGAATATCCCATTCTTCCGGATCGCTTAGTGCTGGAATCCGCCAAACTTCCAAACTATCGAGCACCGTACGGCTGGCAACCCGGCGGAGATAAGCCGCTGTCGTACTATCGGTCATACCTCTGTAATTCAGAGTATCAGCCGCCTGTTGGAAAATCGCCGCATAGTAAACCGCCGCACCAAGATATGATCCGGCATAAGACGGATGTTGTTGATCGGTGTTGTAAAGTTCAATGTCAGGATTTTCCGTTCTGACATAAGCCCAAGCCTGGCCGAGCGGTGCGATCATCAGATCGGCGGTTTCGGCAAAGATTTTCGTTCCGAAGATGATATTTAATTGATGTTCCTGGTAAGAAATATGTACAAAGCTGTAATCATAGCCATTCTTGTTGGCGTACGGCATAAAATAAATAATCCGGGTTGCAGCATTATTAGCGTATATGTAACTCTTAAGCGCCTCAATGAACGGCAGGACCTGTTCATGACTTTCCGGTGAAACGATTTCTGCGATGGCTTCCTGTAAAATCACAAAATCCCAGGTCTGCTCTCTGATCTTGAGCCGGCTTAATTTGCTCCAGCGATGATAGTCCATCTGGGCTCCCGGTTCGCAATGTTGATCAATAAAAACCCGCTTATTCCCTTTACTTGCCAGCATTTTCAGAATGGATGGCTGGGAATTGTAATAGGTCAGGCTGTTGCCCAGAAACAGGATTTTGCAGGCGCGCGAATCGGCTTGCGCCGGTGATTTGTAATTCGAAGGGATATCGTATATATCGGAATCGTAATAAATATTTGATTGCTCGGGTGCAGAAAAACTCTGGTCGCAGGAGATTAAAACACTCAGGGTAAACAGAACAATCGCCGAAATCATCAAAAACTGGTTCAGATTATTCTTCATAAAATGCATATTCTTTCGCTCTTTTACGGAAAAGATTCGCTTATTGGTCTTTTTTATCAATATTGAATCGATAAAAGGCGTCTGTTACCGCCAAATGACAACCCGTCAACCATGAAAAAAGACAGCCGGCGGGCTAATCCCAAAAAAATTATTTTGAATTATCAGGTTTAAAATGTTAACATATGCCGGTTTTTAGATTAGCGAACCGAAATGAATACCAACAGATACTTTTTTTACTATTTTTATTTTACAGGAGTGCGCCGGAAGGGGTAGGCAAACCATTAAATAAACGTATTAAAAACCCCTTCCAGCATGAAGGGGTTTTTTAATTTAAGCCCGACTTGAAAAGGAGAAATAAATGAGCAGCGCTTTAGAAAATCTAAAATTGACATCCATCCATAGCCAGACAGATAAGACTACCATTAAGGTTGGTGACGTAACAATCGGAAAGGATTTCGTAGTCATGGCCGGTCCATGTGCCGTCGAATCGGAAGAACAATTGATGCAAACTGCCGAAGCGGTCAAAGCCGCCGGCGCTAATATGTTGCGGGGCGGCGCGTTCAAGCCACGCACTTCGCCCTATGATTTTCAGGGTCTGGGACTGAAAGCTTTAAAATTACTGGACAAAGCCCGCAAGGCTTACAATCTGCCGATCATCACCGAGGTTATCGATTCCCGCGACGTCACCTGGATTTGCGAATACGTCGACATCCTGCAAATCGGCGCCCGCAATATGCAGAATTTTGCGCTTCTGAAAGAAGTTGGGAAGAGCTCCAAACCAGTTTTATTGAAACGCGGCATGTATTCGACTCTCAAAGAGTGGCTGAACTGCGCCGAATATATCCTGTCTGAAGGCAATCCGAACGTGATTCTGTGCGAACGCGGCATCCGGACTTTTGAGACTTATACCCGCAACACTCTCGACCTGAGCATCGTACCGGCAATCCGCGAAGTGACTCATTTGCCCGTTATCGTTGATCCGTCGCATGCCACTGGTCGTTTAGGTTTAATCAAACCGATGTCGATGGCAGCTGTCGCGGCCGGAGTGGACGGACTGATCATCGAAGTCCACTACAAACCGGAAACCGCTCTCAGCGATAAAGACCAGCAGTTAAATCCGGCGCAGTTCGACGACCTGATGCACGATGTGCTGAGCCTGGAAAAATTCATGCAAAACCTGGGAAAGTCACCCGATGCCGTCCATTCAAATTAACACTCCGGGACATACTTCTTGTGTCTCGACCTGCAGCTCGATTCGGGACGTTTTACCGCTGATTGAAAAACAGCGTACCGTCATCATTACCGACGTAAATTTGGAACGGTTGTACGGAGATTTATTCGACGATTGCCGGAAAATCGTCCTGACACCCGGTGAAGAATCCAAGAGTCTCGAGACTGTTCGGTATATTTATGATGAATTGATCGCTGCCGGCATCGATCGCACCACGACGATTCTGGGAATCGGCGGCGGCGTGGTCTGCGACATAGCCGGATTCGTCGCCAGCACCTATTTGCGCGGCCTCGATTTCGGGTTTGTGGCGACTTCCCTCCTGGCGCAGGTCGATGCCAGTATCGGCGGCAAGAACGGCGTCAACTTCGCCGGAGCTAAAAATATCATCGGCACCATCAATCAGCCGCGTTTCGTGCTCTGCCCGCAGGACGTTCTGAAAACCTTACCGCGTGAACACTTCATTAACGGTACGGCTGAGATAATTAAAACCGGGGCTATCGGCGACGCCGAATTGCTGGACATTCTGGAAAGTCGCCAGGCCGAATTCCTGACTCTTCAGCCGGAAACCGTCGAATCGGTGGTCGGTCATTCCCTAAACCTGAAAGCCGGGATTGTCGCCCGCGACGAACGTGAACAGGGCGAACGGCGTCTGCTGAATTTCGGTCATACCATCGGACACGCCATCGAAATCGCCACCGGTATTCTGCATGGTCAGGCGGTCGCAATCGGAATGAACCTCGCCGCCGAAATTTCAGTTCGCCTGGGACTATTAGCCGCTTCAGAAAAACAGCATCTGGAAAATTTGCTGACGATTTATGGATTACCGACGCACAATCGCGTTCCGGCCGCCCGGCTCTGGCCATTATTATCCAAGGATAAAAAGCGCCAGGGTGAACACCTGCGTTTTGTTGTCCTGAAAAAATTAGGCCAGGCTGAAATTATTCAACTTTCTCTCCATCAAATAAAGGAATTCCTTGATGATCTGTGTAGTGCTGGCTGATCTGACCTTTCCCGAAGTTAAGACTCTTCTCAAACAGGAAGAAATGGCGGAAATCCGTCTCGACCTGCTCAATCTGAATCGCGACCAAATCGCCGCAATTTTTCAAAGCCATCCGCGTCTGGTGGCGACCTGCCGCAAAGGAAGGCATTCCGATCAGGAGCGCCAGGCTTTACTGGCCTTAGCCTTACAGAGCGGCGCGGCTTACATTGACATCGAAAACGATGCCCCGCAAGATTTCCGCCAGTCGCTGACCAAACTGGCGCGCTCACACGGAGCTCAGGCTATCATCTCCTACCATAATTTCGAGATGACTCCGTCCTTCGCCGAACTGCAATTAATTCACCGCGATTGCGAGTCGCTTTCGGCGGCAATCGTCAAAATCGTCACCTATTGTCATTCACCCGAAGACGCCGAACGTCTTCTGGCGCTCTATTCGATCAACACCAAACCGCTGATTGCTTTCGGCATGGGCGACGCCGGTAAAAATTCCCGCACCGTGGCTCTGCGGCGCGGCGCGCCTTTCATTTACGCGGCGGCATATTCGAGCAAAGTCACCGCGCCTGGTCAACTGACCAAAGCCGAAATTCTCGCCCTGCTCGCCCGGGAGAAACCTTATGTCAATTAAACGCTTCGCAATTTTTGGCCAGCCCGTTCTGCACAGCAAGAGTCCGCTGATCCACAACCGCTGGTTCCGCGAGAACAACATTGCGGCGCATTACAGCCGGGTAATCGCCGACGACGCTCTTGCGGCGCTCAGTCTGGGTTATAAACTGAACCTGCGCGGAGCCAATGTCACTGCGCCCTTCAAGGAAAAAGTCATTCCGGCGCTTGTGCAGCTTTCACCGGAAGCCGAATCCATCCGGGCTGTCAACACTCTGATTTACAACGGGCCGAATATTTACGGTTACAACACTGACGTGATTGGCGTCAGGCGGGCTTTTGAATTAAACCAAATTTCCTTACAGGGAAAAAAGGTTTTGATGGTCGGAGCCGGCGGCGCGGCCCGGGCGGTCGTCAGTGCCCTGAAAACCGCCGGCGCAATTATCACGGTCATCAATCGTCCCGACGAAATGGCTTCCGCGCTGGCTAAAACTTTTGACCTGCAATGGACTCCATTCGAGAATCTGGCCGATTCCGTCCGCAATACCCAAGTCATCATCACGGCTCTGCCGCCCGGCGTCCGCGTTATCGAACCGGAATGGCTCAATTCCCGCCAAATTATCATGGACGCCAATTATAAAAATTCCGAGATGGAACCGCTGGCGAAAGCCGTCGGGGCGCAATTTATTCCCGGCACGGTCTGGCTGACCGAACAGGCGCGCCCGGCTTACGAACTATTCACCGGCAGTCAGGCGACATCGGACATTCCACCGGAAATTATCAACGGCGATCCTTACGCCGGGAAAGCCAACGTGATTCTAACCGGTTTCATGGGCGCCGGGAAATCGACCCTGGGCCCGCAATTAGCCGCAAAACTGAACTGGCGATTTGTCGATATCGACCAGGTCATTACTGAACAGACCGGCAAGAGCATCAACGCAATCTTCAATGAAAATGGTGAAGCCGAATTCCGTCGGTTGGAAACCTCGGCACTGGCGCAAACGCTAGAAGGGTCGCACCAGATTATCTCCGGCGGCGGTGGTATTGTCCTGGGGGAAGCCAACCGTGATTTAATACTAAAAAAGGTGCTCTGCATCTGGTTGTTCGCCCGACCACGACAGATCTGGCCGCGCATTGAACTGGCCGACCGCCCGTTATTGCATGCCGACGACCCGCTTTTAGCCGCCGAACGCATTTTCGCCGAACGCTCCGATTTGTATTTCAGCTCGTCGGATGCTATTTTAGACACCGAAGCGGCAACACCTGAAACCTGTACGGATTTATTATATGAGGAAATCAGTCAAATATTCCACAATTGATGGGATAATCGCGGCGCCGGCTTCCAAAAGCGTCGTGCAACGGGTCATTGCCGCGGCATTGCTGGCCGACGGCACATCGCATTTCGACAATGTCACCCTGTGCGATGACAGTCAGGCGGCCATTTCCATCGCCCGGGCGCTGGGTGCCAAAATTGAATTAACCGGACGCCATTTGAAAGTCACCGGCGGCTTCAATCCCCAACAGCAAACGCTGAATTGCGGCGAATCCGGTTTGAGTTCGCGCATGTTCGCGGCTATTGCCGCCCTTAGTTTCCGGGAATTGATTTTAACCGGTCAGCCTGCGTTGCGCAAGCGTCCCGCGGATATGATTCCCGAACCGCTTATTCAACTCGGCGCTCATTGCGTGGCCGACAATGGTCATTTGCCATTAAAAATCAGCGGCCCGTTGAAAGGCGGAAAAGTCAATATCGACGGCTCGCTCAGCAGTCAGTTCCTGACCGGTTTGCTGATGGCCTTGCCGATCATCCCGACCGATTCCGAAATCACGGTCGCCAATTTAAAAAGCAAGCCTTACATCGACCTGACTCTCGAAATTCTCGGTAAATTCGGTATCCGCATTGAACATCAGGATTACCGCCGCTTTTTCGTTCCGGGCGGTCAGAAATATCAGCCGGTCGATATGAATGTCGAAGGCGATTTCAGCGGCGCGGCTTTTTTGCTGGTTGCCGGAGCCTTACGCGGACGCGTCACCGTTACGGGATTAAATCCGGATTCGCGTCAGGCTGACCGCGCGATTTTGGAATTACTTAAGCAAGCCGGAGCCCAAATTGAAATTAATTCCAACGCGGTCCATGTTGCTCGCTCCGATTTACAGGCTTTCGCATGTAATGCGACCCATTTTCCGGATTTGTTTCCGCCTTTAGTAGCCCTGGCGGTTGGATGTCAAGGAATCAGTCGGATTGACGGCGCCGGACGTTTGCTATATAAAGAAAGCAATCGCGCAGTTGTCCTGAAAACCGAATTCGGGAAACTCGGTATCGATATTCAAATCGAAGGTGATACCATGCTGATTCCCGGCGGACAAATCCAGGGTGGTCGGACCGAAGCGCATAACGATCATCGGATCGCCATGGCGCTGGCAGTTGCTGGTTTAAACGCTGAACAACCGGTAATTATAGACGGTGTTGAGTGCGTCGCAAAATCCTATCCGGCGTTTTTCGATGATTTAATATCAGTTGGAGGTAATATCGATGAATAGTATTGGACGTCTATTCCGTCTTACAATCTTCGGTGAATCGCATGGTCCGGCTGTCGGCGTTGTCATTGATGGCTGCCCGCCGGGTCTACCTATAAACAACGCCGATTTTGAAGCAGAACTTAGCCGCCGTCGCAGTGGCGCACCGGGAACTACCGCCCGTCAGGAAAGCGATCAACCGCACTTCCTGAGCGGAGTCCTGAACGACCATACGACTGGCGCACCGTTGACCATTGTCTTCGAGAATTCCGCCCAGCGATCGGCGGATTACACCGAAAAGCCGACCGTCTACAGGCCGGGACATGCCGATTTTACCGCCAACCGCAAATTCCAAGGTCGGAACGATCCGCGCGGGGGCGGCCATTTTTCGGGACGGTTGACGGTCGGCTTGGTCGCCGCCGGCGTGCTTGCGAAAAAAATTATCGCACCGGTTCAGGTCTCTGCCCGACTCATTGAAGTCGGCGGCCAATCTGATTACACTACTTTGCTTGAGCAAGCCCGCCGGGAAGGCGACTCGCTGGGCGGGATCATCGAGTGTCAGGCCACAGATTTACCGATCGGACTCGGCGAGCCGTTTTTCGATTCGGTTGAGTCGCTACTGTCACACGCCATGTTTGCCATTCCCGGCATCAAAGGCGTTGAATTTGGAGCCGGTTTCGCCGCCGCCAAAATGCGCGGCAGTGAATACAACGATCGTTTCATTAATACTGAAGGGAAGACGGCTACCAACAACTCCGGCGGGGTCAATGGCGGTCTCACCAATGGCAACGAACTGGTTTTCCGGATTGCAGTCAGACCAACCGCCAGCATTGCCCACGTTCAGCAGACACTGGATTTCGCAAGTGGAGAGATGACCGAATTATCAATCAGTGGCAGACATGACGTCTGTTTCGCCCTACGAGCGCCGGTAATCGTTGAAGCGCTGGCCGCCTGTTGTCTGGCCGATTTTATTTTAATTCATAAATCCACTCTATCAGATAAGGAATCACGACCATGAATCTGGAAGAAATTCGCATGCAAATTGATCTAATTGACGGTAAAATCATCAAACTGCTCAACGATCGTCTGGCTCAGGCGGTCATGGCCAGGAAATTCAAAACCAGCATCGAAGATAAAAAACGCGAACAGGAAGTCTTCGAAAACCTGGAACGCAAAACTTACGATCTGGTTAGCCCTGAATTTGCCCGGCGACTTTACACCATTATCATTGAGGAAAGCAAACGTCTGCAAGCTCAGGATTTGCCACTCATCGCCTTCCAGGGTGAACACGGCGCCTACAGCGAAATGGCCGGCAAAGCCTGGAATCCGCAACTCGTCAGCATTCCCTGCCGCGAATTTGCCGAACTTTTTGAGGGTGTAACAAATGGTTCGTACGACTTTGGCATCATTCCGATTGAAAACACTCTCGGCGGTGTGGTTGGCCCGGTCAATGAACTTCTAATAACCACCAAATTGCATATAGTCGGGGCGATCGAGATGCCGGTGCGACATTGCCTGCTGGCAGTGCGCGATACCGATTACCGCGAATTACGCAGCGCCTATTCGCATCCGCAAGCTCTGGCGCAGTGTAAGCATTTTCTGGCGCGCAATAAACTCGATCCGATGCCTTACTACGACACCGCCGGAGCCGCCCGTATGGTCGCGGAAAAAGGTCTGAAAGGCATCGCCGCAATTGCCAGTCCACTGGCCGCGCAGTTGTACAACCTCGAAATCATTAAGGAACAAATCGAAGATCTGTCCTCCAACACCACCCGCTTCCTGATCCTGGCGCGGGAACAATATTCGGGCAAAGGGGATAAATGCTCGATCGTTTTCTCTACGGCTCACAAGGCCGGCACGCTTTTCAAGGTTTTGGAGATTTTCGCCCAGTCCAAGATCAATTTGACCCGCATTGAATCGGTGCCGAAATCGCCCGGTCAATACGCTTTTTTCCTGGATTTCATCGGCTCAAAAGACGACCCGAAAATTGAAAATACCCTCGGGGAAGTCGAACAGTCCACCAGCGATTTCCGATTGATGGGCTGTTATCAGGAAAGGATTCTTACATGAAAATTTTTATCCTGGGAGCCGGGCGCATGGGCGCCTGGCTGGTCGAAGAATTCTGCCATCAACACCAGGTGGCAGTTTTTGACCGCGATTTGACAAAAATGAAATATTTCTTCAACGTCAAACGTTTCACCGACCTGAAACAGGTTACGCGTTTCAAACCGGAACTGACCATTAACGCCGTCAGCCCGCAATTCACCGTCGGGGCATTCGAGGAACTCCTGCCTTTAATCCCCGACGATTGCATGCTGGCTGATATTGCCTCAGTCAAAGTCGGAGTTGCTGAATTCTATCATAAACACAACCGACGCTTTGTCTCGACTCACCCGATGTTTGGTCCGACCTTCGCCAATATTCGCGACCTGCACAATGAAAATGCCATCATTATCAGCGAGTCCGACCCGGACGGCAAAGCCTTTTTCCGCCAGTTCTTCGAAAGTCTGCGCCTGAACATTTTCGAGTACTCCTTCGAGGAACACGATCGCACCACAGCCTACTCGCTGGGAACGCCTTTCGCCTCATCGCTGACCTTCGCCGCCAGTCTGAAAATGCAAAAAGTCCCCGGTACGACCTTTCGTAAACATCTTGAAATCGTGCGTGGCTTACTTTCGGAAGACGATTATCTCTTATCTGAAATCCTGTTTAATCCTCACACTCTCCAGCAAATAGAACGCATCAATTCCCGTCTTGCTTTCCTGACTCATATCATCCGCGGTCGCGACTACGAAGAAATGAAACGCTTTCTGGACAGCCTACGGGAAAACATCAACGCGGTCGACTAAAAACCGGTTTTCAGCAAAGTCAAACCGATTTCAAATAACTCGAAAACTGCTCGTCGGGTCTATTGACCGTTTGCCGAAAAGGTCATTCTCCGAATAATATAACTATTTATGTTTGGCCGTGAATGTTTATCTTATCCAGGCATGTTTTCACCGTTATTAGTAACCAACATTAAGGGAGAACCAATGAACAAGCGCATCCTTTCTATTTTCCTTTGTCTGTTAAGTATTCTGACAGCCAACCTACCGGCACAGACTTCTAAAGTACCCAATTATTCCAACACCCCCCGGAAGGACATTCCAACCGAATACAAGTGGAAAATCGAGGATATTTACGCCTCGGATGCCGAATGGGAAAAAGACAAAACGGCTATGGTGGCTCTGATTGCCCAGATTGACCGGAAAAAAGCCGATTGGACAAAATCTCCCCAGAACATGCTGGCGATGTTTGATCTGCTAACTAATATTAATAAGAAAGCCAATCGCCTTAGTTCTTACGCTAATCATCAGAATGCTTCGGAATTGAGTAACAGCCATTATCGCATTTTACAGGGTGAACTCCAGGCGATTCTGGTGGATTACAATTCCAAACTGGCGTTCAAGAACGACGATCTGGTAAAAATGGACGAAAAAACGCTCCTGGGTTATTTCAAGAAAGAGCCCAAACTCGAACCGTATCGCTTCACTGTCCAACAAATCCTGCGTTCCAAAAAACACATTCTCCCGGAGGACAAGCAGAAAATCGTGGCCATGAGCGGTCTGTTTTCCGGAACAATGGAAGAAGCGGCCGGGATGCTGGACGACGTCGATATGCCGGCGCCGGAAGTCACGCTTTCCAATGGAGAAAAAGCGCTTTTGAATTATATCAATTATTCGAATCTGCGTCGTTCTTCCAACCGGGAAGACCGTACATTGGTGATGCAGACTTACTGGAAAAATCATCGCCAGTTTGAAAACACCTTCGCTTCTATCCTGAACGGTCAGATGAAAAAAGATTTCTTCATTGCTAAAGTTTACGATTACAAAGACTGTCTCGAAGCGCGTCTCTACGACGAAGCGATCGACACCATGGTTTATATCCAATTAATAAAAACTACCCGGCAGCATCTGGAACCTTTGCATCGTATGATCAAATTGAAACAGGAACTGCTCGGAATCGATAAAATGCGTTATGAGGACATTTATGCTTCATCGGTTATAGAAGTCGAGAAACTTTATACAGTCGATGAGGGGCGTGAGATCGTTTTAGCGTCGTTAAAACCCTTAGGCCCTGACTATGTGAATGTTGTCCGTAAAGCCTTTACCGATCGCTGGATCGACATGTATCCGAATAAAGACAAACAAACCGGAGCCTATTCAGGCGGCATTTATGACGTGCACCCCTTTATTAAGATGAATTATTCCGGCACATACGGCGATGTCTCGACTCTGACGCATGAACTGGGACATGCCATGCATTCCTATCTGACATCGAAGAATCAGCACTACGCCAACTCCGATTACACGACCTTCATGGCGGAAATCGCTTCGACTTTCAATGAGAACCTGCTGGTTGATTATATCCTGAAAAATGAAAAGGACGATTTACTTAAACTTTTTATCCTCGACAGTTACCTGGACGAAGTTCGTTCGACGATCTACCGCCAGGTGTTGTTTGCCGAGTTCGAACTGGCCATGCATCGCCATATTGAAAACGGCAATTCCCTGACACCCGATTGGTTGAATAAAACCTATCTCGATCTCGTCCGTTTTTACTACGGGCACGACAAAGGTGTTATGCAGGTCGACGATTATATCCAGAATGAATGGAGCGGAATTCCGCATTTTTACCTGAATTATTATGTTTTCCAGTATAGCACTGGCATTATCGCCTCGATGGCATTGAGCGATAAAGTTATCGCCGGTGAAAAGGGCGCTCTCGATAAGCATATGAATCTGTTGAAAGCCGGCGGTTCGGCTTATTCGCTGGATATCGTTAAAGCGGCCGGCGTCGATATGACGACTTCCGCCCCAACCGAAGCGGCGCTGAAACGATTTGACGACCTGGTTGGCGAAATGGAAAAAATCGTTGGCCGCCTGAAAGCCCAGGGTAAACTCTGAGGAATTATTTCTTCAAGACGGAGTAGTTTGTCAGTCTCTTAAAACTGACGGGAAGTATATTTCTATTTAAAAATTTTACTTAGAAAATCACCGGCGATTTGATAGGCTTCCGGATTTCTGATAACTGCCATGTGACCGCCCGGTAAAAACTTTAAAATGACGTTTCCGTTCATTTTCTGTAAGACTGAGACAAAAGCGTTTGGTTGATTGACGTCAATGGATCTGTCTGACTGACCGTGTAATAGCAGGAACGGCGGTTCGTTGCCACTTACATAATTTATTGGTGAAGCATTGGCCCAGAGTTGCGAATTCGATTCACGTCCCGCACCTAAATATGCCGAAGAGTATTGCTCGACTCCCGGATTCATCGGCAACCGGTAATCGAAGATCGCCGAAACTGTAATCACACTTTTAAGATTTAGTTGATCTGTAAGAGTATAAGGACAATCTTTCAGGTATGGCGTTCGGTCGTCTACCGTTCCCAACATTGCAGCCAGTGTACCGCCGAGTGAAAAACCTAAGGCGGCAACGCGTTGCAGATCGAACCGATAGGTGTTCGCATTGCTACCAATCCAGGCTAACGCACAGAAGGCATCTTTAACTGAGGCCGGGTAAAGACTTTTTTCCGGTAACATATCCCGGTCCGGCATTCCGCGAAAATTGATCGAAACCGTCGCAAACCCGAGTTCTGCAAAATATTTCGCCCAGGCATTGAATTCCGTTTTATCACCGCCACCGCCATGGATGGCCAAAATCACGGGAAACGTTCCATCGCCTTTACCAGGTAAAGTAAGATCCATTACCTGCAACGAGTCGCCGTTCGGAACATATAATATATTTTGAATCACCGTCGGAGCTGGTGGCTCGGCTGCAATCGATGAAATGACATTAGTGACCAATAAAAAATTTAGGATTAGTAAAATACCCACTCTTCTGATTTTCATTATGACACAATCCTTAGTTTTATTTCGACAGACTGGCCGAAAAAAGTGTCCGGCATTCTGCACCTAACTTTTCACAAACCCATGGAAGATATATCCTACCAATGCTCCCGAGATCCCGGTCATTAATAAAACCGGTATCAAATTGAACGGATTGTTCCACCCAATAATAAAAAGACTCGGCGATAAACATAAATAAGCGATCACAATCCCTTTCGGAACTACCGGTAAATGCAAATCCGAAGTAACCAACATAAAACCTACCACAATCCACAAAGTCAATGCTGAAAGATTGGCATCCCAGGTCAATTTCTGCATAATCATTGGAAGAACATCCAGAATTCCGGCTATAAAACCAACTATCAGACCGACGACAATCCGCTTCTTCATTCAGGCCTCTTTTTCGCTCTTCTTATGAGCCCGGTCGAACATTTGCGCCGCCGGACAGCCCAGATCTTTCTGAATACAATTCTTACAGGCTAAAGAACCCCGCACAAAACTATTTCCGGCGGTTGTTAGAATCCAAATTGCCACCAATGCCAGCAGAATTAACCAATCAAAATGCCGGATCAACAGGATGATTCCGCCTACTAAGGGAAATAACGTCACCAGAAAATCTGGTATAAGGTCGCGCCAGGTGATTTTGCGTTTAGTGAATTTCGCGGGATCACCGCGACGGAAAAACAGAGCACACAACCGACCTTTGCCGAATCCGCAGGATTTCCCGTAGTAATAGCAATTCACACAACTGCCGTGCAGCAGTCGAATTTCAAAATAGAGACAATACACCAGATATAAAAGCATCCAGACAGTTCCAAATTGTGCAAAAATAAATATTCCAATCGCATAGATGGATAATGACAGCAGATTAGCTAAGAGCACCATCCAAAACGGGTAATTTTCGTACTTCGACGGCATACTCATTCCTCTTTAATCATAGCTCATCGTCATTTCCCAATCTCCGCAACACCGAAATATTAATCATTCTTGCGGCTTGAATCAAGCCCGAATTAAAAGTCCCAAATTATTGACTGATTACTTACTTGCGTCTGAAAACCAGTAACAACGTTATTGTGGTCGACAGCAGCGTCAGAGCGGGTGTGATTTTGTGCAAAAGATGAATGACGGCCGGCATCGGTTTGGCGGCACTCAGCAGACCTCCGGTCGCAATTGTGCCAAGAAAAAACACTCCGGTGATCACCGCAGCTAATATTTCGATTGAACCCAGACCGACCACCCGGTTTATCCGCAACAGCACGATCGTCAGAAAAACCACCGCTCCCACCGACAGCAATTTATGTACGGTCAGCAATAATACCCCGTATGGACGTCCGCCGCGGCTCAGCCCAAAACCGGTTAGGAAGATCAACAGGAAAAATGCGATTGTATATAGGATGCGAGGTTGATTGGTCGTCAAGATTTACCCCCTCATGATCAGTTTTATGAATCTGATATCTTCTTAGTATGCTTACCAAACACGCTGTATATCGTATTTATCAAAAATTATATCGGCACTGATAACCGGTATATTATCCTCAATGGCCTGAGCAATCAACAGACGATCAAAGGGATCCCAATGATAAAACGGCATGGTTTCCAGCCTGCAAACCTGTGTCAGCGATATATTCATTATACGGATATCATTTCCAAGAATATGCTCTTTCATAAAAGACGATAATGTTCCCGGTATAGTGAGCTTTCCCAGGCTAATCTTGATCGCCATCTCCCAAACACTGGCAATACTGATCCAAATCTCATTTTGTTTGTCAAGGTAAATATCCCGGGCGGACGGACTTAATTTTGGATCGCCGGCAATAATCCAGAGAAGGGTATGCGTATCAATCAGGTATTTCAAAGAGTATAGTCCGCGAAATCGGACGGAATGTCTTTAAAGTCTTCGGCAACCAGAATTTTACCCTGGGCCGATCCGATCTTACGTTCCGCCGGATGTTTGATTTGAATTAACTTAACAACAGGTTTATTATCTTTAGCAATAACGACCTCTTCTCCTTCGAGTGCTTTTTGGATCAGTTGAGACAGATTGGTCTTGGCCTGATGAATGTTTATTTGGATCATAACAACCTCTGTTCTCTACTTAGTCATATAACATGGCTAAGTTAACAATATTCTGCTAATAAATGAAATAACTTAAACTTCCGGCCTGTACAATCCTTCCGGGTTTGCCCCCAGCAGTCCGGCCTTCAGCATGCGCGGATCGACCGGGGCCAGGTTTTGCACCATTGCCGGTGTTAGCAGAATTACCCGGCGCTGGCGGTCGAGGCGATTGGCAACTTCCTCGAGGTTAGCGTCATTCGTCATCCAATCAAACCGGTCGCAAGTGCTCAGATTTAGCGGCAGCGTGTAGCCGCGCAAGGTTTTCTCGCCGGCAACGTTGAAATAATCCTCGAAGTACGAGAGTAACAGTTCGCGCAGGGTGCGGTGAACCGGTTCGCGGTAGCGCAGACCGACAAAGTTGGACTTGGCGACTGCGCCCCAATGTTTTTCGCGCTTGTAAACCGCCAGCAGGTGATCGTCGTCGTGCTCGTTGGGTAACATTTCCACGATCAAGGGCGGAAAGCCGAGCCGTCGTAAAGCCGCCGCCGCGAAAAGCGCTCCGTCAAAACAATGCGCCCGGCGCTCCCGCAACACCGTCAGGGGTGAACGGTAAATCGGTTCCGTGCTGTAGGGCGTTTCACCTAAGAAAACCTGAATCTTCAGCGGCGAGTCCAGGCTATTCATCACAGCCAGTTCGGCCGCGGTCAGGCAATCGTCAAATGATGGCTGGCTGGCGGTTTGTTTCACTTTTCAACCTTTTTCAGGTCGGCCTGTTTGTCAGCCGTGAGATCAATGCCATAGAAATCCGCATCATGCGGCAGTAGCATGGCAAATGAATTGGTTTCATCGATCTTCACCACGCCATCGGCGGCGGTGGTAAAAGCCAGCAGGTGCCCGCCGGCACTCTTGTCGGCATTCAGAAAATGCAGGTGATAGCCGGGAACATTCACTCCAGCCACAAAAGCCGGGCAGCGAAAACCGACGATCGTTCCTTGCACATCTTTCAGATCAAATTCCGGCTGAGTAGCAGCAATTTCCACCAACGGTCTGTAAGGTCGCGATTGCGCCGGAACGCTGCGGGTTTTCACCGCGGTGAATTTGCCTTCGAGTTTAATGGCATAGAAAACATTGTTGGTCGGAATTGCCGCATCAATGGCTTTCGTCAATGAGTCGAAAGTCGCTCCGGCTGGGAGTTCGATCTGGCGATCAGCCTCGAAATACGTTACGGCCGCAAAAGGCGTCTGGCCATTCAGGTCGGCTAAAGCAACCTTACCGTCGGCGGTCACCTGGTAAATCTGGCCGTCGAGCATTACCATCTCACCGTTCAGGGTGTTGAAAGTGCCCACGCCGAGATCGCCGCGCCCGGTTAATTCCCGTAAATTGAATTCACCGTCATAAATTCCGCCCAGTAAAGCGTCAATCGTACCGATTTGCGTCAGGGTTTCGCGATCGGCCGGTTTCCCGCAACCCATTATCAGGACACTCAGCAGCAACAGAAAATGATTGGTCTTAAACATCTAAAAATCCCTTATATTTTTCCAAATATCATAAAATATGGCCACAATTTAATCAAGAATCTTAATACCGCAAGACGCGTGTTTTTCGACGATATATTGGTAAGTGTGTTTGGTCTTTTACATATACTATTTTCACAGCGTTTTTTATTTAGTGGTATTTTATGGTTAATTTACCCAGTATTTTTAAGGAATAATGAATGTTTATCAAAAATAGTGATCAAGTTGCTCTAATCTGGAAAGACAACACCTACACCTTCACCGATATTCTGCGCCATGTTAATTACTATGCGACTCTTTTCGATAAAAAAACTCCCAAAATCGCCATCTTTGCCGAAAACCGGCCGGAATGGGTGTTCGCTTTTTACGCCGGCTGGAAAAACGAGGCCATCGTCGTACCGGTAGATTTTCTGGCCAGCGCCGAGGAAGTCGCCTTTATTCTCAACGATTGCCGACCGGAACAGATTTTTTATTCCCAGAAAACCAAACCGGTTTTGGACGAAGCCCTCCATTCCGTCAGGCATCAGTATAACACGCATTGCTTCGAAGATTTACAGTATGATTACAATGATTTCAGTAACACAGAAATCGGCGTGGACGACGTTAATAAAACTGCCGTAATAATCTACACCTCCGGCACGACCGGCAGCCCTAAAGGCGTCATGCTCTCTTTCGACAACCTGCTGGCCAATATCGAAGCCGTTTCGGAAGTCATCCCGATTTATACCGATTATCGCACCGTCCTGGCCTTGCTGCCTTTTCATCACATCTTTCCCTTGGTCGGCTCAATGGTTGCACCGCTAAAAGTCGGTGGAAAAATCGCTTTTTCACCCACAATCAATTCCGAAGATATTATTGCGACTCTTCAAAAAAACGCCGTCAATATCATTATTGGAGTGCCGCGCCTGTATGCCGCGATTCATAAAGGCGTCATGGATAAAATCAATGCGCATTTCATCACCCGCGCCCTGTTTAAAACCGCCAAATTCATCAATTCCCGGGCGTTTTCCCGCACTCTTTTCAAAACCGTGCATCGGAAATTCGGCGGACACGTCGAATATATGGTCAGCGGCGGCGCCAAACTGGACGAAGATGTCGCCCGGGGATTCAAAGCCCTGGGTTTTGAAATGCTTGAAGGTTTCGGCATGACCGAAGCCGCGCCGATGATTACCTTCACCCGCCCCAACCATTGGAAAATCGGTTCCGCCGGGCAGGCAATGCCGAATCTGGAGGTGGAAATCCGGGATGGTGAAATTGTCGCCCGCGGTCGGAATATTATGCAGGGCTATTATAACCGACCCGAGGAAACTGCCGAGGTTCTGAAAGATGGCTGGCTGCACACCGGCGACCTGGGATCAATCGATAAAAAAGGCTTTTTACGGATTACCGGCCGCAAAAAAGAAATCATTGTCCTGTCCAGTGGCAAAAAATTCAATCCCGAAGAAAGCGAAAAAAAACTGAAAACCCTCTCTGATTGCATCGCCGATGTCGGCGTTTTCGTGAAAAACGATCAGATCCAGGCCGCTTTTTTTCCGGATTTTAAAGTGATCCGGGAACGTGGAATTCTTAATATCGACGATCTTTTCCGCAGTGAAATCGTGGATAAATACAACAGCACGGTCGCCTATTATAAAAAAATCATGAACTTTACTATTTTAAAGGAAGAATTGCCCAAAACCCGTCTTGGAAAGCTCCAGCGCTTCAAACTCGCGGATCTGGCTGGTTCCATGGGAATTAAAAAACTGCAAACCCCGGAACCGGCTCACGAGGAATATCAGATAATTCGTGATTTTCTCATGCAGCAGAAAAACACCAGTATTTTCCCGGACGATCATATCGAGATTGACCTCGGGCTTGATTCTTTGGACAAAGTCAGCCTGCAGACTTTTCTGCAATCCACTTTCGGCATTAATATTCATGAAGATGTTTTCATTAATCATCCGACCGTCGAAAAACTATCTAACTACATGCGCGACAAGAAAGAGAAAATTTCAGTTGAGGTAGTCCGGTGGACGGAAATATTCAGGGAAAAAGTGGATTTAACCCTGCCGAAAAGCTGGTTTACCTGGAATATATTCAAACATCTAACCAAAGGTGTTTTCCGGGTCTATTTCCGACTGCGAGGTGAAGGCATGGAGAATATCCCGGACGGGCCCTGCATTATCACGCCCAATCATCAGAGTTTTTTCGACGGTATGTTCGTCGCGGTCTTCCTGAATGATAAAACCAACCGCAATACTTATTTCTACGCCAAGGAAAAACATATCCAAAAACGCTGGGTAAAAGCCCTGGCGAATCGTCACAATATCATCATTTCAGATAAAAATAAGGACATTAAACTTTCCCTCCAGAAACTGGCCGAGGTCCTGCGCCTCGGAAAAAAAGTAATCATCTTTCCCGAAGGTTCACGAACCCGCACCGGTGAACTTGGTAGGTTCAAAAAAGCCTTTGCGATCCTGGCCGCCGAAATGAATGTCCCGGTCATACCGGTTTCCATCAAAGGCGCTTTTAAAGCCCTGCCGCGCGGCTCGCATTTCCCCCGTCCATGGAAAAAGATCAATGTCAAATTTCATCAGCCGGTCTATCCTGCCGGGCATGATTACGACTCGTTGATGAACCTAGTTTTTAATCAGCTGGCGGCCGAAATCGGATAAAAAAACCGTTGTCTATAAAAATGGATTAACGCAAATCAGCGTAGCAATCTTTCCTGGAGTAAATCATCCAGGTCCCGTCTCCCATCCAGGACACAATGCACAAACACATCCGCTCCGGAAATCTGATAGATTATCCGATACGGTTTAAAATGAATTTCGCGATAATCGTAAATCCCGATCCGTTCCAGCTCAGGTGGAATATGCCCCCGATTGGCCATTTCGGATAGTGCCGTTATTTTCGCCTCAATATTTTTCAGCAAGGATTCAGCTTTGGACATAGAATCGCGGGTTGCGACATATCGGACAATATTGACAATATCCGTTTCAGCATCGGCGATGATAAAAATTTTGTACATTATTTTTCAGCGCACGGAGAAATCTGGGCTTTAATTGAATGGAAAGATTCAGTGACCGGTTTATAATCGCCGTTTTTCAGACTTTTCGAACTCATTGCAAGAATTTTCAGCAATGCCAGACTGTCCTGCATTTGTTCATACTTTTTTATATCCTGGAGAATGGCCTTGGCCTCTCCATTTTGAGTAATGACCAAGGTTTTATTTGTATCGGTGATATCCCGGATAATTTCCGATGCATGCGCTTTCAGGTAACTGATTGGTTTGACGGCTTCGCTTGTTTTCATCATTACTCTCCATATTAACCAACTAAATATAGGCTAAATATTGGTCAGGCGCAATAATTCACAGATCTGATTTGTTTCACCATTGATAAATAGTGACAAACGCCCCAACCCTATCAACGTACATTCGAGGTAATTCACTCATAACAGGACTGCGCGGAACGTACAGAACCTGTGTTTGTTTTGTGTTTAATTTTGTGATCATCCAGTCTACCGTTTCAAGGGCTTCCGTTACTGAAAGATGATATTTATCCATCAATTCCTGTTTGGCAATCGTATGAATTGATCCTGGATTATTCCTGTCGAAAGCGTGGCTGTTAACTGATAAATCCGTTTTAACAAAAAGGTGCGTCATTATCTCTGTCAGATAATATTGCTTTTTACAATCAATATATGATGTACAGGTATCATTAACATATTCTTTGTCATTGAAAAATTTATCCATTCGCGAATCATCCGATTCATGCTCAAATATCTTCGTATCGTTTGAGATGATAGTGAGCGTCCATTTTAAAGGGTTGTTCCAGTTTTTACCCTTTAAATGGATGACGATCTCATCATCAATTCCATTGCCGGTGACATCCATGCGTTTCTCAATTTTTTGGTCAACACCATATTTGGTCTTAGAAAAGGTAAATAGCAAAACGGACGTAACAGCAATTAAAAGTATTAAAATGACAAGGAGTTTACTTATTACGGGCTTGGGCATTTTTTACCTCACGGTTAAAATATTTACGGACATCATTATCTTATTGATTTTTAAAAATAATAACAAGCCGAAAATAATGGCAGCAATGGATTGAGGGTAAAATTATTAAGAGTAATTAATCTCAAGCCACCAAACATCATCTCCGTTTTGGAATGCGGGTATGAGTCTAAATATTTACTAGAAAATTACTTGAAATATCCGTCGCGCTGATAAACACGCACGTAATCAACGTCGTGATACTGCGGGAAGACGGTCGTTGAGTCCGGGTTGCCCGGCCAGCTGCCGCCGATGGCCGTATTCAGGATCAGATAATGCGGCGTATGCGGAATTCCCACCACACTGGCATGAATCAATTGGTCGTCGATGTACCAGCGGACCGAATCCGGTTCCCATTCCAGGACATAGGTATGGAAACCGGTGGTATAGTCGCAATCGCCTCGCCAGGTTCCTGAAGTACTGCGACGCTGGCCGTCGTAAGCGCAGAAATGCATAGTCCCGTAAACGACGTTGCGTTCGTGGCCGAGAAATTCCATGATGTCAATTTCGGTGTACCACGGACGCTCTTCGGGAATCAGGCGCTCCAGGCCTTTTTCGACGGCATCTTCCATCAGACGTTCCATGCGCCAGTCGCGGTTCTGCGGATAAAGCCAGTGCGCCGGCCAGAGTCCCTGCCCGCCCGGCAGTTTGGCGCGAATTTCGAAACGCCCATAAACCGGAGCGAACTTGTCTTTCGTATCCAGCCGGCCGCTGGTATAATGTTTCGTGCCGAAGTCGCGCACCCGGCTGCGAATTCTCAGACAGCCATTCTCGATATAAACCTCATCCGGTACGTAATACTGCAATTCGTTGTGTTTGCTCTGCTCGCGCAGGAGAATATTCCACTTCGCGGAATCGACCGCCTGACCGTTGAATTCATCCTGCCAGATTAATTTCCACCCGGCTTTTGCGACCGGCGACACTTTTTGAGACGGTGGAGAAGGTAATTTGGATTGCGGTTTATCCTTGGCAATCAACGCGGCGGCCAGAGCAATCGATACGGTCAGGCTAATAGCAGCGATTTTCCGGTTCATCATTCCTCCTGTTTAATACAATTATTTTTGTGTTTCGAGGCCGCCTTTGGCAACGAATAATTCGGCATTCAGAATCGCGCCGCCGGCGGCGCCACGGACGGTATTATGTGACAATATGACGAATTTGTAATCCAGGATCGGGCATTCGCGCAGACGGCCGACGCTGACCGTCATCCCGTTGCCGAGCTGACGATGCAGCTTCGGTTGCGGGTAATTATTTTCCTCGAAATAACAAAGCGGATTGGTTGGGGCACTCGGTAATTTCAGGCGCTGCGGCTCACCCTGATATTCCCGCCAGACTGCGATAATTTCGACGGCTTGGGGCTTGCGTCCCAGTTTAACGGCCACACATTCCGTATGCCCGTCAATCACCGCCACCCGGTTACAGGAAGCACTTACCTTGAAAGGCGCCGGCTCGAAGCGTCCGGCAATAAATTTGCCCAGAATTTTCTGCGGTTCGCTCTCTAATTTCGGCTCTTCACCACCGATAAACGGCACGACATTATCAATAATATCGAGACTGGCGACGCCCGGATAACCGGCTCCGGAAATGGCCTGCATAGTCACTACGCTGACCGCTTCCAGTCCAAAATTATCCAGTAGCGGTTTCAAGGCTACCACCAAACCAGTCGCGGAACAATTCGGATTGGTAATGATGGCACCCTTACCATAAGGTTGCGTTCTGATGACCGCCAGATGTTCGGGATTGACGTCGGGAACGAGAATCGGCACATCCGGATCATAGCGGTGATTGCGCGAATTGGAAATCACGATGTATCCCGTTTTCGCAAAATCGGTCTCGATTTCACCCGCCACCGAAGCATCCAATCCCGAAAAGACGATCCGGCAGGGCAGATTCGGTTCGCAGGGCTGCACCGGCAGAGCGGCGATTGGCGCCGGCAATGGTTTGGCCATAAACCAATGCGCGGCTTCTTTATAAGTTTTACCCGCCGATCGCTCCGAGGCCGCCAGAGCGGCGATTTCAAACCACGGATGCTCCGCCAGCAGTTCGATAAATTTCTGGCCGACGCTTCCGGTGGCGCCGAGAATGCCGACCGGGATTTTAGAGGATGGAATGTTAGTCATTATGTTCACCTGAAAATTAATTAATTGAAAAAAGCCGAGTGCAGGGCGTTGACTGCCGCGACTAAATTGTGATCTTTGATGATGAAATAAGTCGCCACGTCCGAAGCGCCCAGCGAGATCATTTCGACGTTTATTTGTTTTGCGGCAATCGCCGAAAATATCTTGGCGGCCAGGCCGGGAGTCTGTTTCAGACCGGCGCCGACGGCGGCCACGACGACTTCGTCATCGCAATGCTCGATCACCTCGATCAATCCATCTTTCAACGCCAGCAGAGCCTTGTAGCCGATTTTCGAATCCTTGCGGTCAATCAGCAGATTGATACAGGTTTGCGAGGTGATAATTGAATAAATATTGACTCCGCTGGCCGCCAGGCGACTGCCGATTTCTGAAATAACACCGGGTTTGAAGCCGACGCCGGCGCCCTGAATCCGCAGGACGCTGATGTTTTTATTGTAGGTGACGCTTTTTATTATGGCTTTCGAAACAGCTTCTTCTGCGCAGATTCGCGTGCCCTGGATGTCCGGCTGGTAAATATTGCGAATCACCAACGGAATGGAATCATGAATTAGCGGTTCGACCGTGCGCGGATGCAGGATTTTCGCCCCGAAGTAGGATAGTTCAGCCGCCTCGTAATAAGACAGTTTGTCTATTAAAGTCGCCCCCGATACGATTTTCGGATCGGCGCTCATGAATCCGTCAACATCCTTCCAGATTTCCATTTGGTCAGCCTTTAAACCATGGGCGATGACCGCCGCGCTGTAGTCAGAGCTGTTGCGCCCGAAAAGGGTTACTTTGCCATCTTTATTTATCCCAAAAAAGCCGGTCACAAGCGGAGTGACTCCTTTTTTCAACAATGGCCCGACGTAAGGCGGTAAGTTTTTACGGATGGCCGCCAGCTGGGCTGTAGCGTTCATGAAGGAATCGTCGGTTTCAATTCCGATCCGATCGGATTCCAGATATTGCGCCGGGATGCCGTTGGCGTTAAAAATCGCTGCCGACAGAATGACGGACAATCGCTCGCCAAAACTCATGATGAGAGCATAAATCGCCGGCGTTATTTCCTCAGTATAAGCCACACCGTACAGCAGGCGCTCGAGTTTCTGAATGCGCTCCTCCAGAATGCTCATACAATCAGCGATCTGATTCGGATCGGAAACCATATCCTTCAGTATTTCGGCATGCCGGGCGCGAACGCGCGCCATATTATTTTCAATTGACTGTTCGCTATGCACGGCCTCGCGCACCGCCGTTTCCAAACTGTCGGTAACGCCATAGACGGCGGACAAAACCAGAACCTTCGGTTCTTTTTCTGCTTTAAGCACACGGATGGTTTCAGTGTAAGCGGCTTTGTCTTTCAGGCTGGCGCCGCCGAATTTCAATACTTTCATCTATTCCCCTTCATTTGGCAATTAATTTCTCATCTATTTCAACTTCACAAATTTCCGGAATCTCCCCCGCCAATCCCAAATAATCATCCATTACCGCCAAACAGCCAGTAACTCCGAAAGCCAGAACCGCATTCAGGGCGTTTTCAAACGCGGCGGCGTCTTTCGTACGAATGCGATTCCCGAGCGCAGTCGCGGCCGCATCGGCCAAAGTCGGGTCGTCACTCAACACCATACTGGCGTGCGAACGCCCGAAACTAAGCGAATGGCCAATCACGCCCGACGAAGTGCAAACGCCGGTCAGGTTTGAACGCGCGGGAAGTCTCAAGCCGAGATTGCGGATTTTCGCCGGGCCGGTGTAGATACCAACGACTACCGGCTGGTCGTTCAGAAGCGCAATATCGCCGCCGTTATCGACAATGGCCAGGGTTGCGCCGGCGGTTTGCATCGCCAGAACGGCATACTTGGCAATCGCGCCAGCCACTGCCGCCATCGGCCCGACGCCGCAGGCATCTCCCGCGGCGGCCATCTCACGCACAATTGGCGGCGCATCCGCCGCGACAAGATACGGCTTCAGCGTCTTTTGAAAAACCGGGTCGCAGGCGCAGTATTCTTCGACTTCGGCGTAACGCCGGACGATTTCTGCCTGGGCTACCGCGATAAAATTTTCGTCACCGGTGATCCGGGCGATCGTGGCTTTGTGACGAAATGTAACTGTCGTAAACATATTTTTTATTTTAAACTCCCAACTGAACAAACCCGGGTGCAGATCCGGCAAAGTGTGCATTTGGCACGGTCAATGGCGATCAGGCCGTTCTCATCGGTAGAAATGGCCTGCACCGGGCATTGCGCAATACACAATTCACAATGAATACAACGGGTGTGATCAATCTGAATCTGTTTTGCTGCGTGGCTTACCGGCAAAAATTCGGCTTTCGCCGGTTTGCGCACAACCAGTGGTTTGGCTAGTCCTGTTCTGGAAATCGGTTCGACGGCGGCGGTGATTAAAAACTCACCCTGCAAAATCCATTTTTTGAGTTCAGTCGCCACTTTCCGCGCCATGTACAAACTCGAAACCGAAGCTGTCCGGATGGTTTTATTATTGATTTCCACGCAGCCGGATTTCAGCTCGCGGTAACTGACTCCGGCTTTCAACACGGGGCGATCCAGACGCGGTACGCCATAGTCAACAATATCTACCTTGATGTCATCGTCGGTCACCGCCACCGCCCGGGCGATTTCTTCGTTTAATAACGGAATCGGAATGCCCACCCCGACGAACAGCGTGCAACCATAACCGTCAACGTAAGCGCCGCGCAGAAATTCCGGGCGCATTGTCTTCAGGTCGCCTTTGACCATCAGCGTGGAAAAACCGGATTCCGGACTGTGCTGACTGCCTGAGCCGATAACAAACCCTTGTCCGCCGCCCAGAAATATGCGCGTTCCCAATCCAATCGTCAGGAACTGCGGATCGTTGTTTATCGGCGACAGCTCGCCCGCTCCGGAATAAGTCACATTCCCGACTTGCGGCAGTAAGCGTCCCATATAGGTATAAATTTTCCGGTCCGTCGAATTGGCCGCCGCGTTGTAGCGCTGATAGGCATTGCGCGGATTGAGCAGAGTCGCCTGGTTCATTTCAGCCAGAGTAATTTCGGTCGTTATGGATTTGGTTGGGTAACAGTCGGTTGGTCTACCTTTGGCTTTGATAACCACACTTTTACCAGAAACCAAATCTTCGATTATTTGTGCTCCGCCGTAATGATCGTTAGGCTTGTGAGCACGCTCGGTCGCTCCGAGATAGACATCGGCGGCCGCGATTCCACCGTAAGCCGGAACGCCATTAATCGTGACTTTTTCCATCTTGAGCGGCGGATCGGCGTGGCCGAAATTTAAAAACGCACCCGAGGAACACATCGCTCCGAAAGTCCCGGTCGTAACGACATCCACCTTTTCGACGGCACGGGCGGTTCCCTGCTCGCGGATAAAGGCTTTCACCTCTTCGGCGGTCATTACCACAGCCCGGCGTTTTTTAATTTTCTCGTTAATTTCGGCGTAACTTTTTACTACTGACATTTCTGCTTCCCACTTCATACAATTCAGAACGAGGTAATATAATCATTTCAGGTTTTAATTATCTTTTATTTCCAAAACTAACGCTATTTCAATTCTGCGGATTCCGGATTATTCTGATAAAATCGCGGCTGGCTCTCACCAGATCTTCCGCGGCAGTTTTCTCCAACATTTCAATGAAAGCCGACCCAATTATCACTCCATCGGCATATTGGGTATAAGCCATAAAATCATCATGATTTCTCACGCCGAAACCAATCATCCAGGGGTGTGTCAGGGCTTTCTGTAGGTCTTTGAAAAATGCTATGGTTCCGGGTGTCGGCCGATTATCCTGACCGGTCACGCCAGTATAGGCCACACAATAAAGAAAAGAGTCCGTAACGGAATCAATATACTGAATGCGTTCCACTGGAGTATTCGGAGCAATCAGATGAATCAAATTGATTTCGGCTTTTTTTAAATCATCGGCATATGCGGCGCTCTCCTCAAACGGCCAATCTGGCAAAATGAGCCCATCAACACCGACAGATTTGGCTATCTGAATAAAACGGGACAGCCCCATTTGATATACCGGATTTAGATAACCCATCAGAATAACCGGAATATCGGAAAACGATCTAACTGAGGCGACAATTTTCAGCGTTTTGGCCAAGGTCATTCCATTAGCCAGAGCTCGGTATGACGCCCTCTGTATAATTGTCCCGTCAGCCATCGGATCTGAAAAAGGGATTCCGAGTTCAATGAAATCCACTCCTCCGTCGGCCAGCGCCCTGACTATTTCGACCGTATCTTTTTCATTTGGGAAACCAGCCGTTAAGAAAATCGAGAGACATTTCTGTTGTTCTTTCTTTTTCTCCATTAATAAATGGTTCAAGCGTGTGCTCATAGAATCCTCTGTTTATTTTATAAGGCGTTCCAGGTAAATCTCTAGATCTTTGTCGCCCCGGCCACTTAAGTTGATGACGATATTCTCATTAGTTTCGGTCAGTGGCATGAGTCTTTTCAGATAGGCTAAGGCATGTGCTGATTCAAGAGCGGGAATTATTCCCTCCAGCAGGCATAACTGAGTCGCCGCCGCCAGGGCTTCGTCGTCGGTGACCGAGGTATACTCCACCCTTCCAATAGTCTGCATATAGCTATGCTGGGGTCCTACACCTGGATAATCAAGTCCGGGCGCAAGCGAATAAGGCAGTTGAATCTGACCATCTTCATCTTGCAGAATGATACTTTTCATGCCATGGAAAATACCGACTTTTCCGCGGCTGAGTGTCGCCGCGTGTTGGCCGGTCTCCAGACCTCGACCAGCCGCTTCGACCCCAATTAACTTAACAGAGCGTTCATTCAGAAATGGATCGAAAATACCTATTGCATTACTGCCGCCGCCTACACAAGCTAAAACATAATCCGGCAAGCGACCGGTCTTTTGTTGAAATTGTACTTTGGTTTCTTCGCCGATGACTCTCTGAAAATCACGCACAATCGTTGGAAACGGATGTGGACCGACTACCGAACCGATGATATAATGAGTGGTTTTCACATTTGCCAACCAATCCCGCATCGCTTCGTTGGTGGCATCTTTAAGGGTCGCCGTACCGGAATGCACCGGACGAACCTCGGCTCCCAGCAGGCGCATGCGGCTGACATTGGGTGCTTGGCGTTTTATATCTTCGGCTCCCATATAGATACAACATTCCAGTCCTGCTCTGGCGGCCACCGTCGCCACGGCCACGCCATGTTGACCGGCTCCGGTCTCGGCAATGATGCGCTTCTTTTGCATATACTGCGCCAGCAGAATCTGCCCGATTGCATTGTTAATCTTATGCGCGCCGGTGTGGTTCAAATCCTCTCTCTTCAAATAAATATTAGCCCGTCCGTAATGTCGGGTCAGATTTTCAGCTAAATACAACGGCGTCGGTCGGCCACAATAATCTTGCAGTTCCTTCTGAAATTTTTGCTGGAACTGCGGATTATTCTTCAGATGATTATAAACTGTTTCCAATTCCACCAACGCCGGTCGTAGTATCTCCGGGACGAACCGCCCGCCAAATTCACCGAAATATCCATCCATTAAACTACTCATATTTTCTTATCCTGATTATATTTTCGCACTTGTGCGACCAAAGATTTCACCTTTGACAGATCTTTAAGACCTGGAGATGACTCTGCACCGCTGGCGACATCTACTACAGCCGGATTGACCATTTCAAGAGCGCGGCTTATGTTGGCGGAAGTAATTCCGCCTGCCAGTATTAATCTCTCACGCGGAATCTCCTTTGGAATGTGTTCCCACGCGAGGGTTTGTCCACTGCCGCCAAAGAGCTTTGGGTCGAAATAATCCACAAGAATCATATCAGCTTGGAAACGCTTATACTCTGGAATACGATCCCCATTCCAGCGCAAACAAAATATTCCCGGAACCGGCAATAGCGAAAAATTCATAAAGCCTTGCGGTTCATAAATCTGCACCCGTCGCACATTACTCTTTTTTATAGTATCGTTCACCTCAGCCAATGTCGGTTTAACTAAAATCCCGACGCTTTCGACTTTTGGGGGCAGTCGCTCGATAATGACAGCCGCCTCAGAAATATTGATATACCGTGGACTGTCAGGGAAAAAATTAAATCCCAGCCAGTCCACACCAAGATCGGCTGCCGCGAGAGCGTCTTCAAGTCGGGTGATACCGCAAATTTTTAAGCTAACCGGCATCCTTTACCCCTCTTCTGAATTCTTTCAGTAATACTTTCGGATTCTCCGAACGCATCAGAGATTCCCCGATCAGCACCCCGGCATAGCCCCACTGTTTTATAGCAACACAATCCGCAGCTGTGCTGATGCCGCTGGCGCTGACAGCCGGGTACTGTGCCGGAAGCAGTGATTTAATTCTTAGTGAGTTGTCTAAATTCACCTCAAAGGTCTTCAAATCACGGTTGTTGACTTCGATGATAATCCCGACATCCGCCGGTGGGATTTTCACCAGGTCCTCCTGACTGGCAACTTCAACCATAATCTCCAACCCCAAGTCTGCGGCTATTTTCGTGAATTCTGCTATTTGCCGGGAAGTCAGAATCCGGGCAATTAGCAGAATGATATCTGCCTGATAGTGGGCCGTTTCATAAATTTGATAGGAATCTATAATAAAATCTTTGCGTAGCAGTGGAAGGGTGACCTTTTTCCGAATCCGTGGTAGATAAGTTAGACTGCCCTTAAAAAATTGTTCGTCGGTCAAAACCGAAATCGCCGCCGCTCCGGATTCTGCATATATGAGCGCCTGACTCACCGGGTCAAAGTCTTCCCGGATTATACCTCGACTTGGGGATGCTTTTTTCACTTCACAAATGAAAACAAATTCTTCCTGAGCCGACAGTTTCGAATACAAGCCATTAATCCGGTTTCGCCTGCTCAGATTTGACTTTAGATATGCTACCGGTCGCCTTTGACGAGCCAATTCTATCTCTTTCTTTTTATTGGCAATGATCTTATCTAAAAACGGCATCATTGAGCTCGGTTGGCTAAAATTCGGCTGTATTCGATGAACTGATTTAATTTGCGCAGGGCTTTCCCGCTGTCAATGATTTCGGCGGCCATTTCCAAACCATCCAGTACAGAGTTGACTTTATCGGCTACATAAAAAGCGAAAGCGACATTAGCCAGAGTCATTTCCCGTGCAAAGCCTTTTTCACCTTTCAGAACCGCAAGAATTAATGCGGCGTTTTCAGAACAATTACCTCCCTGAACTGCCTCAGTCTGCGTCGAATTTTCAAATTTGTAAGTGTACGTCAACACTTCCTTTTCACCTTCTTGAACTTCGAAGATATAGTTACTTGCATAGGGTGAAACTTCATCGAATCCCTCTGCACTATGCACGACACAGGCTTTGCGGTAATCTCGTTGTTTTAGAACCGCGGCCGTTTTATGGGCGGTAACCTTGTCATAAGTACCAATCAGCTGGCGTTTTACTCCGGCTGGATTCAGTAGCGGCCCGAGCATATTGAAGATCGTGCGAATTCCCAAATTCCGGCGATGAGGTCCCATAATTTTCATAACCGGGTGATAGAGCGGGGCGAAAAAAAAGCCCAGACCAGTTTCGGCTAAACATTGGCGGGTCCTATCCGGGGTTAAATCAATCCGGGCCCCCAACTCTTCCAGAACATCAGCCGAACCGCTTTTACTGGAAACCGCCCGGTTACCGTGTTTCGCGACGGTGGCTCCGCCGGCAGCTGCCACAATCGCGGTTATCGTCGAAACATTAAAGGTATGCTTCTGATCGCCGCCCGTCCCGCAGACATCTAATGTATCTGGATCATCAAGATCCACTGTCACCATATTTGCGCGCATCGTGTCAATAAACCCCTGGATCTCTTCCACCGACTCGCCCTTCATCCGCAAGCCGATAAGAAGAGCTCCAATCTCCGTTGCAGTCAGATCGCCGGCAATGATTGCCCTCAGGGCGGTGGCGGCTTCCGCCCGGCTAAGACTTTCACCCAGACTGATCTTTTCCAAATATTCCTTAATCATTCTTCACTCCCGGATTGTGTTGAAAATTAAAATCTCGGACTAATGTAAGCCAGTTTCTCAGCAGGTCTATACCTAAAGGAGTCATGACCGACTCCGGATGGAATTGGACACCCCAGACCGGATAAGAAATATGGGATACCGACATAATCAAATAGTCGTCACTTTCCGCATCAATTCGCAGACAGTCCGGCAGGGATGATCTTTCGATTATCAGGGAATGATAACGTCCGGCGACCAATGGCGATGCTATATTGCGGAATATCCCAAGGCCGTTATGTTGAATTACCGAAGTTTTTCCATGCACAGGAGTTGGTGCGCGCACAATATGCGCGCCATACACCTGGCCGATTGCTTGAAAACCCAGACATACTCCCAATATTGGTATAGTTGAACCGAAAGACCTTATAATTTCACAGGAAATACCGGCCTCATTCGGAGATCCAGGGCCGGGTGAAATGACAATCCCGGCGGGTTTTTTAGCTGCGATCTCCGTTAGTTCGACTTGATCATTGCGAACTACCCGTAAATCCGATTCCATCTGACCGATATAATCCACAAGATTGTAGGTAAATGAATCGTAATTATCTATAAATAAAATCATTGATCCCTCCAGCCGCCTGCTCAATTGCACATCGCAACGCCTTACATTTATTTATGGTCTCCTGGTACTCATTTTCAGGAATAGAATCCGCTACGATACCAGCCCCGGCTTGATAATATAGCTTTCCTTCCCCCGCTACAATAGTCCGGATAGCGATGCACAAATCCATATTACCGCCATAATCGAAATAGCCAATCGCTCCGGAATATATGCCGCGCTTTTCAGGTTCAAGTTCATGAATGATTTCCATTGCCCGAATTTTTGGTGCTCCGGAAACCGTTCCGGCTGGAAAGGCTGATTTAAAAGCATCCACAACCGATAACCCGGCACGCAACCTTGCCCGCACCCGGGAGATGATATGCATAACATGTGAATATTTTTGGATGGTTTGAAAATCGTGGACTTTTACACTGCCGTATTCGGCAATACGTCCAAGATCGTTGCGCGCCAGATCAACCAGCATGACGTGTTCGGCTAACTCTTTGGGATCGTTCAATAATTCCAAGGCTAATTTTTTATCTTCAACGGCTGATGCTCCGCGCTGACGAGTGCCTGCAATTGGAATTATCTCCAGCTCGCCTTCCTCTGCCCGAATCAGCGGCTCTGGAGATGACCCGATTATCTGGTAATCCCGGAAATCGAGATAAAACATATATGGTGACGGATTGATGTTCCGCAAAGCCCGGTAAACCTGAAACGGGTCGCCCGAATAGGTTACCGAAAAACGCTGAGATAGTACAGTCTGAAAAATATCGCCGCTAAAGATATATCTTTTTGCATCGGCGATTACTTTCATAAAATCTCTTTTAGTGAAGTTGGACTTTTCGCTATTCAGATCAGTATCAAACTGGGGGTTAAAATCAACGAGACGATTCAACTTGGATTGCAATTGATCTAAACGGTTCTGAGCCACCTGAAATGATTTGGCTGTGTCAGTGTCCGAATCAATAAACACACTCACAATTAGAATCACCTCATTCTTTAAATGGTCAAAAGCGACCAGATGATTATAAAAACCGAAAATAGCATCTGCAGCTCCAATAACATCTTTTTTAGAAACGGGTAATTTTTCAATCTGACCAATCATGTCATAGCCGCAATACCCGACAGCTCCGCTGGTAAAACGCGGCAGATTCTCCGGCTGTAGCAGTTCATAGCGATTAAGCTGGTTCTGCAGAACGGTGAAAAAATCCTCGCGGTGAACTTTATTACTGTGATCGTGGATTAAAATCGTCTGGTTATTACCGGACTTGAGAATCAGAAACGGGTCCTGACTCAAAAACGAATAGCGTCCGAGCTGTTCGCCGCGCACAACGCTCTCAAGTAAAAATGAGTATTTGCCGGATTCTCTTAGCTTTAGATAAGCCATTACCGGCGTGATAAAATCGGCATTGTACTTGCGGTAAACCGGAATTATCACTCCCGGCCGGCTCAGATTTTTAAATTCTTCGTAGTTCATTTGGCTCTCAGTGTTTTTTTCATATAAACAAAAACCCCGTCGGTTTTTCTCAGGCGGGGTTTCAGTATTTATTGAATTTAAATTTTTACTTATTCATAAAAGCGCCTGAGGAAATGTTGTTTCCACATCATTTCCCACCACCAATTGTTTTGCATCTGTTCCATCATAGCACTCATTACGGACGCAATCTTAATAAATTTCAGATTCGCAATCAAGATATTTCTAAATTCTCATTCATTTTTATGATCAACGCCATTTGTTGATGCGGTCGTTTCATTCGACTGATCCGGCTAAAAGAATCTTTAGTAGCTCCTCGGCGGCCATCCGCGGGCCGTCAAATTCAAAACCGCCGACCCCCAGACGCGTGCGCAATTGACCGACGAAGATTCCCTGTTTGAAAAAATGAGTGAAATACTTCCGCGCGATTTCATCATGGAGGGCTTTGCGCTGAGTCGGCCCGAAAATATTGGCAAAGTAGCTGTGCACCAGACCGGTGCTGGTCGTCGTGCCCTTGCTCATAACCGTGCCTTCCCGGAAAACGTGAAACGCTTCGTCAGGAGTCACGAACCGTTCGATTATCGGATGCTCGCTGTCAACATTTTCGTAGTTATTAGCATAAAAAATGTAATCTACCGGCACGCCTTTGGTGATATTTTCATAGGTCGTGACCGGCAGAACGATGCGGGCGTTGGTCTTGCTGGCATTCATAATAATCGCCCGATCCAATTGTCCGAAAGCATAACCAGGCTGTAAGTCGTCGAGTCTCAGAAAGGCGCCGATTTCCGTGCCGTAAGCCAGAACCGGTTGGAAACCATGAATGACGAGCGAACCCATATCATCGGCGATGATGGTCAGCTCCTTGATATATTCGTCACCCAGACGCCGCAGGGCTTCCAGCGATTCGGATTTTCCGGCGCCGGTGTCGCCCATTAACAGCACGTTGGCCTGGCGGCCATTCTTGAGACTAATTTTCACAAAAGCGCCATGAAACGGCAGGTGGCCTTTTTGCATAACTTTCAGATTGTGCAGAGTCAGGATCATTTTCTTGAGATACCCGAAGTAACCGAAGACATTGCCGCGCGGGACGGCGCCCACCAGCCAGTCATTGGCTTTATCTTCATAGAAAACCGTCGGGAAATCGGAATATTTCTGCAGGCTTTCCATATCCATACCGTATAAAAAGATGCCGTCCGGTTTGCGGCGCAGGTCTTTATCACTCGCCATGTCGAACAGATTGCAGAGGCCGAAGCCCAGCTCATAAAACGATTCGTGAAAGTAAACCAGAATGACCTGAGCGCCGACTTTTGCCGGAAAGCAAAGCCATTCGCGCGGATCGAATGCCGCCGAACGGAGCGGATTTTCATCTATTTCAACAAACTCGCCCTTGCGTTTATTCATCGGCGGTTCAAAAATCAGCGGCGGATAAATCAATACCTGTCGGATGATTGAAATAGTATTCAAACAGTCATACTCACCGCTAAAGCATGCTTTTGGGGACTCGACAGTGATCGCGGCGACTTCCGCTCCGGCGTGCACCTGACGAAAAACCCGTGGATGCTGAGAGGTGATATTTTCCTGTATATCCCGGTAAGCCTGACGCACCAGATGAGTCAGCCGCTCCACAGTGGCATTAAAGGTGCGGTAGGGACGCTTGTCCAGACTTTCGAGAGACGAGTCGCAAATGATAAAACGATCGAAACTACGCCAGTAATTATACAACTGTTCGACGAATTCATTGAGAGCGTGACGATCGGTAAAGAGTCTTTCACTGCCCGGAACGATATTCGGAATCAGATGACTATCCAGTTTCGTCAGGTAACACAGAGTTTCAAAAAGCACCTTGCGGTCATTGTCATCCAGCGGACAATGCCCGATAATGTCCAACAGGGGCGACTGCCTTTTCTCCAGACGGTTGAGAAAGTGATTCAGCACGTCTTTGAAAAGCTCGCTTTGGAAAAGTTCTTCCACAGTCTCCGCGACCCGGTCGCGAACCCCAATAACGATTTTATTCTCAAATATTTTAGAAGGAAATTTACTCATTTGACTTTCGCTCAATTATTAACAAACGGGATATAATTTAGAAGCGTTGGCAGATTTTCCAACCCTGTTCTTTATGAAATCTTAACTAATTTAAGATTGCGCCAATTATTCCGCAATTTTCAGTTCACAGCGTCCGTTTGTAAAATCTAAAAGCAACGCCCCGCTCTTAGCAATGTCACTACCCAGCATACCATCCAGATAGAAGAAACCGGTCTTGCCGTCACCACGAGCACTGATTTTTTTATAATTGATACGATTCCGGCCGAAAATAACCGATAATTCCGGTATTTCGGTAGTTTTAAAACGCTGCGTTCCACCAGCGCCGCCGACCAGAGCATTGCCGGTTTTAGCCTGGGTAGTATCCATTTTCAGCAGAGCCGGTTCATAAAGCGAAGTGCTATTCGCACCGGTGTCGAGAAAGAAATATAAAGGATCACCGAGCGTATCGCTCAGACTGACAATTGGTTGGGTCACAAAGTGGAAATTGCGCTGTCTGACCGGTTTTATCTGCGGTTTAGCAATGGTCACAGTCAAATTTTTATAGTCAAGCGTCATATCCAGATTACGGATCGCATTCCAGCCGATAATGCCATCGACCTTAACGATCCGGATAATCTTAAAAAGTTTGACCTCGAGGTCTTTTTTATCCAGGATGATTGTCGGATGGTTTTCGATTTGCAGGTCGCCAATCCGAAAATCCTTAATCACACCCGGCCACATATTTATCACAATGTCGGTGGCTGTGCCGACCTTGGCGGCCTCCGCACTAATTATGTCCACACCACATTCCTTCGCCAGGTCGGAGGACAAAACGGTCAGTTCGGCGCCGGTATCAATCCAAAACTGCCTGCGCACGCCATTGACCGAAACCTCGACCATCGGCGTGCCGGACATGCTCAATTCCGCCGGCAGGGTCACCGGTTGGTTCGGAAAGTTGTACTTTTCCGGTTGTGCCCCGGCAAAGGCAGCCGCCATATTGACCGTATTGTACTCGTCGAAGCCGTGCGGCGCCCGGGCGTTCAGGGCAATTTGTTCCTGCCATTTATCCTGCCGGGTATAAAGCACACTTAAGATTTCGGCGGCTTGGCGCTGCAAGAGCGTATCGCCGGTCGTTTCAAACAAACTCATAAACAACTGTTCAGCCGTTGCATAGTCGTCATCCATTAGCAGTCTTAACCCACGGGTAAACTCCCGGTATTCGGCGCCGACCTCCCACCGGTTTATATAATCAAAATCAAAATGCCGCATGGCCGCCCAGTAATCATCAAAATCCGAGCGCATTGGTTTTATTGCCACCGCCTCGGCCACCGGTGCAATGTCCAGGTTCCCACTGCTGATATTGACGGAACAACCGGTCAGTAACCATAATCCAGCCCAAACAATCGTCAGTATTCTTTTTCGCATATAATCCTCTGGTTGATAAATTCCGGCAGAATTTATTGTTTTTGAGAGATAACTGACAGAATATTTTTAGACACAGGGTTACGGGATGGGCGGTCGGGTTTTTCTACTAATCTTAATCTTCAAACTGCTGTTTTCAGTTCTTGAAGCGATTGACATCAATTTTATACTTGGCGATTTTGTAGCCGATTATACGTTCGCTGGTATCGAGCAGACGAGCAGTCCTGGCTTGACTGCCGCGCGTGGTTTTGAGGGCATCCTGAATCAGTTCCTTTTCATAGCCGGACACCGCCGCTGTCAGCGAAAGGCGCGCCACGGTATTACTGCTTTCCGAGGTTTGCAGAGTCGGCGGCAAATGATAACTATGAATCACATTATCATCACAAACCAGCACAGCCCTCTCGATACAGTTTTCCAGTTCACGGACGTTGCCCGGCCAGTGGTAACACATCAGCATATCTATCGCCGGAGTTGAGATGCGTTTGATTGACTTGCCGTGCTTACGACCATATTTCAGCATAAAGTGATCCGCCAGTTGCAATATATCGGTGCGGCGATCCCGCAGTGGCGGCAGGAAAATCGAAAAAACATTCAGACGATAATACAGGTCTTCCCGGAATTTGCCGTTCTTGATCAATGCCTCTAAATCCGCATTCGTCCCGGCGATGACTCTGACATCCACGCTTATGGTTTCGGTGCCGCCGACTCTCTCGAATTGCTTTTCCTGAATAATCCGCAACAATTTTACCTGAGCCAGCAGGCTGATTTCACCAACTTCATCCAGAAAAATCGTGCCGCCATCGGCCAGCTCAAAGCGTCCTTTTTTCTGCGAAACCGCTCCGGTAAAAGCGCCCTTTTCATAACCGAAAAACTCCGACTCGATCAGACTTTCCGGAATGGCGGCGCAGTTGACCCGAATAAACGGTTTTTCTCCCCGCAGGGAATTAAAATGAATGGCTTCCGCGATCAGCTCCTTACCGGTGCCAGACTCGCCGCGTAACAGCACCGTCGTACTGCTCCGGGCTACCTGGATAACCTGTTCGTAAACATCGCGCATCTGATGACTGCTGCCGACAATGTTTTGAAAGCTGTATTCATCCTGCAGTTTCTGTTTGAGAGCCACATTTTCATTGATCAGTTTTTCGCGTTCAATCTGAATAATATGCTGGACCCGAATAGACTGCAACAGCGCCGAAGCCACCAGTTGAATAAACTTCAGAGAACTGTCATAATCACGTTTAGGGCTATAAGACAGATTAATGATAAGCGCGCCCAATGGGCGATAATCCAGTATTATCGGCACGCCAATGAAAGTTTGCTCCTTATCCTTTTCTGCATCCCAGGAACTCATCCGGTTGAGAAAAAGCGGCTCCTTGCTGACTTTTGGAACGATTATCGGTTTGCCGGTTTCGATGATGCGTCCGGTCAGTCCTTCCCCAACCTTATAAATGGTTTTTGCCACATCCTGCCTATATCCGATCGAGGCCGCCATCCGGATGGTATCATGGTCGTTGCTATCCACCAGAAAAATGGCTCCGGACTTGATCGAATATTTGTCCCGCAGAATCTGCAAGGTGACTTTCAGCGAATCCTCCAGCACCGGATTCCGGCTGATCGCCTCGTTGATATTTATCAATAACGAAAGATTAATATTAGCTGTATTCAAATTTGGCATTTTAATTTCCTACAAATCTGTATTACCGACTAACTAATTATACAAATTTGTGAATTTAACAACAAGATAAATTTTTCAGCCATTGAAGCACTCGCCTTATCGCCTGTGATGTTTCCCGACGGATTTTAGGCCTTATCGCCAGAAAATAATTGCCACATTTCCCGAAAATACCGCCTTGCGCCCACGATTCTAATGGACAATCAATACAAATCTGTAGTTTGCGATTATTTTTCTAACAATAATGCAGGAAAATCCGGATTGACATTTGGGATCAATTCCAGCGGCAACAATCGCCTATCATTATAAATTACATTATCCTACAATGCATTTTCAAAACGCCTGAAATCGGCTGGCATTACTCTTGCTTAATTAATCAAACGACAGAGCGATAAATATTTATCAATTTAAAGTTTATTGGAAATGGCTAATTATTTAACAGGAGGTAAAAATGAAAAAACTTAGTAAATCAATATTGACTCTGATGTTTGCCGGTTGCTTTTTGTTTCAATCTCGTGCTCTTGTCGCCGGTGAATTATCATGGAGCGGCGACGTCACTTTGGTCTCTACATATATCTGGCGCGGAGTCCAACAATTCGAAGGCACGGCCGCCCAGGGAACAATCACCGGGTCTTTCGGCAAAGTCAACGCCGGGCTCTGGTACTCGAGCGTTTGTTTCGGCAACGGTATGGTAATGGAAACCGATCCTTTCGTTTCGTTATCCCTGCCACTCAGCAAACTCAACACCTCATTCGGGCTGACAGCATACGCTTATGATTTTAAGGATTACAATGACACGGCTAATGTTGAGTTTGAGGTATTTGCGACGATCCTTGCGGGACCGTTCGGGCTAGCGTTTTTCTGTGTGCCGAATCAGGGCAGTATGGACGCCTATGCCCTCAGCTCGACTTACTGGCTACAATTCTCAGCCGCTAAATCCTGGAAAGATTTGAACCTTTCCGCTCAGGCGGAGTATGGGAATTATTCCAGCAGATTCGTCAACGCCAATCGTACTGCCCCTGTCGGCGATCTGGTTCTTTCCGCCACCAGAGCTTTCAGTGAAAAACTCTCTGTTGGCTGGAATGCCCTTTTACCTTTGGATTCCGATATGAAAGCCCTTTACTGGCTCAAGATAACATACCTTTTTTAAACAATTTTTCAGGAGCAATTATGAAACGCATTTTATTCTTTTTAATCCTAATTCTCGGTTTAGCGACGGTCACCTTTGCCCAGGACGGCGGAAGCGGTGGCGTAAACGCTCTGGATACCGTCTGGGTTTTATTCACTGCATTTTTAGTCTTTTGGATGCAGGCTGGTTTTGCCATGGTCGAAGCCGGAATGACCCGCGCCAAGAACGTCGTCAACATATTAATGAAGAACCTGCTGGATTTCTGCTTTTCGACAATCGTTTTTTGGGCGGTTGGATTCGGCATAATGTTCGGAGCCGGTAATTTACTTTTCGGTACTTCCGGCTGGTTTCTCAAGGATCTGACAGGCGACACTTTCGGTTCGCTGGCCTGGGCAAACGTACCCATCGAGGCCAAATACTTTTTTCAGCTGGTATTCGCGGGAACCGCGGCGACTATCGTTTCCGGAGCAATGGCCGAACGCACAGTTTTTGTTTCATACATGTTTTACAGCATCTTTATTTCGGCGATAATTTATCCGGTAGCCGGGCATTGGATCTGGGGCGGCGGCTGGCTGGCGCAGCTCGGTATGTGGGATTTTGCCGGCTCAACCGTGGTCCATTCAATCGGCGGCTGGCTGGCTCTGGTCGGCGCAATCATGGTAGGCCCGCGTTTGGGCAAATATCGCCGGGATGGCAGTCCAAACTTAATGATGGGACATAATTTCGGGCTGGCGACACTGGGAACATTTATTCTCTGGCTGGGATGGTTTGGCTTTAACCCCGGCTCGACGATGGCGGCGACGCCGGATGCGATTTCTCACATTGCCGTCACCACCAACCTCGGAGCGGCTACCGGTGCGATTGTGGCGTTGGTAACCTCCAAACTGCTGTTCAGGAGATGGGATGGCAGTATGGCCCTCAATGGAACACTGGCGGGATTGGTGGCGATCACGGCATCCTGCGCCTTTGTGTCGAACGGCAGTGCGATAATCATTGGAGCTGTAGCCGGGATTCTGGTGGTTCTTTCAGTTATTTTCATTGATAAAAAATGTAAAGTTGACGACCCGGTCGGCGCAATTTCGGTCCATTTGACCAATGGCATCTGGGGCACGCTGGCGCTGGGCTTATTCGCTCAGGATAAATATTCACCGAATACAACCGGCGATGGTCTCTTTTTTGGGGGCGGATTCGATCTGCTCCTACATCAGGCAACCGGTGTTCTATCCGTCGGCGCCTGGTGTATCGCAACCGGGTTCGCTCTCTTCTTTTTACTGAAAAAAACGAGCGGTCTGCGGGTTTCACGCGAGGAGGAGATTCGCGGTCTCGACGTAGATGAACATGGCATGGAAGGTTACCCGGACTTTCAGGGATTTTTAACCAAATAATCAAGGAGCCGAAAAATGAAATTAATTATCGCAATCATCCAACCGGAAAAATTATCCGACGTAAAAAAGGCCCTTTTCAACGCCGAAGTTCACAAGATGACCGTTTCCAATGTCATCGGCTGTGGACAGCAGGGCGGTTATAAAGAAGCTTACCGGGGCGTTATGGAAGAGGTCAATCTTTTGAAGAAAGTCCGTCTGGAAATCGCAGTCAATGAAGATTTCGTTAAACCGACCGTCGAGGCGATCATTAAAGGCGCCCGCACCGGGAACATTGGTGACGGTAAAATCTTTATCCTGGATCTTCCCGAATGTATCCGCATTCGAACCGGTGAGACCGGAGGACCCGCCATTGGATAATCGGTAGTATTTCAACGGAATCGTCATGTAGTTCTCATTCCCTACATAATACCCATGAAAAAGTCCGTATTTTGGCGGGCTTTTTCATTGCAAGCCGGTTGAGTTCAAACCGGCTTAGTCGGCGCCTTCCGGCTCAGTGTGCACGGAAATAAAAGTTTCGCGCCCAAAACGTTTACGCAAGCGAATTTCAACCTCAGTAGCGATATCATGAGCGGCGCAAACAGTCAAATCTCGTTTGACGTAAATATGAATATCAACGGCGATATTGTAACCTATTTTACGGGTGCGCAGTTCGTGAGGTTTGATGACTCCCGGGCAGCTGGCCACAATTTCCAGAATTTCATCTTCGACTTCGTCCTCCAGCGAACCCTCGGAAAGTTCCTTGACGCTGACAACCACGATTGAAAAAGCGACTTTTACGATGAAAAAACTGACTGCCACGGCTGCAATCGGATCCAGAATCCGCCAGCGTTCTCCCAGCAATATCGCCCCGCCGATACCGAGGGTCGTCCCAATTGAGGAAAACGCATCCGAGCGATGATGCCAGGCATTGGCGACCACCGCCTGACTGCCGATTTCGTTACCAACCTTGACTGTATAACGATACAACCATTCCTTGAGAATCACCGAAACTACCGCCGCAACCAGGGCAATACTACCCGGTCGGTCCAGGGGTGTACCGGAAAAATTCAGGAAAATTTTCTTAACCCCCTGCCAGAAAATCCCGACGCCGACGACTAAAAGCGCCAATCCGATGAAAGCTGTCGCCAGGGTTTCGAATTTGCCGTGTCCATAATCATGTTCGCGGTCGACCGGTTTGCGGATGATGCGAAAACTAACCAATACGACCACATCGGTAATAAAATCAGATAAGGAATGCACGGCGTCAGCAATCATGGCTCCGCTTTGACCAATTATTCCGGCGGCTAATTTTAGCGTTGTCAAAGAAAAATTTGCTAAAAATCCTGTCCAGGTAACGCGGTTGGCTTTAGCAGCGCGGACATCATTGGATTTCATTAAAAACTCCTGAAAACAATCCCTTCTCGTCAATTCGTGAGTAATAAATAAAGATGATAAACTGAAGGGAAATAAAACGTGCCAGTTAAAATTCCCGGGCCATACACCCCGGCCAGGGAAAACGCTGTGAAAAAACAGTGCGGATAAGTTTAAGAATAAAATGGTTAGAATGGAAGAAAAATGTTACTCTTAAACAAGGACTGGTTCTGATTCATTCAGGAACAGAGACTGAATTGCGGAAAAAGTACGGATTTATCATATTCTGAAACCGGATTACTCGACGCGCAACTATCAATGAACATGAGTGGCTATCGATTAAGGTTGTGGATAATGACTTAAAATTTTAAATTTGGTGCGCATTTTTTGGGTTAGAAGAAAAAGTTGATGGAACTTACCAAAATTTTGACTCCGCGTCTGGTCGTTTTTCCGCTGACAGCTGAAACGAAAGAAGAAGTTATTGAAATCCTGATCGACAGACTCCACGACGAGGGTTTAATTACCAATCCCGAAGCCGCTCTCCAGGCGGTCATCGAACGTGAGAAACTGATGACGACCGGGATTGGCAAAGGTGTTGCTCTGCCCCACGGTAAATTCCATGAAATCATGGAAGTGCTGGTCGCAGTAGGCGTTTCCATTGAGGGAATCGATTTTGATTCCATAGACAATCAGCCGGTGCATATCTTCGTTCTCCTGCTGACTCCGGAGCGTTTTCCCAGCAAACATTTGAAGCTTTTAAGCAAGCTCTCCCGGATGCTGAACAACGTCACCTGCCGCGAGGAAATTTTGGCGGCCAATTCGGCTGAAGAAATCGCCCGGGTTTTCTATAAATACGATACTCAGACATAGGAGCACCCAATGCCTTTTTGTCCGCACTGCCTGTATGAATTCGTCGAAGGCTTTGAAAAATGCCCGGATTGCAGAACCGCCCTGGTCGATCGTCTCCCGGAAGGAAAAGCCGCCGAAGTCAAATGGTTTTTCCTCGATACACTGCCGGATGTTACAATGGCGGAGATGATTAAAGAGGCTTTGGAAAACAGCGGAATAAAAACCATCCTTAAAACCGACCCGCTTCATACCATTTTTTCCCTGACAAGCACCGGTCTTGCCGGTTCTTATGCTAAATTATACGTTCCGATCGAAAAGCGCCAGGCCGCTCTGGATATTTTAAATTCAATGACCAATAAAGACGATTAACTCCATCGAAAGTTGACCTCCGATATGCAATACCAGCGCGTTAAAGGAACCCGCGACATCCTGCCATCCGAAGTTCATCAGTGGCAATACCTGGAAAATTTCCTTCGCGAATATTTCCGACGCAATAATTACAAGGAAATCCGCACCCCGGCTTTTGAAGTCACGGAACTATTCACCCGCGGGATCGGAGGCGAAACGGATGTCGTTTCCAAGGAAATGTACACTTTTCTCGATAAAGGCGGCTCCAGTTTGACCCTCAAACCCGAACTGACTGCACCGGTCATGCGGGCTTTCATCCAAAACAATCTCGAACAGTACGCGCCCCTGACAAAAGTTTACTATATGGATGCCCTGTTCCGCCAGGAACGCCCGCAGAAAGGCCGTTTGCGCCAATTCCATCAGTTCGGTTTTGAAATCCTGGGTTCGCCGCATCCGGAGGCTGACGCCGAAACTATTCAGACTACCTACGAACTCTACCGCGAATTAGGCCTCGACGAACTGAAAATCCGCCTGAATAGTATCGGCAGTCGCAGCAGTCGCAATCAGTATCTGGAGATACTTCGTAAAGCCCTCCTGCCGTTCCGCGATGAATTCTGTGGCACTTGTCAGGAACGTCTTGATAAAAACGTGCTACGGCTTTTCGATTGCAAGGTCGAATCCTGCCGGGAAATTATGGATAAGCGGGCTCCATCTATTCTGGATTATCTGAATGATGAAGACCGCCTGCATTTTCAGACCGTCTGCACCCTGCTGGACGCCACCGGCGTTCCCTACATAATTGATAAAACCTTAGTGCGCGGATTGGATTATTATACCCGTACGACTTTCGAAATCACATCACCGCTGCTCGGGGCTCAGGATGCCATTTGTGGCGGCGGGCGTTACGATCATCTGATCGAAGATCTCGGAGGCAAACCTACTCCCGGAGTCGGTATGGCCTCCGGCATGGAACGTCTGCTGCTAATTCTGGAGCAGATCGGCGGATTTCCCACGACAAATGCGAACCTGGTCTATATCATCGCCCTGGGAGACAGCGCCCGGACCGTCGGATTCCGCCTCATCACCGAGCTGCGGCGTGTCAAGATCAGCGCTCAAATGGACTTCTTGCGCCGTTCGATGAAAGCCCAACTGCGGGATGCTGACCGGGAACAGGCCAGATGGGTAATTATTCTCGGCGACGATGAGCTGACGCGCGGCTCGGTCATTATTAAAAATATGAAAGACGGCGTTCAAACTGAATTGCCGTTGAATACGGCCGCCGTGCAGATCAGCCAACTTCTACAGCGACACCCTTGAATTGATCGCCATTTCCGGAAATAAATTCCAACGGTGACCCAATGTCTTTTCTGAATCCGGGATTTCTGTGGTTATTGCCGTTAATTGGCCTGCCGCTGCTGATTCATTTGCTGGGCCGGCGGCGTTTCCAGGTGGTTAATTTCAGCACTCTGCGGTTTCTCAAAAGCCTGCAAACGGATATCCTGCGCCGTCTGAAAATTCGCCAGATAATTCTGCTGATTATCCGCACTCTGCTGATTCTGGGACTGATTCTGCTGTTCGCCCGGCCATACCGCTCCGGCTCCGCGCCCGGCATTTTTGTAAATAAGGGCGCGACGCTCTATCTGATCGCCGACAATTCGGCTTCCATGAGTCTGATCCGGCAAGGACAGACCCGCCTGGAATCCGGGCTGGAGTCAATCATTTCCAGCGCCCGCAATATTGATTTTCCTGTAAACCTGAAAATCATCAGCACCGCTCAGACACCGGCGATTTTCAGATCCAGCAACCCGAACGGACCGGCTGATCTGCAACGTGAGCTTTCTCTCATAGAAAACACCAATTACAACGGTCAGATTTTACCAGCTCTGGAAATTGCCGTTGAAGATATTATTCAGAACAACGATCCAACCGGAGTCATCTGGGCGGTCAGCGACTTCCAGCGCAGTAGTTGGGGCGATGACCACTCTGCCGATCTGATTCTAAAAAAAATACGCGATAATAAAATCCGTTTAGTGCTTTTTCCGGTTAACGGCGTGAATGATAACGCCGCGCTCGGCGGGTTGAATTTTATCGAAGAGATTCATACCAAAAACAAACCTTTGACGCTTCAGGTTGGTCTCAACAATTGGCGCAGTCGCCCGGCAGAAATTCCAGTTGCGCTATTTATCGAGGGCGAGCGCGTCGGTCAGGCCTTAACCAAAACCAAACCGGTCCAGACCGCGCCGGTTATGTTTGAATTCATTCCGCTAAATACCGGTTATTTAAGTGGCTATCTTCAACTCGAGGAAGATGATCTGGCGGCCGACAATCGCCGTTATTTTGTGCTGAACATTCCGGCCAACCTGAAGATATTGATCGTCGGCGAACAGGCTACGGATGGCGACTATATTCTCAAAGCCCTGCAGGCTGAACCGGATTTGACGGTTGACACCCGCTTCATCACCCGTGAATATTTTGGCAATGAAAACCTTCCGGATTATAACGGTTTGATTTTCAGTAACGTGAAAACCCTGAGCGTTTCCGCTCAAAAAATACTAAGCGATTATCTGAATCGCGGCGGTGGAATGCTACTATTTGCCTGCCGGAACTGTTTACCGAAAGATTTCAACGCCCTCTGGGCCGATCGCTTTGGTCTGCCGCGCTGGCATGCCACCCGGCGCGCCACGGATGAAACTTATCTAAGCATCGGCCGTTGCGAGACCGACCATCCGGTTTTTCGCAATCTTTGGCCAAATAACGCCGTTCCAGACGGTTCCGCCCGTTTCTACATTATTCCAGGGCTGGTTTGCGGCGCTCATCAGAAGACGCTGATGACTTTTGACGACGGCACACCTTTGATGATCGAACCGCAACGCACGGCGGGGCGCATAATCATGCTGGCTACCGCTCCGGACGGCGCCTGGACCGATTTGCCTTTCTCAGGTTTATTCCCGGTACTGTTACAGCGCCTGATGTTATATATCGCCGGCGGGGCTGCGCAACCTTCGGATTATCCCGCCGGTGACCTGGTCGAAATCGTTAAAATTCCCGGTGAGAATACCCTTCCGCAAATCCTGACTCCCAGCGGCCGGCGTTTCAATCCGCAAGCAGGCGAGGGTGGTTTCAGATTCTCCGAAACGAGCGAGACCGGAATCTACACCATCATTCGCGACGAGCAACGCCTAGAGCGTTTCGCGGTCAATATCCCGGAATGCGAGACAAATGGTGAGTTTTTTACCGAAACCGATTATAAAGCTCTTATCAAGGCCAATCCGGTCAACATCGCAGTCGTTACCGAAATTAAGGATGACGAAATCAACCAGCTCGCCCTGACCCGCGAATTTTCCACCCCATTGCTAATTGCCGTTCTGGTTTTAGCCGCCGCCGAAACCTTTCTCGGACGCCTGAACCGTACCGAATCCGGAGACCATACGAACACATGAATTTGCCCCGCCCTCAGAAAAAATTTATTATCACAAGCTCAGCGGCATCAGTGGAAAAAACCATGTTAGTCGGCATTGTCAACGCCAGTCAGCCGCGTCACGTCGTCGAGGAGCATCTGGCCGAACTGGAACGGCTGATCGGGACCCTGGGATATGAGGCGACCTCGCAACAGGTTTTTACCCAAAGATCCGTCGATCCGGCTTATTTCATCGGCCGGGGCAAGGCGGCGGAAATTCGCGATCTTCTGAGAGATCTCGCCATCGGCGAGATTGTTTTCGATGACGATCTATCACCTACCCAAATGCGCAATTTGCAGGATTTACTGGGCGTTGAAGTCCGCGACCGCACCGGCGTAATCCTGGAAATTTTTGCCAATCACGCCCGCACCAATGAAGCCCGCACTCAGATTGAGCTGGCGACTCTCGAATATCTCTTGCCGCGTCTGACCCGCCGCTGGACGCACCTGGAACGTCAGATCGGCGGTATCGGCGTCCGATCCGGCTCCGGGGAAACTCAGATCGAAACCGATCGGCGCATGATCAAAACCCGGATTTCCAAACTTAAACGCGAGTTGGCGGCGATTGACCGCCAACATACAACCCAAAGCAAACGCCGGGCTGATTGCTTCAAAATCGCTCTGACCGGTTATACTAATGCCGGCAAATCGACTATTCTGAATCTTTTTACCGGCGCCGATGTCCTGGTGGAAGATAAACTATTCGCCACTTTGGACACCACTGTCCGCCAGCTTGATCTCGATGGTTATCAAAATATTTTATTGAGCGATACAATCGGATTCATCCGTAAGTTGCCGCATAATCTGATCGCCTCATTCCGGAGTACCTTACGGGAAGTAACCGACGCCGACCTGATCGTCAAGGTCGCCGACATCAGCTCGCCGCATTGTCTCCAGCAGCTGCAAACCGTCGACGAGGTTCTCAATGAACTGGGAGTTGGCTCGCGCCCGGCGTTGATCGTATTCAATAAAGTCGATCGAATGGACGAGGAAATGTTCAGGATTGCTCTTCAAACCTATCCTGATGCGGTTTTTATTTCGGCGCGGCAGCGATTGCGGATTGCCGATTTCAAACACGCCTTACTCCAAGCCATCTCACGCGAGGGACGGCAGCTGCAGATCAGCCTGCCTCTGAATGCGGTCGGTGACTGCACCCTGATCCGCAATCATACCACCGTCCGGAGTGAAATCTACACGGAAAATTCGGTAACCTTTGAATTTTTCTGCTATAACAATGTCTGGAATTGGCTGGCGCGTCAATTGAGTCCGCAGGCGCGCGTCGCCGAAATAAGCTGACCTCTCGTTTCCGGCCTTGACAAATCGCCGGCGGCTGTTTATTTTAATTCAATATGGAAAGGCGCTGCACATGAAAGACAATTCAGTGAGAACTCCTCTGGTGGCGGGCACTTTTTACCCTGGAGAACCAAACGTCTTACGCCAAACGGTCAACGCTTTGCTGGCAAACACCGAAGACATTACGCTTACATTTAAGAATTTGTACGGCCTGATCATACCCCATGCCGGATATATGGCATCCGGCCCGGTAGCGGCGACCGGATATAAATTTCTCCAAAAATTCAAATACCGGGACGTGGTAGTGCTGGCGCCCAGTCATCGCGAATATTTCGTCGGCGCGTCTGTTTTCGACGGCGTCGCCTGGGAAACTCCGCTCGGCCGCATTCCTGTCTCAGAGGATTTCAGCGCTGCTCTTTTAGAAGGAACACAATTCATCCGCCGGGCACAGGAGGGACATCGCGGTGGCGAAAATGGCCTGGAAGTCCACCTGCCCTTCCTGCAGATGATCTATCCGAATGGTTTTAATCTCATACCAATATCGATCGGCTACAGCCCGATCGAGGTAATTCATGAACTGGCGGATCGGTTGGCGGTACTGCGCCGTGAACGCGACTTCATCGTGATTGCCAGTTCGGATCTGTCGCACTATCATCCCTATCAAACCGCCGTCCGATTGGATAGCGGGTTTATCAAACTGCTCGAGACCTTCGATCTGAAAACCCTGGAAGCCGGTTACCACCGGGAAAATCTGGAAGCCTGCGGCTTCGGGCCGATTCTGACCTTGCTGAATTTCGCGCGTCAGATGGGCGCGGTGCGCTGTCAAGCGCTTGATTATCGCAATTCCGGAGATACCTGTGGTATGCGTGCCGAAGTCGTCGGTTATGTCACGGCGGTCGTCTATGAATGACGACCGGCAGGCCCCCGGTTTTAGTCTTTACGGCGCCAGTCGGGTCGGCATTGCCCTGTCTCACCATTTACATCGGATCGGACTACAACCGGAATTTGTCTGGAACCGTCGCCCGGAGCGGCTGGCGCAAGCTCGTCAGTATATCCCTTTCCAAAATTTTTCCACCGAGTTTGAAGCTGGCAGCCGCAACCATCCCCATTGGATTATTATTGCCGTGAACGACGATGCAATTGAAGAAATCGCCGTCCGATTAGCACAGAGCGGTGCCAATTTGCAAAACGTTAAAATCTTCCACACTTCCGGATTTTTAAACTCGCTCTCCTTGAGTAAACTAAAAAGGTTGGGGGCGGTCACCGGTTCCCTGCACCCGGTCATCAGCATTCCAGATATTCCCACCGGCATTAAACTGCTTGCCAGCTGTATCTATACCTGTGAAGGTAGTCTGAAAAAATCTTTAGCCGAACTGGTGACCGCCATTGGAGGAGCGCCTTTCCCTCTCAATCGCCGCCAGAAAGAGATCGTCCACCTTTCCGCCGTTTTCCTGAATAACTACGTCGTTACACTCATCAATGCTGTAAAAATGCTGAACGCTGAAAACGGTCTGCCGGCCGCGAAAGCCCGCGCCATCCTGCAAACCATTTCTCAGCAGGCGGTCACCGCCGGCTGGGAGAAAAGCGCCGCTGAAGCCTTAACCGGTCCACTCATGCGAGGTGATTATCAGACCATCGGAAAGCATCTCGATCTACTCGATAATTATCAGGAATTGAAAAGAGTATATCAGGGATTCATCGATCTGGCACTCCAGATCACAGCTCCCCCATCGCGTTGACCGATAAAAATCAAAGGAGGTTAATTGAAAAATTTTTGGTTATGCACGTTCCTGATGACCGCCTTAAATCTAATCTCCGCACAGGAAACCAAACTCTTCTGGGATGGCAACGACTGGACGGCTATCGATAAAGTCGCCGCTCAATACCCGGAATACATTTTCCAGATCAAGAATGCTTATCTAAGCGGACTCTTTGACAGTAAACTGTTCTACCATTTGCGCGCCCGGGCTATGAATCCCGCGCTTGCCGACAGTGTTTTCAAAGATCTGCTCGAACCGGCCGGAAGTCAGCGTCTGATCCAGGGGCTGGACGCTTTTTACCGTGATCAAATTCATCGCTATTTACCGGTACCGGCGGCTCTCATCGCAACAATTATGATTCAGAATGAAAGACCGGCCGCGGATATTGAGCGCTATATACAAAACAGTAAGAAATGGATTAACGAATTATTGTACCGCCTGCCGGTGCGTCCGGCGGATTAATCCTTCAGGATCAGTTCGCCACAGGTCGGGCAAATGAGATAAACCTCCGGCTCGCCGAAAAAACGTAAAATGGTAATGCGGAAATGCACGTTGCCGGACATATTCGGTCTTCGTGTGACAATTATATTCCGGGAAGCTTTTTTCTGGGGCTTGAGCGGCACGTCGCTTTTGAGAACGATGGCAATTTCCTGTTTCTCAATGACCTGGCCGCGGTTATCGTAAATATCCACATAACCGGCGATCTCACTGATGGTTTTTGATGAAGTGTTTTTTACTTCGACGCTGATCTTCAATAATCCATTCTCCAGATCGGTTACGATAATATCGCTGACTTCGACGGTCTGTTGAGTGAAGGCGAACGCATAAAAAATCCCCAAGATCGTCATTATTCTCGCTATGGGTCTCATCTCTTGCCTCATCAATTTTGATTTCAATATACACCAAAACAATCTGGAAATCAAGTCCGGCGGCGACAATGAATTTTAATAAGGGCAGGCTTGTTTAGAAATTTTTAACGCGCTAATTTTGCGGGACTATGAAAATTTCCCAATCTTTTGTAGGTTACTAAATGGTTGACCAAGTCCTTCAGTACATTTTAAACCGCAAAACCGTAAAACTGTCCGCATCGGAAATCAGCAATATCCGAGCCGCCCGCCAGGTCGTACTGGCCGCGATCGGATCAGGTAATACCGTCTACGGCATCAATACCGGTTTCGGCAAGCTCAGCCAGGTTCGGATAGCTCCGCAAGATTTGTCGACCTTACAAGTCAATCTCCTGCGCAGTCATGCCTGCGGAGTTGACGATCCGATTGATCCGGAAATCGTCCGCATAATGCTTTACCTGAAAATCCGTAATCTGGCGCGAGGCTATTCCGGCTGCGATTTAAAAGTAGTCGAGAAATTAGTTGAATTATACAATAAAAATCTACTGCCGGTCGTGCCTCGCCGTGGTTCGGTGGGAGCCAGCGGCGATCTGGCGCCTCTGGCGCATTTGTCTCTGCCGTTGATCGGTGAAGGCGAATTCTTTTACCAGAACAAGCGCTATCCGGCTGCCGAACTGGTTAAAAAGGGTTTATACCAGCCGATTGAACTTGGTCCGAAAGACGGCCTATCTCTGATTAACGGAACCCAGTACTCAACCGCCCTACTATTGAGCGCCTATAAAAAGGCCACCGATTTAATCCTGATGTCGGAACTGGCGGCGGCAATGAGTATCGAAGCATTCCTGGCGACCGATACTCCTTTTCATCCGGAAATCCAGACCGTGCGCGGTCAGATCGGACAGCAGGTGGTCGCCCGCCATCTGCGAAATATGGTCAGAAACAGCACTATTATTCGTTCTCATCGCCACTGCCCCAAGGTTCAGGATCCATATAGTTTTCGTTGCCTGCCGCAAGTGTTGGGCGCCGTCCGGGATACTCTGGATTATGTTCGCCGCGTCTTGGATGCCGAAGTCGATGCGGTGACCGACAATCCACTGGTTTTAGTCAGTGAGAATGCTGTGCTTTCCGGCGGTAATTTCCACGCCGAACCGCTGGCGCTGGCCGCTGATTATCTGACAATCGCCTTAACTGAAGTCGGCAATATTGCCGAAAGACGTATCGCCGAGTTGATTGACCCGGTCATGAGCAATCTGCCGGCATTTCTTAGCACGAACAGCGGCCTAAACTCCGGTTTTATGATCGCGCACTGCACTGCGGCCGCCCTGACGGCTGAGAATCGCACTCTCTCTATGCCCGCCTCGGTAGAAACCACGCCGACTTCCGCCAACCAGGAAGATCATGTCAGTATGGCTCCCAATGCCGGGCTGAAATTGCTGAAAGTGATCGATAATCTGCAAAAAATCGTCTGGATTGAATTTCTGGTGGCCGCCCAGGGAATGGATTTGCGCAAACCCCTGAAAGGCGGGCGTGGCACCCATCTCGGGTGGCAGAAAATCCGCACAATGGTCACCTTTCTGGAAGATGACCGTGTCATGTATCCTGATCTGGCAAAGGCCGAACAATTTTTCGATGATCAGGGATTCATTCTCAAAATCGCCAATCTGGCTAATCATAACGAATGAGGTTTCTATGCATAAAAAAATCACCAGTGAGGGCTTGACATTTGACGATGTGCTGCTTATTCCCGCCGAATCAAACGTGTTGCCCAGACAGGTTAGCCTGATTTCCAATCTGACTCATAATATCAAGTTGAATATTCCGATTCTCAGCGCAGCCATGGACACTGTCACGGAAGGAAAAATGGCCATCGCCCTGGCGCGCGAAGGCGGGATCGGCATTCTTCATAAAAATATGACCATTGAACAACAGGTCGCCGAGGTTGATAAAGTCAAACGGAGTGAAAGCGGCATGATCGTCAAACCGATCACGCTGGCTTCGAACAACACTCTGCGGGAAGCCCTGGCGTTGATGAACTGTTATTCGATCTCCGGTATTCCGGTGGTCGATGACGGCCAGCTGAAAGGTATTCTCACCAACCGTGACATTCGCTTTGAAACCAATCTCGATCAGCTTATTTCCGAAAGGATGACGAAGGAGAACCTGATCACCGCGCCGGAAGGCACCACTCTCGAAAAAGCGGAAGAGATTCTGCAAAAACACCGGATCGAAAAACTGTTAGTGGTAGATGAGGAAGGCCGCCTGAAAGGACTGATCACCGTTAAAGACATCCTGAAGAAAAAACGCTTCCCGAACGCCGCCAAGGATGAATTTGGTCGCCTGCGGGTCGGAGCCGCGGTGGGCGTTGGCAGAGATGCCCTCAGACGAACGGAACAATTAGCGGATGAACAGGTCGATGTATTGGTAGTCGACACTGCTCATGGTCATTCCGTTAATGTCGTCAATGTCGTCCGTGAATTGAAACGGCGTTATCCCCGGATCGATCTGATTGCCGGTAATGTTGCTACTTCGGAAGCCGCCTTGGCGCTGATAGACGCCGGAGTGGATGCTGTCAAGGTTGGCATCGGGCCGGGAGCGATCTGTACAACCCGGGTGATAGCCGGAGTCGGCGTGCCACAACTGACTGCAATCCTGGACTGCGCCGAAGCCGCCGCCAAATCCGGCGTGCCGATTATTGCCGACGGTGGTATTCGTTATTCAGGTGACATTGCTAAAGCTCTGGCAGCTGGCGCCAGCACTGTCATGCTGGGTTCGTTGCTCGCTGGTCTGGATGAAAGTCCGGGCGAGACCGTACTCTATGAGGGACGGGTTTATAAATCATATCGCGGCATGGGCTCAATCGCTGCCATGAGCAAGGGCAGCAGCGACCGATATTTCCAGGAAGGAGAAACGGCTGAAAAATTAGTCCCAGAAGGGATCGAAGGAATTGTACCGTACAAAGGCTCGTTAGCCGACACGATTCATCAACTCTCAGGAGGATTGCGTTCAGCGATGGGCTACTGTGGAGCTGCGACGATCGCCGAATTGCAACAGAAAGGACGCTTCATCCGGGTAACCCAGGCCTCAATCCAGGAGAGCCACCCGCACAACGTAAAAATCAGCAAAGAAGCGCCTAATTACCGCGTGGAAAGTTAAACGGGCAGAAAAATAAGAGTCGTTATTTCAGGAAAGTTTTGAGATATGTTTGGCCAGAGCTGACTTGGCGTGAGCGGCTTTATTCTTATGAATGATACCTTTTCCGGCAACTTTATCAATCGTCGCCACGGCAGCTTTGAAAAGCGGCTCGGCTTCCGTTTTGGTCGGTGCGCTTTTAACCTTCTTTACCGAGGTTTTCAGCATGGAGATATAGTGCTGATTTTTATCGGCGGCTTTTTCGGCCTGGCGAGTCCGTTTTAAAACAGACATATTCTTTTTCATGGAGCTCCTTTCAGGATAATTATCAAAAAGTGCGCAAATTTATCTATAGCGAAGCAGAATTTCAAATGAAAAAACCGCCGGAATAAACGATGATTTTATTAAAGATATTTCTGGTCCTGTTCGGCCTGCTGGTTTTTCTGCTGTTTGCCATTCTCATTCCGAAAACCTGGCTGACGCTTAGATTACGCCTGACAGGCGACTCCAAAACCGGCAGCGCTGGATTACAATTGGCGGGAAAAATGATCGGCGTTTTAGTCGCCATTGACTGGCCGGTAATCACCGTGCGGGGCGGGATCGCCGGCCTCTATTTTTCGGTCTGGTCTGGGCAGCCGGGTAAAAAAACCGCCAGGGCAAAAACTCCCGAAGCGCCGAAATCCGCCAAATCCAAAGCCCCCCAAAAAGAAGCCCGGCATTCCGTAACTGAATGGATTGAATTCGGCAAGTTGTGGCTCGAACGCTTTGCCAGGATTCCACGTCTCGAGAAATTTACGGCCGATCTCGTCGTCGGTCTCGGCAATCCCGCCAGCACGGGAATGATGATGGGAGCCTATTACATCCTGAAATCCTCATTGAGTTTCTTCCGGGCGGTGCACATCACTCCGGATTTCATCGGCAGGAAAATAAACGGAGATTTAGAGTTCAGCGGATCAATTAGGTTGATAAAAACAATCCCATTGATTATTTTTACGCTGAGATATTTAAGGAAAAAACAAAACCGGAGGAAATATGATGGAAGGTTTAATTGATACTCTGTTGAGTCGTTTGCGCGAAATCGTCGCTTCGGAAACGGTCATCGGAAAACCGATCAGCGCCGAGGGCGCCACGGTCATTCCCATTACTAAAATATCACTGGGTTTCGGGGCTGGCGGCGGCACTGGCCCGGAAGCCGACAGTAAAAAAGCCTCCGGCACCGGACTGGGCGGCGGCGCCATGATCGAACCGTTGGCAATCATTACGATTCAACAGGGCGAAGTGAAAATTCACCGTCTGAGCGAAAAATCAGCCGGACTAAACAAGATCATGGAGGTCGTTCCGGAACTGATCGAGAAGTATCTCAAAAAGGATAAAGATAAAAATTCATCGTCTGAAAATGAATGATAGATCGATGACCGTTCGTCCTGAAAAAGTTTTTCTTGGATTTTTGCCGGACTGAACCTATTTTTCTGGAAATCATAAGAGTAGGCATATGGAAACTCAAGTCTTAAAAAACATACCGTTATTTGCCGACCTGAAAGATGAGATCATCCAAAAGATTTTCAATCTCATGCAAAAGCGGGTCTACAAAAAGGGTAATATCATCCTCATGGAGGAAGAATTCGGCGACACGCTCTTTATTCTCAATAAAGGCAGCGTGAAAATTACGCGTCTGAGCGACGACGGCCGTGAAGTCATTCTCTCCATTCTCGGCGAAGGCGATTTTTTTGGCGAAATGTCAATCTTCGACGGCGAAAACCGCTCGGCGAATGTCATCGCCCTGGAAGATACTTCCGTACTGATCCTGAAACGCGGCGACTTTCTGGATTTGCTGGAAAAACATCCCAGAATCGCCATCGTACTGCTGCAGGAAATGGCCATGCGTCTGCGCCGCAGCGATCAACAAATCGAAGGCTTATCTTTAAGCGACGCCGAAAACCGGATCGCCATGAGTCTGCTGCGACTGGCCGAAGATCTGGGAATCATCAAACAGGGACAGGTCGTGATCGAAAATCTTCCTTATCAGCAGGATATCGCCAATATGGCCGGAACTTCCCGCGAAACAGTTTCGCGTATGCTGACGTTACTTCAGCGCAAGGGTTATATCCAAAAACGCGGCCGGCGCCTAACGATCACTAACTACGACGAATTTGTCAAACAGTTCAGCTGATAAAAAATCGAAATTTTTAATTAAAAGGCGTGCCAGGCACGCCTTTTTTATTTAATCGGGATTGGTCTCAAATACGATCCGACCACCGACGACAGTCATTAAAACCTGAGTGGAGCGGATCTCCGTCGCCTGAATCGTGAATATATCGCGATTCAGCATCACAAAATCGGCCAATTTTCCTTCTTCTAGACTTCCGCGCTCCGGTTCTTCAAAGCCGGCAAAGGCCGCATCAAGAGTGTAGGCCCGCAAGGCCTCTTCAACGCTAATCTTCTGCGCCGGAATCCAGCCGTCCGGATTTTTTTCATCGAGGGTCCGACGGGTCACGGCGGCATAGATACCTTCCAGCGGCGTCGGCGGAGCGACATACCAGTCGCTCCCGAAAGCCAGACGTGCCCCCCGATCCAGAAGCGAGCGCCAGGCATAGGAAGACTCACAACGCTCCCGGCCAATCACCGCTTCCGCCCAGCGTCCGTCATCTATGGCGTGATATGGCTGCATGCTGGCAACGATCTTCAACTCTCCAATTCGCGGTATATCGGCTGGTTTTAGGTGTTGGACATGCTCGATGCGGTCGCGCCGGTCGCGCGGACCATTCTCTCGGGCGATTCTGTCATAAATATCCAGAATGATGCGATTGGCGCGGTCGCCGATGGCATGCATGGCGATCTGCATCCCGGCGCTATCACCAGCGCTTAGAACGTTATAAAGTTCTTCCGGATCATTGACTAACAATCCAGAATCCTGTTTGGTATCGCTGAACGGTTCGAAAAAGGCGGCGGTGTGCGAACCGAGAGAGCCGTCGACAAAACCTTTCAGCAGTCCCCAGTGCAGCCATTTATCGCCCCGGCCTTCGTCTTTAATTTTTTGAGCTAATCGTTCCCACGTAAAGATCGGCACGGCGGCATAGATGCGGGTAGCGAGTTTACCGGCCTGCCGCGCTCGCTCGAAAACAGCCAGATCGTTCCAGGTGCCCATATGATGCACGGAGGTTACTCCCTGGGCGGCGACATACTTCATCGCGGCGTCCAGCGCCTGATCTTTCATCTTTTCGGTCGGTTCCGGAATTACTCTTTCGATAAGCGACATTGCATTGTCTTTAAAAATGCCGGTTGGATTACCGGACTGGTCGCGCACGATCGTCCCACCGTCAACGTCTGGAGTATGGCGGTCAATTCCGGCAGCTTGCAACGCCAGACTGTTGGCCAGCGCCATGTGTCCGTCGAGGCGGTTGATCCAAACCGGATTGTCAGGCGTCACCGCGTCGATCCACTGCCGGGTCGGCAATTCCCCGCCCCAGAGTGAATGATCCCAATCGCCGCCGGTGATCCAGGTGCCGGGTTCGGTCTGAATGGCATATTCACGGATCCGCTTCACGAATTCCAATTGGCTGGCGGCGGAGCGCAATTGTACCGAAGTCAGCCGAAAACCACCTTCGATAAAGTGCAGATGGGCGTCATAGAATCCCGGCACGACTAAGCGCCCGGCGGCATCGATGATTTGGGTTTTTTCATCAACCATTTTGCTGATTGCGGCGGTCGAACCGACCGCCACAATCCGGTCACCGCTGACGGCTATGGCTTCCGCCGTTGGTTTTTTAATATCCGCAGTCCACACTTTGGCATTGATGACCGCCATCGTGACCGGCCTCATTTTCGAACAATCCGTCAAATTGAGTACGCTTAGTAACATAAAACCTGCTAATGGTAAAGATTTATTCCCGTTCATAATCTCCATTTCTGTAAACCGCAGAAATATACCTTTTTTCAGCGAAAAAAACAGCGACAGATTTATAAGCGTAATTCAACTGCCGATTGCGGACTTGCAATTGTCTTTTATGATTATTCGGAATCATTCGTGGTTATTCAATAGTCATATAAGGGTAAATGAAATCGACGCCCGGGTACCGCTGACTTCACAAACCGGTAAACGGATATTCACGTTTACTCTTAGGAAAAATCAATCGGGCGGAGTCGATCACTGTTTGATATTCTATGATTTTCCCATACGGGATAGTTATATTTAGGTTGTTTTTAGAATGATTCCGGGTAGTGAGTAAATTTCAGACCTTAATTTGATGTCAAACGAGAAACATACTGTCCCCGGCGCCGAAAAAGAAATGGGTTTTCTCGATCATCTCGAGGAATTACGCTGGCGGATCATAAAGATCATTAGCGCCTTGATTGCGGCTTCCGTTCTGGCTTTTACCTTTTCCGACCGGATCATTGATCTGTTAATGCATCCGGCGCGGCAGATTGGCTCTGCCATGACCATCCAGGTGCTGAAAATCCAGGGTTTACTGATGCTGAAATTCACGGTAGCGTTTTTGGCGGGCATCGTGATTGCTATCCCAGTGATTGCCTATCAGTTCTGGGCGTTTGTCGCACCCGGTTTATTCCAGAACGAAAAGCGTTGGGGCCCCTGGTTGATCCTGAGCGTTACCGGATTTTTCGTGATCGGGGCGGCGTTCGCTTATTATACGCTGGTACCGTTTGCCCTGAATTTCCTGATCGGAATCGGAGTGGAAGGCGTTGAGCGTAATATTTCCATCGAGTTCTATATGCGGTTCGTGCTGCAGTTGATCGTCGCCACAGGGATCGTTTTTCAAATGCCGGTGCTTTCATTTATGCTGACCAAGATCGGTCTGATAACGCCGCGTTTTCTACGCAAATCTTGGCGCTATGCGGTGGTGATCATAATGATCCTCGCGGCAATTATCACTCCGCCCGATCCGGTCAGTTTGATTATCATGACCGTTCCACTTTTAATATTATATGAAATCAGCATCTGGGTCTCGCGCTTTGCCAGCCGCTCCAAACCGGTTGACCGACCCGATCCACCTGAATTAGCCGGATAAATCAGTATGGCTGAAACGACTTTATCTCAGATTTGCGCTCCAATCGCCCAGGAACTCGATCTTTTCCGCAATGAATTCAGCCAGGCATTGGCTTCCGAGGTGGATCTGATCAACCAGATCGGCAGCTATATTCAGGCGGTTGGCGGCAAATATATACGTCCAGCCCTGGTGTTGCTGAGCGCCCGTCTCTGCGGCGAACCGAATTCCCATACTATCATCGTTGCCAGCCTGGTTGAAATACTGCACACCGCGACCCTCATTCATGATGATATTGTTGACGATTCGGAAACCCGGCGCGGCCAGCCCTCTGTCAAAGCGCTCTGGAAAAACAAGATTGCCGTGCTGGCGGGCGACTTTCTTTTCAGTCGGGCATTGAGTAACATGTTGCGTCTGCATGATTTTCCAGCTCTGGAAATGCTCTCTCACACTTCCGAACTGCTCAGTTCCGGCGAACTTCTGCAGATCGAAAAGAGCCTGAATGACAGCATGGACGAGGAGACATATTATAATATGATCTGGGCTAAAACCGCTTCGTTGTTCGCCACCAGCTGCAAGGTCGGTGCGCTAACGGTTTCCGCTTCTGATCGGGAAATCGCGGCTCTGTCGGAGTACGGCCGCTGTCTCGGACTGGCTTTCCAGATACGTGACGATCTGTTCGACTGTACCGGAACCTCCGCCCGCACCGGCAAACCGGTGGCCCGAGATATAAAAGCCAACCTCATCACCCTGCCACTGATCCATGCTTTGAAAAAAATGCCGTCGGCCACCAACCGTCGTATCAGGTATCAACTGAGAAACGCACCGAGCCGCCGTCAGATCGACGAAATAATTAAAATCATCGCCGAGAACGGCGGACTGATTTACGCCGAGCAAAAGTGCGCCGAATTGACGCGGCAGGCCGTGCAATCTCTGGATATTTTCCCGGAGTCGGATTTCAAAACCGCACTGATTGCCTTAGCCGATTACAATCATACGAGGACCAGATGAACTGCCCGTCAGATCCCAAATCAATCCTCGTTGTTCGTCTCAGTTCGATGGGCGACATCGTCATTTTAACTCCCGTTTTCCGTCGTTTACGGGAAAAGTTCCCGCAGTCCCGAATCGACTTCGTCACTAAAAGCGCATTTGTCAGCCTCGTTGCAGGCAATCCATTTATCTCGAATGTCATTGCTTACGATCCGCATACCAAATACGCCGGCTGGAAAGCTCTTTGCCGGCAAATTCAGGAACGGCGATACGACCTGCTGATCGATCTGCACAACAATATTCGCAGTCATATTTTAGCCCGGCAATTGCGCCCGATTCCAGTGTTGCGCTATTATAAACCGCGTCTCAAACGTTTTCTGCTTTTCTATCTCTGGCTGAATTTCTTTCCGTCTGATTTCAACCTGCTGAACGAGTATTTAGGGGTTCTTAAACCCCTTGGAATCGACGCAAAAAAATCCGCTTCCCCGGAATTATTCCTCAGCCCGGAGGCAATAATTAGGGCGCGGGAATTATTAGACCGGCGTGGCCTCAGCGATGCATTTATTACGATTTTGCCGATTGCGACCTGGCCAAATAAATTATTTCCGCTTGAAAAATACACAGACATTGCCAAATTGATCAATATCAAATTGAATATGCCGGTCTTATGGCTTGGTGGGCGGCGTGACATTCACCTACAGCAACTGGACTATATCGTTCCCGGCAAAAGCGTGCGGCTAGCCGGGGAAACCACTTTGGAAGAATCGCTGGCTATCCTGAGTCTGAGCCGGGCAGTGATTGGCAATGATACCGGTCTGACCTATGCTGCCGAAGCCCTGGGCGTTCCGGTGGCCCTGATTCTCGGACCGACTTCACTCGAAACCGGAGCAGGCAGTCACGCCGATCATAGCATTACTCTGGAAGCTAAAGTATTCTGCCGTCCCTGCTCTCAGAAAGGCGACCGGCGCTGTTACCGCCGGAGACACCAACTATGTTTCGACCTGATTTCCACCAGCCAGGTGTTTGATGCCCTGGTAAAAATATTAGGAGCCGAACCATGACGATTTTCTGGTTGGTCATTTACAATATTTTCTTCATCCCGGTTGTATATGCCGGATTGATCGTTCTGTCTCAATTCAACGCCAAGATAAAAGAAGGCCTGACCGGTCGCAAGAGTCTGTGGCTGAATTTACAAAGATTTCGCGAACGTTATCCGAACCGGACGGTTTATCTGATTCACTCGGCTTCACTGGGTGAATTCGAACAGGCTAAGCCGGTCATCTGCGGTCTGAAAGCCATGCGGCCGGATATTCTGATCGTCGCGACTTTCACCTCGCCGAGTGGTTTTCGAAATGCCGAACGCATTCCGGAAGTGGATTTATTCATTTACCTGCCGATTGACACATTCCTCCAGACCCGCCGTTTCGTGCAGAAACTGCGGCCGGATAAAATGATCTTTGTGACCTACGAACTCTGGCCTAATCTGATCTTCAACGCCGGACGTTATAACATCCAAACCTATCTAATCTCGGCGCGTATCCGTCCGGGAAGTTCAAAATTAAAACCGGTTATCCGTACCTTTTTTGCCGATCTTTACCGCTCGCTCGATTACATTTATGCAATTTCGGAAGAACATAAACAATCGGTGTTAAAACTGATCGGCCCGGTTAAAATTACCGTTTTAAATCTGGGCGATACCCGTTACGACCAGGTCATCGAGCGCTCCAAATTGCTGGCGGCTAAGATGATTCCCCGTATTTTCGCCGGAGGATTCATCTTCATCGGCGGTAGCATCTGGCCGCAGGACGCCCGTCACCTGCTGCCGGCCTTGCATCAAAATCTGAGAGATTTCCCTGATCTGAAGATTATCCTGGCGCCTCATGAACCGAATGAATACGCCCTCGAAATGCTGGAAGACGATTTTCGGGCAAATCGGTTCGAGACCGTTCGCTACTCCCGCTTGAAAGGCGAGCCGGCTGCGGCGCCTGTCGTTCTGATTGATCGAATCGGCATCCTGGCGGAACTTTATCATCAGGCCAACCTGGCTTTCGTCGGTGGTAGCTTCCGCGGTTCGATTCATAACGTCATGGAACCGGCGGTGGCCGGTCTGCCGGTGTTGTTCGGGCCGACCTATCACAATTCCCGGGAGGCTGAACTGCTGGTGAAAACCGGCGGTGGCTTTGTCTGTGAGAATAAAAGCGATTTGTCGGTTACGATCCGCCGAATGCTGACCGAAACGGCCGATTATCAAAGTGCCGCCCGAGCGTCCCGGCAGGTCATTCTGGAAAATATGGGCGCCTCGGCCCGCACCGTCAAAGAAATTTTGGAGTCGTGTTGAACATTCGGTTCACAGATATTGGATTTGCCTACCATCCTGAGCGCCCGGTTTTCCGCAATCTCAGCCTGACGATTCCGCTGCCCGGCTGGACGATCCTGACCGGTGAGTGCGGAGCCGGAAAAACAACCCTCGCTAAACTGATTGCCGGTCTGCTCAAACCGCAAACCGGCGCGATCCGTTTTGAAAACGATGAGGGCTTGGAATCGCCCGCATCGGTCGGTTACCTTTTTCAGAATCCCGATGACCAGTTCGTCCATTTCAACCTCGAGCGCGAAGTCGCCTTCAATCTGGAAAACCGAGGAATTCACCCGACCGTCGTGCGGCAGGCCGTGCAGCGGGTCCTGAAAAACACCGGACTCTACGAACGCCGCAATGATACTCCGCACGATCTTTCCGGCGGCGAAAAACAAAAATTGGCCATCGCCGACTGGCTGGTGAGTCTGCCCCAGATTCTGGTCCTGGACGAGCCGACCGCTTTTCTTGATCTTCCGTCCCGACATGAATTTTTTGAAAACATCCAGACCTTAATTTCCAATGGCCTCCGGGTCATCTGGATTACCCAGGAGGATGACGAGATCGCCCTGGCTGACTATGTCATCGAACTCGCCGACGGACGTCCGGTCAGGCTGAGTTCCAACCATGAAATCTGTCCAGTCTGACACCTATGCTCAAATTGATTTGCCGCGATTTAGAATACCGCTATCCGCAAAATCCAAACTTCCGTCTGCTGCTGACCGGACTGAGCTGCGAACTGAATGGACCGCTCGGAGTCTATGGGCTGACGGGCTCCGGAAAAACCACCTTCGGAAAGATCCTGGGCGGATTGCTGACTCCGCTGAACGGCTTCTTTAAAATTGAATCCTCAGCCACCGACTCCCTTGATCATGACCGAGCGCCGAAAATTCTCTATCTGCCACAATTCCCGGAATCAATTTTTCTCGGGATGAGAATCGAGCAGGCTTTGCAGGTCATGTCAAGAGATCAATCCGATCCGAACGCTCTGACTGCCGTTTTCCGAGAAAATTTGCACAAATTCGACTTGGATTTTGCCACAATAGGCACCCGTTTCGGCTACGAATTAAGCGCCGGCGAATTGCGTCTGGCAACTATTGCTTTGGGGCTGAGTGTGGCAGCCGATCTAACGGTTTTCGACGAACCGACCATCGCTCTCAGTCAAAAGGCACGCAAAAATTTTTATGAAGTTGCTTCTGAATATGCCACCCATAAAGGATTGTTGATCATCTCCCACGACTATCAACTCGTTCGGAAATTATGCCGAAAAATATTAATTTTCGCGCAAGGCGCGGCGATCTTTAATGGCACCTGGGAAGAGTTAGCCCTGCAACCTTCTGTGGTCAGAAAAGTCGGTTTGGATTTGACTGGCGCATTAATGTAAGGGAAAATTGGAAATGGAAAAAAATCCGATTAAACAAGCTGTACGAGTTAAACAGCGGGTAACCGCAAAATATGACGCCATCCCCGCCCGAAGGGTGGTTACGGCCTCGAATATCATCTCCCTCGTGAGGGCTTTTCTGACGGTTCCGATTATCTACTACCTGCGCCGCGAAAATGGTACTGCCGCTTTAGTTTTTATCCTGATCGCGCTCGTGTCGGACATTTTGGACGGCTGGCTGGCGCGCGTCAGCAACGACATCACCGAACTCGGTAAAATCCTCGACCCCTTCGCCGACAGCTTGGTTATCGTAAATGTCATGCTGTTTCTGGTAATAAAAAATCGTATGCCGACCTTTTTCCTGACCTATATGGTCGTGCGCTACTTTATCATCTCACTGCTGGGAATTTATATGCTGAACAATTGCGGAATATCGCCGCAATCCAACAAAATCGGAAAAGTCTCCGTCGTTTTCACCTCGGCAACCGTAATGGCTTTTATCTATCCCAATTTCTTTGGCGCTTCCGTCAAACCGCTGATGTGGGTCACTCTGATCTTTATGACCCTTTCCCTGCTACAATATATTTATGATTTTTCGCGGCAAATCGTCTTGGCTCACCGCGCCAAGAAAAATTCGGATCCGGCAAAAAATGTTTGATTTCGGACTGACCAAAACCGGCCGGTTCCTCGCCAGCCGGCTGCCGCTGCTGGGACGTTTTTTCAGGCTCGATGAAAAAACGCTTGAAGAAATCGAGGAAACTCTAATTCAGACGGATCTCGGAGTTGAACTGACTGAGATCCTGATCGAACGCCTGCGTAAGGTTGATCGCCAAGAAACAGCACGCCTGAATGAAATCCTGCAGACCGAGCTCACCGCCCTGATCCAGCCGGCGGTCAAGACCGCTTTAATCGGGCGGAAACCAACCGTTATTCTGATTGTCGGCGTAAACGGCACCGGTAAAACCACCACGATTGGTAAACTGGCCGCCAAATTTACTGCCGAAGGAAAACGCGTATTGATTTGCGCCGCCGATACTTTCCGGGCGGCTGCTTACGAACAATTGCGCATCTGGGCGGAACGTTCCGGGGTGGAATTTATTGGCAATCCCCAGGGCAAAGATCCGTCCGCAATTGCTTTCGATGCCACGCGGGCGGCGCAATCCCGGCAGACTGACGTATTGCTGATCGACACCGCCGGGCGTCTGCATACCAAATCCAATCTCATGGAGGAGCTTGCCAAGGTCAAACGTGTGCTCGCCAAGGTCATTCCGGACGCGCCGCATGAAGTCTGGCTTATTCTGGATGCGACCGTCGGACAGAACGGTCTTGTCCAGGCGCGCGAATTTCAAAAAGCCGCTGGAGTTACCGGGTTGATTCTGACCAAATTAGACGGCACCGCCAAAGGCGGCGTCGCCCTGGCCATTCACCGCGAACTGAATATTCCGATCCGCTTCCTCGGAGTCGGTGAGAAAATCGGCGATTTGGTGGAATTCAACCCCGAAGAGTATATCCGCTCTCTCTTGGCAATCGAATAAAATGAGAGTTCTTTGCCGCAGATTTCTACGGATAAACGCCGATAATTTTATTCTTTATCACCGCCGAGTACACAGAGAACGCAGAGAAGTTTTTGACAGTAAATCCGCACATATTTATTCGAAAAGATTAAAAAAATGGTTCATCACGGATTTGTATGGGTGATTAGTTGATACTTTTGATTTTGTTGAA
>CAZNUN010000012.1:0-101127 GCA_964576275.1 uncultured bacterium | reverse complement strand
AATAATTTTCTGTTCGTTTTTTCTGACGAAAAATGAATGTTGAGATTGATTATCACGGGGTATGTCTTAATCCCCTAATGTTCGGGTCTCTGTTTCTGACCACAGTGTCGGGGTATGGCACGAAATGGCGGATTACAATGTCTTAATCCCCTAATGTTCGGGTCTCTGTTTCTGACGGGCAAGATATATTGGGAAAAGGACTCCCTGGAGTTCGTCTTAATCCCCTAATGTTCGGGTCTCTGTTTCTGACAGCGCCTTTGTCATCTCCCTGATACTCACCTCCTTTTTCAAATAAAAATCGTAACCGGCCCAAATATACAATTGAACCGGTTTTTCGTAAACATCTTTTTCTCCTCAAAGATACTCTAAATGATAAAAACATGAACCCTTGCCTTACTTTCCGTAACCTCCCCGTTTCAAAATACCTTTAAGAGGTTACGGTTATCAGAATATATAAATATCAACGTCGGTGGTCAGAACGCCGGTGCCATGAATCGTTACCCGTCCGCGGCAGGTTTCACAGAGTCCGTAGATGCGGACGGTATCTTCCTTATCTTCGATTAAGCCGTCAATTTTACCGCGCAGTTTTTGAACCTGTTTCTCATTCAGATTACACTCAAAGACCGAATACTGGACGCGGGTGCCGTAATCCAGCAGGGTTTTGGCAATTTTCAGACGGCGTTTGTCATCTTTGATATCATAGGAGACGATATAAAACATGCTCACTCCATTCTATAAGGTTCGAATCCGGAATTATAATTCAAATGCCGGATCAGACTCTCTGTCTGCTGGTAAATACATTCCCGGATACTCTTATGGTTGCCGGCTGGAACGGTCAGAAATTCCTGCCAGTGCCGAAAGAAGCGTTTCAGCGCCGGCTGAGTCAGATAGATGCCGCCTTCCCGCGGTTCAAAGTCGGCTTTCTTAAAAATGCCCAGGTTAGCCGAGCTTAGCACAAAGCGGTCAATCATCGGTCGGAATGGCTCCAGTAAATCCAGCGCCAGCGAAGCCCGGCCATATTGCACGCCATGATAAAATCCCAGGTAGGGATCGAGACCGCAGCCATTTAATAACATCGTGATCTCGTTCCCCATTAAGACATAGCTGAAGCTGAGCAGGGCATTGATTTCATCCCGCGGCGGCTGACGGTTGCGTCCGTCGAATCGCAGTTCACCGCGAAACATCCGCCGGAATGCGCCATAATAGACCTGCGTGGCCGCGCCTTCTACACCCAGCAGATTGGCGGCCTTTTGCTTGGGAGCAATGCCGGCCGTGCGGATATTGAGTTCCTGAACGGCAGCCGAGACCTCCGGATCGGAATAATTCTTCAGATGCGCTTTCAGAACTACCAGCATATTGTTGATTTTTACTGCGACCAATTGTTTGGCAATCTGAAGCGCAAACTCCGCATCGCGGGCTTTCGCAAAGTGGTTCAGGCGCAGGATAATGTTCTTCGATTTAATCGGATTAAGCATGCCGGAAAGCCTGCCGCTCAGACTGAAAAAGGCCACATCCACGCCCTCTTCCAGTAACATTTTCAGCGCCGGTGTGGTGATTTGAATATTGCCATACAGCAAAATGGTTTCGATCTTGATCAGCGGAATATCGGCGATCTTTTCATCTTCCTTTTCCACGATCAGACGGTTGCCGGACTTGACTAATTTCGAGCCCTGCTCGGTAAAATACACAAATGCCATTTTAATACTCCCCTTATTAGTGACGGGTGACGAGTGACGAGTGACGAGTAATGAGTTTACAGTTACATGGCCGGAACTTGATTTGCAATCCGCCCCTTAAGGACTCCGCTGAGGGTAACCTCCAATTTGTTATTTGATATTTTTCTTCATATTACTTATATTCATATCAAGGTTGGAACTTGAATAGATATGTTGATTGACGGGAAAAACGTTTATTTTTATCAGACAGTCCGGAGGACAGTGTTTCTCCGGCGCAAAATAAACCCAACAAAAGGAGTTACCTATGACAACAGAAAACCTGATCTCGATCGAGATCACACCCGAAGACCAGGCGGCCATCGAAGCCGCCATTAAGGTTCTGGAAGAAAAGCTGATGCCTTATCTGACGGCGCTTACGCCCACCCAACGGCTGGAACTGCCCAAGATGAGCGACAAGACCCTGCCCTTTGTCGAAAAGGTTAGGGAATATTTCAACACCGCACCGGAATTTATACCGGCCTACGTCAAAGTGGACGAATTCAACAAGGACTTTGCCGCCAATGGGCTGCTCACCATCTTCTTCCGCCGCCTCTCCAATATCACCGGCGGACTGAACGACACCATGCTTCTGACCGGCAGTGAATGTTACAAACCCTCCCTGGCCTATTACAACTCCGTCAAGCAGGCCGCCAAAATGAATATCTTAGCCGCCAAAGAAATTTATAACGAACTCAAAAAGCGGTTCGAGAAACTGGCCGCCACGGAAAAAGAACAGGCCGCCGCGTAACAAGACCGCTTTGATTTATAACTACAACATTCTCTATCTGAGACCGGCACCCCGCTTAAGCGATTCTGTCAGTTATTCATTATAATTACAGAAGCTGGCAAAGCTGGAAAAACAGGCATATTATTCTGCCGTGCATGAACCTAAAACATGCGCGAGTGGATTTTTTACATTCAAACGCGCATCTCAAACATAAAATCGGACATCTTAAACATCCAATTGAGTATCTCAAATATTCAAGCGAGCATCTTTTAGATTCAAACGATGAACTTTTACATTCAAGCGAGCATCTCATAGATTCAAGCGTGAGACTTTGATATTCAAGCATGAATCTTTTACATTCAAGCGTGAGTCTCTGACATTCAAGCAAGTATCTTTTACATGCAACTCTGCATCTTAAACATTCACGCGTGTATCTCAAACATGCAGACGTGAATTATAATGATTATAATTATATTCAACGAAGGCCTGTCATTCCGAAGACGACGCGCTTCGCAGCGCCTGAGGAATCGCCATCTCCTCAGGATTTACCTGTTTTCTTTTAGACAGGATCAACTCCGCAGGAGTCTCCGATAAGACAGGATTTGCCGGATTATCTATTATGACTTACCAAATTCCTCAGAGCCACTATCAATTCTGAAATCTGAAATTTGCAATTCGAAATCTCCAACCTACAATCTCCAATCTTCAATTTGCAATTTGAAAACATCCCCTTGGAACGGGTCATTACATTGGATTGAAAATTATAACCAGTATCTTAAAGACGAAAAGCAGATTCATCCTCTTTTAGAACGGAGCTAAAAACGATGTGCCAAACGCTAAGGCTATCTAAGAGGATCTGAAAAAGCGACTTCCATCCCTTTTAAACAGGAGTATATAATTATCGCGATGTCAAAGAGCGGAAAAAATCAGAAATTTTCGAGAATAATTTCCCGGATGCAGTCAATCTGTGGGAGATGATCATCCAGTAGAAAAGCCTCCGATAAGGCTGACAGGTTCCTCCAAACATCCGGGCCATACTTTTCAAGTATGATCCGATCGTTAATGGCCGCATTGCCATGCGCCAGGGCGCATTTATTGCGTAAAGCCGCCAGATGATCGAGTTTGTTACAATGTTTCAGAACAGGCTTATATTCGGAATGTACCTGAGTAATGAACTGAAGGTATAGTAACAACGTTCCTCTGTTCAGATGACAGGCTACTGGAGTTCTACCGTTGATTGGATTTTCATTAAGATAAACGACAAAGTCGGGATTTTGATTGAGTAAGTCTGAAAAATCATTCGGGAATTGATGAGAATCGGCTGAATAACCAGTCTCCTTTTCGAAGACCCAGCGCAACACTCCCTCCTGCAAACGGAATATGCGTCCGAGGAAATCGATATATTGTTTGGAGAGCCATTTGATTTTGGCATTCAGGAGAACTTCGGCATTTAACCTGCGATGGAGCTCCAGCCCGGCTTCGATACTATCCAATTCGTTCAGGCCGCCATGAATAGGATTGGCTTCAGCTTTTACCGCCTTTAATTCGGCTTTAATTTGGTCAACAAGTTGCTCAATCGAGCTGAAATTCTTCCATCCGGAAACCGGCCACTGAAGTATTTCCGGGTTCACATCATCGAGGTATTTTAAAGCGCTATCAAAATCGAAATAGAGCCGGTATTGAACCGATCGGGCTAAGGCGAGCAGGGAACGTGAAACGGAATCGGTTTCATTCTCCAGCAGTTCCGCGACGCCTCCGAAATCATATTCATCCAGCAAACGACGCACAATCCGCCGGTTGTTTTCGCGGTTGAGTAATTCGCCGAGTTTCTGAAGTTTGGCCGGTTTGTCGGGATTCTCCGGAATAAGCAGGGTCACGGCGCGGCGATTGAAAATGCGACTGCCTTGCAGAAGCAGGTTCATATTGCAGGCCGGAATGCCGCCCGCCGGTGAGAGAAAAATCCGTTCCGGCTTTATCTCCTGCTCGATCTTTTCCAGTTCGTCAGAGAAAAATTCATAGGTAAAATCATAATCATTGGGAGTGCGTGGAATCCTGATTTTAATAATCCGGCGGATTTGCCGGGGCAGACGGATAGCCGCCAGTTTTTCGATCAGGTCGGCAAAATAAAGCGTATCCGCTTGATAATGACGGTCCTCTACTTCATTTTGATTCTGATCGGTATAAAAGAGGATCAGGCAATCCAGCGGCTGGTTTTTCAATTCCTGAAATACACAATCAAGCCCCTTTCCGATAATCGGAAAGGTCAGATGTTCATGAACAGCCTCAAAGCGCTCCAGATAGTCTTTGCCATACAGTCGCGGAGGTTTAATATCCTGGTTATCGTATTTGACGTCGCGATTGCCGACATTGGCAATCAGAATTGATTTCATTTCAGCGCCTCCAGTTTGATCCAGCCGAAGGGAAAGGTCGGTTGATTATTACTGAAAGCGATCTTGCGGGATTTGGGAAATGGCATGCCCGGACGTCCGAGGTGGAAACCCTGGCGGATTGACTGCATCAGGCTGGCGTCGTCGATATAATCGCCGGTCATGGACTGCCAGCCCGAGCCCCAGCCAAGCCGGATAACCATACTATTATTACCGGCCGGGATATGTTTTCTGACTGTCTCGATACTTCTGAGGATTTGAGACAGTTCAGATTTTTCGTCATTCCGCTTTTCAAAATAGAGTATCTCGGAATCCAGCATTTGGCGCGAATACTTATTTACATCGGTCATGAGTTTGGCGAAATCAGTCTCAATACGATTGGGAAAATTTAATTCAGTCATGGCCTGATAATCATTTAGCAGGAAGTCGTCCAGGGAAATCGTAACCTCGGACTGACAGCCCGGCCGCAGGGATTCGCACCAGACGCGCATGGGCGGGCTGGAATTATCGCGCCCGACCGGTTTCCAGTGCCAGCCTTTGTAATCCTGAGATAAGACTCTGGATTCGATCAGCATCAAGTCTGCGTCTTTTGAATGAGAGTCGCCAACGATCAGGGCGCGCATCAGATTATAATTCGGATCTTTGCCGAATACTTTCTTAAGTAAATCCGCATCGGCATATTTCGGATTACCGCCGGTTGAAATTGAATGTAATAAATTGCGGCGATCGTTAGAACTTTTCCCATTCATTATATTGCTTAGAATAGCGGTGCGCAGACTGCCTTTCAGGGAGCTGCCGGGGATAAATGGCGCACCCAGGCCGGTGCGCATGAACTCCAGGAATTCCTTGCCGATCGAGTTGATTGGATATTTACGGCTCTTTTTAAGTTCCAGATGATGGCTACGGATAAATTCTCCGATGCTATGCTGTTCGTCGAGGTTAGCCAGTTCGTTCAGAGCCTTGGGTTTGTCCGCCAGAGCCGCGCCGATTTCGTCCAGGTCAACCAGTACCACCTGGCCTGCTCGATCGTCGAAATAGAAATCAATGCCTTTCATTTTGCGGAATCCGGAGCCGATATGTACGGGCGTCAGGACTGTGATCCGGAATTTTTGAGTAATATTTTTGGATTTCATAGTTCTGTCTCCTCTGTTACAGCAATCGGCAGACTGAAAGCCTGTCCATAGCGATATATGGCATGTTTCAGGTTCTGTTCAGGCAGAGGATCAAGGACTTTGACAATATCACCGTATTCTCCGGGAGGGCCGGCGAAGACCGAGCCTTCCGTAAACATACGAACATTATTGCGTCTCAGGGAATATCCCCGTCCGGAGTAGACCCAGCCCGAGCGGTTGATCAATTCGTAATAAGCCTTTTCCAGATTCGGCTTCAATTCAACGGCTTGCGGATGATAGAGCGCCAGCGTAAGGAAATGGGTTGTTTTTTCTGGCAGGCGCATTTTGAAATGCGTATTCATCTCCAGCACTTCAAAGAGTCCGTTGCCTACCGAGCGGTCGCCGCCCAGTCCTTCATCACCCAGCAGATTCAAAACGGCGGTAAATTTCTTTTGCCATTCTTCGTTTTGAAAAACCGCCATGAAGTAAAGACCGGCATTCTCTGTAAAATAAAGCCGGGAATAATAGAAGATTTCCGTTTGCTCGGTCTCGCGGTCTTTCCGGACGCGCGGCGAATCCTGTACGGCGACCGGATTAGAATGTCCTTTTATCGCTTTGGCGGAAAACAGAAAACGTTTATCAGACGATAAATAGTCCTTATCAATCGTTAAACACTTCCCACTTAACCAGTTTTCAAAATAAGGTTGGGCGATCCAGGCTAACTTTTTAAAGGCCTTCGCGTCGCCGGCTTCTTCCTTATCCGGGCGCGGCGGAGTGTAATAAGGTTTTGGAAAAAATAAATCCTGCCCGGCAAAGGGAAAAGCCGAGGAAATCCGGAAATGCGGAATTGTCAGCGTTTCCGGATGAGTCGCGGGAAAAAAGACCTCCAGGTCTTCCGGATAAAGCAAACGCCAGGCATTCATCAAAGCGCTGAAGAGCGTGTCGCTGTGAATAAAACCTTCACAGCTCTCGTAATTCGGACGGTTATCGCCGATATGCAGAGGCGTCCGAAATTTGAGTTTATATAATGTCAATTGCATTTAATCCTCCAACGGCTGGGCCTGATTGTCTCCTATATAGATAGCTTCATTCTTATATTCTTTCTTTCCGAAAGTCATCTCGACTTTTCCGTAGCCGCGCGTGCCGCTTCCGCCGAGATAATCATCATTCAGCAGGCGGCGGCCTTCTTCGACCAAATTGAGGAGACTGGCTTCATTATCGTTGTCATAGATATTCAAAACCATCTCAAGTTCAAAGGTCGTTCCGGCCGGGACTCGCTCGATCTTTCGTGGGGTTGCAGCCGAAGTGACCCGGTCAATCACGACTTCGGTCTTGACTTCTGTGTAAGGCATATCGGTGTTTTTGCTTTCAAATAGTTCGTCTGATGATTTTTTACTCATTCTGGCATCGCGGACAATCAGACGCTGAGGTGTATTGGCCCACTTTTCTTCGGCAGGTAATCCGAATAATCGGCATAGCAGACAGACATCTTCTTCCTTTTCAACCTGGCACTGATGAATTCTGGCATTTCCAACTTGTTTATTAAAGGTTATTCCGGGAGTGACCTTTTCAAGCAGACTGCGCATTTTACCCTTGATCGAAGAACCGGGAATATATGGTATGTTCGTCAAAGGATCGCGGATGACCGGCGAATCGGCCCCGCCGATCGAGAGTCCGACATCCGAGCCGCCGATATGCAGACCAGATTTTGCTTCAATTTTTCCCGTGATGATGATTTTTTTTGTGAGTTTCATAGTATTATCCTCCTTTACTATTTAATCACCGCCATTAGCGCGATGATAGGCTAAGATTGATTCAAACAGGTTGGCAAAATTCTGAAAAACTTTATCCGGATTATTTGATGTATTTATTACATCAATACCTTTACAGAGAAAATCTTGAAGACTATGAGCACATTTATTTTTATCTCTTTTTGCGGAATAAGCCAGTTTAGGTTTCAGGAGTAATAAGGCCGTTAAAGTTTTATCCCCTTCCCAGCCTTTTTGCTGAATCATTTTTACCTCTCCGAAAATCTTGCGGATTTGAGCTGTTGTGAATCCATTTTTCTTAAGAAATTTCCCAAATTCTTCTGAATATGAGATAGCCTTCGCATCAATTCTGTTAATTAACCAACCTTCAATATTGTCTAGTCCAAATTTTAGATCAAATTCCGGACCGGATTCGCGAGTATCGTGATGATGCTGGTAGTTATCCCTGCGTTGATAATTTTTGCCCGAATGAAAATCATTCATAAAACATCCTCCTTTTGATTAGTTCTTAGTTGATATTCTGCCCATTGGACGGGTATATCGAGATATTCGATGACAGGCTGTTCGCTTTTGTGATCTTTATAGAGATTATTTTCGGTCAGGGCGGTCTGGATAGCCTCTATTTCATCTTTGTATTCTTTATTCTGGTTCATAAAGCGCCGGAGCGAGTAAACTAATCGCCAGCGCCATTTGTTATACAAGATACGTTCATTGACCTCGCCGAGAAGAATTTTCCCCTCTTTATTCTGTTTGCGGATCAGATCGGCTTCCTTTTGATAGGTAGCGTAGATTTGACTGAGCCGGGAAAGCAAGCCGCGGTTCATGGCTTTTTTGCCATTTTCGGGTTCGTTGATCCATTGGATTAAATCCTGTTTGAGCGCCTGAGCGACCTGGAAATCCTGCCAGCTCAGTGTCTTGCCCAGGAAGTTCAGGGCGTCTTTTTCTTTTTCCTGCCCGTTGATTTGGCGTTTGGCTTTGGCGGCGGATTCGGCCTCGCCAGCCAGGTCGGCGGAGCGGTGGATCGGGTATTTAGGCGGCGTTAGCGCGATTCCTCCTGAGATGGAGAGATCGGGGTGCTGACAGGTAAAGCGCTTGAATTCTTCCCGGATCAAGGCGGCAAAATCAATCGTCTTGTCCCAACGACCAACGATAAACAGGTCGTCGCCGCCGGAGTACAGGATATACAACGAGTTTTTGAAATCCTCTTTTTGATGCAGAGTATTCAGGTATCCGGAGAAGAAAATATCCAGCATCGAGCTGAGGGTGGAAATACGGGAAATCGAGTAGGGTTCTTTTAATGGACTTTGCTCCGTTTTTGGGTTCGTCATTGAACTGCACAAAAATCCTTTGCTGAAGATTTTCCCCAGATTGTCAACATCCATGCGCAGGATGCCGAGGCGCTTAAAGGCGGTCTCCTCCTCCTTTTTATCACGCACTCCGGCCAGATAGTCAAAGGTCGCCGGTTCATCCTGATCGTTGAGCGGCAGATAATTTCCGCCGTAGAATTTGAAGCCGCGGGCGTAAGCATTGAATCTTTCTCCGGCGATTGTCTCCAGAAAATCGGTTTCGTTCAGATAATGGATTTTTTTAAAAAGAGTTTGTGATATAATTGCGGCGTCCTGGTCAAGTTTTCTATTATCCGTCAAAATATAGCCGACCGGGATTCCCATGATAGGAACGATGATTTTACCAGAATCGGGCCTGGTTGATTCTGTGGAAATGAATTCCAAAAGAATCTTAGCCGACTTCAGATCGTCGCCTGCCTTAATAAATTCGCGGCAGAGCGGGCAGTATTTTTCTTCTTCCCCCTTCTTCACCGCTTTTAATTCGGAGGTTTCATAGTCTGCGCCGCAGTTATCACACGGCTGGGCATCTTTCACAGATCTGGATTGAAAAAATGATTGATCGTTAATTATCTCATCCTTGAATTTCCGGCGTTTTTGGGCACTGGTTTTTTTGATTGCCTCTCCCCACTTAGCTGAGAGATTACTTTTAAAATCAAATCCGGATAGTTTTTCGTATCCGACTCCCAGGAATAATTCGCCCTTATAGTGGGCAAACAGACTTCGGTTTATTATGGAAGATATTTTTTCGATTTCCGCTCTCACCTTTTTAGTATTTGGAGCCAGCAGGAAGAAATTACCTCCGCTGGAATAGATCAGATTGGTTATCGGCAAATCCAGACGATGCAGAATATAGCGGGCGGCGGCGTCACTGATCAATTGCAGATAAAACGAACGCCCTTTAAGTGAAGTGGCGGCTTTCACCGCTGAAATCTGATAAATGAATTTCTGAATGCCGCTGATGTCGGCCGCAATCAGAAGGGCAAATTTTTCGTCGTTATTATAGTAGGTTTTGATCTTTTCTTGTTTAGTTTTTTCACCGGGATTAATAGTTGACGGATCGCTCTCTTTCAGATAATCATAAAGGCAAGTGGCAATCGCGGCAGTCGAGCGCAGATGGTCGTAGAGAGAAATATCCGGGCTGTCATTGGTCGAGCTGGGAACACACCAGGTATATTTCTGAAGCAAGCCAAGCAAGGTTTCCAGATAGGTATTAAAATCTGCTTTGGGAATCTGTTCTAATTCATTGATAAATCCATTCCAGAGCGTCTGATATTCTGGATATAAATCCTGATTTTCGCTTTGAATGCAAAAAGAAAAAATGCTTTTACTCAATGCTAAAGGTTCAAGATGATAACGGTAAGTTTGCTTTTTATCTATGATATCTTCTTTAAAGAGATTTTCAAAGACCGGACGCTGGCGCTGTTTTCGGTAATTATAGATTCGACTGATCTCATCTTTGATGTCCTCAATGTCGCCGTTGCGATCCTGTCCTGCGGACATACAGTCGGCTACTTTGATTATTGTTTGTAGAGTTGTAGAAGGTCTATCCTGGTGATGATTGGATGCCAGGTGAAGTACGGATTCATCTACGGACGTTACGGTTTGAAAAATATTTGATTCATTGTTCGCAATGAATTGGTACGTCCAGGCGGCGTGCTGATGCGACAAGCGAGTCTCGTTAGTATAATTACGATGGGGACAAACATCACTGCTGATGTTATTTTTCACTTCAGAGCTCAGGAATTGGGCATTATCAATACCTCCTTCCGGTTCGCATCTTTGCCAGAATTTGCCGATGTCGTGGAGCAATGCGCCAATGATTATGTTTTCGCGAATTTTGTCAGTCATAGATTTATTCCCTCTCTATTATTTGCATTTCATATTTACCAAAACCGAAACTGGTACTTTTCCCGACATGGATTAGCTCTCCGAGTTCCATATACGGCATTAAATCATTCAGCTCGCCCTGAACTTCAACATTTCCAAATAAACCACCTAACAGCATTTCCTGCTTTTGGCGGCCGGAGTATCTTTTATATTCTTTCCAGTAGGTATTATCAGATATAATTTTCGCTTCTTCACTAATCTTTAGTAGTCCCGGCCAATCAATTTGTAGGTTTTCTTCGCAATGGATTTCGGCTATTTTAGAAATCCGGCGCAGAAGACTGATCACAAAGACCTTGAAATCTATCTCTGTGACTAATTTTCCTTCGTGTTTAAGTCGCAGTGGTGTCAGAAGTGATATTTTAATTTTTTTAACCTTATCATTATCAGTATTCGTTGTAAAAGAAAATTTTTGATCTTTGATTTGGAGCATTTTATCAGTTAAGGAATAGACTATTTCTTCCTGATCATTGCTGGTCATTTTTACTTCCATTAAATCAAATTTTCCCCGTTTGCCCCCCAAACCTTTCCGACCCAGATTCTCGAAAGCGTAGATGACATGCGGAAGATATTCCAGCCCTTTTCCAATTAAGATCAAAGTAAAAGTGAATATTTCTCCTGCCTGAATAATTTTACCGTTTATCGCAAGCGGCAAAGAAAGCACAAATGGGTGAGGATTATTCTCGCCCTGGGAATCAGTCCCGGTCTCAAACAAATAATAATAGGCACACGTTTTTCGGATCAGACATTTTTCACAACTGTAAGGAATCTTAGAGTGAATACACAGCGTTGATTTCAAAGCATTCCCAAAAGCTCCCCGTAAGGTTGCGGAAGCAAATTGATTAAATCTGAGTTCCTCAATTGCTCTCAGGGAAAATTTGAATTCATTTAACCTTAGATCTGATAGGGTTGAATCTGCCATGTATAAACTCCTCCCGCTAAAGAAAAATACAATCTGGTAAAAAACTAATGCAGGCTTTTTTGCCACAATTCTCTACATGAGATTTTATAAAAATAATTAACGAAAGTCAAATGATATTTTTATTAAATAAGGGATTTTTTATCAATCAATGAACTACCCCGACGCAAGCATCGGGGAATTCTTTTGATTAATAATTTATTGTCAAAAGTTATAAGGCGATTTCTCAAATCGCCCTACTAACCGACTAAGCAGTGCTTTAATACTGTTGAAGCGTTCCCTTCCTCAGTCCCCCCCTTCACAGCCAGGACTTATCAAATTATTTCACGAAATCTAATTGACCTGACAACCTATTACTTCCAGATAAATCTAAAAACCTGATTTTAAAATGATGAGGACTTGATGAAAAAAGTAAAGATTATCGGAATTATTGTTTTAATCATCGTCGGCCTGGGCCTGGCGGCCAAACAGCTCTTCAGCAACCGCAAAACCGACGAGAACAAAGGCTATAAGACCCTACAGGCCACCAAAGCGACTATTGTCGAAGAGGCCTTGGCGATTGGCACTATTACACCGGAAAATGAAATCCAGGTAAAATCCAAGATAGCCGGCATCGTTGTCGAACGCTACGTGGAAGTCGGTGATGAGGTAAAAAAAGGCGACGTTATGGTGCAAATATCTCCCGATCCAACGCCAATCGAACTGACTGAATCACGGCGCGATCTAGAGATGAAAGAGGTCGCCCTGAAGAACGCCCAGACCCAATACGATCGCAATCTGGAATTGCTTAGCAAGAACCTGGTCTCCGAAGAGGCTTTTGAAAGCGTAAAACTGAAGTACGACCAGGCCAAACTCCAACGGGATCTGAGCAGAGACCGTCTTTCACTGATCGAAAAAGGTCAGGCTGGAAAGGTTGAGTCCGTAGTAAAATCGCCTATCAGCGGCACGGTTCTGGAAAAATTCGTCAACATCGGCGATCCGGTAGTTCCGCTGACTTCCTATCAGCAAGGCACAGCCCTGTTTACCTTAGCCGATATGTCGAATCTGATTTTCCGCGGCACAATCGATGAAATTGACGTCGGCAAAGTCTATGTCGGAGTCGTCGCGGAACTCGAGATCGGCGCTTTGCCCGGCAAGACGATCCTCGGCAAAATCATTCGCCTGTCACCCAAAGCCCGCAAGGAAAACAACGCCACGGTCTTCGACATCGAAATTAAAATAATTGACACCCGCGGCGTGACCCTGCGGGCCGGCTATTCCGCCAATGCCAAAATCATTATCAATAAAGCCGAGAATGTTCTCTCCCTGCCGGAGAGATTGCTGACCTTCCAAAACGATTCCGTCTTTGTGGAAGTCGAGGACACTGTCACCGGCACAATTTCGAAACGGTGTATCGAGATCGGACTCAGCGACGGTATTATCGCCGAAGTCAAATCCGGTATTACGGCTGACGATCTTTTAGTCGAACGACCACCTAAGGAAATTAAGTAAGGGGAATCTGTCTTGTTTTTAAAAAATCTCCGGATGATCTTCCGGGAATTGAGCAAACAAAAACTGAGAACAGCGCTGACCCTGTTCGGTATATTCTGGGGTACGACCTCGGTCATTCTGCTATTGACTTTCGGCATTGCCGTCAAGGCCAGCACTGCCAAAACTATGCATGGCATGGGCGAAGCGATCTGCGTGATCTGGTCGGGAAAAACAGCCATCAGTTACGGCGGATTTCCTAAGGGACGCCAGCTAAGTTTCTATAATGACGACGCTCAGTATCTGCGAGAGCAGGTTTCACTTATCGGTGAAATTTCCCCGCAATACGCGCGCTATGAAGTGCCGGTCAATGTCAGAGATAAGAAGCAGAATTTCACCATCAACGCCGTCTGGCCAGAATTTCAGGATATGCGCAATATGGTGCCGCGCGCCGGCAGTCGTTTTATCAACACTCTGGATATGGAAAGAAGACGCCGGGTAGTCTTCATCGGTAATGAAGTCGAAAAAACCATGTTCGGCGACACGACCTCTGTCGGGAAAATGATGTTGATCGATGGTATTCCCTATCGCGTCATTGGCGTCATTATTGAAAAACAGCAGGACGGTAGTTACAACGGCCAGGATAAAAATGCGATTTTCATGCCGACGACCACCTATCTGGGAATTTATGGCGATCGCTATATGAATAATATGGTCGCCCGCGCCAAAGACGTGCGCCATACGAGCCAGATGAAGCAGGCCATAATTGAGGCCATGGCTAAAAAATATCGCTTTTCCCCCGAAGACACCCAGGCTTTGCCGATTTGGGATACGACCGAGTATGATCAGTTTCTGGGGACTTTTTTCAACGGTTTTACAATTTTTCTGGGCGTCGTCGGGGTAATGACTTTGATAGTTGGCGGAATCGGCATTGCTAATATCATGTATGTAATCGTCGAGGAACGCACCTCGGAAATCGGCGTCAAGCGCGCTATCGGCGCTAAAAAAAGGGTGATCCTGACGCAATACCTGATCGAAACCTTCGTAATCTCTTCCGTTGGCACAATAGCCGGATTTCTGTTCGCGACACTGTTGATTTTCGGTATTAATCAGGCGCCGCTTGAAGATTTTATCGGAGTCTTGATCCTCAAGCCGCTGATTGCCATCGTCACAATCATTATCATATCGACCATCACCTTTATCGCCGGATGGGGTCCGGCCAGACGTGCCTCCAATCTCGATCCGGTCGTAGCTATTAACAGTTAATCATACAGAGTTCTATGTCTGAGAAGATCAGTAATATCACCAAAAACCTGCTGTTGATAAAACTTTATATCCGGGAATTAAAAAAAGAGCGGCGTAAAATATTTTTAACCATTGCCGGAATCGCCTGGGGCACTCTGACAATCATCCTGCTTCTTTCTTTTGGGCAGGGTTTGACCACTCAGATGTTGCGCGGCCAGAAAGGGCTCGGACATAATATCGTAATATTATACGGCGGGCAAACCAGCATCGAATATAAAGGATTGCCGCAGGGCCGGCGCATCCGCTTGCTGGAAGATGATTGTGATCTGTTGAAAAACAGTATTCCGGAGATTGATCGCATCGCCGGAGAATATGACGCCTGGGGCATTACCTACAAATACGGCGAGACGGTCGTCAACGAAAGAGTGCGCGGGGTCAGCTCCGTCGGCTATGAAGATATGCGTTCCCAGTTTCCTCAACCCGGCGGGCGTTTTATTAATGAAAATGACCTGGAATTTCGTCGCCGGGTGGTTTTCATGGGATGCGACCTGAAGAAAAAACTGATGGGCGACATTGACGCCGTCGGGAAAACCGTTTTCCTCAACAATATTCCCTTCACCGTAGTCGGAGTGATGCAGAAAAAAATGCAGATGGGCATGTATGGCGGACCCGACGCCGATGCAGCCGTCATGCCAGCCTCGACCTTCCGGGGTATATTCAGCGACATTTACGTAGATCGTATAATTTATCAGGTCAATCAGATCGATAAATCGGATTATGTCAATCAACAGGTTCGGCGGGTTTTAGCGCGGAAATACCGTTATCATCCCGATGACAATAACGCCCTGCATTACTGGGATGTAATCAAGAATTCGCGGGAAACCCGCAAAGCTTTCACCGGAATCACGATCTTCCTGGGGGTTATTGGCGCTATGACCTTGATAATTGCCAGCATCGGCGTGGCCAATATCATGTACGTCACCGTGCGGAAGCGCACCAAGGAAATCGGCATCAAGCGCGCCATCGGCGCTAAAAAATCGCTAATCAAAGCCCAGTTCATTATCGAGGCTCTACTGATTGACCTGACGGGTGGATTTATTGGCGGATCGGTCGCCTACGTCATCATCCGGCTGGTACAGAGCATTCCACAGGAAAGCGCCGATTTCGGAAAAAATATGGCGCTGCAGATTCTCTCTAATCCGGAATTTTCCTGGCCGATTGCCATTAGCACCTGCACAATCCTCGGATTTGTCGGACTGATGTCCGGATTTTTCCCGGCCCGCAAAGCCGCCGCCATTGATCCGATTAAAGCCCTGCATTATGAATAGAACAGGAGTATTTCAATGATTAAAATGGAAAATATTCGCAAAGTCTACAATACCGGTAAAATCGAAGTCGAAGCCCTGCGTGGCATCGATCTGCATATCAAGCCGGGAGATTTCCTCACGGTGATCGGGCCGTCCGGTTCCGGCAAATCAACTCTGATGAATATCATGGGCTGTCTCGATAAACCAACCTCCGGAGATTATCTATTAAATGGTCAGAATATCAAAAATATGAACGATAACACGCTTTCTGAATTACGCAACAAGGAAATCGGTTTCGTTTTTCAAAATTTCAACCTCCTGCCCTACGCTTCCGCCTATGAAAATGTCGAAATGCCGTTGCTCTTTGCCGGCGTCGGCGGCAAAAAACGCAAAGAAAAAGTCACCTCCATTCTGGCTAAAGTCGGGCTGACGGATCGCATGCACCACAAACCGAACGAATTGTCCGGCGGCCAGAAACAGCGCGTCGCCATCGCCCGGGCGCTGGTTAATTCGCCCAATATTATCCTGGCCGACGAACCAACCGGAAATCTGGATACTCAATCCGGTACCGAAATTATGCAATTATTCGTCAATCTCTGGAAAGAAGGCAATACGATCATAATGATCACGCACGATCCGCGCGCGAAAGACTACAGTAATAATTACATTACTATTACCGACGGCATGATCCAAGCCTGATATTGGGCATTGACAGCCGCCTTTTCAAGCTTTCTTCAGCAATTGACTCAATCGCTCGGTCGCTCCGGCAGAAATCGCCGTGTCATTATAAATGCGCTCGATGAGTCCGGAAACATTCTTCAACTTATCAAAATCCGCTTCCCTGACAGTTATCAGGTTGCCTAAAGCCTCTTTAATCGCCAGTCCTAAAATGATCTGCTGGTCGCCTTGCTGAAAATAGCACTGCGGCCGGTTATATCGTTTTGGGAACAATGCCAGAATATAGCCGTCGTAATCCGGATAATATTTCAGCATGATATTCAGACGCGGCTCGCTCTCCGGAATGCCCAGCGATGCGATCAAACTACCGAAGTCCGGCACATTGTCAATTCCCTGAATTTCCCGGCTGACTTCCTTCAAGGCATTTAAATAACGATTAAAAAAACCCAGTAGGTCCCCAGCATTTTTGGCGACGATAATATGTACCGGGCGCAAATAATTATCGATGAAATAAATATCCAGTCCTGTTTTCCGCGCAATTTTCTTCAGACGCGCCTGACCGACAGCCTGACCGGCGAGAAGTTTCTGAATCTGAATTTCTCCGATCAGTTTGTCCTTATAACCAGCCTGAAAATGAAAATGCGGACTGGAAGCTCCCGCCAGGGCTCCATTGAAATAAATCGAAAAATGATACAAAGTGCGCGCAATGTGCAACATATCTTCAAAATGGCCGCTGATTATCTGTGGTTCGTGCCGCACCGCCGCGATCGTCAGATCACCTGGTAAGGTGATCCCGGGATTGGTTAAGACCAGATATTGTTCATCGGCGATCAGAATCCCGCGCTGCCCTTTATCCAAATTACACAGAAAGCAGTGTGACGGGGCGGTTTTCGTTGCTGTTTCAAAGGTGCTCGAAGTCAGACTCTGAACACGAGTTTTATTCATCACAATCCGGATCGGGATTGTATTGACCGGCAATTCGACCGACAATCCTTGACCGTAGGTCTGCATGTTTTTCACCAGGCGCGGATAACCATTCAGCGGATCGGTTTGTTGTAAAATCAGGGCTTCGGTGCGGTAATTATCATCGATTTTTTCAGGATCGATATCCAGTTGCCGAAAATACTCTGCAAGATCGGCGTCTGTCAAATGTCTTTTGGAAAGATCCACCACTTTAAACTGCTCCCCGATGAACGCTTCGGTCTTAGAAGCCTATCCGGTTGTTGTATTTATGATAATAGCTATTACTGAGGACGATATGTTTCAATTCTTCAATGATAGCTATCTTGAACGAATATTTGGCGTAGTTTTTCCGCAATAAAATATCCGAACCGAGGTTTTCGCTGTCGGTATTAGCACCATGGCGGACGGCGACATAATTGGCTTCGCTAAGGTTGCGTTCGATCAAAAAGCCCTGCTTCAGCATCTGATCGGAAAGAGCCGCGTCCTCACCGTATAGTAAATCCGGGTAACCCCCGGCCGCGATGATCGCTTCCTTGCGGTAATAACGCGGGGCGCCAGGGCCGGGAATGCACATCTGCAGGAGCGGATTTTTCTGATTGACCAAATACTCGTCGTGGGTAATGATCTGATTGTCTAATTTTAATTCGCCGGTCTGCGGATTGCGCGAAGCCGTCTGGTAAATCCCAATGATCGCCGCCGAACCGCTGCGTTCGAACTGGCGTAGGATCTCGGTGACCGGATCGCCGATCAGGATATCATCGGAATCGAGCTGCCCGATAATACGATTCTTGGCGCGATGCACTCCGAAATTCCGCGCCCCTCCCAGAGTTTTCCCGAATACTTTATAGAATTTGATCATCTCCGGATATTGTTCGCTATAAGGCGCAACCACATTAGGCGTTTCGTCAGTGCCATTATCTACAATGATCAATTCAATCGGGATAAACGGATCGACCCGTTTGCGTACCTCAATCACCGAATCGATGGCGTAATGCAGCAAGTGAGCACGATTGTACGTAGGCATAACGAACGATATTCCGGGACCTAGGCTCGGATCTACTGGTACTTTACGGGTAAAATAGGAATCCGGCAGAAAAGCGCCGATATCCTTCATATATTTTTCAAAACTGATCGGCCCCCATTCGAAACGCGCCGGATCGTTGATATAGGAAAAATGGCGTTCCAACTTGCCTGTATTTTGAGCAGCCATACTCTCCTGCAGACCTTCCCCAATATAAAAAGGCTTACCGCGCCGAAAAGTATAGGTCGGCTGCTGAACGGTATAGATCCGTCCACCCTGCGCCAGAACGCCCATGCGAATGGCGTAGTCGCTGCCAAAATTTACCTCGGCATCGAAAACACGTTCATTGAGAAAAGGCTGAGCAACAGCAATCAGAGCGCCATGACAAAAAAACACTGGATTATTAGCCCGCCCCGGAATGACAACATTTGACGGATCGTGCCCGGGTTTCAATTTTATCAGTACCGGCCGGTCGCTTTCGGTATCTCCCAGGATTTCATAGTGATCGCTGATCAGAAAACCAGCCCCGGTCAATTCGGCCGCTTTAGCAAATTTTTCAATCGTCTGCGAATCAATCCGGATCAGATCGCCGGGGGTCGGCAGAAGCAGCAGGTCGGCCTCCAGCATGTTCATCGATTTTACCTTAATAACCATATCGCAGTAATTTTTAAAACTGCCGTGCACAGCCGAAATCTTAGACGCGTAATCAACCGGCAGATTGTCAATCAGATCGCGGGAACCTTCCGAGACTACGATCACCCGTAATTCAGAAGAGCTGTTTTCAAGAACATACTGAATGTTATCCCGGGTCTGCGACAGGCCGTTGGGATCATTCTGACTGGCAACAAACAATATGGCAATTTTCATGCGGGCATCCTACCTGTTTAGATTAAAAATGGGCAGTGCAGTCTCGTTTTACCGGGAGTGATAATACCGGCAGGCGATCCGCCTGCTAAAGTGAATTCCTTAAGATATATCGGGAAAAATAATTTATACGAAACAGATAAAGTATCAATAATTAGTCGTTTGGTATTCAAACGGTTATAGCAGGTATTTACGGGTATCAAATTAAGGCTTCAGCACTCCTTTAACTTCGATTTCATTTGTAAAGTAACAACGATAAGCTAATCAAACCGAACTTTATAGGCAATTTCCAAAATCGTGTGTTTTGAGATTTCAGTAATATTTGATATTTTCTTGCGTTTAAAAATGAAGGTTGATTGTTGAAACTTAAAAAATCATACTCTCAATATTATCTCATCTTGGTTGGGATCTTTTCTCTTCTGATCAGTTTCTGTTCACATCGAAAAAATCAATCCGCAATTGTGTGGATTTACGATATCGACAGTGCCTTGACGATTGCCGAACAGATCAATAAACCGCTGATGATCGATTTTATGGCAGACTGGTGTCCGCCCTGTATCGCTATGGAAGAGACTACCTTCTCCGATCCGGTCGTCATTGCTAAATCCAGACAATTCGTAACCGTCCGTATTGATGTTGACAAACAACCGGAAATCGCCGCCCAATACAATGGCAATGCGCGGAAATACGGTGGTATCGGGATTCCTAATATGCTTTTTCTGACTGCCGATCAGGATACTCTGGAACATATTGTCGGATTCTATAAACCTTCAGACCTGACAGTCATTATGGATTCCGTATTGTCGCGATCCAATTCATTCAGTAACAATTAATCCTTCAGTGTTTTTAATCTCATCCCTATCTTTAAAAAAAAATTAGTTTGAACTGATAAACATGTATTTTTTTAGTTTTGTATATAAAGAGGAATAGCGTTAAATGAGTGGCAGCTTTCTTATTTTGTTGGTGATTTTGGTTTTCGGCTTTTCATATCGTTTTTATGGTAAATTTCTTTCCCGAAAATTTCATATAGACACCGGTCGGCCAACTCCCGCTCAAACCAATAACGATGGAGTTGACTTCGTACCGGCCCCGGCGCCGGTTCTCTTCGGGCATCATTTTGCGTCGATTGCCGGAGCCGGCCCGATTGTCGGGACGATCGTGGCGGCCGCTTTTGGCTGGCTGCCGGCGGCTCTCTGGATAATTCTGGGAGCGACTTTCATCGGCGGCGCCCATGATTTCGGTTCGATTGTCGTTTCGATCCGTCATCGTGGTCATTCAATCGCCACCGTGATTGAGAAGAATATCGGTGTACGCGGGGAGCAGCTCTTTTTATTATTCTGTTGGGCGACGATCGTGCTCGTAATCGCGGTCTTTATAAACATTATCGCAGATACTTTCGTCGGCTCACCGAGTTCGGCGACGTCTTCACTGTATTTTATCCTGCTGGCAATTCTGTACGGACTGGCTGTCTATCGGTTTAAATTAAATTGGGGCGTGGCTACGGTCATTGGAGTAGCCTTACTGTTCGCCGGAATCTATTTCGGGATGGCATTCCCTCTGCGACTCAGTCGTCAGTTTTGGCAATGGGCTTTGATAATATACATATTTTTCGCTTCTGTAGCGCCGGTCTGGTTCCTGTTGCAGCCGCGCGATTATCTGAATTCGTTTCTGCTCTACGCTTTAATGGGCGGCGGTCTGATCGGCGTCTTCTTTGACCATCCGGCTATCAACATAGAATCATTTAAAGGTTTCACCGTACCAAACCTGGGTCCGTTATTCCCAATTCTGTTCGTCACGATTGCCTGCGGCGCCATCAGTGGAACCCACAGTTTGATCGCATCTGGAACGACTTCCAAACAACTTAAATCCGAACGTCACGCCCAAATAATCGGTTACGGCGGCATGCTGGTTGAAGGCATTCTGGCAATCCTTTCCCTGGTTGCCGTAGCCTCTCTCACTTCTGCGGAGTTCGACGGCTTTTACAACAGCAGTAATTTCGTTCTGGCTTTCTCGGAAGGCATCGGCCGGTTTATCAGTTCAATACCATTTCTGAATATTTCCTTAAAATCCGCCCGGATTTTTACCGCTCTGGCGGTTTCGGCCTTCACCCTGACCTCTTTGGACACCGTGACCCGTATTGGGCGCTATGCCTTTCAGGAATTTTTTGAAATGCCTGATCGCATTCCGGAGCAGCAAAATATTCTGGCGCGCAATCGCTATTTAGCCACTTTTATTACCGTAGCTTGCGGCGCCGCTCTGACTTTCAGCGGAAAAAGCGGCGCGATTTGGCCGATATTCGGCAGCGCCAATCAGCTGATGGCCGCCCTGGCGTTTTTCGCCATTTCGATTTGGTTGGCGGAGATCAGAGAGAGTTATCTCTTTACGCTGATTCCCGGGATCATCATGCTGGTAATAACTGTGACGGCTTTATTTACTCTCAGCCTTCGGAATCTCTTCATAACTCACAATTTTCTTTTAGGAATTGCAGCCGGTCTGATCCTGATAATGGCTTTAGGTTTGACGATCCGCACCTTTATTTTTATGATCAATGAGTCGAAACTGAAACCGAAATAGAATAAACTTGACTACTCCGAATGAAATTAGCCCGAGGATATGAGGAAGAATTAAAATGAACAAACACACCCTGGCGAATCAGTGGGAAAATATTTTATTTAATGAAAATCCGCTGATTATAGTCCGATTCGATTCCGACTTAAATATCGTATCCTGCAACAAAATGATGCGGGAAATCGCCGGCGAGCATTGGCAAAATGTTGTCGGATTAAATTTGAGAAATATCACCGATAAGTGCCTGATTCCCGCCGCCGAAGCCGCTCTGCGGGGCGAAAAGGGTTTTTACGAAGGCGAATACAACAGCCATGTCCAACAAGGCTGGAAATTTTGGGTCAAAATAACTACCGTGCCGCTTTTTAGCGATGCCGGGGAGATAGCCGGCGGTCTGGCATTTATTCAAAATCTGACGGAATTGAACCAGACAAAAAATGATCTGTTGGTTCAAAAATCTTTCTTCGAGAACCTTTTCGAATCCTCGCCGGATGCGATTACGATTCTAGATCCTGACGACCGCGTTTTACAGGTCAATAAACAGTTCGAAATATTGTTCGGTTATAACGCCGCGGAAGTTATCGGTAAACCAATCAACGATCTCGTGGTTCCGCCTCATCTAAAAGAAGAAGGCTTGAATGCAACCCATTCTGTGGCGGAAGGCAGCAGTCTTTATCTCGAAACTGTCCGCCAGACCAAAAGCGGCAGCCTCATTAATGTATCCATTGTCGGGAAACCGATCATGCTGAATGAAAATAAACTGGCTGTCTATGGGATATACCGGGACATCTCGGAAGCCAAACGAATTGAAGAGGTTTTACGCGAAAGCGAAGAAAAATACCGGCTGATGGTCGAAAATTCCCGGAACGCTATCGTGATCAGTCAGCACGATCAATTCATCTTCATTAATCAGGCTTTTGCCGATATGCTCGGCTATACTGTCTCCGAACTTGAAAATTGCGACTACCGGAAAGTGTATTCCGAAAAAGGATTGGAAATTTTATACGAACGAACCCGCCGGCGTGCCGACAAGGAAAATGTACCCGCCCGCTACGAAACCATTTTTGTTAAAAAAGACGGCACAGAGATCGACGTCGAAGCCACCGTCTCGATCATTGAATATAAAGGCCAGAAGGCGACTTTTGCGATCATCCGCGACATCAGCGAGGAAAAACGTCTTTATCAGGCTCTCTTGGAAACCCTCCATCAAACCGATTACCTGGGTAATTTTATCCCGATCTGCGCCAACTGTAAAAAAATCCGCGATGATAACGATCCGAAAAGGCCTTGGGTGGATCCGGAAATCTATATTTCCAGCCGCCTGAAAAAAATAAAATTTTCCCATGGCATCTGCCCTACCTGTATGAAAAAACTCTATCCTAAGTACGCCGATAAAAATAAGGGCGACAGCGATAAAGATGAGAAAATATCGTAGGCGGGTGATTGTAGATTGTAGAAGAAATCAGATTTCAAATCAGACATTTCAAATTTCAGATTTGATCGGTTGACATAGAGGCAGCTAATAATTCATAAAAACAATCCTGATAAACCTGTCTATAACATAATATGGAAATCTTATTAATCTTTTGCTGGAAAATCCGCGGAGAGGGAGGGATTCGAACCCCCGTCCCGAGTAAATCAGGAAACGACTTTCGAGGCCGCCGCATTCGACCACTCTGCCACCTCTCCAAAAAGCAGGCTAATTTAATCTATTTGGATAAGTTTTATCAAGAAAAAATCAGATGAAAAGCCGAATTACTGGATTGTTCTGAAATAATTAAAAACATATTCCAGTTTACGTTCGCGGGCGGCTGTGCTCCCTTCTGACTCTCCCGGCCATCCCTTCCATATCCGGTTGGTTTTTTCTAGGGCTTCGAGCAATTCCCAGCGATGCCGGAAGGTTTGTCCTTCCAGGCGACGAATCGAACGGATTTCGGCTTCGGTAAACCATTTCGCGACTTTCCGCTTAAAGCGGGCAACATTTTCAATCGTAATGTTGTCAATCTCAGCCAGTTGAAAGACCTTTTCCGTAGTCTGTTTATCCAAAGCGTACCGGCGCAGTATCTTATCAAACTGGTAAGCGTTCCGATACTCCCCCTCCAATTCTACCAAATCAAGAGCAATGCCCTGCTGATTGAGACGCTCGATCACAACTTCGTCGATTTCATATCCTACCCGTCGGTAAACCCGCTGATCGAAGACATTTTGCAGAAAAAACAAACATACGAAAGTGATAAGCGCCGCGATGACCGGCGTCATGATCCAACCCGAAGCAATCCTTCCTAAAATTCTGAGATTAATGTTGCGGCGATTGCGCCCGACGAGTCCGATCCCCACGACCGCACCAACGACTAATTGCGAACTTGATACCGGTACGAGTGGTAAAGCCGGCAAGCCGTATTTTACCAGAAAATCATGCAAACCCTGGGATGCGAATAAAAATTGAGCCACAGCAGTCGCTAAAATAACCACCAAAGCTGTTTGCGGAGTCAATTTGATGACTTTTTCGCCGACAGTTGCCATCATTCGTCTGGAGTAGGTGAAGATACCGACGGCAATGGATAGACTGCCCAGTAAAAACAGCAGTTCTGTGCCGGTGAACTCCACAAAACCGAATTTTAAGGACTTGAAGGGCGAGATCGGGACAAAAACTCCCATAACATTGGCAATATTGTTAGCGCCCAACGCATAGGAACCGAAGGCGCCCATAACGATTAATCCGATCCGTGTCAGGTCATCAATCCGGAAAATACTAATTTTCAGGGTGGTCAGCCATTTTTTATATATCAAAAAAAACAGGGCGGCGAACAATCCCGACAGTATCAGACTAAACACCCAGGAAGAAATGATTTTGCCCAGCACGGAATAATCCGTGAGCATACCAGCGAAAAAATTCCAGCCGACGATCGAGCCGACGATGGCCTGGGAAGTCGAGACCGGCAAATTGGCGCGCGTCATCCAAAAAACTGTAAATCCCGCTGAAAGGACAACCATAAAAGCGCCGGCGAACTCATTGACCGATCCTAATTTTCCGAGGGTTCCACTGGCACCGGCGCCCGAAATTGTCGAACCTAAAATAACAAATACCGAGGCAATCAGGGCTGCCGTCCGGAATCTGACCATCTTGGTAGATACCGCCGTCCCCCAGATATTTGAAGCGTCGTTGGCTCCCAGCGACCAGCCGAAGAACAATCCACTTGATAAGAAAATCAGAGTCAGCATAAAGTTCTCATTTCTTATGCCAGGATTTATAAGGTCTCGCGATCAGATTGGAATTGAAGTAATCTGGGTCGGTAGTCACTTCTGCTCCCACCCATTCCGGTTTGATAATTTCTTGCTTTTCGTCCGCCAGCTCAATTTCCGCGATGACCAATCCGGCATTCTCCCCCAGGAACTCATCTACTTCCCAGATGAATCCGCGGTACTTGATTTGGTAGCGGATTTTATCTAAAACTGGTTTCTGACACAGATTTTCCAGCATCACAGCGGCCTCGGCGGCCGGGATCTCGTATTCAAATTCCGGTCTTACGGCCCCGACATTAACTCCCTTGATAGTTAAAAATCCTTGTTCATCGATAATCCGCACACGAACGACCCGTTCCTTGACGGTGCTAAGATAACCCTGCCGGATGCGTACTCCTTTCGCCAATGCCCGGTAATCGGTGCCTTTGACTAAAAATTTCCGCTCAATTTCGATTCCCATTATTAAAATCCGCTGATTTTCTTTAACACTTTTATATAATTGACGTTTGGTAATTCCCTGACTTTCAATTGGTCACGTACTTTCATCACACAGGCGGTATTGTCGCTCTCGATGGCCACCGTCTTGATATGCTTCGCCCCGATTTGCAACTCGGCGATTTCGACTTCCGCTCCGTCAATTAAGTAGCCGTGTCTTTTCTTCTTTATATCGACAACATTCAATTTCGGATGTGGCCGAATAATATCAGTCAGAAACTGATAATGAGTATATTGACTGCGCAGAAGCAGCGGTTTACGGATATGTAAAGTCCGCAGCACTAAACGAACGATCTCGAAACTGAGCGGAAAAGAGGCTTTCAGTACCGGTTTCCATAATTCCAGCCCATTTTCATCAACCTGTTGAAGCATTTTGATATCCATCAGTGAGTTACGGATTTTGCAATTTTCACAGGAATTTTTCGAAAGGATATAGATTTCCTCGCTTACTTTAACGCGGGAACATTCCATAGTCGCCAGAATATTTTCGGTTTCGGTAAAATTTTCACCGAAAGTCCGCCATTCCCAACGCGGAATGATCTGACTCGTTATCTGGTTAGCGATGTTGCTTTTGATGGGATCGGTCATGGTACCCAGATGGTTACTCGTTATAGATTTGTTTGATGGCGGCGATTGACAGGCGATCGGCCAGATCTTCGGCTTTATCGGCGATCAGATCGATATGATAGGCAAAATAACGCAAATGCATCTTCTTACTTAGCGGCATTTCTTCATTCAAAAAAGCCAATCGTTTGATTTTGCCGGCCAGCCGGTCGGCTGATTTCTCCCCGGCGTAAACTGAATCCAGCATGTCTTTGGCATTCAAGGGATCCCGGAAGTAGATCCGCAAAGCAGCCAGGACGTTATCGACAGTCTGGATGACGATCTGTGCCAGATTGAGATATTCGGAGTGAAGCAGCGGCGGTATTTCGGGCACTTCCACTGAAAACATCACGGCCGTTTTCTTGATCTCGTCAATTATATCATCGGTGGCTTCGATCAGCCCCAAGACATCACCACGCGATTCCGGGATCAATTTTTCCGAATAAAGACGACTTTCGGCTTCCCGTCGGATAACGTCGCCCTGGGATTCTAACCGGCATATCTGTTCCAGATACGTGTCGTACTCTTTCAATTCACAACAAAGATATTGTTTGATCGATTCTAAAAACATCAGATTGACATGACTCGTCAGATCAATAAAATCATCACAAATCTTCGCCAGGGTAGTATCTTTTTCGAAAATCGACGGCATACTACTCAGAGCGAACGTTTAATCGTATAAATCGCCAGCCGGTCGGCGACATCTTCGGCTTTATCGGCTAACGATTCAATATGCAAAGCAAAATAGCGCAAGTGAAATTTGCGACTGAGTTCCAGTTCGGTCGTCCGAAAAACTTTACGTTTCACCGCTTCCGACAATCGGTCGGCTTCCGATTCCCAGAAATATACCTTATTCAGACTATGCTCGACCATCATGGGAAAATTAAGAAAAGTGCGGGTGGATTTGACGACTTCTTCCACGGCATTGACACTCTTTTCAGCCAACTGCAGATAATCAGCATGGAATTCCGCTGGTATCTCGGGGATTTCGACCGATAGTTCCATAAGAATTTGTTTACTCTGGTTGATAATATTATCAATATTTTCCAGTAAAGCCAGAACGTCTCCGCGCGATTCGGGAATCAGGGTCTCGGTGTAGAGCTGGTTTTCGATCTCGCGGCGCAGGTTGTCGCCGCGGTTTTCCAGAATACTGATCTGCTCCAAATCCTTCTCGAAATTCTCCAAATCGCCACTGAGATATTTGGTAATCCCGGAGATGAGCACCTGGCTGGCCGAAATCGTAACATCCAGAAACTCGGAACTTTTCTGTTCTAAAATTTTTGTGCGTCCAAACAGCGACTTCATCGGCAACTCATTTTTTCTCTTTATGATCGATTTCATTCGCATCAAATTTATACAAAACAAATTTTCCCTGCCAAACAATAGTTTTGCCGAATGATATAAAAATTTTTTAGGGGAATCGATCAGGTTCCGGAATCAGTCGGAGCCATTCAGAGCCTGGGTAATCCCAGCGGCGATACCTTCAGCGTCCAAAAATACATCGTGCAGCAAAATTTCACGGGCGCCCTGGTCGATGAATCGGTCGGGAATCGCCAATATTTTGATCTTCACCGGAATCTTTCGCTCCATGTAATAGCGCCCAACCTGTTCACCGAAACCGCCCACGATGCTGTTTTCTTCGACGGTAACGATGACCTTGTGGCTCCGGGCGAGCTCATCCAGCATCGCGGAGTCCAACGGTTTGATAAAGCGGGCATGCACAATGGTTGGCTCGACATTCTGCATCCTGAGGATATCGACGGCGTCCAGAGCATTGTTGGTCATAACGCCGACGGACAAAACTGCTACGTCATGCCCGGCTTTGACAATCTCCCACTTGCCGATTTCAAGCGTTTCGGCAACTTTTTCAGGCTCAAATTCAACGCACGAATCTTTTGGATAGCGGATCGCAAACGGCGCCCCGTTCTGCTCAAGAGCGGTTTTCATCAGGTCGCGCAATTCGTTACCGTTGCGCGGCGCGGCGACGATCATGTTCGGCACTGTACTCAAATAGCTGAGATCGAAGGCGCCGTGGTGAGTCGGCCCATCCTCTCCAACCAGTCCGGCCCGATCCAGCACAAAGACCACCGGTAAATTCTGAAGCGCAATGTCATGGATGATGTGATCGTAGGAGCGTTGTAAAAAAGTCGAATAGATCGCTACGACCGGACGGAAACCGCTGGCGGCTAAACCGCCAGCAAAAGTCACGGCATGTTCCTCTGCGATTCCTACATCGAAATAGCGCGTGGGAAATTTCCGCGAATATTCAACCAGGCCGGTACCTTCCGCCATCGCGGCCGTAATGAAAATAGATTTCGGATATTGCCCGCCCATTTCGCAGGCGACCTTACTGAAGGCGTTCAGAAATGGCGGCATTGTTTTTCTATCCGGAGAGCCGTCGGGACTTTTCTTCGGGCTGATCCCGTGATATTTAACCGGATCGGTTTCGGCGCTGACATATCCTTTGCCCTTCTGAGTTATAACATGTAGTAGCACCGGATATTTCAGATCCTTGATATTGTTGAAAGTGTTGATCAGGAGCGGAATATTGTGACCGTCCACCGGTCCGTAATAGCGAAAACCGAATTCCTCGAAAATGATTCCCGGCGCCAGGAAATTTTTTAAAGATTCCAATAGTTTCCGACCAAGTTTTTGGAAGAAATTTGCGCCGCGCGGCAGCAAGGCCAGTGAATTCCAAATCTGATTCTTCAGGTTCAAATAACTCGGACTGGTCACAATGCGGGTAAAATAATTCGACATCGCACCGACATTACGGGAAATCGACATTTCATTGTCATTCAATATCACCAGAAACTGACCGTTGATATTGTAGGCATTGTTTAGTCCTTCATAAGCCAATCCGCCGGTAAACGAGCCGTCTCCGATGACGGCCACGACCCGGTAGTTTTCGTTCTTCAGATCGCGCGCCGCTGCAAAGCCGACCGCCGCTGAGATCGAAGTACTGGCGTGACCGGCTCCGTAACAGTCATATTTGCTTTCGGAAATCTTGCAGTAACCGCTGATACCGCCATATTGACGGATTTGTTTCATGGCATCGCGTCGTCCGGTGAGAATTTTATGCCCGTAAGCCTGATGACCGACATCCCAGATCAATTTATCTAACGGCGTATTGAAAACATAATGCAGGGCGATAGTCAATTCAACAGAACCCAGATTAGGAGCCAGATGCCCGCCGGTCTTCGTCACTGTCTCGATTATGTATTCGCGGAGTTCACCGCTCAGTTCAATCAGTTCGCTGACTTGCAGCTTGCGTAAGTCGTCGGGACTGTCGATTTGCGCCAGGCGCGAATATTTTTTTTCAGTTTCTATATCAGGCATTATTGCAGGCAATTTACAAAATATTGATGAATACGGTTATCATTGGTCAGTTCCGGGTGAAAAGTCGCCACCAGGTTCTGACCGGACTTTACGAGAATGGCATCACCGTTTAGCCGCGCTAAAACTTCCGTGTTTACATCGAGATGATTCAATTTCGGCGCCCGGATAAAGACCGCTCTGAAGGGTTCCGGCGCGAATTGCAGATTGATATTGTCAATGAAAGATTCGATCTGCCGGCCGTAAGCATTCCGCAGAATCCGCAACGGTGTGCGGTGCAGAGTATTCACCCGCGGATCGTCACAACTATCGGCCAGCAGAATTGCCCCGGCGCAGGTGCCGAAAATCATCCCGGGAAAATTTTCCAGGCTGGAGCGCAGATCCATCTCATCCATCAGTTTGGACATCGTAGTCGATTCACCGCCGGGAATGATCAGACCGTCACATCCGGCGATTTGCTCTTTATAACGAATAGCTACGGCTTCGGCGCCCAGTGAGCTAATAATGTCAAGGTGTTTCTGAAAAGCTCCCTGAAGAGCTAAAACGCCAACCTTTTTGGTTCCATTTATCATTTTTATGTGAAATCAATCTATGTTTACAATTTTCTGATATATTTACCAACCGCGTTTGGCTAACCGCTCCGCTTCCGGGATTTCGGCGATGTCTAATCCGTGCATCGCTTCTCCCAGTCCGGCAGATACTTCGGCAACCTTCTCGGGATTATTGTAATAGGTTGTCGCAAGTACGATAGCCCGCGCCCGCGCCGCCGGGTCTTCGGATTTGAAAATTCCCGAACCGACGAAAACCGTTTCGGCTCCCAATTGCATCATCAGCGAAGCGTCAGCCGGCGTGGCAATGCCACCGGCGGCAAAATTCGGTACCGGTAGTTTACCGGTTTTAGCTACCTGCCGCACGATTTCAAACGGCGCACCTAAGCGTTTGGCTTCGGCCATCAATTCATCATCCGGTAAAGTCGTCAACTTGCGGATTCCGGATTGCACCATGCGCATATGCCGTACGGCTTCGACGATATTGCCACTCCCGGCTTCGCCTTTCGTGCGGATCATCGCCGCGCCTTCGCCAATGCGACGCAGGGCTTCACCGAGATCGCGGCAACCACATACGAACGGGACTTTAAAGTCATGCTTCCAGATATGATTTTCTTCGTCAGCCGGTGTCAGAACTTCGCTCTCATCAATAAAATCGACGCCCAGAGCTTCCAATACCTGAGCCTCTGCGAAATGGCCGATCCGGCATTTAGCCATAACCGGAATCGAAACCGTATCCTGGATGGCTTTAATGACTTTCGGATTTGACATACGGGCGATACCACCAGCCGCTCTGATGTCGGCCGGTATTCTTTCCAGCGCCATGACGGCCACGGCGCCGGCGTCTTCGGCTATCTTGGCCTGCTCCGGAGTGGTCACGTCCATAATGACGCCGCCTTTGAGCATTTCGGCTAAACCGACTTTTACTTCAAATGAACCTTTATCCATTATTGATCTAACTCCTTTTCATGCGCCTAAATTTAACACTTTATCAGCTATATTGGCTGATTTTTTTCACGACGGCAGTCATGGTTTGTTCCGGAGTCGAGGCACCGGTCGCAACTCCAACTGTTTTTTTGCCCGCAAACCATCGTTTCTGAATATCACCGGTATCTGCCACTAGATAAGTGGCTTTATTCAATTTTTTTGCAATTTCAAACAACCGGCGGGTATTGGCGCTATTTTTCGAACCCACAACCAATATAACGTCATTTTGACGAGCCAGTTCGCGGATTTGTTCCTGGCGCTGGCGGGTCGGCCGGCAAATCGTATTCACGAAATGCAAATCTTCGACTTTGGCGCTCAGTATGGCGACGATCGCCGCAACATTCTCACTATTCTGGGTGGATTGCACGACTACGCCGACCTTTTTGATTGGCGACAATCTTTCAGCCTCTTCCTGATTAGCGACGATGATTGGGTCTTCTACCTGACTGGCAATTCCTTCAACTTCGTCATGCTGCCTGTCCCCGATGATAATTACCCGGCGACCTTCAGCCGCAAGCATTCGGGCTTCCTGATGAATTTCGCGCACCAATGGACAGGTCGCATCAATGATTGTCAACCCTTTAGCCTGTGCCGCCTGCCAGATCTGTGCGGGTGTTCCATGCGAACGAAACAGCACCGGTGTAGATATATCAATTTGGTCGATATTCTTGACTACTTCGACCCCCAGTTTATTGAGTTCGTCAACGACTTTCTCATTATGCACAATGTCGCCAAGCATAGCGACATGCCCGTATATTCGGGCGGATTCCTTAGCCTTCTTCACGGCCGTCTGCACTCCGGCGCAAAAACCAACTGTTTTCGATACGGTAATTTTAAGCGCCATTAATCCTTGATCCTCGCTGTGGTAATGACTTTCTGCGCCTGATACTTGCCTTTCTTGTCGGCGTATGAAACGCGGCAGGGCTCGTCGCTTTCCAGAAAAACCACCTGGGCTAAACCTTCGTTGGCATAGATTTTCACCGGAACTGGCGCCAGGTTGGCAATTGAAATCGTGATGAAACCTTCCCATTCCGGCTCAAGCGGCGTCACATTCACCAATACTCCACACCGCGCATAAGTCGATTTGCCGCTTGTCAATGCTATGATATTGCGCGGTATCCGGAAATATTCCACACTGCGTCCCAGCGCAAAACTATTCGGCGGAAGCGTGCAGACCGTTCCTTTAAATTCCTTAAACGTCTCCGGCAGGCTTTTCTTCGGATCGAGAACCATATCAGGCCTGCCATGAAAAATGTGAAATTCGTCCGCTACCCGCAAATCGTAGCCGTATGACGAAACTCCGAATGACACCACGCCTGAACTGACCTGGCTGTTCTCGAACGGCTCAATCATTTTATACTTCAGAACCATTTCTTCTATCCAGCGGTCTGACTTAACGCTCATTCTGCTCCTTTTGATAAAATTTAATCCTGACAGCCGGCAAAATGGTCCCGATACATTCATCCACCGCTGAATCCATCACCAAACCGGCGGCATACGGGTGTCCGCCGCCGCCAAATCGCCGGGCGATATCATTGACGGTAATACGCCCTTTGGAACGAAAATTCATCCGGGTGCGATTTGAACGCACTTCCAGAAACATGACGGCTATCTCCACGCCCCGGATCGAACGTACAAAATCCGTGAATCCGTCAACCTCCTCCAGAATCGCTCCGGCGGCTTTAATCTGCTCCTGCTTCACGCAGAACCACGCCAGACGATCTTCAAATTCATAATGGATGTCTTGTAAAATCATGCCCAGCAGTTTCATTCTGGCCGGGCTGTAATTTTCAAAAACATAGCGATAAATCAGACCCGGCTGAACGCCATAGCGCAGCAGTTCCGCCGTGATCAGCATGGTTTCGGCGGTGGTGTTCTCGAAGCGAAACGAACCGGTGTCAGTCATAATTCCAACGTAAAGCGCCTCGGCGATTTTCAGATCAAGCGTTTGCGGCGCCAGCAATTTGAGAAGTTCAAATATTAAAGCGGCTGTCGCCGGAGCTTCGGGATCTATCAGGCTGGTGTTTTTTATGGGACAATTATTGAAAGGGTGATGATCTATACAAATTGTCGGTAGGTTCATATCTCTCAAAACCGGGCCAAGCTGTCCCAATCTGTCGGTATTGCCGGCATCCAGAATCATTAAAACTTCGAATGCTTCCAACCCGATAGTCCCCTGACGAGCACCCGGGTCGTAGGTATGAAATATTCCATCCTGATTCAGGAAGTCGTATTCCGACGGCAAAGGCGAAGAATTCAGGATAAATGGCGATTTGCCGATCCGTTTCAGGCAGTGATAAATTGCCGCTTCCGATCCCAGGCCGTCACCGTCCGGATTGTGATGCGTGGTCAACAGAATTCGCTCCGCCTGACCGATCCTGTCAATTATATTTTGCCAGTTATGTTTTTCCATGATTGCCTTTTAAAAGAACGTGAAATTTAGTTCATCTATGGCAATTGTCAAATTCAGCGGGTGAAATAACGCGGGAATATTTTAAAAACATGCAGTATGCCTGTCAGGCGTTTCTTGAAACCACGGCCGTATAAAAAAGTGACCAATCCGCTTAAACCCTGAAAAATGGTTTGGCTGTAAGGCGGCCACCACATATTCTTTTTGGCAAAAGGCAGGATGTCGTTCACGATTACCTGCGGCTGAGTCATTTCATCGAAACCGAGTTTACCGTGCGTGCGTCCGATGCCGGATTGCTTGAAGCCGCCCCAGGGCGTTTCCGCCAGACCGTGGCTCATCAGGTGATCGTTGATGGTTAAAGCGCCAGCCTTTATCTGGCGTCCAATGGCGATGGCTTTGCGCCGCTTGCGCGACCAGACCGAAGCGGTTAAGCCCAGATATGAATCATTCGCCAGTTCGACCGCCTCGGCAATGGTTTTAAATGGCATCACGCCCAGCACCGGTCCAAAGGTTTCGTCTTTCATTACCAGCATTTCGTGATTGACATTCGTCAAAACGGTCGCCGGTAGAAAATTGTGCAGATTTATGTCTTCCGGAGTTTTAGATTGCGCAAAAATCGTAGCGCCCTTTTCCAAAGCGTCGGCAATATGCTTGTTGACTGTGTCAATCTGGCGCTGCGTCGTCATCGCTCCGATATCGGATTCATGGTTGCTGTCCAATCCAATTCTCAGCGCTTCGACTTTCGTTTTTAAAATATTCAGAAAGGGTTCATAAACTTTTTCGTCGACGTAAATCCGCTCCACGCCGGCACAGGATTGTCCGGCATTTGACAGACCGGCCCAGACCGCGCCGCCGGCGGCTCTTTCGAGATCGGCGTCTTCGCAGACGATCATCGGATCGTTGCCGCCCAGTTCCAACACCAAGGGCGTTAATGTCGCCGAGGCTTTATTCATCAGATATTTGCCGACCGCCACCGAGCCGGTGAAGAATATTTTATCCACTCCCGCCTCCAATAAGGCGTCGCCGGCAACTTTGCCCGGCAGATTGACATAATTGAAAATTCCTTCCGGTAGTCGAGCGGCTAAGAAACATTCCTCCAGTTTGCGGCCGACCATCTGGGTCTCGGAAGCCGTTTTTAAAACCACGCTGTTCCCGGCCAATAAGGCCATTACCACTTCGGAAAACGGTATCGCGAACGGATAATTCCAGGGCGAAATTATCCCGATCACTCCGAAAGGCGCCCGTCTTATCCGACTGCGTTTGTTGGCCAGCATCAGGTTGCCCGTGCCGCATTTAGTCGTTTTGAGAAATTTACGGGCTTTGCGAAGGTAGTAGGAAATTGACATTGCGGCGGGCAAAACCTCAGCCGCCAGGGCGTCTATGCGCACTTTGCCGTTATCTTTTGAAATCACTTCCGCGATTTCCGCAGCATGATCGGCCAAATAACGCAGCACCCGTTTCAGGTAAATTTTCCGCTGTCGCAAAGAAATTCGCGCCCAGGATTCCTGAGCGAGACGGGCTCTGGCGACAATGTTTTTAATTTCTCCGACCGGAGTCAGGGCGGAATAGCCCAGAATTTCTCCTGTGACCGGATTCTTACATTCCGTATGAGTCTCCTTCAGGTCCGGACAGACCATATCGGTCATAATTACTCCATTTTTATTTATACATATTTACCGAATTTTTCTATTGTCGTATAACAACATAATCCAAAAATTAATCGCTGGAATGTATTTAAAAACCAAAATGTTTCCAAATATGTAAAACAGTGACAGGTGACGAGTGATGATGAACCTGCGACTCGCAACAGGCATATGCAAACTAAAAAATGGACACTGAAAACTCACCTTGTTATATTTTTTCCTCCGTTTTCCGAATAAAAGCGTAAATTTCCTGTAACGTGAACCGATGAGATAACTCAAAAGAGAAAACACGGAGGACAAAATGACACAGAAATTTCAAATCTACAAGTGCGAAATCTGCGGCAACATCGTCGAGGTTCAGCATGAAGGCGCCGGCGAACTGGTTTGTTGCGGTCAGCCGATGAAACTCATGACGGAAAACACTTCCGACGGCGCTAAGGAAAAGCATGTGCCGGTCATCGAAAAAGTGGCCGACGGTTACAAAGTCAGCGTCGGCAGCGTTCTGCATCCGATGATCGATACCCATTACATCGAATGGATCGAACTGAATGTAGACGGTCAGGTTTACCGGCAATACTTCAAGCCCGGAGACACACCGGTGGCGATCTTCAAGGTCTCAACTTCATCTGGCAACGTGACCGCCCGCGAGTATTGCAATCTGCACGGTCTCTGGAAAGCGACTCTATAATTGTATTATCGGGATAAAGCTGACATTCTATCACTCAGAGATAAAAAGGAAGAATCAACCGTATGAATTTTAATATTGATGAAATTTTTGAAATTGCGGAACAAATCGAACGCAACGGAGCGCGCTTTTACCGCAAAGCCGCCAAAATTGTAAAAGAATTCGAGCATAAAAAAGTCCTGCTCGAGCTGGCTGAAATGGAAGATCAGCACGAGAAAATCTTTGCAAATATGCGCGAAAAGGCCAAATCAAACCAGCAGGAACCTATCTTCGATCCAAATCATGAAGCCGCCATTTTTTTACAGGCTTTCGCCGAAGGTTTTATTTTCGACTTAGAAACAGATCCAACCGAACTGTTGAAAGGCAAGGAAACCAACACTGATATTTTACACATGGCCATCGGCCTCGAAAAAGATTCCGTGGTTTTCTACCTCGGTATAGAAAAAGTCATGCTGGATGAAACTGAAGCCTCCCATGTCCGCGCCATCATCAAAGAAGAAATGGGCCATATCACCCTGCTCGGTCGGAAACTTTCTGAATTCATTTAACTGAATCCCTGATCGGGAACACTTACAATTCCCTTACCGGCCGGCAGGTTGGTAAGGGAATCGTTTTTTATAAATGATTGGTGAATTAGCAATGACAGATTAAATTATTTAAGTATTATGGATTCTATTGGAGTGATGATGACCAGAAGTGATGAAGCCCTGGAAATATTCGGCAGCGGCTTCAATTGTGCTCAGGCTGTCCTGGCCGCCTTCGCCGGGGATTTCGACCTCGATAAGACCACCGCCCTGCGACTGTCCGGCGGTTTAGGCGGCGGTATGGGACGTCAGGGATTGATTTGTGGAGCGGCCACCGGCGCAATGCTGGTGATCGGTCTGCAGTTCGGTAAGGTTTCGGCGGAAGACAATGCCGCCCGCGACCGGGCTTATAACGCCGTCACTGAATTCAGCAAGCGTTTTACAACCAAATACGGGTCACTGTATTGCCGGGATATTCTGGGAGTCGATAACAGTACTCCGGAAGGCCGGGATTACATTCACTCCCATCACCTTACCGATGAAATTTGCCCTCCCATTGTCCAATTTACCGTAGAAACTGTCGAAAAAATTATCAATTCTTGAAAGGCGTAAAATGGCGATCCGAATTTTTGTTACCGGCGGCACCTTCGATAAAGAATACAACGAACTCAATGGCAAACTGTATTTTAAAGACACCCACCTGCCCGAAATGCTGGTTTTGGGGCGTTCGCGGGTAGATGTCGATATCCGCACCCTGATGATGATTGACAGTCTGGATATGACCGAAGACGACCGGCTTTTAATTGTTCAGCATTGTCAGAAAGCCAGTGAGGACTGCCTCGTTATCACGCACGGCACCGATACGATGACCGACACCGCCCGCGTGCTGGCAAAAAATATTACCGGTAAAACAATCGTCCTGACTGGCGCCATGATTCCTTATAAGTTCGGCAGTTCGGACGGACTCTTTAACCTCGGCAGCGCCCTGGCTTTCGTCCAGACGCTTCCCCCGGGGGTATATGTTGCTATGAACGGCCGCTATTTCAATTGGGACAACGTCCGCAAGAATAAAAAGACCGGCGAGTTTGAAGAAATTCAATCCGATAATCCAAAAGATTAGCCCCATTCTTCAGGCATCTGCCTCCAGTTAATATTTATTACAGTAAGATGATTAATCAGACAGCGAACATCGCGGGCGCAAAGATTAATGCGCCGCGAACGGCGCCACAGCCCGCTCGAAGATACCCAGCGTCCAGGCAATCGCCAGCCCGTAGTTGGTAACCGGAACGCCGGCCTGCTTGCAGTACCAGATGCGCGCCAGCACTTCTCTCCTGTTCAGCATGCAACTACCGCACTGAATCACCAATTGATAGCGACTCAAATCCTGTGGAAAATCGTGTCCCTGATAATGCGTGAAGTTTAGTTTTCCGCCGACGTACTGCGTCAGCCAGCGGGGGATTTTTACGCGACCGATGTCGTCGGCAATCGGATGATGCGTACAAGCTTCGGCAATCAGGACGTTGTCGCCGGGTTTGAGTTTATCGATGGCCCTGGTTCCGGAGATATATTCGGTGAGATCGCCTTTATGCCGCGCGAACAGGATTGAAAAGGATGTCATCGGGACATCGTCCGGTGTGTCGGCGACAACTTTCAGGAAAGCCTGCGAATCGGTAACCACTACGGCCGGCGGCTGTTTCAGGTTATTCAGCGCCGGGCGCAGTTCGCGCTCTTTGACGACAATACAGCCGGCGTCACTGTCGAGCAGGTCGCGGATAGTCTGCACCTGCGGCAGGATCAGACGCCCTTTAGGAGCCTCCTTGTCAATCGGCACAACCAGCACCGCCAGCTCGCCCGGTTTGACGAGGTCGCCGATAATCGTCGGAGCGTCTAAATATGCGGCCGGAACCGCCGCAATCAACGCTGCCCGTAATTCGAGGATACCGGTTCCGTCGGTTGCCACGGTATTGACCACCGGTATCTTGCGCTCCTGCAATTGCTCGAGTAGTTGCGGAGCGGGACTGGCCAGGTCGGATTTATTGAAAACGACAATCGCCGGAATATCGCGCTTGTGCAATTCCGCCAGGAGTTCGTCCTCATATTCATTCCAGTTTTGTCCATCGGTAACGAGGACGCCGAGATCAACGCGGTCGAAAATCTTGCGGGTGCGTTCGATCCGCTGTGCGCCGAGGAAGCCTTCATCGTCAACACCGGCGGTGTCAATAAACAGCACCGGACCGAGCGGCAGAAGTTCCATCGGTTTCTCGACCGGATCGGTGGTCGTCCCGGCTATATCCGACACGATTGAGACATTCTGACGGGTCAGGGCGTTCATCAGGGCGGATTTGCCGACGTTGCGGCGTCCGAAGATGCCGATCTGGAGACGGTTGCTTTTAGGAGTGCTTTGCATTTGGATTCCTTTTTCACCGCAGAGATCGCGAAGGATTTATCTGATAATCTTCATATTAAAAATATCTCTGCGATTTCTGTGTCCTTTGTAGTGAGTTTATCATTTATTTTTTCCAACCGGTTTTGGATCCGAGACGATTGACATGCTCCGCCGATATTAACGCCTCGAACTCTGCCGCAGTCATCAAACCCTGAGAGATGACGACGTCGCGAATGGTCATATTCTCATTCCTGGCCTGCTCGGCAATGGCGGCGGCTTTCTCATAACCGATGATCTCGACCAAAGCCGTAACGATGGCCGTTGAAGATGCCGTTTTCCGGCGGCAGATTTCGGGATTAGCGGTCAGCTCTTCGACGCAATTTCGTCTCAGGATGCGGGCGGCATTAATCGCTAATTCAAGAGCGCCGAGCAAATTATCGGCAATTAACGGCAGAAAGGCATTCAGTTCGAGATTGCCGGAGCCGACCGCGAAAGCAATGGCCTGATCGTTAGCTATAATCTGCAAAGCCGCCTGAATTACGGCTTCCGGAATGACCGGATTGATTTTGTCGGGCATAATGGACGAGCCGGCCTGACGCAGCGGCAGGTTAATTTCCTCAACATCGGAAGACGACAACCAGCGCAGATCGCCGGCGCATTTCATCAGATTGGAAGCGCAGGCTTTCAGGAGGCCGCTGACTTCGGCGAAGACATCGGCATTTTGGGTTGCTTCGACCAGGTTCTCGGCGCGGGCAATTCCGATCCCGGTAATATGTTTGAGATTTTCCGTGACTCTGAAAATGTAATCACGCGGGGCGGTGATGCCGGTTCCGATAGCGGTTCCACCCAGATTGACCACTCGCAAGCGCTCCTCACATTTGTAAATCCGCCAGCGGTCGCGCGCAAAGGCTTCGGCATAGGCGCCCATTTCACGTCCCAGCGTGGTCAGCACCGCCGCCTGCATTTCGGTGCGTCCGACTTTGACAATTCCGGCAAATTCAGATTCCTTGCGCTGAAACGACTCGGTTAAAGCGACGATCTCCCGCTCCAGTTCACGAAACAAATTTATGGCGGCGACTTTCAAAGCGGTCGGATAGACATCGTTGGTGGATTGATGCAGGTTGACATGTTCGAGAGGATGCACCAGTCCGTAGTTACCGGCTTTTTCACCGAGAATAAGCAAAGCGCGGTTGGCGATGACTTCATTGACATTCATATTGGTTGAAGTCCCGGCTCCGCCCTGAAGAGCATCAACGACGATCCAATCCGTGAGTTTGTCATCCAGCATTTCCTGCGCGGCCGCGGCAATAGCATCTGCGATTTTTCCCGGCAAATAGCCTAAGGCGCGGTTGGTTTGGGCGCAGGCCAGTTTTACGGCGCCTAACGCCAGTGCAAGCGCTTTGTGAACCGGACGCCCAGCCAATGGAAAATTCTCCATTGCCCGCAAGGTATGAATGCCCCACAGCGAATCGGCCCGAATTTCACGCGATCCCATCCGGTCTTTTTCGAGGCGATAATTAAGCACTTCAGTCATGGTCAATTTCCGTAAAATAGTGAGTCAGAGCCTGCAGAATATTTGCCAGCTCGCTATCAGTGAGTTGAATACTCTGAATATAGAAGATTCCGTATCGCGGGCTTAATTGTTTGCGAACCGGAGCGAACTCCAGTTGCCGGTCGCCGGCCACATACGACCAGCGTTTACCGAAAATGCGGCAGAAGTTCACCCGCAAACCATATTCATTTTCCAGTAATTCAGCGATGGCGTTAAGTTTGTCGGGAATGGTGTAATAACTATCCGCAACTTGATAAATTTTCTCAGATATAGACATCGCGTTCGCCACCAGCCACCTGCTTGTACATTCTTTCGAAAGTTTCCAGCATCCGCCCTTTCTGGAAAAACGGCATCGTTTTTATTTCTTCGATTTCCTTTTGAATCAGTTGCTCGCCGATTGCTTTGGTTTCCAGCGATGCGTAATCGTCGAGATATTCGCGGAAGGTCAGCACGGCGTTGGCCTTGCAGAATTTGCCCTCGACGCAACCTTTCAATAATCCCATAATCTTGTCACCGGTCCGCCCGCAACGGTAGCCAGCCGTGCAAAAGGAAGTGATCATTCCCATTTCCGCCAGTTCGCGGACGACTTCGTCGAGACTGCGGGTATCACCCAGCATAAACTGTTGTTTGTCAATTTCCTGATCGATGTTATTTACCCTTTCCAGGGCTTTCAGGGCGTCCGTATATCCACCGACCCCGATCCGGGTGGAAGCGTCCGTTTGAGTACAACCAACCTTAATAACGTCACGCCGGATTTCGGCATTTTCACGGGCGGTTATAATCAGTCCGGAATACGGCACTGCCAGACGTAAAACCGTAACGAGTTTCTTGAAATTTTCATCACTGACCAGCCATTGGGAATTGCGACTGAGGAAAGAGCCGCTGGCCGGAGTCATCCGCGGAAAGGAAATCGTATGCGGACCGATCCCAAAATGTCTTTCGAGATCAACAGCATGATAAAGCAATCCCATGACATCGAAGCGCCAATCATAAAGTCCGAATAAGGCTCCGATCGCTACGTCGTCAATTCCGGCTTCCATGGCGCGATGCAGAGCATATAAACGCCAGCGATAATTGCCCTTGATGGTATTGGCTGGATGCAGATCGGCATAAGTCGTTTTATGGTAGGTTTCCTGGAAGACCTGGAAGGTGCCGATGCCGACTTCCCAGAGTTTTTTCAGATCGGCAATGCTCATCGGAGCGGCATTGACGTTCACGCGGCGAATCGAACTGTAGCCGGTTCTGACCGGGACTTTGACGTCGTATATCGTACGAATCGTTTCGGCGATATAATCGGCCGCCGAGCGCGGATGTTCGCCAAAAACCACGATCATGCGTTTGTGGCCTTCATTGATCACGATTTCCGTTTCGCGGCGCACTTCATCCATCGTCAGGATGCGGCGTTTCTCGTCTTTATTTTCGTTGCGGAAGCCGCAGTAAGCGCAGTTGTTGACGCACAAATTACTGCAATACAGCGGCGCAAAGAAAACGATGCGGTTATCGTAAACTTTTCGCTTGACCGCTAATCCGGTAGCGTACATTTCATTCCATAAATCCTCGTCGGTCACATTCAGCAGAGCCGCCGTTTCTTCCGGTTCCAGGCGCTCGATTTGCAGGGACTTGGCCAGGATTTCGCGGATACGGATTTTATCGGGCTTGACAGCAGCCTTCAAATGCGAATAAATCGTTTCTTCATCAATAAAGTCACGTCCGTTTATGAGATATTTTTCGATTTCATCAGGCTTGATGACATTTTTCTTCCATTCATTCACTGTGACACTTTGCATTGTAACTCCATTCATTATTTAATCTAATTCAAACAGAACGCCGTAAAAAGTTCGGGGAGATTCCAGGACTAAACGAGCGTCTATAACCGGCTTCTTCGATGAGGCCGGCGACAGCCGCAATCGAATGTTCGGATTCATCAGCGTCAGCATTTTTTCCCGGGTAAATATTGTAAAGCCGCTTGACGCGCTCGGGTGTAATAGACGGCATGATGACGTTCATTCCGGCTTTCAAGGCGGCGATCCGCGCGCCTCTTTCGGCGCACTCCATGGCGCTGGTCGTCGGCATATTGGCATACGGATTCAGGATGCGCACCAGTGCCAGCGTCCGCAATGTCAACTGAATCGCGCCATTCGGTTCGTCTTTCAGAGGGGTTTGAGGATGAGAAATAAACGGTCCGATCCCGATCATATCAAGATCCAGTTCGGTCAATCCGAGGATCGCTTCCGCCAAGGAATCCAGCGTTTCACCCGGAAGTCCGACCATAATTCCGGAGCCGACTTCATAATCCAATTCGCGTAAAACCCGCAGGCATTCCAGTCGGTTTTCCCAGCGCTTACCCGGACGCAAATTGCGATAATTCCGCCCGTTCCAGGTCTCGATGCGGAGCAGATAACGATTGGCTCCGGCTTCCCGCCATAGACGCAAAACTTCCGCGCCTTGCTCGCCAAGTGATAACGTCACCGCCATAGCATATTTAGCGACAATTTCGGCAATCAATTCCGCAATCCATTCGGCGGAAAAATACGGGTCTTCCCCGCCCTGCAACACAATCGTATGAATTTGATGTTCAACAGCAGTTACAACCGAATCAATAATCTCCTCACGAGTCAGACGATAACGAAGCGCCTCCCGATTACCGATCCGTAAGCCGCAATACAAACAATTTTGCCGGCAATGATTCGTGTATTCGATGATTCCGCGAATAAAAACCACTTCCCCGAAAACAGCACGCCGGACACGATCAGCCTCATTGAAAAGCCAGGTGTCATCTTTTCCCTGAAGGTATGCGATAATTTCGGTTTTAGTCATGGTCATACAATAGTCATACAATAGTCATTCAATGGTCATTGAGACATTCAATTTGATATTTGAATTTTGAAATCTACAATCTTCAATCTACAATCTACAACCTGCAACCTCAAACCTTCAGCGTATTCGCTTTGACACTAACCGACGGAATCTGTCCCAGTTTGCCGCTCAGAGCGCCCAGCTCATCGGTAGTCATTTTCAATATTAAAAAAATAACCGCCACGTTGCGGTCGGGCATCGGATAACCGACCCGCAGGAGAATTTCCGCCGCAAATTTATGCAGAAGTTCACCAACCGGGCGGAAAGCCGCTTCGCGATCGTAGATACTGATTGTCACAGTGTGTACTTTCGTTTCCATAACAAAAATCCCATCCTGGTTATTAGTCAAAGATGGGATAAATCCGTTATTTTGCTCCCACCCTTGACGTCAGATTACTCCTTCATCTCAGGTATCGCAGCCAGATTGACTGCTCAAGAGATAATTTAAAAGAACTGTTACACCGTTGTAACCGGCTGATTATCAACCGACCGCAGACGGACATTGAAAGTCGAGCCGACATTCGGCTGACTGGCAACGGTTACATCGCCACGATAGATTGTTGCGATTTTCTTAACGATTGAAAGCCCCAGGCCGCTGCCATCAATATTGCGGGTTTTCTCATTTTTGATCCGGGTAAATTCTTTAAATAACAGCGCTGATTCCTCGGCGGTCATCCCGATTCCGGTATCGGAAACGGCAATTTTCACGGTATCGTTCTCTTTTTTCAAGGTGATCCGGACTTTACCCGAATCGCGGTTATATTTTACGGCATTTGTGATCAAATTATTCAGAATAATTTCAATCTCTCCGGTGTCTGCCATCATATTTACCGGCTCATCCGAGTTCAGTTCGAGACTGATATTTCTCTCCTGGGCGGCGGGTAGAACATTTTCGATCGCATTTTTCGCCAGCGAGATCAGATTGCACTCGACGATTTCGCGCTTTCTCTGACCGGATTCGATGCGTGTCAAATCCAGCAAATCGGCGATCATTTTTTTCATTCCCTGAATGCGGACAATGCTGCGGCCAATCATCTCATCATACGATTTAAGATCGTCACCGGAAACCCGTTCGAGAATTATATTGAGATAACCCTCGATGGTGTTGAGCGGCGCTTTCAATTCGTGTCCGAGTACCGAAATGAACTGAAAACGCACCTGATGCTTTTCCTGCTCCAGTTTGCGCACCTGACGGGCCAGGATCAGGTTTTGGGCGGCTTTTTTAACGGCCTTTTTCAGTTCATTCGGTTCAAAAGGTTTAGCCAGAAAGTCGAAAGCGCCCTTTTTGATAGCCGTGACGGCGGTTTCCAGGGTGGCGTAGGCCGTTATCATGATCGTGACCATTTCGCTTTCCTGGACATTAATCCTTTCCAGCAAATCCAGACCGCTCATAGTCGGCAGTTTATAATCCAGCAGTAGGATGTCCGGCCGGTCGGCGGTTATTTTTTCAATAGCTTCTTCGGCGGATTCCGCCATTTCGACCGCAAACCCAATCTCATCGGTTACTTCCGGAATTTGCATTTTATAACGGATGAGTGTTTTCTGGATGCCCAGCCGCATCCCTAGTTCATCGTCAACGACCAAGGTCCTAAGCAACATTATCAGGCTTTCTTCAACAAACGTTCGATTTCACTTACCAATTGTTCAAAACGCACCGGTTTGGAAAGGAATACGTCAGCCTTAATCCAGGCGCGTTCTTCATCCGTAGAGGCATCGAACGAGAGACCGGTTTCGCTGGCAACCGCCGTGCAAAGAATAACCGGTACGTCCGGATATTTCTGTTTGAGATGATAAGCCAGAGCAAAACCGCCGTCCACATTTTCCATCATCAGATCAAGGATCGCCACATCAGGCTTGGTTTTGGCAATGATTTTTTCAGCTTCCACCTGACCTTCAGCCGTGATTACTTCATAGGGCAGCGCCTGAAACCGGGTTTTCATTTGAATTAAAAAATCGATGTCGTCATCGACTAATAAGATTTTCTTGGCAGTGTTCATTATTTTCCTCTGTTGATTTTAATCATGGTGAGACCGTACCGGCAACTTTTCTATGTTTGCGCGGTAAGGTAATGGTAAAGGTCGTACCGGTTGGTCCCTGCGTTGGATCGGCATTGGATTCGACGCGAATATCGCCGCTGTGCATTTTGATAATTCCATAAATGATCGAAAGCCCGAGACCGGTTCCCTGCCCGACTTTCTTGGTCGTAAAAAACGGTTCAAAGATTTTACTAAGGTGTTCCTTTGGTATCCCAGTGCCGTTATCCGAGACGCTGATGCGAACAGATTCGTCGTTACCGGTAGTTTTTATCGTCAGCGTTCCGCCATTCGGCATGGCGGTAATGCTGTTGTTAACCAGATTAATCAAAACCTGGATGATCTGGTCGGGGTCGATTTCCGCCAGGGGATCGAGCAGACCATGCGCCAGTCGCATCTGAACGTTTTCGGGAATTTTCACAGTGGTCACGAAATTATCGATCAGCTCATTCAAATCAACCGATTTATACGACATTTTATTCTGGCGGGCAAAATTTAGGAGTCCGGAAACGATTTTCTTGCAGCGATCCGCCTGTTCTACGATCATATCGAGGTCTTCGCGCATCGCCGAATCGGTCGGACATTCTTCGGCTAACAGATGGGCATACATCAGGACGACACCGAGCGGATTATTGACTTCATGAGCGATGCCGGCGGCGAGTTGCCCCATACTGGCCATTTTCTCAGATTGCATCAGAGCCGACCGGATATCTTCCAATTGGGCGTGCGAGAGATTGAGTTCGCGAATGGTCTTGTGTAAAACTTCGATCGTATAAGGCAGACACATTTCCGGCTCGGCCAATCCCTTGATGATCGCCACGGCATGTTCGCGGCAGGTTTCATAACCGCAGGCGCCGCAATTCAATTCGTCTTCCGGTTTGAATTTGCCCATGCGCGCCAGAGTCGCCGTAATATCGGCCTGCGCCGGATATGGCAGTCGTTGATAAAACGGTTCAAAATTTCGCGTTAAATCCAACCGGCTGAAACGATCGTAGTATTTTTGCCATTCCAGATGATCGCGCCGTTCCAGTACCTGCGAAGCATAGCGGCTGACATTCACCCGCCGTTTATATGGCAGATCATCGGTGGTCATGCCTGCCCCCATTATGCAACCATCACAGCACAATACATCCAGGAAACGCGCTCCCAGTTCGCCGGAAGCGAATTCCGTAATAGCATTGACGAAGTTGCTCCTGCCACTGGCGGAAATTATTTCACCGGACACCAAATCTTCATGCAATTCGGCGGTCTCAAGCAATCCGCGCGAGATTGGGAACAGCGCCCCGCGGGCGGCATAAGGCAAGTCGAAATCGGAAGGCGTGGTTTTGGCGGCGGCGATGCCTGCCTGCTCGAACATCCGGCGCAATTCTTCAAAGGTCAAAACCTCGTCGATTTCACCGCTCATTTCGTCGCTGTAGGCTTCCCCCATTTTGGCAATGCAGGGACCGATGAAAACAACCCGCAAATCGACAGCGTGCATCTCTCGTAACATGCGGGCCGTCGCGATCATCGGCGAGACGACATTGATGAGTAATTCGATCAGTTCGGGATTATAGCGCTTGATATATCCGAAAACCGCCGGGCAGGCCGTCGAAATGAACCGTTTATCAGGATTTTCCGCCAGAATCCGGCGTACCTGACCGGCCACCAGATCGGCCCCAAAACCGACTTCATTGACATATTTAAAACCCAAAGCCCGGATCATGCCAACCAAAGTCGAATAGTCATATTCGGTAAATTCGGCCGGAAAACTGGGAGCCAGGATTGCCGCCACAGGTTGATTGTGATCGAGCAGCGACTGAACCTCCTCGATCGAACTGAGGACTTTTTTTGCTTTCTGGCTGCAAACTTTCACACAATTGCCGCAGCCGATGCAACGTGAAGCGATGATCTCCGCCTGCCCGTCGGCAATCCGTATGGCTTTAGCGGGACACTCACGCACACAGGTATAACAGACCCGGCATTTATCCTTGATCGTAATGATGAGCGGATGGTTTTTATCGCGGGTCATGTCAACCTGATTTACATAGTTTTCCGATTTTGATAATGAGTATGCAAAAGGGTGTGACTCTTATGGCTCAGCGGTTCTTCAAGGTATTCGGCATACAGACGCTGGATGTCCTTATTGCCGTGGGAAGTCCTGACGTTCGCGTCACGATCAATTTCGTAAAGAGCCTTCATACGCGCCCGGATACGATCCGGGTCGGTCGTGTAGGGCTGACCGCCGCCATTGATACAACCACCCGGACAAGTCATGACTTCGATAAAATGTAAATCCTTGCGTCCTTTCTTAATCTGTTCCAGCAATTTACGGGCATTACCCAGACCGCTGACGGCGGCGACGCCTACCTCTATCCCGGCGATTTCGGTATGAAATTCCTTAATTCCGTCCAAACCGCGCAAAGGTTTGATGCGTTCGATTTCCAATTCTTTACCGGTCATTTTGAAATACGCGGTGCGCAGGGCGGCTTCCATGACTCCGCCGCTGACCCCAAACAGTTTACCGGCTGAACTGCGTTCCCCAAAAGGAGTGTCGGCTCCTTCCGGTTCCAATGAATGTAAGTCCAGACCGCGCATGCGGATCAGGCGCACAAGTTCCCGCGTGGTCAGAACCGCGTCGATATTCGGGATGCCGTTAAAAGCCATTTCGGGACGTTCGGCCTCAAATTTCTTGGCTGTGCACGGCATGATTGAAACATTAAAGATCCGGGAAGGTTCGATGTTCTGTTTTTCGGCGTAATAACTTTTTATGATCGAACCCAGCATCTGCTGCGGACTCTTACAGGATGAGATATTCGGCAGAAACTCAGGATAAAATTGCTCAACGAATTTAATCCAACCCGGCGAACAACTGGTCATCATCGGTAGCGGTCCGCCGGTTTTGATCCGCTCAACCAGTTCGCTGGCTTCTTCCATGATTGTCAGATCAGCTGAAAAGGAAGTGTCGAATACCCGGTCAAAACCGAGCCGCCGGAAAGCGGCTGTCATAATGCCCATTACATCTGTTCCAGCCCGTAGTCCGAATTCCTCACCAAGAGTCACGGAAACGCTGGGAGCATGCTGAACGATGACGATTTTATCGGGATTTGTGAGCGCCTCGATAACTTCCTTCAGACTGCTCTGTTCCCGCAAAGCACCGGTCGGGCAGACCGCCACGCATTGTCCGCAATTGATACAAGTGGAAACATTCAATCCGTCGTTGAATCCCGGACTGACATAGGTTTGGCTGCCGCGTTTGACAAAATCAATGGCGCTTACGCCCTGGATTTCCTCGCAGACGCGTACACATTTACCGCATAGAATGCACTTATCGGGATCGCGGACAATAGACGGACTGGAAGTATCGACTTTATGCGAACTTTTACTGCCGGTGTAACGGCGTTCACGCACTCCCAGCTTCTCGGCCAGCTTTTGTAAATCGCAATTGCCGTTGCGCACACAGTAAAGACAGTCGTCCGGATGGTTGGCACAGAGCAATTCCACGATGGTTTTCCGGGCGCGGATAGCCCGCGGTGTATGGGTTTTGATTTTCATGCCTTCAGCCACCGGATAGGCACAACTTGGCACCAAACCGGGAATACCCTCGATTTCCACAACACACAGCCGGCAGGCGCCGGACGGAAAAAGCTCCGGCAGATTACAGAGAGTAGGAACCCGGATGCCTTCCCGTTTTAAAACTGTGAGTATATATTCGCCCGGATTGGCCTTGACGATATGATCATTGACAGTAATATTTATCACGATTAACCTCTTTATTTCACCGTTACGGCTTTCGCCCGGCACACTTCGACGCACGTTCCACAGCCGATACATTTTTCGGCAACGATAAAATGCGGGGTCTTGGGATTGCCTAAAATCGCGCCGGACGGACAATTTTTAGCGCATAGAGTGCATCCGATACACTTTTTCGGATCAATTTCATAAGTTAGTAACTCCGTGCAAACTCCAGCCGGGCAGCGGCGTTCGAATATATGCGCTTCGTATTCAGACCGGAACCAGCGCAACGTGCCGAGGACGGGATTCGGGGCCGATTTTCCCAGACCGCACAGGCTGGTGTCTTTGATCACCTGCGAGAGACGATTCAGATACATGATGCCTTTAAAACGCTCCAAAGCGTCATTTCCACTTTCGTTACGACGGCTGCGGGTAATGCGCTGTAAAATTTCCAGCATGCGACGGGTGCCTTCCCGACAGGGGATGCACTTGCCGCAGCTTTCGCGCTGAATGAAATCCATGAAAAATTTCGCCACATCCACCATGCAGGTATTCTCATCCATCACTACCATACCGCCGGAACCCATCATCGCGCCGACCTGGATCAGATTCTCATAATCAACTTCGATATTCAGATGTTGATCTATCAGGCAACCGCCGGATGGTCCGCCGATCTGTACGGCTTTGAATTTTTTCTCGTTTGGAATTCCACCACCGATATTAAAAATGATGTCGCCGATCTTGGTCCCCATAGCGACTTCGACCAAACCGGTGCGATTGATCTTGCCGGAAAGTGCAAAAACTTTCGTGCCTTTGCTGCGCCCGGTCCCAATGGTATTGAACCAATTCGGCCCGCGGGCAATGATTTCCGGAATGTTAGCCAAAGTTTCGACATTATTGATGACAGTCGGTTTACCGAATAAACCGCTGTTCGATGGATATGGCGGACGCGGACGCGGCATACCACGCTTACCTTCAATGCTGTTAATTAAAGCGGTCTCTTCGCCGCAGACGAAAGCGCCGGCGCCTTTTTTGATGATTATTTCCAGATTGATGCCGCGGTCAAGAATATTGCGCCCAAGCAGACCGAGTTGCTCTGCCTGGCGTATAGTCGTTTTCAGGCGTTCGATCGCTAAAGGATATTCCGCCCGAATATAGATATAAGCTTTACTGGCGCCAATCGCATAAGCACCGATCGCCAGTCCCTCTAAAAGACGGAACGGATCACCTTCAATTACAGCCCGATCCATGAAAGCGCCCGGATCGCCTTCATCCGCATTACAGATAAAATACTTTTGTTCACCGTGTGTTGCCAAAGCCATCTGCCATTTTTTCCCGGTCGGGAAGCCGCCGCCACCCCGTCCGCGTAATCCGGAATCCAATACTGTCTTACAGACTTCCTCACGGGTCATCTGACTGATCGCCTTGATCATACCGCGATAGCCGCCGCGGGCGATGTATTCGGCGATATTTACCGGATCAACGATGCCACAATTGGCTAAAACCCAGCGGGTCTGCGGCGCAAAAAACGGATGTTCATCAATAAAAGGAATCCCCGCCCAGGCTTCGTGTCCATCAATACGATGCTGACCGATGATATTATCAGAGGGGAGTTGCTCGTTCTTCATAACCGTTTCGAGCAGAGAGGCGACTTTTTCAGCTGTGACTTTACGAAAAGCCACGCGCGCTCGTCCGGGCAGTTGAATTTCGACGATCGGCTCTTCGACGCACAGTCCAATACAACCGACTTCAATAACATCCGCCGCAAGCTGATTATCGTTTAAGTATTTCCGGATCGCTTCCAGGGTTTTTCCGGCTCCGGCTCCCAGACCACAGGTACCGGTTCCAACGTAGATGACCGGATGGACGATTTTTAAATGACGGATTTCGGACAATTTGCCGGTTGAAGTCAGGTTTTCCCTGAGAGCCGGTTCGAAGCGGCTTTTTAACTTTGTGAAGGTCGACCAACAATCGCGATCGAAATCCTCTCCCGATATGACTAAATTATGATTTGGTTGCATCAATCACCTTTTTCCGATAAGAATTAAGAATGCCTTTCACTTTATCCGGTTCGACACCGGCGATAAATTCACCATTGATGGCGATCACCGGCGCCAGACCACAGGCTCCCAGACAGGCTACGATTTCCAGGCTAAACAGACCGTCACGAGTGGTTTGACCCGGCTCGATTTTCAATTCACGCTTGAGAGCTTCCAGAACCTTAGCGGAACCTTTTACATGGCAGGCGGTGCCGCGGCAGACCATGATATGCAATTTGCCGACCGGCTGAAAGCGGAATTGATTGTAAAAGGTCGCCACGCCGTAGATTTTACTGGGCGGCAGATTCAAATATTCCCCGATCCGCAGAATAGCTTCTTTCGACAGATAGCCCTCTTTTTCCTGGACTTCCTGCAAAATCGGAATCAGGGCATCCCGTTTGGCCTGGGGATAATTATCTAAAATATTTTGAATTGAACTGTTCAAAGAAGATCTTCCTTTCTATTTTTACGACTGGCATAAAACGCCACCTTTTCTACGGCCAGCAACATATCGCGGTTTTCCACAAATACATCCGGCGGTAAATTAAGTCTGACTGATGCATAGTTTACAATTCCCCGAATCCCGCCCCGTACCAACCGATCAGCGACCTCCTGGGCGACGTTCTCTGGAACCGCCAGAATGGCTACCTTGATATTTTCTTGCATAACAATATCAGTAATTTGTTCGGTCGGGTAACAACGGATTCCATGCAAAACGGAGCCGACTTTGGCAGGATCGGTTTCAAAAAGAGCCGCAATCGCCAGATTCGTCCGTCTTTTCTGTAAATAATCGAGAACTGCCCTTCCGAGGTTGCCAATTCCGACAAGGGCAACTTTCTGAGTCTGATCATCATCGACAAATTCGCTGATGCTGGTGATCAGTTCATCGATATTGTAACCATAGACCGGCGAGCCGAAATAGCCGATTTGCATAAAATCCCGGCGCACTTGCACCGGAGTAGCTTCGGCCATCTGAGCAACCTGATGCGAAAAAATCGAGGTTTTCTTTTCCTTTTTAAGACTCAGTAAAGCCCGACGGTAAACCAGCAGTCTTTCGACGGTTTTTTCAGGGATATTAGCTCTTGTTTTCATTTTCTGTACCCTATTAATACTGTTACATAATTCACAGCGTTAATTTAATAACTACCAACCGCTCTTCCAATACATTTATGAAAAATATTTTTAGGACACCTCACCTTTCTTTTATTATCTGCAGAATAACGAATTCCTTTAATCAGGATAATCATAGAAACTGGTTTTACTGAGGGAAATATTCATCCGCGCACTGAAACGCGTGGCGATGGTTTGCTCATCGCCAATATTTTATTTGTAAATCTTCAGACTGACGGCGCTGATAAGATTGCCGTCGCCGTCATATTGCCGGACGGTTTGGATGGAATCCGGCAGCAAAAACTCGAATTCGGTGTATTCAATCAACCGGGCTCCCTCACCCTGGTAAATTGATTCGCGGATCATTCTCCCGGATTTGGAATAATCATGCGTCATGATGCCGATCAGGTAGCCATTGACCGCGTAGACACGATCTTCCACCGAATTACCGCTTGAATCGAAGTAAGTTTCAGTAAAACAGGCTTCATTGTCCGGAATCCAGCGATCGATATTGATTTTGGCAAGCATCCGCGCCTGGATCGAATCCGGCTGATAATTGAGTTTAGTCTTAAGTAATCCCCGGCCATCTGTGATTTTCAGACTGGCCAGGTTACCGTTTAAATCATAAGCATACAGGCGTTTTTCAACAATTTTGCCGCTAGAATCGATCATTGCCAATTCTTTAGGGCGTTCACCTTCCCTGATTACCTGGACGAAAGGAGGATTTTGCATTTGGGCTAGCGATGTACTGCGCTTTTTCAGAAAATCATCGTAGGTGCGGTAGTATTCGGTTAACGTTTGCGCCGGGGCAGAAATCGCAACCCAGAGGAACACAAAGATTACACGGATGGACTTTGAAAATATGGCATTCATGGTCATGCAATAGTCATTCAATAGTCATTCATGGTCATGCAATAGTCATTCGTGGTCATTCAATAGTCATTCAGTAGTCATTCGTGGTCATTCAATTGCTGAGCGTAGCGAAGTCCGGCTCCTGACGGATTGAGCGTAGCGAAGTCCGGCTCCTGACGGATTGAGCGTAGCGAAGTCCGGCTCCTGACGGATTGAGCGTAGCGAAGTCTGGCATTTGACGGATTGAGCGTAGCGAAGTCCGGCATTTGACGGATCAAGCAATGGTCATTCATTGCAATTAGAAGACTCAGCTGCAAAAATTTTACAATTTGATATTTGAATTGTGCATTTTGCAATTTGAAATCTCCAACCTGCAACCTGCAATCAATAAATTACTTGAGTTCTTTCCAGCGTCCATCGGTCTTGGGAATGATTGGCGAATGAGCTTTGATATAATCGATCATGGACTGGCGCAGGAGAATCCCGGAATAATTAATATGGTCAGGCGTAACGGTCAAGAGGCGCTCGTAGCCCGAATTACCTTCCGCCAGGTAATCCGAAACTGCCAGTGAATATTCGCGATTTACGTCGACCGGCTGACCACCGATATTGAATTTGACGACCCGTGAACCATTCGGTTGGTTGCGATCAATGACGATTTCGGCACCGCCGACTACCATCCCACGGCTGGTTCCGGACACCCGATCCTCTACCAAATCCTTCAGAAAGCCACCGGTCACTTTCATCACGACGACGCGATTGCCAAACGGCATCACCGCAAATACATGACGCGGGGTGATCTGACCGGCGGGAAGATCGGCTCTGACTCCGCCGTGATTGGAAAAAGCGATGTCGGCTTTGGTACTGGCGAGCATGGCGTCCGCCATCAGGTTGCCCATCGCGGATTCGCCGCTGCCGGAGCGCGCTATCTGCCCGGTGGTTATTCCGATAACTTCATCGAACCCGGCTTCCGACTTTTTAACCCAGAAGTCAATTAAATGCGCAATGCTGGTATCCGGCAGAAAATCATCCTCAAACAGCGTAAAAATCATCCCGTCGTCTGTTTCATAATCGTAGCCGGCCAGCGTACCGGTCTTCCGGTGAATATAAAAATTGACATGCCCCAGGTTACTGCCATTGGCATAATTCTGGAAAATCAAAGTGTGATTGAGCGGGTCTTCCCACGGTTTGTAAAAACCGCGATGCAGATGACCGGAAAACATGATGTCGATGCCCGGCACGCTGTGCGCGATGGCCTGGGCGCTGGTATTATAACTCTCCGGCAATTCGCCGTTTTTTAGATTGGCCAGCATTTCTTTATAGCCTTCTTCCGGATCGTAGGCCAGCCAGGCGTGCGTTAACAAAATAATCGTGTTAGCGCCCTGGGCTTTAACCTCCGGCAAATAATGATTGATACCGCTTACTTCGGAACGAAAATCCAAATCTTCCACGTGCTCCGGGTAACTCATATTCGGAGTGGATGAAAGTGTAGTCCCAATAATCCCGATCTTGACGCCCTGAAATTCCTTGATAATATACGGTTTGGCAAAATCCACCAGTTCACCGGTGGATTTGCGATAGAGATTGGAAGCCAGGAATGGAAAATGAGCCTGCTCGGAAAGTTTCTTGAGATTCTTCCAGCCGTTATCGAAATCGTGGTTTCCAATCGACAGAACATCGTAACCGATCGTATTCATATATTCGATGACCGCCTCGCCTTCCGAAAGCGTTCCCAGTGGTGTTCCCTGGTAAAAATCGCCGGCGTCAATCAGCAGAAAGCCCCAGCCGTTCTGTTCGGCTTCCCGACGCTTTTCCAAAATATAGCGTCCGGCGACCGATCCGCCGCCCAGTACCGGCGGGAAATCGGGATTGATGAAACTGGCTTCACTGCGATCAATCCCGCCGTGTATATCATTGGTAAAAATGGTCACGATTTTCAGGTACTCATCGTTTGGATATTCTTCCGCATTCAGGGAAAAATTCCCCAGCAGAATAAACAGTAGGCCAACGGGTAAATATTTTATCTTCATAGATTAGAAATCATATCGCAGAGTTAACATGCCAATCAGATAACTTTCGCGGACGGTATCGAATTCCACCCGTTCCTCGCCCGTGATTGGGAAAAGATCGTGATATTCATATTCGTTGCTGGTAAAGGCTCCGGAAACTTCCAGGTTGAAATTCCCGAACCGGTAACCGGTGCCGGCCGTGAACCAGTTGCGATCCATGTCGGCGGAAATCGGATTCGGATCGTGATAAAAGCCCAGCCGGAAAGGCACACCCGAGAAGAACACGTGCTCGATGCCGCAATGAAATTTCACCACATCGCGATATTTTATTGCGGATTCATAAAAATCAACCGGAACCGTACTCAGATCGGCATCGCTCTTAAATTTATATTCGGTTGAAGCGTTCTTCCAATCCTGATAGACGACTTCAAAGAATAATTGCGTCGGGATAATGTTTACCGGTTTCAGGCATAGTCCAAAGCGTAATTCGCCCGGCATCTGACGGGTGACTTTATTTACGGTGAAAGTCGAATCAATTGCCAAAACGGGCAGAGTTTTCGTCGAATCATTAATCAAATGCAACAGTCCGCCCTTCTGCACGGTCTCGTACGGAAAACGATAAGCGGTTGAAATGCTGATATGTTTGGTAAGGTCCCACGTCAGGCCGACATGGCCGGTCACAACCGGCTCGAATTTCGGCTCGGCACTGTAAGAGATAGTCTCATCGGACGCCTGATAATCGCTTTCCTCGATCACCTGAATTTCAAATTTCTGCTTGGCGTTATCCGTCGTGCCGATGTTGATCGCCGAACCCAACCACAGCGATTTGATGGGATTTAAGGCTATCCCAAAAGAGGTGGTATAGGTCGAATAGCGGTTCGACATCCGGTTAAACCCGACCAAAGGATCGCGGTTGTATTCGCCATACAGCGAGCCTCTGACCTCTTCTTCGTACTGGAAATCGCTGAGATTGGCATGATTCAACAACATCGCGAATCTCACCCGTGAAATCGGCCGGGCGTTAATACCGACATGGAAATCCGGAAACCAGTTCTGGTTCAAGACATAGGTATTGTCCGCCAGGAAATCGCCGTAACTGTCCTGCACCGGGAACGAACGTTTTTCCTTGATTGAAAAAGCGTTAATTCCTGCAATTATTGTTGATTTCTCATCGCTCTGACCCAGCAGAGCGGAATTGGTCAGCAGTGCCGCCGGACTGCCGGCGTCGCCCCAGCCGGATAAACCGACTGCCAGCGCACGCGCATCGGCCACCGCCGGTTGATCGCCAATCAGCGGACTGAAGTAACTCTGTCCAAAACCGGCGCTGAAAATCGTTAATACAAATGTTAAAGTGAATATTTGCTGTTTCATTTAGAACCTATAATCGAGTTGGATTCGGAAATCCGAGTAAAATTTATCATAATAGACTTCGCTGACGACCGGGTTGGAATCGTCCGCTCCGATATCGATCATACTGCCGACCACATTAGTCAGCGGATCGTGCAGATCGAAACTGTATTTCATTCGTACGGAAAGATCGCTGGACAGACGTGAAAAAACCGCGACCCAGCCGTGCAAAGCCCGCGTATCGGTATTGAAGACTCGGAAATCGGTGTCTTCAAAATTCCAGAAGAAACCGCTGTAGGTCATTAAAGAGCCCATCAGTTTCAGGCGGTCGCTGACATTGTGCGTAACGGTCATTCCGATGGCATCGCCGGGGGAACCGGCATTGCCGACGTATGAAGTCGAACCGGTTTCGGCATTGACAACCAGTCGTGAACGCGGCGTGAATTCGGTAAAACTATTCGAATAGAACAGCTTCACCTGGTCACGATTAGCCAGGCGCACATTCGCCTCAAGACGCGTCTCGTTGGCCTGGTAAAAAACCGGCGTCAGGGCATTGGTCTTGTCACGATACTGCCATTTCTGGCGAATCCGGAAGCGGTACTTGAACACCGGGCGATATTCGAGATTAACGACCGTGCGGTTGTACTGGGCATTGTCGGCCAAGCGGGTCCAGATGTCCTGTTCGGCTGTCGCAATTAGGCTGCGATGCAGCTGATAACGGGTCGAGAGATACAGACCGCGTTCGGCCTGAGGCTGGGCTGTGGCAGTGTAAAGATAAGCCAGCGCTGGGTCTTTCAGATAATAGACGTCTTCGTAAATAGTGCCCTTATAACGCTGATAATTACTGAACGATCGCTGGTAAGGATTATCGAAATCCAGGTCGTAATCCCGGTAGAGCAGCAGGAAATTAAAATTGTCAAACTGCAGGTAGCCTGACAGGAGCAAAGCGCTCGGATCGCCGGAACGATTTCCGATTTCCAGGTTTTTATCCAGTTCGGAATATTCGCCCTGCAAGGTCAGATTACGGATAACGGTCGAGAATTCGACGCCATAAACCCGGCGGACGGCCTGGGCTTCCGACCAGAGCGAGGAAGTTGCGGATGATTCATACGTCGCCGCGATTTCATCGTCGGCGGAATTGCCGATCTGGGTCAGATATTTACTGTAACCCGACGGATCAAGCAGCGCTTCGGTAACCTGCAAGTCCAACGCCCGGTCGTACATGCTTTGATAAATCGTAAAGCCTAAATACGTTCCCGGCAGAAAAAGATATTTGACGTTTCCGCCAACCAGCACTTCGCGCACGGAGTTCAGCATCGAGGTCGAAATAGTATCGTACAAGCCGTGCGCCACACGCGGATACATCGTGATCAGGGTCGAAAAGGAACTGTCATCATTGACGACTGCATCCCGTTTGTTCGTTGAGAAAAAACCCGTGCCGATCAGGTTACCGATCTGGGTTTCGGCCGCGATACCCCGCAAACCATACTGGGTAATGCGGGATGAATTACCGCTCAGACCGTTCAGTCGGTTCCGAAAGCCCAATCCGGTTTTACGCGGCAGGAAGAAATCGGTGGCTTCGAAGGTTACGCCCTGGCCGAAAGAGGCGATATAATCGCCGAAGATGATCTTGTTCAGTTTCAGCGGTCCGAGCTTCGTATTGTTTACTTCGAAAAAGGCTTTGAACTCCGGAATTTTAGTATCGCCGTAGTAGATTGTTTTCTCACCGAGATTGCGCAGATAGGAACCTTCCAGACGATACTTCGTGCCCCAGTGCAAGCGTAATTTATAATAAGCATCCAGCGGATGATCCAGACTCAGGAATTCCGAGTAGGATTCGGCGTCGTCGCTGGGCGTCTGACTCAGAGTCACATTTTTAATCACTGTCGAGAAACTGCCGCCGAAAGAGTTGGTGGCGTTATCGTCATCATAGCGGATAAAATCTTCCAGATTCGAAAAACCATAATAGGACAAATCCTCGGTGCTGCGCAGATCCGTGCGGTTCTTGATCACACCCTGTTTCTGGCGTTTGATGACCGCCACGGCATCACCCGGCGACATACCCGCCAGGTTCAGCAGATCGAAATATCCCAGCGAATTAATATTAACCGGGTTGGATAGCATATCGATCCAGTTGTTGACGAAATATTCACTGGCTCCGTCGTCTGAAATCCACTGTTCGACCTTGTAATAATTGTCTTCCACGCGCTGCTGCGATTCTTCCAGAAAGGTCGGAGTAAGCTGCGTCAGTTCCTTCAACTTCAGGAAGGTATCGTAGTCAATGCTCTTGATCTTGCGCAGGTCGAAAATACTCTCGAAAGGCCCGGTGTACTCCCGCCAGTTCAGTATATCATTCAATTGTTTCTGAGTCAGTGGCAATTGCGCAAGCGTGGCTTCGTCGGCAGTGTTCAGATCGATCTTGGGCACCGTTTCTGCCATTAATCCTGATAAACAGACTGCGAGAAGCAGAATCAGGCCGTAATGTATATTCTTTCTCACGATGTCACTTCTCATTTTTCTTGAATGTATAGCCCAGACTGAATTGATGGGTTTCCGGTAAAATCGGGTGACTGATATAGGCGTAATCCATCAGGAGGCCCCATTTCTGGATACCAAATCCGAAGGCCACCCGGTTCGGTTCAGTATCCAGACCAGTCCGCACCGCCAACCACGGCATAATCTTGTAGTCCAGTCCGATTCTGTATTGGGTCTTGTCCGTCCCGATTTTTTGGTAGATCATGAAATTGGTCGTCAAACCGTAATACGGTTCGTAGCCGAAGCCGATCGCCAGGCTGCGCGGTAAGGTTTGGGCGCTCAAGGCACTCCCCATCTCCGGAGAATTGACATTTTTAGCAAACAGACCTACCCAGGTTCTTTCGTGCAGACTGCCCTGGATTCCCAGATCGACGCCAACGCCAAATCCATTGCCAAGTTTCATCCCGTCACTGCCATCACCGGAAACACCGGCTGACTGACCATAATCCAATTGATACAAATTAATGGTATAGCCGAATGACAAGGTCGAAATAATGTCTTTCTGGAGGTAAAATCCGTGCGATAAACTGAAAGCCGTTTCGCTGGTCAGGGAATTTCCGGAATAGTTCGTCGAGTTGCCCTGATACCCGATTGCGATCGTGCCTATTTTACCAAAAGGAATAGCGGCGACAGCCACCGTACTGTTATAATAGGAAAGCCCGTAAGGTTTATAAAAACCGCCCACCAGTTCAATGGCAGTCAGACGGCTCAGGCCGGCCGGATTGGTCAGCTGCGACCAGGCCGAACCAATGTTAGCCATATTGGATGCACCGGTCGCACTGATCGGGGCGGCGATTTCATTGACCTGTGTGAATACCTGGGCTCCGAGCGTCAGTGGAATAGTTACGAGCAATAAACCGATTAGAAAATGTTTCATTAACTGCATCAGAATTTCACTCCTATCACCACCGGCGCAATCGACACCTTCGACTTACCCGTCGAACGATTGGTCGTCTGTAAATGTAAAATGTAATTCCCGGGCGCCACCAACTGGTTCAGATCATTGCGTCCGTTCCAGGTTTCTTCCTGACTCCAGGAAACCGCATAGTAACTATCTAATAAAGTCGTGATATAACGGCCGGACAGATCGTAAACCCGGATAATCGCCCGGCAGTTGGCCGGATATTCATAAGTATATTTGATTACTTCACCCAGTTTGGGAACGAACGGATAGGGTGCGGCGGTGATTTTCGTTTTTCCGGCTCCGGCTTCACCTTCGACATAAGGCTCGACATCCGAAGCATAACCGAGCAGTATTTGAGGGGCTGAACTGTAAACGCCGACCACGCCGCGCAGGGTCACCTGGTTGCCGAGAGTCAGCAACGAGTCGGTGGTTTCATTTACAATTACGCCGAGCGAATTATACAAGGCGCCGGTTGTATTCCAAATCCGGACGGTTGTGCGGTCGGTTTCATCTTCTATAACGATATTACATCCTTGATTTGTGGCAGTCGGATCACTGCGTTCCGCCACCGTTCCGTGAATCTCAACGTATGCCCCTTCCCAGTCGGATAAGTTATTGACCAAATCTTCGATATAAACTTTCGCCGTGCTTTTTATCGGGATATTCGAAGCCAGCACGGTATAACTGCTCGTCCAGTTCGTAATTTCCTTGACACCGTTGTATTCGGTCAGTTCACCGGTCACTTCGATGGAATCGCCCTGTGCTAAATTAGTGATCGCCGAAGCGAACAGGTTCAGCCCTTTCCCGGATGAATCCTGAAAATAAGCTGAAGTGCGCGATGTGATGATAATGTTCGAACCGATCGTAACCACTCCACGCAAGGTCACTGTCTGACCGTTGTAATCATCCCAATTTTCGCGGATCGTGGCGATCGTGATAACTTCCGGCGGTTCTGAAATCAGGATTATATTCAGATTGGAAACTGCCGTCAAACCGGTCACGTCTTCGGCCTGAACTTTATAATATAAGGTATCAGCGGTCGTAAAAGGACCAATTGTTACGGAATAAGTTGTCCCAGCCGAGAGCATCATGGCAACGGTATGTTCGACCGATTTAAAAGTATAAACCAGATCGACGGCCGTAATCGCCGAATCGCTGCTGACATTCACCGAAATATTAATTGACTGCCCGACAATAGGACTGGATGGCGAATAGACTAAATTTGAGAACTTCGGTTTGGTATGACCCACCGATACGACCTGCCAGGTTGCGTTTAGATTTTCACCGGTTTCGTTGTGACCGGTCAGACCGTTACCGCCGGAAGACGGTTCGGCGCCTTCACCGCTGATGCGCTGGAGTTTCTGGCCGTCCTGATGCGTCGGCGCATAAACCTGCGAGGCAACCGGTGTGTCGGCACTATAGCCGGAAACACCGCTTTTATCGAGCGCACAGAGTTTGCTGCCCCAAATCACGTAATCGACGTCTTTAACCGTTGCGGACGATCCGTCCCAGTAAAATAAAACTAAGGTTTCGTTGCTGTTATCCAGATAGGTAAAAGCGCCACCTTTGGTGTTCTGACCGTCGATCGCGCTCCGCAGACTGTCTTTAATCGACAAGTCCGGCAGAGTACTGTAATAAGTCTGATAGGCCGCCGTCGTCGTCGCCGCGATGATGATCTCGCCTTTGGCAGGCAGACTGTATCCATCCGGAAAGCGGGCGATGAAATCCGATCCGCTTCCGCTCCAGTAATCTGCACCGGACGGTAGGTTATAGTAGTATTCGTGCTCGGTCGTATCCGTGGCATCGGTCAGGTAATAATTGCTCAGGTCAATCGCATTGTCAGTCGGATTGTATAGCTTGATATACTCGGCGTTGCTGCTCGAGCTACTGCCGGGCTGTAATACAATCTCAGTAATGACGACATGATCCTGGGCGGTCAGAAACAGAACCGGCCACAGCAGAAACCATGTCAGGATGATTCTTTTATTCATAGTTTACTTCAGATATAAGAGCTTTTGGGTTTGTACCTTATTCTCCGCTTTCAATTGCACAAAATATACACCGGACGGGAACCGGCTGGCATTCCAGACTTTCGAATAACTGCCGGCGGCGGCATAACCGCTGCCGATAACATCAATCTTCTGGCCAAGCATGTTATAGACTGCCAATTCGTATTTGCCGTTCTTCGATAACTGCCAATTGATATTTGTCTCGGGATTGAAGGGATTCGGATAAGCCGGGCTCAGGTTGAAAACCAACGGTTTAACCGGTACGTTTTCATCGATAGCGCCAGAACTCACGATGTCCGCACTGTATCCGATCAGGGTTTCATAGTCACCGGAATACTGATAACCAACGCCTTTGAACTTGTAACGGCTGCCTAACGCAATCGCGGCCGTGTCTATTCCGGTCGAATAGGCAATTCTGGCAATAGTTGTATCGGCGCCTTCCGCGACATAAACATTCATGGCGGTTGTGTAGGCGGTTTTTTTGACGACCGGGCCGGTGAATTCGATCAGGGTGCCTTCCCAGTCGCTGCTGTTGGCTGCGGCAATCGTTAAACTCTGGGCCGCCGGCAGATCGTTCCCGGAAGAAATCTTCTTATAGGTGAAATCGGTTACTTCAACCGTTGTATAATACTTATCAACATAACCAACCACCATCAGTTCATCGCCGCGGGCAATATCGGAATACAAAGCGCCGCCATCATACAGGTTCAACCCGCGACCGGATTCATCCTGAATATAAGCCGAGGTGTAACTGCTGGCCAGCACACCGGCGCCGATCGTAACGATTCCCTGGATCGTGACCATTTGACCTTCCAGAGTCGTAGCGTTAGCCTGAATATTGGCGATCGTTTCCGGGGTACCATTGGCAATGATGATCGACCGGCTGGACGACTGACCGGAGTTGGCCGGTGATTGATTGTCCGAGCAGGCGATATAAAATTCGATAATACTGTTGCCGGTCTGCGTCGGGATCACACCCATCCAGGTATTGCCGGTTTCATTCCACATATCGGTGGTATTGATCAGGCTGCCGGAGGCTCCGTAATAAATCTTCGCCGAGGCAATCGTGCCGACAACCGGCGTCAGGGTCGCGCTGACCGTGATCTCATCGGCTGAAGTCACAAATTCCGGGGTGTAGGCGATGTCACTGATCACCGGGGCGTTCGGATTGGCATTATGAGAACCGAGATTGTCGACATTCGTAGCATCGTAGGTATCCCATTCGCTGGCGTCGTAGGTCGAATTACCGTACAGGTAAGTGCCTTTGCGCCGCAGGTCAACGTCCTTTACAAGGTCTGTGGAAATACTCGGATCACCAACAACATCCACCAATAAACCGTTGCGGAAAAGTCCAACAGCATCGTTGCCACTAAAACTCATAGTTGAATATGTAATAATATTTGGTGATGAATACAATGTCGCTCCAGTATCCGCCAAAACGATTACAGCGCCACTTGCTAAACTACTATAATCGCCCCAATCACTAAAATATGTAGAGAATGCTCCTGATCCATTATAAGATGTACGAATCTCATAACTATCATTACTTAAATTAACAGCAGCATCGCCTGCATTATAGATTTCTAGATATTTGTTAGTACCTGATGTACCCTCAAAATATTCGCTAATAATAACCTGACTAGGATTCACATAAATTGTGATAGTATCCTTGTCGGTAGCGCTGCTGTCATCGGTAACCGTAAGTGAAAATTGCAAAGTCGCAACTGTTGAAGGCGAAGTAAAAGTCGTCGTAGCCTGGCTGGCAGATGCTAAAGTCACCGTTGTACCGGAAATCTGCGCCCAGGCATAGCTGACGATCGAACCGTCTGGATCATTACTGTTTGAACCGTTTAACGTCACTGTCACATTAAAACGTTCCACCCGGTCATTCCCGGCTGAAGCTACAGGAGTAATATTTGCTCCCCCCTCATGAACATGTGAACCTAAATAGGTATATGTTGCATTAGGATAGACAATCCATTCCGAATCATCTGCTGTTGTTCCAGATGATGCAGTCCAATCAGTGTTGCCTTGAGCAACAGTAGATTTTCTGACAATAGTATGATCGGCAGTTCCATTAGAAGTGCCAGCGACAGCCCATGCAGTACCTGGATCAGTAGTTGGAACTCCAATTACATCAATTAGAATACCATCTTTGAACAATCCCATAGCATCATCACCATTAAAACTGGTAACATTACTTCCGTTGCCAACATTTGCTGTACTACTATACGTTAATTGCAAATCGCTTACACTAGTTATAGCGGTAGTGGCTTCAGAATTACATATCAGGTAAACATCTCCAGCAGATAATGTACCAGACAAAGCAAGAATATATCTAGTATCTTCGGCGCTCGTATTAGCGGAATAGCCCCATCCAGCTCCATTATTTGATTGTTTAACTGTATAGTGGCTTAAATCCACCGCGGCGCCGGTTGGATTGTATATTTCAATAGCTTTATTATTTCCAGATGCTCCTTCAGTATATTCGCTGAAGAACAGATCGCCGGCAAAAATGAGCGCCGGGAGCATCAGGGCTAATGTTAAAATACGGATTATGTGTCGCATGATTACCTCTTTAATTATTAAATAGCGGGTGAATATAGAATTTTGATTTGGAAATTGCAATACTTTCTGAAATACCTGTCCTTCATATTTTTTGGAAACCGGATTCGATAAATAGTTACAGGCCGGATCGCGAGTTTATCTGGTTACACCGCTCCAGCGGTGAATTTAGCAGAGACCTTATCCCTTCCCGATATACCCTAAGGGCTTCCGGATATACCCTAAGGGTGTCTCAATCAGGGTGTGACCCTGAAATTTGGTCAAGCGAATATATCATTTGCTCTCGCTTGAACAAAAAGGCTCAAGCGAATATATCGTTTGCTCTCGCTTGGGTCTGTACAATATACTGCGACGGTTGCAGAAAGCGCTATCACTCCTGAAAACTGCTGAAGCAGTTTTCGGCAAGCCAATAAACTCTCTTTACATCAATAAAAATATTTATAAATTACGATGGAAATATGACGGCATGAAGATCGCAACAGACCATTTGAGATGTTTGACCGTATCCATTAGAAACGTTGGCATGCTTCCGGCTCGGATTTGTTATAGCCTGCTCCTGACCGGTTTGTTGGGGTTGTTTGGAATAAATCCGGTGTTCCCTACGGAAACAATTATACGGCCTGGCACGCATCTGAAATTCGACATCATCAACACCGAGGATGGTTTATTGGATAATTCGATTTCCTGCGTGGAGCAGGATTCGATCGGATTCATCTGGATCGCGACCCGCTATGGCGGAATGTATCGGTATGACGGCTATAATTTAATCAGATACATCCATGATGAATTTGATTCAACCTCGGTTGGAGGTAATATTATCACCAAACTACTAATTGATTCACAGGGTTATCTTTGGGTAATGGGTCATACCAATTATTTAAAAAAAAATATTTTTATTGATCGGTTTGATCCAAAATCCAATACGATTTTACATGTTATAAAAAGCGACAGCACAACTGGGGTAATTTGCGATTTTCAGGAAGTATCCGCTGGTATTTTTTACTTTTCTACCATTCAGAAAAAACTTTGCCAATTAACCGGTCAGGGTAATTCTTACGAACTTCAGTATCTGCCTGACATTGTAACCACAGGCGGTATCGTACTGCCTCATCATACCCCAAAAAACTATAATATTTTTATCAACCAAATCTTGGTAACAAGCGCCCAAAATATGATTTTAGAAATTGCTCATTTTGGAATCGCTGAATACGATATAAAGACCGGGTTGGTTGATTTTAATAATTTTGCTAAACTAAACCAATTTCTCAAACAGCATTCAATTCACGCAAATAAAATGTTGATCGACCGTAAAGGTATTTTTTGGATCGGCACCAATTCCGGGCTGATATATTACAATCCCAACCAGAAAATAATAAAACGCTATTTTGTCCCCAAAATACTTGAAAACAGGTTAAAACCGGGTAACTTTCGTAGCATAAACATCAATATCACCGACCTATCGGAAGATCCTGATGGAAATATCTGGATTGTCGGAAGCAGGATAATGGCACAAGAGGTATTTTATAAATTCGATCAGGAATCCGGAATATTTTATCAATATATCACCGATCCTTTTCAAGAAAATACCATTCAGACAGCCAGTATTTCCAAAATTTTTCTCGATCGTTCAAAATCGGGCTGGCTCTCTACATTTAATAACGGTGTTTATCATTTTGCGTTACCACGCGCTTTTAAAAACATCAATGTTTTATCAGACAGTCTGATACTATATCATAGTGATATAAACGACATAATGGAAGACCGGCAGGGGGATTTGTGGATAGCCAATGAAACAAAATTAATTAAATATAATCAACCCTTGAAAAAGGCCAGCGTTTATCAATTTCAAAAATTAAGTACAAAGACAACATCATTCCATTTCGAAGATGCAATTCTATATCGAATCTATGAGGATCGTCAGGGTATAATCTGGTTGGGCACTTCCAGTGGTATTAAGCGATATGACCGGGACAATGATTCCTTTACTCACTATAATCTGGATTCGAGCGTGATTAAAGACAACCCGCCTAATATATTACGGGCTAATCAGATTCGTTCATTCTACGAAGATCGGGCTGGTAATTTTTGGATAGGGACAAGTAACGGATTATTCCTGTTTGACCGCCAAACTAAACAGCATCAGTATTTTCAGGTTACAACAGATAATCCCCAAAAATATTTTAATAAAAACTGTGTTTATGATATACTTGACGGCGGCGATGGGATTCTGTGGCTGGGAACTCATGGCGGATTAGTGAAATTTGACGTTAAAAATAAAACCATTGCCAATTATCATGATAGCCTGTCTGTTAAAAATCACTATTATATCAATTCTGTATGCTCTTTGTTTGAATCGAGGGACGGGCGGATCTGGTTGGGATCGCTTAATCATGATCTAATATCATTCAATCCTAAAACTAATATTTTTGAATATCATCACGAGGCCGTTGGGCTGCACGGTAAAAACGTCAGCAGTGTCACTGAAGATCGTCATGGATATTTGTGGATTAGAACAGTTTCAGGGTTGGTAAAATATGATCCGGTATCGCATGCTTCAGTTACTTACGATCGCAATGACAATGTCTTATATTATCAGACAAAAAACCAGGCTAGCGAATGGGGTGATTTTTTCAATAATAATTCTAGCAACCGTTATTCCAAAAGCCTGTGTCAAACTCGCTCCGGCTGGATTTATGTCGGTGGAATCAATGGTATTACTTATTTTCATCCCGACAGTCTTTTCCACAGCAACCCATCCAATATTGTGATTACGAAAGTCGATATTGAACAGCGAAATAGATATAGTATCAGTCAGCCTGATAAGATCAAAAATATCGTTCTCCCCTGGTATAATAATTTCATCACGATCAGTTTTGCAATACTTGATTTTTATGATATTAAAGAAAACAGATATAAATACATTCTGGAAGGCCTCGAGAAAGAATGGATTACCTGCAGTAATACTAATAAGGTTACTTACCTGAATGTCGCGCCGGGCCAATATACATTCAGGGTTATCGGAGAAAATTCCGACGGAATTCGCAGCCCCAATGAAGCATCGCTTGAAATTACAATTATCGCTCCTTATTGGCAACGACTCTGGTTCAAATGTACAGTGATAACCCTATCTTTTTCCTGTATGATTCTTATATTTTTCTGGAGAATGGCGATCGCTCGTAAACAAAGAGAATTGCTGGAGTCCCAGGTTATTCAGCGCACTAAGGAACTTTCCGAAAAAACCATCGCCCTGGAGTCAGCTCATGACCAGCTCGAAGAAAAAGTCCAGAAACGTACACACGAGCTGGCTGCTACCAATGAGGAATTGCTCCGTGAAATCACTATCCGCAAGCAAACCGAAGAATCTCTACGGCGCAGCGAGGAGATTGCCCGGGTGCTAATCAATGCGCCGGTAGATTTATCCATGCTCATTGATATTCATGGCAATATATTGTCACTCAACAAATCGGCAGCCGAGCACTTCGGATATCCCGTCGATCAGATCATCAATCGCAACCTGGTCGAATTTCTGGCCACCGAGGTTGCCAGAAACCGTCATAAATATCTCCAGAAATGTATCGAAACCCGTCTGCCTCAGGATTTTGAAGATGAGAATAAGGGACGGATATATCATAATCATTTTTATCCGATAATCGGTATGAATGGTGAAGTCCTGAATATCGCAGTTTACGCCCGCGACATCACCGACCAGAAAAAGATGGAAAAATTCCTGCGGAATGCTCGCGAAGAGCTGGAAGCCCAAGTGGATGAACGCACCGAAGAACTAAAATACGCCAACCGGAAACTGACCAAAGAGATCGCGATTCGTAAAAGCATCGAGACCAAGTTGCGAACCAGTGAAGAGAAATATCGCGATCTTTTCCAAAATGCCAACGATCTGATCTGGATCGGCGACAAACGAGGAAATCTATTATCGGTCAATAATCACCTCAAATCTTTCTCTGGTTTTTCGAAAAAGGAATTGCTCTCTATCAATCCCCTGACATTGATTCAAACCGAAGACCGCTTCCGAATGATGCGCACCTATTTAAAAGTCCTGCATAACATCTCATCCGACATCGAAATAAACATCATTACTAAGAGCAGCCAGATCCGACCGATTTGGTTGAAAATGCGCCCGATCATTAAAAAGAACCAGATTGTCGGGGTTCATGGCATCGGAAGAGATATCAGCGACCTAAAACGCGCCCAGGCTGAATTGCAGGCTTCCGAAGAACAAAAACGCGAAAGCCTGCGTCAATTCACTCTCCGCCTGGCTCATGAGATTAAAAATCCATTAGCCAGCATAAAAAGCTCTGCCCAGTTAGTCGCCGCCTCTGTGAACGGTTCCAATCCCCAGATCAACCGGCATATGGATATCATCAACCGAAATGTTAATACCTGCAATAAAGTCATTCAGGACCTCTATTCATACACACATTTAAACGGGTATCATTTCGAAGAGCAATCCTGTGAAATATTTATCCAAAATCTGAACACCTATCTCCGGGAAAAAATGGACGAGAATCCCGGTTTAAAAATCACCTTAAAATCTGATCGGAATCTGCCATTAATATTCATCGATCAATACAATCTGTCTCAAGCCATCCGTAACATTATCAACAACGCGATCGAAGCTGTTTCCGGCTCCGGAACGATCGCTATCCGCGTCATTAATGACAAGAGCGCCAAAACGATTACTTTTGAGTGCAAAGACGACGGTATTGGCATTCCTCCCGAAGATTTACCCCTCATATTTCAGCCTTTTTACAGCTCTAAATCAAAGGGTTTTGGCATCGGACTATCTTTTGCCAAGGAAACCATCGAAAACCACCACGGCTCAATTACTGTCAAGAGCACTTTCAAACATGGCTCAACTTTTAAGGTAATTTTACCAACAATTCACTAAATTAACCGCCAAAATACAAATGAACAGGCGATATGAATAAAATTTTAATCGTTGAAGATAATCAGGATGCCTGCGCCAATATTGCTGAACTTTTTAATTTAAACGGATTTCAGACAATTACTGCTTACAATGGCAGAAAGGCTTTGGAAATTATCCGGTCGCAGACTCCGGATTGCGTCATCCTGGATATCCGTCTGCCGGATACGACCGGTCATGAAATTCTTAAAAATATTCAGGACCAAATTGAAGCCGGGATGCTCGTTATCATCATTACGGCCTATGGCGAGGTCGCGATGGCAGTCAGCGCCATGAAAATGGGGGCTTACGATTATCTCGAAAAACCTTTTGAGAATGAAATCCTTTTATTAACCGTTCAACGCGGTCTGATCTTTCAGCAAACCAGAAGAGAATTAATCCAACTGCGGCAGATGGTCGGCGGTGATCAGGAAGCCGAAAATATCTTCGGGAAAAGCCCGGCCATCAGAAAAGTCATCCGGCAGATCGAATCCGTCGCCCAAACCAATCTGACCGTTCTCATCCAGGGAGATACCGGAACGGGCAAAGAAGTCACGGCCAATCTGATCTATCGTAAAAGCAAGCGCAAGGAACACCCATTAATAACCATCGACTGCGGCGCCATTCCGGAAAGTCTGATCGAAAGTGAGTTTTTCGGTTTCGAAAAAGGCTCTTTCACCGGCGCTCATCAAAGCCGTCCGGGTAAATTCCAGTTAGCCAATCACGGAACACTGTTTTTGGATGAAATCGGCAATCTGCCGCTCGAACAGCAGCGACGTTTTTTACGGGCAATCGAAAACAAGTCCTTCCGACCTATCGGCTCCTCAAAAGAACATAAAGTGGACATCCGGCTGATTATCGCCAGTAACGCCAACCTGGCTCAGTTGGTGGCCGAAGGAAGATTCCGCCAGGATCTTTATTACCGAATATCGGAATTCATTATTAACATGCCGCCTCTCAAAGACAGGATTGAGGATATTCCGCACCTGGCGGCGCTGTTTCTCGCGGAAGCCAATTATGAGATGGACAGAAAAATAACCGGAATATCCGAGGAAGCGATGATAAAATTGCTATCATATTCATGGCCAGGAAATATCAGACAACTGCGCAATGTCATTCGCAAGGCCGCTTTACTGGCTTCGGAAACAATCCGGGAGTCACATCTCTCATTTCAAACCGAGGCTTCCTTAATCAGTAAAGGGAATGCATTTTTCGCAGTATATAAAGATGATCTCGACAAATATTCCTGTTATCATGACGCCTTTGCCGGGTTGACTCAGGAATTTGAAAAAGAGCTCGTCCGGCAGGCTTATCATCAAGCGCACGGTAATATAGCCAGGGCGGCCCGGATTTTCGGCATCGATCGTCGTAATTTCTATCATAAGTTGGAAAAATATCCCGGTGATATTTCCCTTGATAAAGATTAATCCCAGTATTGTAAACACCTAAATCAATGAGAGTATTATGAACCAGTATTTTTTAGCCGATTACCCCGCCGGAGATTTTGTACCGTTTTCGACTTCACACATCGTAGCTCTAACCATCATTCTTCTGTTAAATATCCTGATGGTTGTTTGGTTTAAAAAAATCCGCAACTTAAAGATTGAAAAATGGTTCGCGTACAGCCTGGCAGCTCTGCTTATTCTGCAGGAAATATCCCTGAATGTCTGGCGTCTTTCTACCGATCGTTGGACGGCGGGTACTTCTCTGCCCCTCCATCTCTGCGGGGTGGCGGTTATTTTATCGGCGGTTCTTTTAGTAACGAAAAATTACCGGCTGTATGAGATTGTGTATTTCTGGGGCTTCGGAGGCGCCATACAGGCTTTGATGACTCCGGACATTGGCCCGTATTCATATCCGCATTATCGCTATTTCCAATTTTTCGTTTCGCACGGTTCGATCATCACCGCGACGGTGTTTGCGACTTTCATTCTCGGCTTTCGACCCTACCTCCGCTCCGTTCTGCGTGTTTTTATCATTACCAATATCTATCTGGTGCTGATAGCCGGCTTCAACTGGCTGGTAGATGGAAATTATCTTTTCATCTGCCATAAACCGGAAACGGCTTCTTTACTGGATTATCTTGGTCCCTGGCCTTACTATATCATTTCCCTGGAAGGCGTTGGTATCCTATCTTTCCTAATTTACTATTCCCCCTTTGCGCTCCGGGATTATTTCGCCCGCACCCGACAGGTCGAGGAATACCAAACCCCTTGAAAATCAGGACATTTCTTTTGATGCCTTCAGACAAAATGTAATGTATAAGTAAACTTAAGCGATACCGGAGTATTCAGCCTTTTTGAACTTCCCAGAGGGCGGCTCCAAAATGATCCCAGGTCAAGCGCCATTCATCGCACTGATCCGCTTCTGGAGAAAATTGTTCATTCATGAAATAAATCAAATGCGCCTTCCCCTGACCGAGGTTTTTACAACCGTGGGCAACTCCGGGCGGAATCACGACCAGGCGCGGATTGCCGTCACCTACAATAATGCGCATCAGGGTACCGTTGGTCGGCGAGTCCTGACGCAAATCCGCCAGCACCAGCAGAATCTTATCGCTTGGTGGCACAAACCAGACGTCCGTCTGTTTGCGGTGTACGTGAAATGCCTTGATGGAATTCGGCTCCATGTCACTGAAATTCACCTGCGCGATTTTAAAATCCGGAATCTCGGTGAAAACACCATCTTCAATTCTAGCCAGTTCTGTAAAAGAGCCACCGTCATCATTGAATCGGCGCAGATTAATCAGATTGACTCCCTCGATCGACGGTTTCCGGGAATAATCCTGGAGGTGAATTGCCGACTCGATTTCTGAACTCAATTGGATCTTCAATTTTTTAACCTTTCTCAATAGGAATATTTCAGTGAGTCGAAATTATCACATTGTTGATAAAAAGACAAATGCAATCACGGGATTGCTTGACATTGCCTGATTCTCCTGCTAAATTTCTGGCGATTTTTTCTAAAATACTCATGGCGGTCACAGTCACAATAATTTTTCTGTTTGGCGCGTTAATCATAACCGGTTTCCTGCTGTTGAATTTTTTTACGTCAGGAACAGGCCGGGAATTTAAACCTGAAATTCGGGGGATCCGTTGTAAAAGCGCTCCTATCGCAGCCTTCGATAGCGATACGATCCGGTTCCTTATTCTGATCAATCTTTTGATTTTAGTTCTTATGTTAGTTATTGCAGTAATACGGAGCGCGGCGCGAAATCAAACCACCTCTCTGACGGCGCTGTTTGTTTTCAGTCTGATCATAGGCGTCGGCTGCCGGTTTTTTCTGGTTGAAAATAAAAATTTTTTCAGACGCGCGCCGGATTCCTCTGAAAAATCCGGAAACCTTCGAGTCCAAAAATGAATCCGGATGGCCCGAAAGAATGGACTTCGCTGGATTTCGTTTTCGCCGATGAAACCCATCTATCCTTTGAAGTCCGGCTTTCGGATTCATTTATTATCGAAACCGCTATAGATCCGGGATTGCCCGATTTACGTCAAAACCGCTCGATGTCCGATCTGTTGGGAATCGATGAATTGTTATTTATAAAAGACGACTTTCCACATTTTAGTTTATGGTATAAATACGCCCAGCTCGCAGCGGCAGAAAAATGCCTGAAATATACTCCCTTGGCTGAGACAGAATTATTACGGATCGTACTTTTTGAATATCTCAGAATTGCGGAATATCTGTTTTGCCTGGCGACTTTTGCATTGAATACCGGAACGAACGAAGTTTATGCAATACTGATAGAAAAATATTACGGATTAAGTCGCTTCCTCAAGCTGATCCTGGACCAAATTACACCGTTCGAGATCGTCTGCGGATTAAAAAGATTGGACGATCTACCGCCCGGATTTATCGAAAAAAACCTGAATTTTCTGACCGAAGTCCAACCACAATTTGAAACGATATTTCGAAGATTGCTAGGCGATCGCATCGTTATTGATAGTTGTCGTATGATTAGCGTCCGGTGGGTACATGAACCTGCCCTTCTGAACGGCGGGCCGAATCAGAGGGCGACCGGATTTGGCGGTGATCGGCGATATGATTTTCCCTATTCGTGTTATCATAAACTCTATTTCGATCCCACGCGGATTTCCGGGAATCACGATCAAACCTGGCAGCGCTTGAAAATTCGCTGCATGGAGATTTTTACATCGCTGCGTCTCATCCGTCAGGCCGTTCTTCACCTGACTTATGAAAAACCGAGTCGGCGCCCTGCGCTGGCGTTAACTGGTATTCCCAGAGGTCATGCCAGCAGCATTATTGAAACTCCCTGGGGCATTCTATCCTGCCAGATGAACTTTTCAGGGTTAAGAGAACCCTGTGAATTTATTATGACGAACCTCCAGTATGGGTTGCGTCTGTATTTACGCCAGGCGGCAGTCGGTCTCGAACCGGGCGGTTTTTCGTTGCTGGTGGCTTCTCTCGGTTTAAGGCCTGATTAGGATCATTTGTGACCATCATTAAGAGATGACACAGTTGTCAAGTATTTTTTCAAGCTTTCTCTTCGCCGGCATTATCATGCTCCTGATCCCGGCCATGCTGTGGAGCGAACAGCGCTACTTCAATGGAGCATTCCGTGCATCCCGGCGGAACAAACGATTCACGGCAATCTGGCGGGGCTTCTATAAGTCATTATGGTCTGAAATTAATAATGATACAAAAAACCAGCCTTTGTCGATCTGGATTTTCGCTTTGGCGGAATCGGCTTTCATAATTGGATTATGGCTGGGACTGCCTTACCAGCTACAAAAGCCGGAGGCCTGCAGTACATCTTGGCTATATCTGGGCCTTATTTTGATTCCATTGCATATTTTTATTCAATTGGTCACCGTTTACCATCTCGACCGACAAATCGGCCTGGCTGGGGCTATGAAAAACAGTCTGATGCTTTTAAGTAATTACCTGATCCTGGTTTTTATCGTTCTCATTATTTTCACCAATGATAACAGCAGTAATCCGCTCGGATTGAATCTCAATCAAAGCGGATTTCAACTGGGATCGATTCCTATCTGGAATTTTTTCCGGTCACCGCTTCTGCTCATTTCAGGTGCGATTTATATCATTAATTTGAGTGTCATGATGCGGACCAGCGATGGCAGCTTCAAACCTTTCGAATTTCAGCCGTTAGCGGAATTATACTCTGACCGGGGACCCGAATTCTGCCGGATTTTAAGTTTCAACCGTATGGCGGTATTTTTTTCCATGGCGGTTATCTTCACCAGGCTTTTCCTGGGCGATTTGTACGCGGGTGCACACCCCATCAATGGTAATTCTTCATTGTGGCCTGACCTCTGGTTTCTTGGCAAGTCCGCCATCATAATAATGGTTTGTTTGGTCCTGAAAGCCCGACTTCCGCTGATAAGTTTATCTCAGATACTACATTTTAATCTTAAAATACAGATTCCAGTATTAACGATTGTCTGGTGGCTGGTTCTTTTCAGCAGGTGGTTGAAATGACGACCTTTGAATGGACGCCCTGGTTTTTTTGGGTTGCGGCTGGTTTGACTCTATTGCCAGCCAGTCTGACCTTGCAATGGCCTGATCCCAAATCGGCGACATTAACCGTCTTGACCTCGCAGTGCGGAACCTTTTTTTTGATGGTTTCCCTCGGTCTACATCTGCCAGCTATCATCTTTTTAATGTCGGCGATCTTAATAAATTTTTCTAATCTTATGGGAATAATCGCCGCTCCCGATAGTAATGATGAAATCCGGAAACCTTCATTAATGTTTTCATCTGCGCGGATCGGCATAGGTATCATTCTCTTTTTATTAATGGTTTATGCAGCAACGAAAATTGTTTCAACTGCTCCGCAACAAATTGCTGTCCTTAACAAGAATTCACCTTCTGGAAGTAATGACATTATGCTGCTTCTAATTATAACCGGATTATTTTTTCTGCTTATCATTATAGCTATTAACCAATTTTTCAAACGATAATGAAGCACCTGTTACCATATCTGATCATCAGCGCTGGTTTGTTTGTTTATGGTTGTCTGGGAATGATGCAGCGATTCAACCGCTGGACAATAATTACTGCGCTGCAGATGATGTTCAGTGGAATTGTGCTGGCGTTTTCGGCGTTGACGCAGATTGGTCATCCCGGTCAGACAACGTCCGGTCTGGCCCTTATTTTAATCATAATTAACCTGACCATATTGATTTTTATAGCGATAATTTTCACTTACCGAATCTCGAAAGACGAACATACTGATGCTGGTTCAACCTGAGGTGGTCATGAATTTGATGATGATAATGCTACTAGTATTGCCAATTATTTCGATAGCCGTTTTGCACTGGTTTCCTGATAAATATCTGCCCCGCCATAAATGGATTCCGGCGATTTTCCCGGTCATTTACAACCTGATCGGCGTCGCGATTTTTATTATCATCCGTCTGACAGATACCCCTGATTACCATCATTTGGTAAACATCCCGTGGTTTAGACTGCCCGGCGTCTCATATTATTTTTCACTGTCGCTCAATCCATATTCAGGCTGGTTTCTGGCGCTCTGGTCAGGAGGAAATCTGCTGTTTACGTTTTTAACCGCCACAGCATATTTTAAAATTAATACGTATCGCCGAAGCCTGATACACCTTTGCCTGAGTGCCTTGGCCGTTAATGGTTTTATCCTGACCAACGATCTCTTAAGTGTGATCTTTTTCTGGACTCTTCTGGATATCTGCGCCTATCTGATCGTTGCTGGCGATAGAAATGTTTTTAACGAACACCGCCAAAGCTTTTTTCAAAGTTTAAGCGCCAATCTTCTGTTACTTTTAGCGACATTGTCTCTACTGAAAGTCAGCGGTACTTATCAAATTGACTTGATTATATCACAATTACAGTCAGGTGTGATCGGTCGGGATCGGATTCTTTTACCAGGTATCCTGATAATCATTTCCGGTCTTCTGCGGATATTGCAACCCTGGCTGAGCCGAAACAATTGGATGTCTAACGACAACTTCGTAAATACCGATAGCGACAGTTGGTCGTCACCCGGCGATGATTTCTGTGTCTATTACGGATTAATACCCAGCGGTCTGCTTTTAATTATCAAATCATCGCAACTTTTTACGACCTTTTGTTTACATAGTCTATGGGTCGCGGGATTCATCCTGGCAATCATTATCAGTGCGATCATTTTCAAGCAGACCGACTTCAAACGTTTCATCCGGCTGAACCTGCTGCTCCAGATCGCTTTGGTTCTGATTGCACTTGGAATCAAGGCAATTGCGCTGAGTATGTTTTTAATTTTTGGTTTGTTGACGACTACTATACTGTTGATCATTTTCAACCGGGATTATCAAACCGGATTACAGTACGAAGCCGAACCCGGCTCGGCGCTGATGTTTCCAATCCGCATCGTAATGTTAATGAATCTGATCGGCTTTCCACTAACGGCCAATTTCAACACCCGTCTGCTGCTGTTCGGCTCAACTGCCTATCAAAATAACGGTACAAATCCGAATCTTCTTTTAGGGGGAGCAACCGGTCTGATATTATGGATGCTTTCAGCGTCTATTTTTAAACTATTCCTGCATACGCACGCCTTAGAACCTATCAGACGGAAAACACCGGCGCTTTCGCCGGCGGTTCAATGGACAGCGGGCACTCTGGCATTGATCAGTCTCTTCCCGATGATTACTTTTCCGGATTTTAACCCGCTGACGATTGTGTTGCGCAATTCCGACTTGTTTGTGCTTAAGCCGGCGGTTGTTTGGCAAAATGGCGTTTTAAGCTTGGCGATAGTTTATATCGGTCTGATGCTGTTCGGATTACTGACCGGCTTTCTTGTTAATAAATATATGCCCTCGATAGACATTTTTAACCTGTTCTCCGGTTTCTTCTCCAATCTAAAAGACCGTATTCGATTTGTCATTGATGAATACGCCATGTCAATTGCCCGAAAATTAGTCCGGTTTGATATGATTGTCGCATCTGATCTCAGTCTGAAAATAAAAAATAATTGCAACCATGCTATTGCGAAGGCTACCCAATTTAATAACCTGATCGCCAATAAATTTAACCGGCTGGAAACCGTTCCGGCAGCCTTGTCGGAAAATCTTTTCTGGCGCATCCGGCAAATCCAATTCAACCTGCTGATTCTTATCGCTCTGCTAATTCTTTCAGTCGTTATACTAATTTGCATCATTTAAAGAAACCGGAGATAAACATTTATGACCGAACATCTTCTATCCATCAATCTGCTGATCGCACTGGCGGGTCTGTTGTTCATTGCCTTAACCCGTAGTGATAAAAAAGCAATGATTCGCACTACGGCTGTCATCGTCGGCGGCCTCCAGTTGTGGATCGCATTTGAAATCCTTTTCGGTTTCGATCCGCTGGAAACCGCTTTGCAATTTACGGAGCGGATCAGATGGATCGCGGCGCTGCGGATTGAATATTATATCGGTATTGACAGCACTAATCTGATTTTCATCGTTCTGACCGCCCTGATATTTTTCCTGAGCGTTCTGATTTCCGGAAAAGACGATCCAAGAACGAAAGAATATTTCCTTATTTTACTAATGATCGATCTCGGTCTGACCGGAACATTCGCGGCCATGAATCTTTTTTTGTTTTTCATTTTTCTTGGTCTGACCGGCTTCGGCGTTTATTTAATGATCGGTATGTGGTCGGGTTCGAGTGAATCCAATGCAGTAAACCGTTTCGGATTGTTTTTTATACTTGGATATATTTTTATTTTACTGGGACTGATTCTGATCTATCACAATAATAACCTGCACACTCTGAACTTTTCGGAACTGGCCGCCGGCGCTGTCCTGTCATCTGAAATGCAGCTGGTAATTGCATTGATCTTTCTGATCGGATTGGCCTTAATTATTCCTTTAATACCTTTTCATGGCTGGCTTATTCCGGTTATCAAGAAGGCGCCCGTTGGTATTAACATGCTGATTGGCGGAGTCCTGACAAAAATCGGCATTTATGGATTCATCCGAATTATAATTCAGGTTCTCCCGTCCGCCGTACATTCCATGGCGCTTGGTATTGGCATCTGGGGATTGTTAAATATCATTTATGCCGCGATTTGTGCTCTGGGAAGCACCGATACCGACGAATTTCTCGGATATTTTACTCTGCAGCAAACCGGTTTTATTCTGATTGGACTGGCGACGATCACGGAAGCCGCCAACCTGGGTATTTTTCAGGAAAACACTCAGGATTTTCTTGCGGTCGTAAGCGGTCTGAGCGGATCTCTGATGCTGGCTTGCAGTCACGCAATTAGTTTCACTCTTCTGCTGATAATCCTGAAAAAAACAGTCCATGACGGTATTAATTTCCACCCGGTTCCGCCCGGATGGCGCCTCTTTGCGATTATGACCCTGTTGAGCGCCGCCGGCATGCCGGGATTTATGGATTTTATTGCCCGTTTTATGACGATTCTGGGCGCCTATCAGATTCCGGAATTGAAAGCGGTGGCAATTATCAGCCTGCTGGGTTTATTCGCCAATACTATCGTTATTCTGAGATTATTCGGACGCCTGATCTTTAATAATCCTCCCGGTGCGGATCAAATGGAAACGGGTTTCAGCTTCGATGAGAAATTCATCGTCGTCACGCTGCTGGTTTTTCTGGTACTAGCCGGTCTTTTCCCTGGATTTTTCCTGAATACTGTACAGGATGGTCTGGTACGTATGGTAAGAACATTCAGTCAGATGGTCGCCGCCTGAAATGCCATTAGAACAATCGTTAATTTTATTAATTCCGGAAATTGTCCTGCTTGTTACAATCTTGATGATCCTGGCGACTACGTCGCTAAGGCGCAAGGCAACGCGATTAGCTAATCAATGGGCGATTGCAGGGCTCGGCATAAGCTTGTTGATTATCCTGTTAACTCATGCGTTACCGCATGGAATATTTAGTAATTACATAGTATATGACAGTTACGGACGTTTAATAAAGATCATTGCCATATCCAGTGCAATACTTATCTTCATCCTTTACTATCACGAACCAATCGCCACCACGGCATCCGCGACCTACATTGATTCGACTGCCTTGATTCTACTGCTGACGATTTGTATTTCCGGTTCTTCCAATCATCTGATCGTTTTATTTTTCACACTTCAAATAATTAATATCGCGGTATTTTTAATAAATCAGGTTACCAATCCGAGACATGTTGCGATCCTGGCAGCCTGGAGCGATCTGATCTTCAGCCTTGCAGCCGGTATGATATCTTTACTGGGTATTATTATCATTTACGGAATGACCGGCACTTTCTTCATTTCAGAAATCGCCCTGAGGTTTTCTGCAAATCCTCACCTATCCAAGCCGTTAATCATAGCCTTTGCCATGTTCTTTTTTGGGTTTACACGAACGATGACGGGCTTTTTCCGCTTGCACTGGACTGTAAAAATCCTCCGGCAGCAACCGGTTTTTTCGCAGATGATTACATCTACCTTACCGCAATTCGCCGAGATTGCCATACTGATCCGGTTTTTAAATACCGGATTGGCCAGTTTTCAGCATCTCGCATCTTTGTCAGCGCTACTGGGCATTTTTGGAATGATGATGCTCTGGTATCCGATTCCGTGGGTTTTCAAATATCAAAACTCAGAAGACCGACTCAATATTCTCTCGTACAGTCAGACCGGATTCAGTCTGCTGGCGTTGTGCACTCTGGGTTCCAATGGTTATGTCGCCGCTCTTTTTTTTCAAATAGTCTATATCGGAAGCCGTCTGACGTTGGCGACCGGTGAAATCTTAGGACCAGACCACGAAAATCTTCCCGGACAAATATTCTCCCTGGCCAGTTTAATCGGAATACCATTGACAGCCGGGTTTTCAGCCAAATATTCAGTATTCAACAGTTTATTCATTAACTACCCTGGCTATTATTTCTTGATAATGGCCGGATTGATCGCCTATATATTCATGTTTGTAGGATATGGAAACCTTATCCAAGTTAACATCTTAAAAAAACCATTAAAAATTTCCTTATTCCCAGAAAACAGGCATCTGGTATATTTAATCCGCTTGATCCTGTTGCTGTTCATCCTTGCGGGTGGTATATATTGGTCGCCTTTAACCGACTATATCCGTGAATCTTTAACCTTTTGGATACCGTAAATTGTTTTTTACAGAAATCTAAAGGACAATTTCAGCACGAATATTATATTTGCACAATGAATACGCCAAATGACAGAAAATTCAGGAAAATATCAGGACAAGGATTTTAGTATGTCACCACAAACCAAACGGCTGTTTTTATGGTTCGTAGTATCATTTCTGATACTTTTTATCATTTTAATCTCAATCTCATTGATGCACAATTTTAACAAGCCAAAACTCAGCAGTCTGCCTTCCCGGGAATTACGTGGAATTTGGATGAGTCGTTTCGATTATACTCAACCTTTCCAGACTCACGATGCGGATTCGATCAGGGCTTACATCAGCGCTTCTTTCCAAAAATTCCGGGAAGCAAATTTTAACGTCGTGTTCTTTCAGATTCGCGGAAACGGCGACGCCTTTTATCATTCAAAGTATGAGCCCTGGTCCTCCTTTTTGACCGGAAAATTAGGGCAAGATCCCGGCTGGGATCCTCTGGCGTTTGCCATCCAGACCGCCCATCAAAATAATCTTGAACTACATGCCTGGCTCAACACATTTCCGATTTGGCGCGGGACCACTCCTCCACCCGTCACTCAACCACTTCATACCTATTTAGCTCATCCTGAATGGTTAATTTGTGATAGGGATGGCCAACCTATGCCTTTGTCAGATCATTACGTCAGTATCTCACCCGGCATTCCAGCCGTACATGACTATCTTGTAAATATCGTAAGCGACATCGTCAGCCGGTATGATATAGACGGGATTCATTTCGATTATTTTCGCTACCCGGAAGGCTCGGCTATGCACGGTTATTCCCATGATAAAATCAGTGTCGCCCGTTTCGAGTCGCCTGAAGGTAACCCTTACAATCTGGACTGGGATGACTGGCAAAGAGATCAATTAACCGCCTGCGTAGCCAAAATCTATAACTCGGTTATGGCGCTTAAACCGCATATCACTGTTTCGACGGCTTTGATCGGCAGTTATACTTCGGCTCCCTGGAATGGATATACGTCCGTCTATCAGGACGGCCGCCGCTGGGCTGAGATCGGCAAAGTCGATATGCTTATTCCGATGGCCTATTATGGACACGATCGTAACGAATATACTTATCCGGAAGCCTTAAAAGAATGGAAAGCCGTCATCAGCAATGAGCGACTTCTCTATCCCGGTATTGGCGCATTCAACCTCGAATGGCCGGAAGTCATCGAAGAAATCCATGACACACGCAACAACCATTTCAAAGGCTCTGTCATCTTCGCGGCCAGTTCTCTTGACGAGAAAGAACTGTCGTCCTTGCGAACCACGGAATTTCGGTTCCCCGCCCTTCTGCCGGCGCTGACCTGGAAGGATTCCGTTCCTCCAGCCGCTCCGACCGATTTCCGGATTACGAAAACAGAGTCAAGAAATGTTGAATTCAGTTGGCAGGTTTCCGCGGTTCCGATTGACGGAGATAGCTGCCGTTACTACGTAATTTATCGTTCCCTCAACTTGCCGGTTGATTTGACTAAAGGTGAAAATATTTTTGCTATTATCGACGGATCCATCACGAATTTTAAAACCGATTTTAATATTTTAGACCGGCGTTATTATTACACATTGACGAGCATAGATGACGCTTATAATGAAAGCCCGCCGCTATCGCCAATCCAATTCGATTAAACTAATTTATTATCAACGCTCCTTGGTAGTCAAAAAACGGGCGATCGGCAAAATAAATTAGAAAAATATGTGATCCAGCTCATAAATACCCGTTTACCCTTATCCCCGGCAAACGGAAATTTATATTGCAATATGTTATTCGTACCAATAAATTCGGCGAGAGGATCACAGGAAATTGATAAACGACCATCATATAGACCTTAAAACCGGGTCTTTCAATATCACCGAAAGAGTCTGCTATGAAAGTTAAATTCTGGGGCGTGCGCGGTTCAATTCCCACTCCGTCTACTTCCGCTCAAATCCGGGCTAAAATTTTAAAGTTGATCGATAATCTGCCGACAGATATTTTATCCAATCCGGTCGCCATTAAAAACTACATTCTCGGCCTGAGCAACCTGGAAGCCGGGGTTATCGGGGGCAATACTCCCTGCATCGAAATCCGGGCTGATGATAAAATCCTGATTTTCGACATGGGCAGCGGTCTAAAGGCCCTCGGTAATTATTTAGTTCGGACTGAGCAAAACAAAAAAGGGCTGGACCTTCATATTTTCCTGACGCATACCCATTGGGATCATATTCACGGCTTTCCCTTCTTTACGCCCGCTTTTTTCCCAAATAACAAGTTGACTTTTTATTCTCCACATCCTAATCTGAAAGAGCGGCTGGAAATACAACAGGATTTCCGCTTCTTCCCGGTTTCACTGGAACACATGCCTTCTCAAAAAAAATTCGTTCATATTGAGCACGGCGTCACCATGGAAATCGGTAAAATTAAAATCACAAACTGTCCGCTTTATCATCCTGGTGGCTCGTTTGGCTACCGAATAGAATGTGATGGAAAAGTAGCCGTCTATGCCACCGATTCCGAGTACAAGAGTTTCGAGTCGGAATCTACAAAACAGTACATTGACTTTTTCCGGGACGCCGGTCTTTTGATTTTCGACGCTCAATACACATTTGAAGAAGCCATTCATAAAGAAGACTGGGGGCACAGCTCAGCGTTAGTCGGAATTGAATTCGCGATTGAGGCTGGGGTAAAGAAATTAGCTCTCTTCCACCATGAACCGGAACGCGATGATTTTGAAATTTATTCCATTTTAAAAAAATCTATCGATTTTAAACGAATCAATTTCCCGGATAACGATCTGGATATTTTTCTGGCGATGGAAGGCTTGGAAGTTGAGCTGTAAATAAACAAACTTACCATGGAAATTCAGCAAGCCAAAGTCGGAGATGTCAATGTTTACCGGGTATCCGGACGAATTGACTCGGACACGGCCGATACTTTGTGGCAGACCGCATCTCAGGCTCTTGAGGAAGGAACGAAAAAAATCATCGTCAATTGTGAAGAATTGGACTACATCAGCAGCGCCGGTCTGAGGACGTTGCTGATTATTGCCAAACATGTACGTCCACAAAACGGCATCGTGGCTTTATGCAATTTAACTTCTCAAATCAAATCGGTGATGGATATTGCCGGAATATCTACTTGTATTAAGATCTACGGCAATCTTGAAGATGCTCTCCGCCATTGCGAGATTGTGTAAGCGACGATCAGCCTAACTGTCTCTCGTTAAATCTCTGACAATGTCCAACCCCTGCGGTTGCGGCATGACCCAACGCACCGATTGAATGGTCCCGTCTTTACGAACGGTTCGTTCAACATGTTTACATTTCAAGACGGAATGTTCGATAAATAAATCATCTTCAATGATCGAGCCGAATATGTAGGTCGTTCCCTTGATGACAACATTTTTCCCGATGACTGTCGGGAATTCGCTGCTGCCGGTCATGATGACGCTCGATTCAATCTTAGTACGATCGCTGATCGAAATATTGCCTTTAATCAGATCGCCCCGCATAATAATGCAGTTATTCCCGATCATCATCTGTTGATCGGCATAAGTACTCAGCGAAACGTTTTCCTGAATTACAGTTCCTTCGCCAAAGGTAATGTTTCCCTTTAATATCGATCCTGCCCTGATTTTAACGCCCCGGTTGAGCCGGACACCGCTTGAAATATGCACACCTTTTCCGATTTCTATATCAAGCGGTGGCTTGATTTTATCCATCTCTAAAATCTGGTTGACGACTTCATCTGCAATAAAGAAATCTTCTTCATCTTCTATGAAAATAATATCGCGGAGCTGCATCCAGACCTTTCTCCGGGCGATATTCTCCATCTCCTTCAAAACGCTTTTGACATTGAATCCAATCACGGCTTCCTCATCGGCTACTGGGCAGGCCTCGACACTGATCTTATTCCGGTTGAATAATCCGATAATATCGGTCAGATAGAATTCGCCCTGAACATTGTCAGGAGTAAGCTGCCCGATATATCTATGGACCAAGTCATATTTCAGAGCATAGATACCCGTATTGTACTCGTTGATATTCAACAATTCCTGCCTTGTAAATGAGTAATAACGTTCATTGTACTTCGTCCGGTAGATTCCGTTATTAGGTATTGCTAAAATGTCCTTATGTTCCTTGATTTCGATAACCCGGCCGCTGTCCAATCCAGCAGAATTTCCATTTTCATCCTTAGCCGGTACGCGTAAAATACGGCCATAAGTATTGGCGGACGGTTCCCCTTTGTATTGACTGGTCAGAAGCGCCAACCCGCAACCGGATTCTTCAAATCGCCGTTTGAGATCGCTGACAACTTCCGGCGTAATCAGCCCCATATCACCCGGAAAAATGTAGATGTCCTTGACCGCGCCATTTTGATGCAGTGCGCTCAACGCTTCCTTCACGGCATGCCCAGTGCCTTTCTGTTCAGCCTGGTAAACGAAAATCCGGTTTGCCTGGCTGCCCGCCGATTCAGCCACTTCACAGGCTTTGATTCCGACAACTATGATCTGATTGGGCGATTGTAAACCGTTTCGGGCGGCTGACGCTACCCGAACTACGGTTGGTACGCCCCAGATTTCGTGCAGCATTTTGGAACGTTCGGATTTAATTCTTTTACCATGTCCGGCGGCCAGAATAATGGCGACCGGACCTTTTTGCGGATCGATTCGGTCGCTGTAACTGTTGATATAGTTCACTATCTCGTAGTTACCGTTATTTTGATCCATAAAACCCTCTCCAGCTAATTATCCCTCTATCGACCGGCGATATTTCACATTATGAATTTGATAAATAGGAATATGACCGGAGCGCCGATAAAAAAGGAGTCAAAACGATCCAGCATTCCGCCATGTCCGAGTAACAGGTTGGACGAATCCTTGACCTCGGCGTCGCGTTTAAAAACCGATTCCACAAAATCGCCGGCCTGTCCGAAAATACCCGCCAATAATGCGAAAATCAGCAGTTCGCGCATCGTCATAAATTCCGGCGCCCAGCCCAGATACTTAAAAATCATCACAGTAGCGATAGATCCGAACAGCCCGCCGATGCATCCAGCCCAGGTCTTATGAGGACTGATCAGCGGTGCGATTTTCCGATGACCAAGCCATTTCCCGAAAACAAACGCCAGCGAATCGCAAATCCAGATCGTGACAAACATCATAGTCACGATTGCCTTTCCACTGCCCTCGATATTTCTTAAAAGGACTACTGTTGAAATCAATACCGGCAGATAAATAAAACCCAGTAAAGTGGCCGCCAAATCGACCGTTGCTCCCTGAATTTTTCGCAAAAGTCCCGAGAGGAACAAGGCTGCCGTCAACCCAAAAAACAGATACATCAGCCAGTTCGGGAAGTAATAAGCCGTGAAAATCCAGACGATTCCGGCCAGCGCCGCCGGCGCAATCAGCGGATTGCTCCCTTTTTTTCGCATCAGTAGATAGAGTTCCACCTGAGCGATAAAAGCCATCACCGTAATAAACAGAATGAATGGAAATCCTCCGAGATTGATCAACAGTAACAACGCTGGCACACCAATCACATTAATCATCATTCTGGTCGCAAAATTGTTCATTTGTAATCCTGAATTTAGTTTTTCCTGGTTTCGTTATCGCCCCATTTCAAGACTTTTACTTGCACCTGGCCAACACCGGCTCCAACCAGTCCGATTTTACGGGCGGCGCCGTAGGATAGGTCCAGATCGCGCCCCGGTATGAACGGTCCGCGATCGTTTACTACAACCTCAACCGATTTACCGGTCGGTGGATAAGTAACCTGCAGCACTGTACCAAAAGGTAAGGATTTATGGGCGGCAGTCAGTCCGTACATATCGAAGACCTCTCCGTTGGAAGTCAGTTTACCGTGGAAATCTTCACCGTAAAAGGAAGCTGTCAGAATGGCAGTACGTTTATTGTCTTTCAGCAGTAAAGTGACGTTATTATCCTTGACGGTCGCTCCCGTTTTCGGCGAAGTGTATAAATATCGCGGTGCCGATGTACAGCTCAGCAGATGAAACACCATAAACACCAGAATAGCGGCGCTGAGGTTCAGACTTCGGCCTGGCCGACGATATCTTGCAAACAAGTGATTTTATTCTCCATACAATATTGATCTAAAAAACTTAATATCTCAGCGGCGACTCCCGGATTGACAAAATTAGCGGTGCCTATTTCAACCGCCCGCGCTCCGGCCAGTAAAAATTCCACCACGTCGGCACCATTGCTGATTCCGCCCATGCCGATGATCGGGATATCAACTTCCTTATAGGTTTTGATGATCTGAGCAATTGCAATCGGTTTGAGGGCTGGCCCGGAGTAACCGCCTATTACTGTATTGATCTTCGGACGGCGGGTACGGATATCAATCGCTGCGCCGTAAATCGTATTGATCATCGATAAGGCATCGGCGCCGGATCGCTGCGCGGCCGTTGCCAAGGTACGAATATCGGTCACATTGGGCGATAGTTTGACTATCAGGAATTTTGAGGTGGCATCCCGCAATTTGCGCACCAATTTTCCCAGAATAATCGCGTCTTTGCCAAACTCGATTCCACCTTCGCTGACATTTGGGCAGGAGACGTTGATCTCAAAGGCCGCAAGCCACGGCCGGTCGCTTAATCGGCGGACCGCGGCCACATAATCTTCTTGACTGCGACCGGCGATATTGACGATTACTTTGCCATTGTATGCCGCCAGAAAGGCTTCCTTTTCGATTAAAAACTGCTCGATGCCAATATTCGCCAGTCCGATGGAATTCAGCATTCCGGATGTCACTTCGGCGATACGCGGCGGCGGATTGCCGATACGCGGTTGCAGGGAAAGCGATTTGGTAACGATTCCGCCAAATATCTCGGGGTCGACAATATCCGTAATTTCATCACCGTAACCATAAGTACCGGAAGCCGTCAATAAGGGATTACGGAGCAAAAAGTCTTCTCTTAGATGTACACTTAAGTCGCTCATTCCAAATCCAATTCTTCGGCATCGAAAACTGGTCCGTCCTGGCAGACCAATCGAAGCGGTTTTTCAGAGGGATTGGCATGTTTGATAGCGCATCCCTGACAGATTCCCAATCCGCATGCCATGACTTTTTCTAAAGAGAGTTGAAGTTTAAATTTCTGTTCGCGCGCCATTAGCCAGAGAGCCTTGAGCATTCTTTCGGGACCGCAGGCATAAACGTAGTATGGCGGTTTAATAGCCTTCATTCGCTGTCTGAAACAATCCACGATGTTACCCGGAAAGCCATCAGAGCCGTCATCGGTTGCCGTAAATACCTCTCCGACCATGCAAGCAGGTTGAAACAACTGACTGCGGCTACGTGCGCCAATAAAATTATACACCGACTCCGGGTGCGAAGCGAGTTTCTGATTGAGAAACATTAACGGCGCCAGGCCGACTCCGCCTGCGATCAGCACCTGGCGGCCCGCTTCGGTTTTAAAGGCATTTCCCAGTGCTCCCAGAATGCGAATGGCATCGCCAGGTTTCCAGACTGTCATGGCTTCCGTCAAAACACCGATTTTTTTATAAAGCACTTCAATTATTTCACCGTCCGTACCGGCGACGCTGAAAGGTCGCGGAAATAATTGCTGCCTTCCAGGAAAGTAAATATTGATAAACTGGCCGGGCTGGACAGTCTGACTGATTTCAGGAAATGCAAACCGTAACAGATACAAATCTTCGGCGACAGGTTGATTCGACAGTACTCGAGTTTCTTTGATTAGTCTCATTTCTCTGATTCCGGCTCTTCGTTTTTTTCTGATCCTTGCGGAATAACCGGAGACTTGGTGCCAACCGGCAGGTCAATTCCGTCACTTGTATCGGCTGCAGCCTTGGCAATCGCTGATTCGACGGCTTTCAATTGATCATAGGCTCCCCGCATCATCGGACAATTCTTACTGGTCGGATATGTATCGACAAAGTACGCGTACCACTTGAGAGCATTATTCAGATCGAACAAACGATGATGATAAAGATAAGCGATATTCATGACGCTTTTTTCGGCAGCCTGGGTATCCGCATACTGTTTTGCTAATGAATCGAATCGGGCGATCGCTAAAACAGGATCGGAGTCGGATATTTGTTCAACTTCAGCCAAAAGATTTTCGACTTCGGCTTCCCGCGGCGGAAGACCGCCCGCCCGGTTCTCGATTTCAGCCAGATACTGCGATTCGGGAAATTGTTCGGCTAATTGCTTCCGACATTCGTCCGCCGGTTGTAATTCATTTTTTTCTTTATAGATCCGGTACAGACCATACAGAGCTTTATCCCGCAAATGATTATAAGGTATCGCACCGCTCACTTTAGAAAGATAGACTATGGCACTGTCAGAAAGGTTAAAGTTGAAATGAAATATTTCGGCGATTTCGTACATCGAATTGTAATACTCTTTAAATATCGCCAGGGTGTCAATCTGTTTTTTCTGGGCGGTGCTTTTCTTTTCCAGGGTCTTTTTCAGTTCTTCCGGATCCCGGCTGATTTCGGTTAGCGATGCTAAAGTGTCCGCCGAAAGCTGGGGCTTCAGATCGATCCCGGCGATCTGTTCATTCAGATTCAACAATCTTTTTGAGATGGTATTAAAGCGTTTGATTTCGGAAGAAATGCTGCGGGCTTCAAAAGCCCTCAGAGTGATCTTTTCGATCTTGACAAGCGCGTCATATTCTTTCGAGGCATTCTCGTAATCATGATATTGCTTCATATATAATTCAGCTAGATGATAATGCGCTTCAGCCTCAACCGGTTTGCCGGCGTATTTCTCAACAATCTGAGAGAAACGCGACATTGCCAATTCGTAATTCTGCTGTTTTAAATAGATCATTCCCAATTCTAATTCGAGATCGCCCCAGATGCTTTCATTGGCGGAGTTGTTTAGTTTTTCATTGATCATTTCGATCGCTTTGTCATACTGACCGGACTCGCGATAGATGCGGGCAATTAAAATTTGCATCTTATCGCGTAAAAGCAGAGACGGCGAGTACTGATCTACTTTTTTCAGATTTTTAATGGCATCGGCGGGTCGATTTTGCGCCAGGTCGATTATGGCAATTCGGTACTGAGCTTCGCCGGCGATTTCGTAACTGCGCCCCACATCGGTTGCCAGGGTATAATAAATCCGTGCCGAATCGTAAGCGCTGTCATTAAAATACAATTCTCCAATCAGGGAATATAACTCCGCCAGCAGGTAATCATCCTTGGTCATCGTCATGATCTTTTTCCACTGGTAGAAGGCCAGTTCCCGCTCATTCATTTTCCAAAGATTGCGTCCATACCAAACCATAGCTTCGGCATATAATTCGCTCTGAGGATATTTGGCGGCAAACTCCTCGAACTGCTTGCGGGCGATCATATAGCTGCCCTTGTAATAATTGGACATGGCGATAATATACAGCGCATCATCAGCGTATTTGCTCGTTGGATAATTTGCCATCACGACATTGGATTTATTGATGGCCGAATCGAATTTTTTCTTGAGAGCGGCGCTGACTTTCTCGTCCTGGCTGGCTTTAAATTCCTTCTCCGCTTCGGTAAAATACTTACGGGCGTTATAAAAGGTGTTATAATAGGCACACCCGTATAACAGGAACAACAGTCCGGTTATAAACAGGACTTTGACAGATTTACTCTTGAAATACTTATTCATATTTTACTGTCAAATTAAAATCGATATCAAACTTTTACAATTAGAGACTGGAACTCCAGATTGAATTGAGGTAGGATTTTATCGGCGGGGCCTTGCAGGAATAAATCCGCGTAAGCCGTTAAAACGGTTTTATTGATATTCACTTCAACCAACAGAGCCTGGTGACGTTTGGCGACCAGCGGCAGATCTGAGGCCGGTCTGACCTGAGCGGAAGTTCCGACCGATAGAAAGAGATCGGCTTTCCGAGAGGCTTGATAGGCTCTTTCGTAGGCATCGGCCGGCAGAGACTCACCAAACCAAACGACATCCGGACGGACCAATCCTCCGCAAAAACAGCGCGGCACATGATTTGCCGAATGATTATAAATTTCATCGAATTCGGCGACGTTGTAGCGCCGCCCGCAGCGGGTGCAATAATTCTCGGCGATAGTGCCATGGAGTTCGATTACATCCTGGCTGCCGGCTCTTTGATGCAAACCGTCAATATTTTGTGTGATCAGAGTGAAATCGGGCACCATTGCGGCTAGTTCGGCCAATGCCCGGTGCGCGGCGTTGGGCTGGCACTTTTCAATAATATCACGTCGATGTTTATACCATTCGGTAACGATTGCCGTATTGCGATAAAAAGATTCAAAACTGGCCAGTTCGGATGGATCCAGTTTGGTCCACAAACCGTTTTCGCCGCGGAAAGTCGGGATGCCGCTGGCGGCTGAAATGCCTGCACCTGTCAGTACGACGACCTTCTCGGCGCTCGCCAGTCGTTCCTTAACCTGCGCAGAGTTAATAAGACTGACTGTTTTATTTCTTAATAGTCCAAATCCCACGCCCATCGCCCGGAATTTATATCCATTTATTCATCAAACCAATGAATTAATCCATCCTCGAATGGATTCCCGAGAGCCGGGTGCTGCGGGATGATGCGGATCGTATATCCATTCAGTCCGCTTTCCCAATCATAAATCCGCCCGATATAAATGAATTTTTTATCATCTATGCTTTTCTCATATTTCATGGAAACGCATTTTCCATCGACAATCATTCCGTTGGTATCGACCCTTCCGTAGTAGATCTGAACATCGATGTCTTCGGTTTTCAGACCGTCGAGATAAATTTCAGCCCGGATCTGGAGTTGGCTTTTCACCGAAAGGTCTTCGACCGACCCGGCCGTTACTTTCAGAAATCGCACCGACTCCCAGTTGTCGCGCATCTTTTCCTTCCAGTGCGCCAGTTCCTTGCTGATCGCATAATCATCTTTCAGGAGATGATAGGCTCTTACGGCAGACGGATAGTAGATTTTATCTGTGTATTCGCACAGCATCCGGTTGGAATTATACTGCGGACAAATGGTTTGCATGGAGGCTTTCATCATCTCGATCCAGCCGCGCGGCAGTCCGTCCGCATCCCTTTCGAAAAAGGCCGGTATGATCTCATTCTCAAGAACATTGTAGATGATGTTGGCTTCCTGATGATCCCAATAATCGTTGTCGTCGTAGATTTCACGTGTACCGATCGCCCAGCCGATTCCGGGGCGGTAGATTTCGTCCCACCAGCCATCGATCGTGCTGAAGTGCAGTCCGCCGTTGGCCACGGCTTTCATCCCGCTGGTGCCGCAGGCTTCCAGTCCACGGCGCGGATTATTCATCCACAAGTCGCATCCCTGCACCATGTAGCGGGCTAAATTCATGTCATAATTTTCCAGAAAAGCGACGCGTTGGTAAAAGGGCTCTTCATGCGATAGTTTCAGAATGCGTCGAATGACCTGCTTGCCTTCTTCGTCATGCGGATGGGCTTTTCCGGCAATTATTATCTGCACCGGATACTGTTTGCTATTGAGGATTTTCGCCAACCGTTCCGGGTCACTGAAAATCAGATAAGCTCGTTTATAGGCAGCAAAACGTCGGGCAAAACCGATTGTCAGCGCCTCATTACTAAGAATGCTTTTAACGCGCGAGATCATGTGCTGCGGCTTACCGAGATGGATGTACTGGCGACTGAGTTCCCGTCGGGCAAAGGCAATCAATCTTTCCCGGCGGCGTTCGTGAGTGCGCCATAGTTCGCTATCCGGAATTTTGCCGATTTTGTTCCAAATAGCCGTATTAGCCGGCTCGCGTTGCCATTCCGGTCCCAGGTAACGATCGAACAGATCGCCCATTTCCTGGGAAACCCAGGAAGCGTGATGTATGCCATTCGTGACATAGTCGATCGGAATTTCCTTGGTTAATATATCCGGCCAGAGCGATTTCCACATTTCCTGGGCGACCTGGCCGTGCAATCTGCTGACCGCATTGGTTTTACTGGTCAGATTAATCGCTAAAATCGCCATCGAAAAATGCTCGGAATTATCGTCCGGGTCAACGCGCCCCAGGGCTAACAGTTCGTCCATTTCGATTCCGACATCCTGGCAGTAATCGTAGAAATAACGCCGGATCAGGTCCGGATGAAAAATATCAATCCCGGCCTGCACCGGGGTATGCGTCGTGAAAACAGAGGCCGATTTGATAATTTCCAGCGCTTCGTAAAAATTCAAACCGCTGTTCTTAACGACGCTGCGGATCCGTTCCAGGCCGGAAAAAGCCGAATGACCTTCGTTCATATGACTGACAAACGGCGGAGTATTGAGTAACTTCAGAGCCTGAAAACCGCCCATTCCAAGCATGATTTCCTGCTGGATACGGGTCTCGGTGTTGCCACCGTACAATTCGGCCGTTATTTTCTTATCAGCATCAGAATTTTCGGAAATGTTAGTATCGAGGAGAAATAACGGCACCCGGCCAACCTGAGCCCTCCAGATACGAGCATTGACCGTCCGACCCGGAAAAGGCACTTTGACCAATATCTGTTTACCGTTATTATCCTTTTCCAATATCAAGGGCAGATTGTAAAAATCATTCACCGGGTATTCTTCTTCCTGGTAATCATCGACATTGAAAACCTGTTGAAAGTAACCGTACTGATATGAGAGCCCGACCGCATATAGTGGAATCCCCAATTCCGAGGCTGATTTCAGATGATCGCCGGCCAGGATTCCCAATCCACCCGAATAAACCGCCAGACTCTCGGTAATGCCATATTCCATTGAAAAATAGGCAACGGCCAGACGTGGATCGTATTTCCCGACTTTCTCAAACCAGACCTGCGATTTCATCGAGCGGTTGAATTTTTCATAAACCCGATGTAACTGGTATAAATAACTGTCGTCCTGAGCGCGGGCTTCCAGTATTTCCTGCTTAATGCTGTTCAACAAGGCAACCGGATTATGGCGGGTTTCTTCCCATAGATCCATGTCGAGTCGGGCGAAGAGATCGCGGGCGTCGACGTTCCATGTCCACCAAAGGTTATAGGCCAGCTCCCGCAGATTCTCCAACTTTTTAGGAAGAATCGGCGTTACGGTGAAGGACTGAATAGGCTTCATTAATCTCCTTGATATTAAAAATCAGTGCTAAACTTAATCATTCGCGTTTTTAACTCCAAGCAATTGCCCGCTTCGCCTCATTCATACTCCATTTTGCTAAATTGGTAGAGCTTAGCTTATATTTGCGCCCGATGCTGAAACCTTCCACTAAAGCAATCCTTTTCGATCTGGACGGCACTCTGGTACAATCGGCTGATGACGTCCTGACCGCCCTCAATCTGACCCTGGCCGAATATGGGCAGAAGCCGGTCAGCTATGATGATTGTGTCAAATTAATTGGAGATGGTATCGAAAAATTAATCCGGCGCGCTTTTGGGAAAAAGTCTAACATCATTCTCGATGATGAACGGATCGCCGCAGCGGTCGACCGCTTCCGGTTTCATTATGCGGACCACCTGACTGACAACACTATCCCCTATCCCGGCGTTCCGGAAACTTTGGTCGGACTGAACGAATACACCCTGGCAGTCATTTCCAATAAGACCCACCGTTTTTGCGTCACTATTCTTGAAAATCTACATATGGCCGGATACTTCAAATATATTCTTGGCGGCGATTCCCTGGCCACCCGCAAACCCGATCCGGGACAATTATCATTTATCGCCCGGCGCTTAAACCTCACACCGGCAGAACTTCTTTTAGTTGGCGACAGCGAAAACGACATTCTCGCCGCCCGGGCGTTTGGAACTCCGGTCGCTGCAGTCACTTATGGCTATCGCTCTAAAGCGGCTCTTCGCCGTATGAAGCCCGATTATCTGATAGATAAATTCAGCGACCTGTTAATGCTTCTATCCTAATTCAACGATCGAGATAGACCCGCGGCACGCGCCCCCCGACGGCGCAGCACAGTTCATATGCGATTGTGCCGACTTTCTCAGCCACGCGGGTTGCCTGTAAACTTCCTGCAGATGAATCGCCCCAAAAAATTACCTCGTCCCCGGTTTTTATATCAACGCCACCGATTTCTACCATGATCTGATCCATGGTGATTGTTCCGACCATTGGATAGACCTGGCCACCGATCATAACTTCACCCTTATTGGTAAAAATCCGCAGTATTCCATCGGCATATCCGACATTCAGCACAGCGATGCGGGTAACATTCTTCGTAAAATAACGGCGTCCGTAACTGATGCTGGTACCGCCGGGTAATTCGCGAATTTGAGCGACTTTGGTCTTCAGAGTCATTACCTGCCGCAGCGGAATTGACTCGCTGGTTTCCATGGTCGGATAATGGCCGTAAAGGGCAATGCCCGGCCGCACCAGATCGAAATAGGCTTCGGACATATCGAGTATCGCACCGCTATTGGCCGCATGCAACCAGGGCAATTCTCCTGCGCCGTTGCGCAGAATTCCTGCTATATTCTGAAAACGAGCCAGTTGCTCGTAAGCGAAGGACTTGTCGCGGCAATCGGCTGTGGCAAAGTGAGTATACACGGCTTCGATCCGTATATTTTTCAGATGACGGACTGACTGGATGATCTCCGGCGCCCTGTCAAACGGCAAACCGACCCGTCCCATGCCGGTGTCAATCTTGACATGCACAATGGCTATGGTCCGTATACTGCCCGCCAAACGATCAATCGTTTCAAAATCTTCCGCCCGGGTGACGGTAATCCGGATATTATGCCGGATTGCGGCGGCCATTTCTTCCGGGAACAGAGTCCCGAATATCAGAATATCCCCGCCGATTTGGGCTTCTAATAATTCCATCGCTTCGCTCAGACGGGCGACGGCAAAATATTTAGCTCCTTCCGAACGCAAACACTGCGCAACCGGCACGGCGCCGTGGCCGTAGGCGTTAGCCTTTACCACCGCAATAATCTCCGCCGGTGCAACGCGTTGTTGGATATTGCGATAATTGAAACGCAGGTTGGCGAGATTGATCTCAGCTATAGTCGCGCTTGGAGGAAATCTAAGCTTATTGGGCATATGTTATAACTGCTCCCTGTCAGCGAACCGCATCGCCATAAGTCTGATGCAGATAGTCGTGCAATTCTGCAAATGATCGGAAAATGCGTGTCGTGCAACCCAGAATCCAACCGCTGATAGCCGGGATCGGAAAGTTCGTCACCATATAAACCGGGATGCCGCGCGAAAAGGCGTAAGTCAGTTCACCGTAGGTGCCTCCTCCCATAACGGCATACTCGTCCCAGTTACAGATTACATAATCAATCTCGGTTTCTAAGGAATGTAAATCGCCGCGAATCAGTTTGCGGACGATTTGCTGAAAACGCTCTAGATCGGTGGTCTTGTAGCCCCGGATAGTTTGGGATTCGTCCGGAGTCAGATATTTATATTCCTCTATCAGCGGATTATAGCAGGTATGACCAAAGACTTGCAGTAAATATTCGGTTATCTCTTTTCGCCAGGCTGCGCCCCGATCCGGCGCATATTCGATGGCTCCGGCCAGATAGGCTTTCATCGGTAAAGTTTCCGCGTAAATATATACACCACACCAATAAACAGAAAGATATTCATTAAAAGCAATCCGAAAACATACAAAATATTAAATGGCTGCTTCAGAATAATCATGCGGCCGCCCTCAATTAAGGCCGTTGACGGCAAAACCGACAAAAAATAATACATCGGCCCCGTGTAAAAATGCGTGGGAACGATCATTCCGGACAGCAGCAATAGCGGTGTGAATATCAGCAATATCCAGTAGAAATGGTTGCGCCGGTCGGCCTGTAATCCAATCAGAAAACCGATCTGGATAAATACACTCAAAGCCAAAATACTATAAAGCCAAAACAAGATTAAAAGACCGAATTCCGGAAATTGACCACTGATAATCGCCAGGATCAACGTCGATACCACCAAATTAAGCCCTATGATCAAGATGTGGTTTACGCAGAACCCGCTGTAAATCTGCGAGGCCGACGCACCTGGCAAACGCTGTAAATCTCCCTGACTTATCTCTAAATAGCGACTGACAGCCAGACAGGGCAACCCGAGGGCTATCATGGCATTTATAAAACCGATAATAGTCGGGAATACGAACTGATCAATTGCGTAGTAATTAATCCGCGGCAGGATTTTTCCTAAACCCGAACTGAAAAATAAATATAGCAATACTGTCGCGACAACATTAAACAACAAACCGAGTATAAGCCGACGATAATTCAGACGAAATTCATTTCTTACCATTTGTCTAATCAAATTCATAACTCAGTACCCTTCATCCGATAATATCCGGTCTAAAAATTCCTCAATGTTGAGCGAATGTACACTGACACCTGAGATGTTTTCATCCGGAATATTGGTAATTATAGAGTAAAAATCTTTCAGATTATCGAAAGTGACCTGAATGGTCAGTTCCATATTGCGGATCATCTGAAATTTTCCTGTTTTTTTGATTTTTTCGAGCAGCTGCGGTTCCTTGGAGCGCAGGATTATTTCACCGGTAAAGGGTATATCGATCTTTGTCAGCATTTTTTCGATTGTCCCATCGAACCGGATCTTCCCGTAATCCAGCACGACCCAGCGATCCACCAGGGTCTGTATTTCAGTGAAAACATTCGATGCGATTATGATCGTTTTGCGGTCTTTGACAGACAATAAATATTTGAAAAGCGCTGTTCGGTTATCATAGTCCAGTCCCAGAGTCGGCTCGTCCAGCACCAGAATTTCAGGATCGGCCATTAGCACCATAACCAGATCGAGGCAGCGCTTTGTGCCGCGGGAATAGGTTACCGGGTACTCATTGAGGGCTTCATGCAGTCCGAAATAATTAATCAAAGGCTCGGTGACAGCCACAAAGTTTTCCTCCGGTATGTCCAGCAGTTCAGCCCGCGCCCTGAGATTCTCGCGTCCGGTTAACCAGCAGTCATGAATATCATGATCCGGAAGATAACCGATACATTTATTCGCGGGTAGTGTGGATTTGGTAACCTCTTTTCCATTTATAAAAACCTCCCCGGCGTCCGGGGTCATAAAAGTTGAAATCACCCGCAAGAGAATCGATTTTCCTGCTCCATTACGACCGATCACCGCAAAGGTCGAATTGCGCTCGATTCCCAGAGTCAATTTTGTCAGAACATATTTCTTTTTGAAATTCTTGCTGACATTTCTAAGAGTAACTGATGCTTCCACTAATGCGCCTCATACCATGAATTTCCTATTCCAATATCCACTTTAAGCGGAACGTCCATCGGCAAAGCGTTTTCCATCTCGGCCGCCACCATTTCGCGCAGGCGTTCCTCTTCGTCGGGATGAACTTCAAAAAGCAGTTCATCGTGTATTTGTAAAATCAGCATCGATTTGAATTTTTCCGCATCCAGACGCCGCTGAATCCGGATCATGGCGATTTTGATCATATCGGCGGCCGTTCCCTGGATCGGCATATTGATCGCCACGCGTTCGGCCGCTTCACGGATATTTTTATTTTCACTGTTAATATCCGGGACATAGCGCCGGCGCCCGGCCAATGTTTTTACATAGGAATTCTTGCGGGCGTCCGCAATCGTCTCCATTATGTAATTATTGATGCCCGGATAGGTGCGAAAATACTGTTCGATCAATTTAACGGCTTCGCTGCGCGGAATTCCGAGCTCTTCCGACATGCGGAACGGCCCGGCGCCGTACATGATCCCGAAGTTGACCACCTTGGCGACCCGGCGCATGTCCGGTAAAACCTCCCGCTCCGGCACACCATAAACCAGCGCGGCCGTCCGGGCGTGCACATCCACTCCCTCCTGAAACGCCCGCCTTAATTCCGCATCCTTTGAGAGGTGCGCCATGATCCGCAATTCGATCTGCGAATAATCGGCGGAGAGTATTTTCCAGCCTTTTTGCTGAGGCAGGAAAGCCCGCCGGATTTCGCGTCCCAAATCGGTGCGAATCGGGATATTCTGAAAATTCGGATCGCTGCTGCTTAATCTCCCGGTAGCCGCAATCGTTTGGTTAAATGAACTGTGAACGCGGCCGGTTTTCGGATGGACTAATAACGGCAGGGCGTCGAGATAGGTATTTTTCAATTTTACCAGACCGCGGTATTCCAGTATAGCCGACGGCAATGGATGTTTATGCTGTAATTTTTCCAGCACATTCACATCCGTCGAATTGCCGCGGATTTTCGGCAGATTCAGTTTCTCAAATAAAATTTCGCCCAGCTGCTTGGGTGAATTGATATTGAACTCGGTTCCCGCCAGATCGTATATCCGCTGAACGCTACCATCAATCTGCACGTCCAATGAACGCGACATTTCCCGCAAAGCCGGCACATCCAGAAAAACGCCGTTCATTTCCATCTGCATCAAAACAGGCACAAGTGGCATTTCGATTTCCTCAAATACCGGCCAGAGTTGATCCGCTCTCATTTTTTCTTCAAACAGCGGCGTTAGTTGGAAGGCAATATCGGCATCTTCGGCAGCATAAAACGTCACCTTTGATACATCAACCTGATCCATAGTGAGTTGATCTTTGCCGGTTCCGATCAGTTCTTCGATCGGCTGCATCGTATATTTCAGATAATATTGACTCAGTTTATCGAGTTTATAGGAGCGCGAATCAGGCTGAATCAGGAAAGCCGCGACCATAGTATCGAAAAGCCGCCCGTGCAGTTCGACGCCATTGCGGCGCAGGATCAGCATGTCATACTTTAGATTCTGTCCGCATTTGGCGATTTTTTCGTCTTCGAGAACCGGCTTCAATTCCGTCAGCAATTCAAAATTCCCGGCTCGTCCGAATAATTGATTCTGCATTGACGGAAACTGGATCGGAATATACACTCCGGAATCGGCTTTCCAGCTCAGGGCGACTCCGACGATTTCCGCTTTCATCGGATCGGTCGAGGTCGTCTCCAGATCGACCGATAAAATGGGGACGTTACGCAGCTTTCTGACCAGATCGCGAACTTCCGCCAGCGTTTGCACAGTCGCATAATGTTTCTCCGGTTTTTCATCCGGCTTTTTCTCATTTTCAGGTTCGATCAGGGAAAAGAATTCAAGTTCGCGATAAATACGTTCCAGTTCCGGACGATTGACAGATTGCGTTTTCAAATCCTTAATTCGGACATCCAACGGCACATCGGTTTTGATAGTGGCCAGCATTTTGGAGAGTTTGGCGGCTTCCGCTCCGGTCTTTAACATTTCCGCCAGGCGGGGATTCCCGGTGCTGTCGGCATTCTTGATAACTTGCTCCAGCGTGCCCCATTTGGTCAGCAGGGGCTGGGCTTTGGCCGGACCGATGCCTTTGACGCCTGGAATATTGTCGGTGGGATCGCCAACCAGTCCGAGATAATCCGCGATCTGTTCGGGTTGCACTCCCCATTTTTCAAGCACTCCCTGACGATCAATGATCTCGACTTCCTTTTGGCCGGAAGCCGGTTTATAGACGAAAATATCATCCCCGATCAGCTGCATAAAGTCTTTATCACCGGTGACCATATAAACCCTCAGCCCGCTCGTTTGGGCGGATTTGGCCAGGGTTCCGATGACATCATCGGCCTCAAAACCCGGCAGGGTTATCACCGGAATATTCATCGCTTTCACGATATCAAACATAACCGGCCACTGAGCCGACAGGTCTTCCGGCATGGCTTCGCGGGTGGCTTTATAGTCGGGGTAAAGCTGATGCCGAAAGGTCTTTTCCGGAGCATCGAATACCATAGCAAGGTAATCGGGTTTGACTTCCTCGATGATCCGTTTTAGCGAGTTGACAAAAGCGTAAACTGCTCCGGTCGGCTGGCCTTTCGAGGTTGCCAGTCGGTTGCGGATAGTACCAAAATAGGAGCGGTAAGCCAGCGCCGAGCCATCAATAAAATATATCGTTTCTTTCTTTTCCATATCCAGTGGAAAATTTTAATCATTAACCGGCAATTTGCCAAGTGATTTGACGGAAATTATTACGGACTTTTGACAATAAGCGTCATCTGTGGTCACTCCCCGCTGCTGGCGGGGTCATTCAATTGTCATACAATAGTCATTCAATGGCCATTAGCCGCTGGCGCGGCGTCATTCATAGTCATTCAGTAGTCAGGAATTGTCAGGGATGGTCATTTATGGTCATTAGGTCATTAAGGCATTAGGTTATTAAGGCATTAGGTCAATGAGGCATCCATTCAATCATACATTCATGCAATCAGTCAGTCATGCAATTTGCCCCGAAGGGGCTCCAGCGGAGAAATCTCCCCGCCTGACCGCTGACGCATTCAATCGGGCAGGCAATATTCAATCTCCAACCTCCAATCTACAATTGGATCCATTCATGGTCAATCTGGCATTAGGTCATTGGATTTGATAAAGGATTCTGCCACCCAACCTTTGTAAACAGACCGGCTTCCTGGGATTAGGCTCGAAATATTTACGCGGGCGGGCAATGAAAATGTCAACTGTGCGCGTCTCGATTTCGCCGCTCGTGTTCCAGACATTCTCAAGCAATTCCTGCCGGGAAATAATGCGGTTCGGTGAGATAGTCATCCGCCCCGCATTCCAGGCTATGCACCAGATATTTTTTGGTCGGCCAACCCGGGCGTTTGAGTCAGGGAAAATTCCCCTGCCTACAGAATGACTGAGCGGAGTGGGCCATCCTTCCGAAGGTCGGTTGGCTCAGTCAATCTTAATCATTAAAGCGCTGTCAGACCTTATCTGGTTACACCGCAGGAGCGGTGTAACCAGGCGAAATCAGCCCCCTGCCCTCCTCTGTCATCTTGGGTATAATAGTCAGTTTGTGTTGCTGGAACAAATAATAAAAATTGAATTATTA